>NZ_JBIAWG010000013.1:0-299949 GCF_042895285.1 Streptomyces sp. NPDC001406
AAACGCCTCCACTCCGCACTCGGCTACAAGACTCCCGCAGAAGTCCACGCCGAGTACGAGGAGTTGCAGGCAGCGGCATAAGGAGAACCCTCAACACCGCTGTCCGAGAAGCGCAGGGCCCCTCAAACGCACGAGACGGCAGCGGTTACTGAAGTTGAATGCGTGATGTTGGTGCCCATGGCTGGCGCTGTTGGCGCCAGGCACAGTGGAGGCCGGCGAGGCCGACGCCGTCAGTAAATGATGGACACGATCTGGCACGCGGCTTCGGCGAGTCGACGATCTCCCTGCACATGTGCGCGGGACAGGGCATCCGCAGGATCGATGGTCCGCGTGGACAATCGCCAGGCGGTCTCGGTGTCCAGCAGTACAGTCGCGGTTGGCCGGCCGGTCGGCGCTTCGGCCAGCGACCATCGGTCCGCAGTGGCAGTCGCCGTCCAGCTGCCGCCGGCGGGGCCCTCGACGATCACCTGGACCTGCGCGCCGATGGGTGCTGACGTGCGTCGGAGTGTGTGGGGCAGGGCCCGCATGAAGGTGTCGAGGACCACGGCCAGGGCACGCGGCTCCGGGTCGGTGCCGCGTCCGATGGCGTGGCGGATCTGCTGCCGGTGAGTCCAGTGCTCGGTGAACTCCCGGGCGATGTCCAGCCACGCCGGCGCGGGGTCGACGCCTGCCCACGACACGCCCAGGGCGGCCGCGTCGAGGTTGGCCGTGGCGAATCGCTGGGCGAGTTGGGTGCCTGCCGCTGCGAGGGCGTCGATGAGCGAAGCAGGGCTGTCATCGGCGTGCAGCTCGACCCATTCCTGATTCGTGCGGTGGATGAACGCTTCAAGCGTCTCGCCGTCGGCGAAGCCGTTCCGGTAGCCGTGGCCGAGGCGGCTGTAGTAGTCACCGAGGAGGTGGGCGGCAACGTCGTGCACCGTCCAGCGCCCGGCTGCCGTCCTGCTCCAGTCGGAGGGCGTCAGACCACGCAGGGTATCGAGCAGCGAGCTGAGTTCCGGACCGAACAGCGCACGCGCGTCGATCGGGTTACCCAGCCAAGAAATGCCGGACACGCCGTTGGACTCGGGACTCATGGCCACAGCCTGTCAGCGAGAAGCCGTGGCCTGCCAGCGAATACTCCCGCCTGGGAGCGTCCGCGTGACCCACTGCGTCAGCGTCCGCGATCACTCCGGTGGCCGCGAGGCAGGCGTCTACCAGATCGGGGCTTGACCAGCGATCGGATACCCTCCTGCCGGTTGACGTCCGGCGGGTGGGCGGGCAGCTGGTGCGCCGGCCGCGCAAACTGCATCTCGTCGCGCTCGCGCCAGGCCCGGCGCCACCGTTCCACGGCCAGAGGGCTACCGGCACAACATGCGGATCCACACCGGGAAATGAACCACAGAGTCCCCCTGCTATGGTGCGCCGATGTCATCGATCAAGAAGTTCCAAGTGACCTTCGACTGCGCGGAACCTGAGCGCGTCGCTCGCTTTTGGTGCGAGGTGTTGGGGTACGTCGTACCGCCGCCACCGGAGGGGTTTGCCACGTGGGACGATTTCGACCGCTCGCTGCCGCCTGAGCGGCAGGGGGCAGCGTTCGCCTGCAGTGATCCCTCAGGCGTGGGCCCGCGGCTGTACTTCCAGCGCGTTCCCGAAGGGAAGGTCGTCAAGAACCGGGTGCATCTTGACGTGCGGGTCGGCACCGGGCTCGTGGGTGAAGAGCGCCTCGCCACGCTTGAGGCCGAGTGCGCACGGCTGATCGCGCTCGGCGCGGTACGCGTGCAACTGCTGCTCGCCGATGACGACAACGAGTCGTGCATCGTGATGCAGGACATCGAGGGCAACGAGTTCTGTCTCGACTGAGCATCCTCCGACCAGGCCGGTGCCCCGGTACCCGCCGTCCGCGATGACTGGGAAAGGCAACCTTCGGCATGGCTGTCATCCATCACACCGAGCTCAAGCCCACCAAGCTGGAGCTGCTCACCTCCTGGCTGCCCTCCCGTCCGTGGTACCGCGGTGGCTCGGCCGAACCGAAGTTGGCCAAGGCCGGCGGCTTCCGGCTGGACGATCCGCAGGGCGAGGTCGGGATCGAGTTCATCGTGGTCGCCGATGTCTCCGGCCCTCACCCGACCACCTACCTGGTGCCGCTCACCTATCGCGGTGCTCCGCTCGACGGGGCAGAGCACGCCCTCGTCGGCACCATGGAGCACGGCGTGCTGGGCCGGCGTTGGGCCTATGACGGCTGCCACGACGCAGTGCTGGTGGCCCAGTTGCTGGCTCTCATCGAGGGCAGGGTCCAGGCCCAGGACCAAAACATCAGCGACGTCCCCGACCTTGAGGTGATCAGCTCTTTCACCGGTGAAGGCTCCCTCTCCACAGACTTCACCAGCACCAGCACCACCGCCACCGCCACCGCCACTGACGATCAAGACAGCACCGAACTCAGACTGTCTGCGCCGCATGGCACTACCCTCCGCCTGCAGCGTGTCCTGCGGCCTGTCCCTGATAGCCCGTCTCTCCCTCCGCTTCGAGCGACCGGCCACGTCGCCGGCTCCTGGCTCGCACCGGACGGCACCCGCGCCCGGGGGCTGTTCGCCGCCCTGCACACCGGCCACCGGGCTTAGCCGCCACGCCCGCGGCCGACGTCAGGTGCTCGTGAGTATGACGAGTTGTCGGGTCGCCCGGGTCATCGCGACATAGCGGTCGACCGCTCCTTCGATGCCCTCGCCGAACCCCTCCGGGGCGACGAGGACGACCAAGTCGAACTCGAGTCCCTTCGACAGCTCCGGGGTCAGCGACTGGACACGGGACGTCGCGCGGAATGCGGGATCGCCGATGACGCAGGCGATCCCCTCGGCATGAGAGGCGAGCCAGGTGTTGAGGATCGAGTCCAGGTCCGAACCGGATCCGTGTACGACGGGGATGCCGTTGCCGCGGATCGAGGTCGGCACGTTGGCGTCCGGGAGTACGGCGCGGATGACCGGCTCCGCTTCCGCCATGATCTCTTCCGGCGTCCGGTAGTTGATGCTCAGCGAGGCCAGGTCGATCCGGTCGAGCCCGATCCGCGCGAGCCGTTCCTGCCACGACTCCGTGAAGCCGTGCCTGGCCTGCGCACGGTCCCCGACGATGGTGAAACTCCGGGAGGGGCAGCGCAGCAGCAGCATCTGCCACTCCGCGTCGGTCAGTTCCTGGGCCTCGTCCACGACGATGTGCGCGAACGGCCCGGCGAGCCGGTCCGGGTCGGTGCCGGGCAGTGCGGTCTCGTCGACCAGGCTGTCCCGCAGGTCCTGTCCGCGCAGCATCGTCACCACACCCTCACCGTCGTCATCGGCGGCGAGTACGTTGTCGATGATGGCCGCCATGCGCTCACGTTCCGCGGCGACGGAGGTCTCGTGCCGGCGCTTGCGTCGCGAGGCGTCCGGGTCGCCGAGCCGCTGCCGTGCCGCGTCCAGGAGCGGCAGATCGGACACCGCCCAGGCCTGGGCCTTTGCGCGCTGCAGCCGCTGAACCTCGTCGCGGCCGAGCCAGGGAGCGCACATCCGCAGGTAGGCCGGTACCGACCACAGGTCGCCGACGAGGTCGGCCGCTTCGAGCAGTGGCCAGGCGCGGTTGAAGGTGGTCCGCAGCTCCCTGTCCCGCAGCAGTGACCTCCGGAGCAGGTCGGGCGAGACGTCGCCGTCGTGCTTGTCGACCAGGATCGTGAGCAGTTCCTCCCAGACCTGGTCGCGCGCCTCGTTGTGCGGAGTGCCGGGTTCTGCCGCTTCGAACGCCACAGCCCAGTCGTCGGCGCTCAGCCAGATGTCGGACCAGTGGGTGGTGACCGTCATTCCCTTGGCAGGCGGCTCCTCGTAGAACCTGACGGCCGTTTCGATCGCCTTCACCATGGTCGCGGACGACTTCAGCAGGGCCACGCTCGGGTCGGCCTCGATCGCCGCCCCGGCTCCCTCGGCGACGAGGTCGCGCAGGGTGCAGGTCTGCACGCCCTCTTCTCCGAGGCTGGGCAGGACGTCGGCGACGTAGCCCAGGTAGGGCTGGTGGGGACCGACGAACAGTACGCCGCCCCGGCGGTGACCGAGGCGAGGGTCGGAGTAGAGGAGGTAGGCGGAGCGGTGCAGAGCGACGACGGTCTTTCCCGTACCCGGACCGCCGTCGACGACGAGGGCGCCGCGGGATCCCGCCCGGATGATGGCGTCCTGGTCGGCCTGGATGGTGCCGAGCACGTCTCGCATCCGTGGCGACCGGTCCCTGCCCAGGCCGGCGATGAAGGCGGACTGGTCGTCCAGCGCGGCGTGCCCGGCAATCCCGTCCGGTGCGAATACCTCGTCCCAGTAGTCGCTGATCCGACCTCGGGCCCAGCGATACCTGCGGCGGCTCGCCAGCCCCATCGGGTCGGCGTGGGTGGCTCCGAAGAACGGCTCGGCCGCGGGGGAGCGCCAGTCGAGCAGCAGCCGACGACCCGTACTGTCCGTGAGGCCGAGTCGTCCGACGTACACGGGCTCGGGGTGGTCCGCGCTGACCATGTGGCCGAGGCACAGGTCAAGACCGAAGCGACGCAGTGCGCGCAGGCGGGCGGTCAGCCGATGGATCTCCGCGTCCCGGTCCATCGCCTGCCGTCCTGCGCCCCCGGGCGCCTTGCGCTCGGCTTCGAGGCGGTCGGACAGTTCGGCGATCGACTGCGCGAGGCATTCCGCGATCGCCGCGAAGTGCTGTTCGTCGGAGGAGATCAGCGCCGGGTCGGCCTTGGGGGAGAGGCGCTCGGGAAGGTCGAATGCGCTGGTGGTCAGGGGGTTCACGTGATCAGCTCCGTTTTGAGGTCGCCGGCGACCTCGGCGCGTGCCAAGGCGTGCGGACCGGCGTGACGAATCCGGCGTGACGAATCCGGCGGCCATGACGGGCAACGCTCCGCCGGCGTGGGGTTCGTGGCCGCTCACGCGGGCAGGGGCGGCCTTTCTTGGCTGATCTCGTCCAGCAGCAGCTTCGCGGCCACCGTCGCTCCGTCGGTGCGGATCCTGCCGGCCACTGCGGTCGCTCGTGCACGCGTCTCGGGGGTCAGGGCCGCCTTGAGCGCGGCCGACAGGGACTCGAACGTCGGGGTCGGGCCGTCGTGCGCCGCGCCGATGCCCAACGCGGCCACCCGGCCGGCCCAGTGCGGCTGGTCCGCCAGCTGCGGTACCACCACCTGAGGCGCGCCGGCCCGCGCGGCCACCGTCGTCGTGCCCGCGCCGCCGTGGTGGACGACGGCGGCCATCCGGGCGAAGAGTGCCTGCTGGTTGACCTCGCCGATGACGAAGCAGTCGTCCTGGTCGTCGATCAGAGACAGATCGGCCCAGCCTCGGGACACGACAGCACGGCGGCCGTGCGCACGGATCGCCTCGATGGACACCCGAGCGGCATCCGTCGATGCGCGCATGGGCATGCTGCCGAAGCCCACGTACACCGGTTGTGTCCCGGCGTCCAGGAACGCCATCAACTCGGGCGGGAGCGGGCGTTCGTCGGGCAGGATCCACGCGCCGGTGTGCACGATGCCGAGCTCCGCCCCTTCCTGCCAGGGGTCCAGGGCCGGGTCCGTCGCCAGCCACGGCCGGTCGCCGATGACGTAGTCGCGGACGTTGTCCACCGGCGGCAGGCCGACCGACGCCCGTTGCGTGTTGAGCGCCTCACCGAACAGCGCGTTGATGTGCTGAGCGTCCAAGTCCCACAGCATCCGGTTGTCGGTGACCTCCGGCGGGAACGGCCGACCCGGATACGCCAGTGGCGCGTGGTGCGGCGACGGCAGGGTGAGCTGCTGGAAGGTCGCGTACACACAGCGGATGCCAAGTTTCTCGGCAACCGACCGCGCGCCGGCCGCCGCAGGCATCACACCGGTCGCCACAAGTACGTCACATCCCTCGGCCGCCGCGGTGACGGCGCCGAGCTGATCGGCGATCAAATCGGCGGCGCGCCGCGGCAGATCCGCCGGTGACGGCGGCGCCCCGGTCGTCAGTGCGCGCGCCGACCGGCCGAACGGCACCATCGGCACGCCGACACCGGCCAGCCGCCGCGCGAAGTCCTCGTCCGGAGGCGCGCACACGCGCACCTCCGCGCCGAGTTCCCGCAACCGCACCGCGAGTCCCACCAACGGTTCGACGTCTCCGCGCGACCCATACGTCACCAACAACACACGCACTCAGCGACTCCGATTTCCGCAGCTTCTGGCCTCGGCCGGCGATTCTGCGCCACGACCCGGGTCTTGCCGCAAGCCCCCCAGTGCGCTATACGTTGTACATGGCAAGGAGTGGGCAACCTCCCTTGCCTTTCCTTTTGCCCTCAGCAATTCCATCGCCCGAAAGAGCCTGCTGTGGTCTCCGATGACAGAGCGCCGTTGAGGATCAAGACGGATGCGGGGGGAGGTCTGTGGACGCTGGGCGCGTCAACCGGAGTGCTGGGGCGGCCAGTTGCCGTGGACGGCACCGTATACGTACGGGTGTCGGGAGACCGTATCGCTGCCGTCGACGCGGACGCCGGCCGGATCCTCTGGTACAGCGAGGCGCTCGCCGAAGCTGAGCCGGCCGGGCTGGCGCGCGCGGACGAGGTGGTCGTGGTCCCCGTACGACGGGAGTCCGACCGCAGCGGATTCACCGCCCTGGACGCGGCGACCGGCAAGGTGCGGTGGACCCGCCGCAAGTCCGGGCTGCACCGGGTTGCCGCCGTCGGGGCTACCGTGCTGCTCTGGAACGACACCAGTGACGACCGGGGGAAGATCGCCGGTTTCGACGCGCTCACCGGTGAGCCCTTGTGGGAAGACGAGTTCGAGCGGATCTGGGGCCTGCTGGTGCGCGGGGGCCGGGTGATCCTGGACGCCGGGGGCCACCGCGCCCTGGACGCCCGCACCGGCGAGGAACTCTGGCACCAGGGGTACGGCACCCTGCTCGGCCAGGGTGTGACGGGCGACGCGGAGTTCTTCCAGAGCTGGAATGACGGCTCCTACCCCGAACTGTCCCTGCGCTCCTGCGACACCGGCAGACAACTGACCACGACCCGCTTCCCGAAGCGGGCGCTGAAGCATTTCTTCGGGCCGCCCGCACCGGCCGACGGTGGCCGGGTGGTGTTCGGCAGGGCTTTCGAGCGTCGCGTGCAGATCTTCGCCCATGGCGGGCGGGAACAGGCCGAATCACTGGCCGGCCGGCGGCTCGGCCGATGGCGCTTCACCTCCTTCAGGGACCGGCCGGTTTGCGTCGGCGACTGGGTGTACGCGGTCACTTGGCGCAACCGGCTCCACGCGGCCGAGATCGGCGGGCGGCGCGGCCTGCGGCGGCTGACGGTGACTGCCCCGGACGGCCGGGCGGTGCAGGGGCCGACGGAGATCGCCGCCGGACCGGAACACCTGTTCGTTGCCGACGGTGACACCGTCGCGGCGGTCCGCGACGGCCGAGTGCTCTGGGCGGCGGCGACGCTCCCGTACGACGGGTCACCGGTGCCGCTCGGCACCGACCGCGTACTGTTCCGCTCCCGAAGCCGGGACCGGAAGGAGGTCCGGCTGCACTGTGCGGACGCGGAGACGGGTCGTCGCCTTCTTTGACGGGGCGGACAGTGCTGCGGTGAAGTCGTCCAGGGCCGCCAGGTTGTGGGCGCTGACGACGGCGTCGCAGTAGGGAAGCGCCGCGGCCATGCCGGCCACGAGCGGACGGTAACGAGGGCTTGCGGTGCGCGGGTTGACCCATACGACGCGGAAGGCGACCCGGGACAGCCGCGCCATGTGGGTGGCGAGGTCGGTGGGTGTGCCGGTGTCCCAGCCGTCGGAGATGATGGCGACCACGGCGCCGTGCGCCATGCCGCGCCGGCCGAACCGTTCGTTGAAGTCCGCCAGGCACTCCGCGATCCGGGTGCCCCCGGACCAGTCCGGTGCCGCCCGTCCGGCCCGTGCGAGGGCGTCGTCCGGCCCGGCCCGTCGGAGGACGGGTGTCAGGCGGGTGAGGCGGGTGGCGAAGGTGAAGACCTCGGCGTGGGTGGCGCGGGCGGCACAGTAGAGCAGTTGCAACATCGCGCGGGCATACGGCTCCATCGATCCGGAGATGTCGCAGAGCACGACGAGGTCGCGGGGGCGGGTGCGGGGCACGAAGCGGCGCAGCCGCAGCGGGTAGCCGCCGGTGCGCCGGCTGTCGGACAGGGTGCGGCGCACGTCGATGCGCGCACCGTGGTGTGCGGTCCGGCGTCGGCGGGAGGGCCGGGTCGGGGTGCGGAGCACCATGGTGCGCATCATGTCGGCGAGCCGCGCCAGTTCCTCGGCGGACAGGTCCGCGAAGTCGCGGTTGGCGAGCCGGTCGAGCGGACTGGCGGCGAGGGGGACAGGAGCCTTGCTCGGCTGTGCGTCGGCCTCCCGGCCGGCTCTGTCCGCGATGGCCCGCCGAGCGCCGGGGACGCGGCCAGGAACGGTGTTCGGGAGCGATCGGGCCGGGTCACCGGGTTGCCCGCGCCGCACTCCGCGGTCGCCCGGGCCGCCGAAGACCTCGCGGAAGACCGCGTCGAACGGCCCGATCTGCTCGCGGTCGGACACCAGGGTGGCGAGCGCACAGTGCCGCAGCTCGCGCGTCGTCGCCGGGGCCAGCACGGTGAGCGCGTGAGCGAAGCTCCGGGTACGGTCGGGGCCCACGGGGATCCCCGCGTCGTGCAGGGCGGCGGTGAACGAGGCGGCCAGTTCCGGCAGGTCAGGCATCGGAGCCTGCCTCCGCGTCGATCAGTTCCGCCAGTCCGGCCCGGCGCACGGCCTCCAGATCCTCGGCGTACTTGAGTACCGCGCCCAGGGTGCGGTCGGCGGCGTCGGCGTCGAGGACGGACACGCCCAGGGTGTGCAGCGCGCCGGCCCAGTCGATCGCCTCGGCGATGCCGGGCGGCTTGGTGAGCTCCTGCCGGGCGCGCAGCCGGGCCACCCCGCGTGCCACGCGCGGGGCCAGCCACTCGGCCGACTCCGGTACCCGTCTGCGGATGATCGCGGCGACTCGTGCGGTGTCCGGGTAGTCGATCCAGTGGTAGAGGCAGCGGCGCTTGAGCGCGTCGTGCAGATCCCGGGTGCGGTTGGAGGTCAGGACGGCCACCGGTGGTACCGCGGCCGTCCGGGTGCCCAGTTCGGGGATGGTGACCGCGGCATCGGCGAGCAGTTCCAGCAGGAACGCCTCGAATTCGTCGTCGGCGCGGTCCACCTCGTCGATGAGCAGCACCGCGGGCCGCGGTCCCGGGTGGCAGATCGCGGCGAGCAGCGGCCGTGGCAGCAGATAGTCCTCGGTGAACAGATCGGCGTCCCGCAGTGGCTCCCCGCGGGACTCGGCCAGCCGGATGGCCAGCAGCTGGCGTGGATAGTTCCACTCGTAGAGAGCCTCGGCCGAGGACAGCCCCTCGTAGCACTGGAGCCGGATCAGCGGGGTTTCGAGCACGGTGGCGAGCGCGCGGGCCGCCTCGGTCTTGCCGACGCCGGGTTCGCCCTCCAGCAGGATCGGCTGCCGCATGCGCACGGCCAGCAGCAGCGCCGTGGCCAGGGCGTCGTCGGCCAGATAGCCGACGGTGTCCAGCCGGGAACGCAGGGCGGAGACATCGGGTACGAGGGCGTCGAGGTCAGGCATGCGCGTACCGGGAGGGGTCGTCGGCGAAGGCGTGCTGGCACCCGGGCCCGCAGAAGTACACCGTGGTGCCGGCCCGGTCCAGTGAGAGGGCGGCGGGCGTGATCGGTACGGTCATCCCGCACACGGGGTCCACGCCCTCGGCCACGGCCTGCGGTGCGCCGGTGTCGGTTCCGGGGCGCGCGGCGCGGGCCGTTTGCGGCCTCAGCGCGATGATCTCGGCGTACACCGACAGTGCGATCTCCGCCGGGGTCCGGGCGCCGATGTCCAGTCCGGCCGGGGTGCGGACGTGCACGCGTTGTTCCTCGCTGAGATCCAGCCCGGCCAGCACCGTCGCGCCCCGCTTCGGACTGGCCACCAGCCCGATGTACGGGATCCCGGCGCGCGCCGCCTCGATGAGTACGCCCTCCTCGTCGCGGCCGTGCGTGGCGACGACGACGACGTCCAGATCGGGTGGCAGCGGCTCCCCGGGCGAGGCAGGCCGGGCGTCGAGGCCGAGGACGCGACCGACGTCGAGCAGCGCGCGGGCGATGGGGGCGTGTCCGTAGACGTACACCAGCGCCGGGGGGAGGTTGGCTTCGAGGAAGATGTCGAGCGTGCCGCCCGACAGGCAAGGATTGGCCACCGTGACCAGGCCTTCGACGGACTCCTGCGCGCCTTCGGTGCCGGTGTCCACGCCGGGCGTGATCCTCAGCAGCAGCGACTCTCCGGTCTGCAGCACCCGCAGGCCCTGCAACTGCACAGTCGCCTCGGCGCAAGTGCCGCCCACGAAGCCCTCGATGGTGCCGTCGGGCAGCACCAGCGCGCTGTCCCCGGGCTTGGCGCTCGTGGGCCGTTCCGCGTGGACGACGGTGGCCAGGACGAACGGCGTCCGGCCGTGCCGGAGCACGTCCGCCCGGGTCAGCAGTTCGGTGTTCGTCATCGCGGGCGCCTCAGGTGATCGCCAGGTCCGTGCGCAGCGGCCGGCCCTGCGCGGCCCGCCACACCGCGGCGGGCGTCAGCGGCATGTCGACATGGCGTACGCCGAGCGGCTTCAGCGCGTCGACCACGGCGTTGACCACCGCGGCGGGTGAGCCCACCGTGGCGGACTCGCCGACGCCCTTGGCCCCGATGGGGTGGTGCGGGGAGGGGGTGACGGTCTCGCCGAGTTCCCAGGACGGGCACTCGACCGAGGTGGGCAGGAGATAGTCCATGAACGATCCGCCGAGGCAGTTGCCGTCCTCGTCGAAGGCGATCACCTGCATGAGCGCCATGCCCAGGCCGTCGGCGAGTCCGCCGTGCACCTGACCCTCGACGATCATGGGGTTGATCCGGTTGCCGCAGTCGTCCACGGCGATGAACCGGCGGACCTTCACCTGGCCGGTGTTCGCGTCCACGTCGACGACACATATGTATGCGCCGAAGGGGAAGGTGAGGTTCGGCGGGTTGTAGACGCAGGTGGCGTCCAGCTGGCCCTCGACGCCCTCGGGCAGCTCCAGGTTGGAGTGTGCGGCGAGCGCGATCTCGGCCATGGTCCGTCCCTGGTCGGGGTCGCCCGTGACGAACCAGCGGCCCTTCTCCCATTCCAGGTCGTCCGGGCTCACTTCGAGCATCGCGGAAGCGACGATCTTCGCGCGTTCGCGCACCTTGCGGGCGACCATCGCGGTCGCCGCTCCGGACACCGGCGTCGAGCGCGACCCGTAGGTGCCGAGCCCGAACGGGGTCTGGTCGGTGTCGCCGTGCACCACCTCGATGTCCTCGGGCGGGATACCCAGTTCCTCCGCGACGATCTGCGCGAAGGTCGTCTCATGACCCTGGCCCTGGGTCTGTACGGAGATCCGCAGTACGGCCTTGCCCGTCGGGTGGACGCGCAGCTCGGCGCCGTCGGCCATGCCGAGGCCGAGGATGTCCATGTGCTTGCGAGGGCCCGCGCCGACCGCCTCGGTGAAGAAGCTGACCCCGATGCCCATCAGCTCCCCGCGCTCGCGCTTCTCGGCCTGCTCCCGGCGCAGGTCCTCGTAGTGCGCGATGTCCATCGCCAGCCGCAGGGCGCGCGGGTAGTCGCCGGAGTCGTACTCCCACCCGGTCTGCGTCCGGTACGGGAACTGGCCGGGCCGCAGCAGATTGCGCATCCGCAACTCGGCCGGGTCCATGCCGAGTTCGGTGGCGAGCACGTCGACCATGCGCTCGACCAGGTACACGGCCTCGGTGACGCGGAACGAACAGGCGTAGGCGACGCCGCCGGGCGCCTTGTTGGTGTAGACACCGGTCACGGCGCAGTGCGCGGCGGCCAGGTCGTACGAGCCGGTGAACACGCCGAAGAAGCCGGCCGGGAAATGCGTCGGCTGCGCGGTGGCGTTGAACGCGCCGTGATCGGCGATCACATGGACGCGCAGGCCCAGGATCTTCCCGTCCTTCGTCGCCGCGATCTCGCCGTGCATGTGGTAGTCGCGGGCGAAGGACGTGCTCATCAGGTTCTCCGAGCGGTCCTCCACCCACTTGACCGGCTTGCCGGTGACGATCGAACCGACGACCGCGCACACGTAGCCCGGGTAGATGCCGACCTTGTTGCCGAAACCGCCTCCGATGTCCGGGGAGATGATGCGTATCTTGTGCTCCGGGATGCCGGCCACCATTGCGTACAGCGTGCGGTGGGCGTGCGGGGCCTGCGTGGTGGACCACACCGTCAGCTTGCCGGTGATGGCGTCCATGTCCGCGACGGTGCCACAGGTCTCCAGCGGCGCCGGGTGCACCCGCGGATACAACATGTCCTGCGCCACCACGACCTCGGCGCCCGCGAACACCTCGTCGGTGCGCTCCTCGTCTCCCGCCGACCAGTCGAAGATGTGGTTGTCGCTCTGACCCTCCTTGTCGTCGCGGATCACCGGTGCGTCCGGCTCCATCGCCCGCAGGGCGTCGACGACCGGTGGCAGCGGCTCGTACTCCACATCGATCAGCTCGAGAGCGTCCCGCGCGGCGTAGCGGTCCTCGGCGACGACGAAGGCGACCTCCTGGCCCTGGAAGCGCACCTTGTCGGTGGCCAGCACCGCCTGGGTGTCGTACGAGATCGTGGGCATCCAGGCCAGCCCGAGACCGGCCAGGGTCTCGCCGGTGATCACGGCCTTGACCTTGGGGTGCGCCTCGGCGGCGCTGGTGTCGATCGACACGATCCGGGCGTGCGCCAGCGGGCTGCGCAGAATGGCGCCGTGCAGCATCCCGGGCAGCTGGACGTCGTCGACGTAGGTTCCGTGGCCGCGGACGAACCGCGCGTCCTCCTTGCGGGTCATCCGTCCGAAGCCGACCGGCCGTTCCTCGGTGGTCGTCATGCCCGCACCTCCTCGCGGCCGGGCGCCGGCTCTTCGCGAGCGGGCGCCGGCTCGGTGCCCGCGTCCGCGGTCCGCGCCCCGCCGCCGTGCTCGGCAGCCCAGCGGATGGAGCGCACGATGTTCTCGTAACCGGTGCAGCGGCACATCTGTCCGGAGATCGCCGCGCGGATGTCCTCCTCGGACGGATCCGCGTTGTGGTCGAGCAGCCAGCGGGCGGTCATCATCATCCCCGGCGTGCAGAAGCCGCACTGCAACCCGTGGCAGGCGACGAATCCCTGCTGCACCGGGTCGAGTTCGGCGCCGTGCGCCAGACCCTCGACGGTGCGCACCTCATGGCCGTCGGCCATGACCGCGAGCACGGTGCACGACTTGACCGGCGTTCCGTCCAGCCATACGGCGCACACCCCGCAGTTGGAGGTGTCGCAGCCCCAGTGGGTGCCGGTGAGCCCTAGTTCGTCACGCAGGAAGTGGACGAGGAGCAGCCTGGGCTCGACGTCCCTCGTGTGCTGCTCGCCGTTCACGGTCACGGTGATCCGCATGTCACGCCTCCTGCCCCTGGGCGCGTGCGGCGGCGGCGCGCAGCGCCCGGGTGGTGAGCTCGGCGGCCAGATGCCGCTTGTAGTCGGCGGGGCCGCGCTGGTCGGCCGTCGGCCGGCACTCCTGCGAGGCGATCCGGCCCGCCTCGGCGAAGGCCTCGTCGTCCGGCCGCCCGCCGCGCAGGAAGTCCTCGGCCTGCTCGGCCACGAACCGCGGCGCACCCACTGCCGTCAGCCCGATGCCGGCCTCGGTGATGACCCCCTCGGAGATCTCCAGCACCGCGCCCGCGGCCACGACCGCCCAGTCGCCGACCCGGCGCTCGACCTTGCGGTAGGCGCTGGCGTGCGAACGGATGGGCACGCGGACCTCCACCAGGAGCTCCGCCTCGTCCAGGGCGGTCTCGTACGGTCCGAGGAAGAACTTTCTGATTCCGATGGTGCGCCTGCCGCGGGGGCCCTGGGCGACAAGGGTCGCGCGCAGTGCCGAGAACGCCGCGGACAGGTCCTCCGACGGATCGGCCTGGCACAGGGAGCCGCCCACGGTGCCGCGGTTGCGTACGAGCGGATCGGCGATGACCCGTTCCGCGTCCCGCAGGATGGGGAAGTGCTCGCCGACGACCGGCGAGGCGAGCAGCTCGGCGTGGCGGACCATCGCCCCGACGGACAGGTCGTGCCCGTCCACCCGGATCAGCGCCAGCTCGCCGAGGCCGTTGATGTCGATCAGGGCTTCGGGCTGGGCCAGCCGCAGCTTCATCATCGGCAGCAGGCTGTGTCCGCCCGCCACCACCCGGGCCTCGCTGCCGTAGCGTGTGAGCAGCTCGATCGCATGCTCGACGCTGGAGGCCGTCTCGTACTGGAAAGCAGCCGGAACCTGCATCGGGCCCTCCTGGAACGTTGTGCCCTCCGCTGTGCAGTGATGCTGCGCTCTCCCGTACCCGCCATGCAATGGGGCGATAAGCATTCACTTATCCCGCCAAACGCGGGAAAATCGGATGGTGACCGTCACCCAGCTCAGCACCTTCGTGCTGGTTGCCCGGCTCGGTTCGGTGAGCGCCGCGGCGCGGACGCTGGACGTGAGTGAGTCCGCGGTGTCGCAGGCGCTCACCGCGCTGCGCACCCACTTCGGCGATCCGCTCATCCAGCGCACCGGCGGCGGTGGAATGCGTCTGACGCCGGCGGGGGCGCGGCTGCTGCCGGTCGCGTCCCGGATGGTTGCGCTGAGCGCGGATGCCGAGACGGCGGTGCGGGCGGCGCGGGGCGCGCCCGACGAGCTGCGGGTCGTGGCCACGAGCACGCTCGCGGAATTCGTCCTCCCTTCGCTCGTGGAGGCCTTCGCCGACCGCTCGGGGCGCAGGACCGAGACCTCGTTCGGGGTGGCCGCCGGCAACGAGATCCGCGTGCTGGTGGAGAACCGGCTGGCCGACGTCGCGCTGGGGCCGTATCTCGGCGCCGCGCGCAGGGGCGAACTGGTCAGCGAGCCGCTGTTCCGCACCCAGCTGGTCGTGGTGACCGGCGCCAGGTCGCCACGACCGCCCGGTCCACCGCCGCAGTGGTCGTGGCTGGTCGACTCCTCCGGAACCGATCCGGACGCGGACTCCGGGCGGCTGCTGCGCAGGCTCGGTGTGGCCGAGGGGCATGTGTTGGTGTTCCCCAACCAGGCCGCGACCTGGGCCGCCGCCGCCGAGGGCGCGGGCGTGGCACCCGCGCCGGCCCATCTGGTGTCGCCCCGCATCCGCCGCGACGACCTGCGCATCCTGGAGACCCCGGCCACGCCCTGGGATGCCACATGGCACGCCACCGTCCTGCCGCCCGAGCACCGCTCCCCGGCCACCGACGCGTTCCTGCACTTCCTGCACACCCCCGCGGCAACCCGCATCATGCGCGCACCCGGCGCAGGCGTCCCACCGTCCCGGTTCCGGCCGCCGGTGTACGTCACGCTGTGGGGCGGGTGAGGGGAGATCACCGATCACGATCGCCCCGCACCTCGCCGCCGTAGTTGTCCTGCCCCGGCAATGGCGCCGATCGGCTCAGCGGGAGGCGTCGCCGACCGCCCAGGACTCCATCGGCGTCATCCCTGGCAGATGCCGCGCGTGTAGTCGTACGTGGCTGTTGCGCGGGAGTATGTCCACTGGGGGTCGAGCAGCTTCGTTTTGAGCTGTCCGGCAGCTGTGGGGCTTTCCACGATGTAACCGAAGTCCTGCAGCCACGCCGGGTACAGGTTCTTGGACCCGATGTAGAAGGCCGAGCCGTCCACGGACACCAGCTTGTGGTGCTGTGCGTACGGCTTTCCGTCGGCCCATGTCGCGCTGTCGGCAAAACGGCTGATGGCGAGTTGCAGGTTGGCACACATGGCTGCCCTGGCCTGCGGCAGGCTGCCGGTGACGAGTTCGAGCCGCTTGCGCAGCACGTCGCTGATTTCGTTCAGCGACTTGATCTGGGAGTAGCCGCCGCTGCCGATGGCTCCGCGGTTGGCGGGGTCGCTGACCACGATGCGGACCTTCACGCCGTCCGCCAGCTTCGCCGCGAGTGTGTCGTACAGGCGGATGTCGTAGCGCGGCAGCGGCGGACAGGTGGCGTTCATGTCCTGCTGGGAGATTTCGACATGGTCCTTGGCGCTGCCGATGAGCGCGCGCAGGGCGCTCTCTTCGGGGTTCACCGTGTCGTAGTCACGGTCGGCATTGGTGTAATCGTGCACGCCGACCAGGCACTTGGTGTCGGCAGCGGTGGGGAGAGCCGGCCGGAACGAGGACGACGGGTCGATGTTCTTGATGCCGACTCCGAGGCCGCCCACTGCCATCACCGGAACATCCCCGTCGGCGAGCCCCGGGTGGACGTCGCCCTCCAACGAGGCCATGCAGTCGGCGCCTTGGGACGAGGCGAACCAGACCTTGCCGGGGTTGCTCCGGTTGTCGCAGGTCCAGGACCACAGCTGGTCCAGGTACCGGCTCGCGGAGCGTGCGGCGGGGCCGGACAGGGCCAGATCGACGTCGGACACCGGGTGGGTGGTGTCGAGGTAGTCGTTCTTCCAGTTGTTGATGCCCCCGGTGATCACCGACTGGCCGTCCACCACGAGGAGCTTGGAGTGGTTCCATGAGAACCCGGTCTTCGAGGTCGTCATCGACGCGACGTCCAGCGTCACGTTGTCCGCGGCATCACCGAGTTCGGTGCGCAACTCGTCGCGGTATTTCGACGGCACCACGTTCAGGTGGTAGATCGGTGCGGCTCCCACGAGGACGCGCACCTTGAGTTTGTTTCCTGCCTGTGCCGACTTCTTGAGGCCTGCGACGATCGCGTCCTGGAACGCGCCGTCGGGGAACGGCGCCAGAGATGATATGTCGACGGTCCGAGTGGCCCTGGAGATGTTCGCTTCCATCTTGGCGAGCAGCTTCCGCGTACCGGGCCGCTCCGCGCAGGCGGCGTCACCCCAGCAACCCGGTGTCTGCAACAGCCAGTCGGACGGATCACCGCCACCCGCGTCGAGCGTATTCCCGTCGGTACGCTCCCAGACCTTCCCCTCCAGGCCCGGTGAGACCTCACGAAGGGCGCTCTCGACACGGTCGAGATGGGGAGTCGGCGAGTCGGCCAGGGCCGGGGTCGTGGGCAGCGTCGCACTGATGAGCACGAAGAGCGTGGCGGTTCCCATGAGATGGTCTAAGCGGCGACGGAGCCGGGTGCGAGCCAAAGTCTGAGTCCTTGTCGAAATGTCATGGTGCTACGCGGGCGCCGGCAGGTTCGGGGCACCAGACGTCGTCTGTCTGCCGAGCCGCAGGTCAGGCCGACGAATGATCAAGTGAATGTATCAACCGGGGGCGTCCTCTCGACCCGCGCCCAGATCAGTTCGGGCCACGGCACGTGCGGGGACGGCGCGTACCGGTCATCCACAGCTTTGATCTGCAGTCGCGAGATTCAGTGCCGCCCAACAGCCGTGACTCTGTGGCGAGCGTCACAGCGCAAGGGTCGAACTTCGACGCCCGCCATGCATCTTGTCGACGCCAATCACCGGCCGGCGGCGGAACAGCGGCGCGCTGGGAGGTCTCGTCACAGGGGTGTTGCTCCTCGTGCAGGACCGCCGTCGCGGGGCCGGTCTCGACGCTCTGATCCTGGAGATCAGCACCGTCGTGTATTTCGTCGTGGTCGGCGCCGTGGCTGGCGCCCGGCCGGACTCGGCACTCTCGGAGCACACCGACGTCGTCTCCTTCGCCTGGCTTGCCGCCACCGCCTGGGGGACCTTGGCGATCCGTCGCCCCTTCACGCTGGGCATCGCCAAGCGCCAGACACCCAGCTGTCTCGGCGGTAGGAGAGGGGTCGGTCGCCGTGACGTCGAAGCCGCGTACGAGATGGGGCGTCGCCCAGCTCGCACCGATCGTGCCGGTCCCGACGATCGCCACGCGGTGGACGGGCCTGTGAGATTCCATGGCTGCGGTGTTCATGGGCCCAGCCTCATCCCGCGGAAACACCCGGCGCATCGGGCTGCGAGCCCAGGTCTCGGGCGCTGCCTCGGTACCGCGGTCCAGGGCCCTTCGTCACACGCCGATGATCAGGGCGAGCCCGAAGCCCGCGACCGCCAGGCACGCCGCGAAGCACAGCACCGCGGCCGCGGTGGCGGCTGTCCGGATGGCGCGGGCGTGTTCTCCGCCCTCGCCGTCGTCATGGGGCCAGGCGGCGATGCCGAGGGAGAACAGCACGACCGTGAGCAGCGTGATACCGAGGCTCACCGCGAACACGCCGCCGAAGGCGCCCCAGTCGATGTTCATCGCCGTGCTTCCTTTCGCCGGCGGACGGGACGGCCGCCCGGCTTTCACGCCGCGGTCTGCTCCGCGTGCTCGGACAGTCGGGCGGGCAGTTCGTTGACGTTGTCCGGGGTCACGGCGCGACGGCGCGACAGGGCCCAGAACCCGGCCGTCGCGGCCGCCGCGGCGGCGGCCACCAGGGCCACGCCCGCCGTGCCGTGGTCGGCGATCCAGGCGGCCACACCACCGATGGCCGCCGCCGAGGGCAGCGTGAGCAGCCAGGACACCGCGATGCGCCCGGCCACGCCCCACCGCACCTGGGCCAGTTTGCGCCCCAGGCCGGCGCCCAGGATGCTGCCGGTGCACACCTGTGTGGTCGACAGGGGGAATCCCATGTGGGACGAGGCCAGAATCACGGTCGTCGCGCTGGTCTCGGCCGCGAAGCCCTGAGGTGCCTCGATGTCGGTGAGCCCCTTGCCCATGGTGCGGATGATCCGCCAGCCGCCCGTGTACGTGCCGAGAGCGATCGCCAGTCCGGAGGTGAGCACCACCCACCAGGGCGGCCCGGAACCGTGGGTGAGCACCCCGGCGGAGATGAGGGCCAGGGTGATGACCCCCATGGTCTTCTGCGCGTCATTGGTGCCGTGTGCCAGCGCGACCAACGACGCCGAACCGATCTGGCCCCTGCGGAATCCGCTGCGCGCCTGACCGGGAGCCGTGCGCCGGGTGATGACGTAGGCGAGGTAGGTCGCCAGCACTGCCACGACGCAGGCGACGATCGGCGACAGGACGGCAGGGATCACGATCTTCTCGATGATCGCCCCGAACTGCACCGCGGACCCCCCGGCGCCCACCCACACAGCACCGATCAGCCCCCCGAACAGCGCGTGCGACGAACTCGACGGCAGCCCGGCGAGCCAGGTCATCAGGTTCCACAGGACCGCGCCGACGAGTCCGGCGAAGATCATCACCAGGGACACCTTGGCGTCGTCCACGATGCCGCCGGAGATGGTCTTGGCGACTTCCGTGGACAGGAACGCGCCCGCCAGATTGAGCACCCCCGCGACGATGACGGCCGCACGGGGCCGCAGTGCCCGGGTGGCGATCGACGTCGCCATCGAGTTGGCCGTGTCGTGGAAGCCGTTGGTGAAGTCGAAGGCCAGAGCCGTCAGGATGACTACGACGAGGAGAAACGAGACGGTACCCACTGGGAGACCTCCCGAGGCAGGCTGGACCCGCGCCCGCCTGCCGTCTCAGCTCGGACGCGTCGTGTCTTCCACGCTAAGCGGCGTCCTACCGGCCCGCGACCGTGAGGCGCAGCTCAGGCCTGGGGTTCAGCTCATGGGGTGAAGCCCGGGGTTCAGCTCATGGAGTGAAGGGAGAGGGCAGGGCCGCCCCGACGGGACGGCCCTGCCCTCGGCGTCGGTCACCCAGCAGGTTCGAGTACGACCGGCAGCTCCGCGAGGCCACGGAAGGCCGGGAAGGGAACCTCCAACCACCGTGCCTCGCCGCGGGGTTCGGCCGGCCTCATGCCGGGGAACCGGTCGAACAGGATGGTGAGGGCCAGCTGCGTCTCGAGCCGGGCCAGCGGGGCTCCCAGGCAGTAGTGGCTGCCGTGCCCGAACCCCAGATGGGCGTCCTGCGCGTTTCCCGGCCGCATCACATCCAGCCTGTCCGGGGCGTCGAACTTCAGCGGATCGCGGTTGGCGGAAATGAGCGCGATCTGTACCAGGGCGCCCTTCGGGATGCGCGTCTCGCCGTACTCCACGTCCTCGGTCGCGTACCTGAACGTCGCGGTCTCCACGGAGCCGTCATAGCGCACCAGTTCCTCGACCGCCGCCCGGATCAGATCCGGGTTCTCCCGCACGGCACGGAGCTGGTCGGGGTGGGACAGAAGGTGGTGGACCGAGTTGCCGATCAGGTACGCGGTCGTCTTGTGACCCGCGAACATCAGCAGGAACGCCGTGGAGACCAGCTCGCTCTCGGTGAGCCCGCCGTCGTCGTCCCGGGCGGCGATGAGCGCACTCAGCAGATCGTCACCCGGGCGGCTCCGCTTGGCGGCGATGAGTTCCGTGAAGTACGCGTGCAGATCCTCCTCGGCCTTCTGCTGGGCCCGCTTGGCCTCCTCGTCGAATCCGCTCTGCGCCACCGTGGAGGACAGATTCTGCATCCGTGACCGCTCCTGCGGCGGCACACCCAGCAGATCGCAGATCACGATGATCGGCAGTGGGAACGCGAACGCCGGCAGCAGGTCGAAGGGCTTCTTGGCCGGGCATTCGTCGAGCAGACTTCCGACGATCTCCTGGATCTTCGGCCGAAGAGCCTCCACGCGCCGCGGGGTAAACGCGGAGTTGACCAGTCGGCGCAGCCGCGTGTGCTTGGGCGCGTCGGAGTTGAGCATGTTGTCGTCCAGCGCGACGGACGAGTCCCCGAAGATCCTCCGATAGGCGTCCATGGCCCCGTACATGTCCTTGCTCAACCGCGGATCCGACAGGGCGGCCCGCGCGTCCTCGTACCGGGTGATCAGGTACGTCTCGTTGCCGTGCGGCGGCCTCATGGGGCAGACCGGCGCCGTGTCGCGCAGATGGGCGTACACCGAATGAGGATCGCGCCGGAACTCCGGGGTGCAGCGTTCGGCCGCTGTGACGGCCTCTTGCGTGGTGGTCACGGACGGCTCCTGAGGTCGAAGAGAGCCTCGGCGTTGCCACCGAGGATGAGCTGCTGGGACGCCTTGTCGACCGGCAGCTTCTCGATCATGCGGATGAGTTCCTCCAGCGGCGCGGCCAACGGCGGTGAGTCGGTGCCGAACAGCATCCGCTCGGGCCCCAGCACCTCCGCGTTCAGGCTCAGATGCGCAGAACTGAACGGGCTCGTGTCGACGTACATGCGGTGCAGCGCCCCGGCCGGGTCGGCCGCCGGCTCCTTGGCTGTCAGCCCCTTGCCCGCCGGCGAAGCCGCGGCGGCCTCGGGGCGGCCGGACGGCGGCGCACCCCCGGCCCAGTGCCGGGGGCGCGCCGCCGTTTGCAGGCGCTCCGGCAGCAGCGCCATCGCGCCGCCGCCGGTCGCGCCGATCAGCCGTAGGTCCGGGTACTTGTCCAGCCACCCCGCGAACGCGATCATGGCCATGCCGACGGTGACGTCGCCGAACCGGCCGATCTGCTCGACGAAGCCGATCTCGTCGACCCGTTCCGTGCCGACCGGTTCAGCCGGGGCATGGACCAGGACCGGCACTCCCGCCTCCGCGGCCAGCGCGAAGAAGGAGTCGGCACGCGGGGAGCCGAGCAGCTCCCCGCGGACGCTGGACGTGGTGATCAGGCCGACGAAGGCCGGATCCGCGAGCGTCTCCCGCACCCCTTCGAGGTGATCGTCGTCACCGAACGGGTTGGCGTACACGTAGCCGCGCAACTGGTCCGGGAACCTGGCGATCAGCCCCGACATCCAGGCGTGGAAACTGCGCAGCCGGTCTCGTGGTTGCGCGTAGTTGTCCACGCCCGGTACCCGCGCCATCGCTCCGGCGCCGACGGGGCTGCCGATGATGGTGAGGTCGATCCCGGCCTCGGCGCGAGCGGCGAGCATGCCGTCGACGTCGGTCAGGCTCGGGGGCATGGGGAAGCGTTTGGCCGCCTCCGGTGGGGAGAGATGCCCGTGGATGTCAATGATCACGTTTCGTGTCCCGGTTTCGGTGTGAGTGCGCGGGTGACCGCGGCACAGTCCTGGTCGCCCAGTCCTTGCTCGGCGGCGCGGACGTGGGTCTCTGCCGCGGCGGTCACCAGCGGCAGGCTCAGGCCGGCTGCTGCTGCCTGCTTGGAAGCGAGCATGAGGTCTTTCGCCATCAGCCGCAGCCGGAAGTCCGGCTCCTCGAAGCGACCGGAGGCCAGGCGCCGGGACTTGAACGCCATGACCGGCGAGGCGAAACCGCTGCCCGCGATCGTCTTGAGGACCAGCTGACGGTCGAGCCCGGACGCCGCCGCCAGTTCGGTGGCCTCGGCCAGCGCCTGCACCTCAATGCCCATCAGCAGGTTGAGGCACAGTTTCATCCGCATGCCGGACCCGAGTTCGCCCAGATGGACGACCTCCTTGCCCAGCATCTTCAGCAGCGGGCGGCAGGCGTCGTACGTGCTCTCCTCACCGCCGACGAACAGCCGAAGCTCTCCGTCGCGGGCGTGGTCGGCGTTGCCGAGCATGCCGACGTCCAGAACCGAGGGGATGTCCCCGGCGATCTGGACGATCTCTTCGGGCGCGACGGTGCTGGTGCAGATCAGGACACCGGGGTAGGGCCCCTCGGCCAGCATGCCGTCCGGACCGTGCAGCACGGTGCCGAGGGCTTCGCTGTCGGCGACGGCGCAGATGGCCGCGGTCGTACCCTCGATGGCGTCGGCGGGGTGGTCGGCTACGTGGGCGCCCGCCTTGGCGAGCGGTCCGGCCCGCTCGGCGGTACGGTTCCAGACCCGGACCTGTATGCCCTGTTCGAGGAGGCGGGTGGCGAGGCCGGATCCCATCGTGCCGAGACCGAGGACGGCGATGGGGCCGTTGGCGATCCGCGTCATGACATCGCTCCCTTGGTCTCCTTGACGACCCGGAACCGCAGCGACTGCGTCGAGTCGACCCACTGGCGCAGCGGAGCCACCAGCTCGCGGTGCTCCTCGCTCTGCTGCCACTTGAAGAAGTCCTCGGCGGTCTTCCACTCGCTGGTGATGACCCACTGACGGGAGTCGTCGACGGGTGCTCCCAGCCTCTCGACGATGTGGCCCGGGGTGCTGGCCACGGACTTGCGGATCTGGTCGTACAGATCCAGGAAGCCCTGCTCGCCGCCCTCGATCACACGGACCGTGAAAACGACGCACAGCTTGTCGGCCGAGTGGCCCTTCTGCTTGGTGTCCATGTCTCCTCCTGACGGTGAGATCCGGTGGGACACGAATCCCACGGACTCATGTCCCCCGTGCGGACGCAACTCCGAATGGGGGACATGCCAGTTGGGACAAGGGGTGCACGCTCCGCAGTAGGGCCGTTCGGGTGAGTGACAGGGGGCTGCGAACTTCCCGTTCGCCAGACGCGGATGGCCGCATCCGAATGGGTACCTGTACCCCCCCATCCGAATTACTCGGCTACACCGGATCGGCAGGTTACCTCCGCCGGGTGACGTCTCCGGCGTCCGTGCCGAGGACCGAGGCGGTGAAGTCCGCCAACTGTTCTCGCAGTTCCTCGCGGGACACGCCCTTCTCGCCGGCCAGGTACGCGACGAGGTCGGCCCGGGTGGCGGCGAGCAGTGCGTGGGCGGTGAAGTCGGCGAAGCCGGTGCCGCCCCGCGCCGGGGTCTGCTCCAGCAGGTCCCGGAGCAGGGCGTGCCAGCGCTCGTAGTGCTCGGTGCGGTAGGGGCTGTCCGCGCCGGTCTGCTCCAGGGCCAGGGCGAGGTGGCGGTTGTCGAGCTTGAAGCACAGGACGGCGTCGAGCAGAGCCGGTACGCGAACAGGAGGCGGGGTGGCGGGCCCCAGGGGCGGCGGGCCCTCTTCGACGGCGTTCCGGATCGGTTCGAGCCGTGCCTCGTACAGCGCGCGGATCAGCCCGGTGCGATCGCCGAAGGCACGGAAGAGCGTTCCCTTGCCGACGCCCGCCGCTGCCGCGATGTCGGCCATGGTGACTTCCTCGGGACTTCGGCACTGGGTGAAGAGGGTGTCGGCGGCCTCGAAGACGGCTGCCCGGTTACGGGCCGCGTCCTTGCGTGGCTTGCGGTCGGGCATGGGTACCTCCGATTGCAATCCGGACCACCTGTCCGTGTCTTTCATCGAAGCGGACCGACGGTCCGTATCGTACGGGATGGAGAACCTCATGCCCGAAAGCACCTCACCAGCAGATCTCTACCGCCACAGCCTGCGCCTGCTCCTGGACAAGGACATTCCCGCCTGGGTCGGCCTGTGGGCCGAGCACGGCGTCATGGAATTCCCCTTCGCGCCCCCGAGCCGGCCCCAGCGGTTGGAGGGCCGACAGGCCGTCGCCGCCTACATGCGCGACTACCCCGACCACATCGACCTGCACGACTTCCCCGCACGGTACAGCCCCATGCGTCGGCCGGTGGTGTCAGACACCCCAGGCTCGCGTGGGTCGAGGCAGGTCCCCGCAATCGGACTCTCTGCCTCCTCGGCTGTGAGTCAACTGTTGCCTGCGTGACTGTTACCCGTGGGTAATCCCAGATGGTTTGATGTGCGGCGCCACTCAACCCCCCTTCATCCACAGGGAGATCCAGTGACGCGATTCGTACCCCGCCGTGCCCTCGGGGCAGCCGTGCTCGCCCTCGCGCTGCCCGCGGCGGCACTTGCGGGTTCCGCACCGGCGGCGGCAGCCGGACCGGCGCCGGCGCTGAAGGTTCTGACGTACAACGTCTTCCTCATGAGCAAGAACCTGTACCCGAACTGGGGACAGGACCACCGGGCCGCAGAGATCCCGAAGACGTCCTTCTTCCACGGCAACGACGTGGTCGTCCTCCAAGAGGCCTTCGACAACTCCTCGTCCGACGCGCTGAAGAGCGCCGCCACGACGGAATACCCGTACCAGACGCCGGTGGTGGGTCGCAGCAAGAGTGGCTGGGACGCGACCGGTGGGGCGTACTCGGCCGTCACGCCCGAGGACGGCGGAGTCACCGTGCTGAGCAAGTGGCCGATCCTGCACAAGGAGCAGTACGTCTACAAGGACGCCTGCGGTGCGGACTGGTGGTCCAACAAGGGCTTCGCATATGTTGTCCTGAACGTGAACGGCACCAAGGTGCACGTGGTCGGCACGCACGCGCAGTCCACGGATCCCGGATGCGGCGCGGGGGAAGCGGCGACGATGCGCAGCCGCCAGTTCAAGGCCATCGACGCCTTCCTGGACGCGAAGAACATCCCCGCCGACGAAGAGGTGCTGGTCGCAGGCGACCTCAACGTAGACTCGCGCAGCGCCGAGTACACGTCACTGCTCGACGACGCCGGCCTCGTCGGCGCCGACGCGCGCACCGGGCACCCGTACTCCTTCGACACGCAGGACAACTCCATCGCCCGCTACCGTTACCCGGACGACCCGCGTGAGGACCTCGACTACGTGCTCAACCGCGCCGGTCATGCCCGCCCGGCAGGCTGGCACAACGAGGTCGTCAAGGAGCAGTCGGCGCCCTGGACGGTCACGAGTTGGGGGACGTCGTACACGTACACGAACCTCTCGGACCACTACCCACTGCGGGCGTACGCCGGATAGGAGTCCGTAGCAGCGCTGCCGCCGGCGGGCTCGGGGTCCCGCGCACGGTCGAGCCGACTACCGAGTGGCGAGACCAGTGCCTTGCCGGCGGCGGCGGTCAGCGTTGGTACGTGCCCATCAGCGTGCCGCTCGCCAGCTCTCTGCCCTTCACGGCGCGATGTACCGCGTCGGCCGTCGGCCGGCCGTGCAGGGGGAGTGCCTCCGACAGGGCCCACAGGCGGAAGAAGTAGCGGTGCACTCCGTGCCCGGGTGGAGGCATCGGACCGCCCCAGCCCATCCGGCCGAAACCGTTGGGCCACTCCTGGCCGCCGGGAGGCGGCTCCCCCTCCGCCGTACCCGTACTCCCCGGATCGATACCGGTGACCAGCCAGTGCAGGAACGTGCCGCTCGGGGCATCAGGGTCCTCGCAGAGCAGAACCAACTCCGATGTTCCCTCTGGTACCCCCGACCAGGTCAATGGTGGCGAGACGTCGTCGCCTTCCCCGCTGTGGTGGCGAGGGATTGCCGTATGGTCGCCGAATGCCGCGCTGGTGAACTCAATTCCAGTCATGCGCGCGGCCCTACCCGCAACAGCTTGGCCGGCAACAGCCCGGGCAGGCCAAACACCCCATTGGCCGAGTATGCCGACGAGAATCCTGCTCGAGGGACGCCCGGGCACGGGCAAGACGACCGTTGTCCGTCGGCTGGCCGCGCTACTGCGCACCCGTAGGGCCGTCGGCTTCACGACGGAGGAGATCCGGCACGGCGGTACCAGGAGCGGCTTCGCGCTGGAAACGCTGGAGGGCGGTCTGCGAGCCGTGTTCGCCCACGTCGACTTCCCGGGACCACCGCGGGTGGGACGATACGGCGTCGATCTGGGCGTCCTGGAGCGGCTCGCGCTGCCGCCGCTCAGGTCAGCGGCATCGGATCCTGCTCCTGGAGATCTTGTGCTGATCGACGAGCTCGGGCGAATGGAGCTGGCATGCGACGCGTTCCGGGACACGGTCGGGGTCCTGTTCGACTCCGACATCGACGTCGTCGCCACGGTGCACGCGCACAGCGACCCGTTCACCGACGCCCTCAAACGGCGCCCTGACATCGCCCTCGTCCAGGTGACCCGGTCCCATCGGGACTCCCTGCCCGGGGAACTGGCAGCACGGCTTGAAGGGCCATGACGCGGGCCCACCACGGCGGCCGGGATTTCCATTTTCCATGTCTGCCATGTCTGCCATGTCAGCCCGTAACCCCTGCTCGGATGGCCGGTTGAGTGGGGTATGGATGATCTACTGGCTGATGTCTCCGACCTGCCGGACCGCATCGAGCCCCGGCTGCCCTTGCTGACGGAGCCCGAGGCGTACCAACTGGTTGAGGTGCTGCAGCATTTCGGCACGATGGACCATGACTGGGGCGCGCAGGCCCGGCACTTCGCGGCGGAGCTCGCCGCCCGTGTTCCGTCGCATGACATGTAGTCCCGCTCCGCGCCGAGGGGGCAGCCCCCCATCGGGCTGCGGTGTTCGTGACGCCACCGCCGTGACGGCGGCCCCAGCCACGGCAGGGGCGACCGTCACGGCAGGGACGACCGGCAGTGGGCACGGGCCGGTCAGCAGCCGCCGCAGTTGTAGTAGAGGACGTCCCAGTGGTTGCCCTCGTCGGCGTAGATGTTGCCGGAACCGGAGCGCCACTGCGGCGCGCCGTCTCCGCGCAGGCCGATGTAGGTGAAGTTGTTCTTGATGTAGTTCCCGACGCAGGTGTACTTGCTGTAGTCGAGCTTGTAGCCGTTCCAGTGGGAGTACGTGCCCGAGGCGTGACCGGTTTCGGTGCCGCCGGTGATGTTGAGGGCGCAGCCGCTGGCGCGCTTGAGGGTCTGGGCGCCCTGGGCGGTGGCGAGGTTGAGCTGCTCGAAGGACGTACACGTCGGGTCGTTGCGGTCGGAGCAGTTGCCGGAGGACGACCATGTGATGCCGACCTGGCGGAACATCTGGGTGGCGGTGGCGTGGCTGATCTTGGTGACGGCGAAGGCATCGGTGGCGGTGCCGAGGACGGCGACGCCGGGCGCTACGACGAGGGTGAGTGCGGTCAGGGCGGCGCGGGTTTTCGTGATCCGGGTGGCCTTCATGGGGACCCTTCCTGCGGTTGGCCGTGCTTCCTCTGGAGCGGCTGTGCAGGCGGTGCAGGGAGATGGTGCCCGAGGTCTACGCGTGTCCGCCAGAGGGCGGCACGGGTTGTGGGGTGGCGGTGTCGACGGTCGCTCCCGCAGGGGGTGTAAGGGTCGTGGAGGCCGGAGCCGGGCCGCCTGGGGTGAAGGTGACGGGCAGGTGCTCGGGGCCGCGCAGGCCGCCCGGCCGCCAGCGGAGTTCGCCGGGCGGCACGGCCAACTCCAGATGGGGGATACGGCGCAGGACGGTGGCGATGGCGACCTGCCCCTCCAGCCGGGCCAGCGGTGCCCCCAGGCAGTAGTGGATGCCGTGCCCGAACGCGAGGTGCGCGTTGTCCCGGCGGCCGATGTCCAGACGATCGGGATCGGGGAACCGCTCCGGATCGCGGTCGGCGATGGCCGAGGCGATCAGTACGGTCGCTCCGCGCGGGATCGTCACGCCCGCGATCTCGATGTCCTCGCGCGCGAACCGGGCGATGCCGGGGTTGACCGGCCCGTCGTAGCGGAGGAACTCCTCGATCGCGTCCGGCACCAGCGCCGGGTCGTCCCGCAGCATCCGCAGCTGGTCGGGGTGGGCGAGCAGTGCGGCGATGCCACCGCCGATCAGGTTGACCGTGGTGATGTATCCCGCCACCAGCAGCAGGAACGCCATGGCGATGAGCTCCTCCTCGTCCAGCCGCTGCTCCTCGTCACGGGCGACGATCAACGCGCTGAGCAGGTCGTCGCCCGGCCGGGCTCGTTTGGCCTCCAGGAGCTTGGTGAGGTACGAGCGCATGTGCCGCCACGCTCCGTCCACCACGGCCGGGTCCGGCGGTTCCACGGCGCGCCTGGTCATGTCGTCGGTCCAGCGCTGGAAGTCGTGCCGGTCCGCCACCGGCACCCCGAGGAGCTCACTGATCACCGTGACCGGAAGCGGCAGTGCGAAGTCCTCGACGAGGTCCGCGTGGCCGGCCGGTACGACCGTGTCGAGCAGGCCGTCGGCGATCGCCTGAACGCGGGGCCGCAGCTCGGCCACCCTGCGCGCGGTGAACGCCTTCGAGACCAGGCGGCGCAGCCGGGTGTGATCGGGTGGGTCGGCGCGGAGCATGTTGCGCAGGAAGGATTCGCGCTCAGCGGTAGGCAGCTGCTGCACGAGACGTGGGTCCGACGCGTCCCGGACGTCGCTGCTCAGCCGCGGGTCAGACAGCGCCGCGAGACCGTCTTCGTAGCGCGTGACCAGCCAGGCTTCCAGACCACCGGCAAGGATGGCGCACCGCACCGAGCCCGCCTCGCGCAGCTGCCGGTAGAACGGGAAGGGATCCGCGACGAAGGCCGGGTCGGTGTAGGGGAGAGGGACCGGCCGCTGACTCATGATGCCTCCCGAGCTGCGCTGTGATCTGCCCGCAACATTTGCTTCGTCTTGATGCTATATGAACGAGTATGGCCCGATTGGTAACGCTTCACCGAGACGCGAGCCGTTGCGGGGCCCGGTGCGGGCTCGGTGCGGGCCCGGCGCCGCGCGCCCCCTTGCCCGGTGGATCTTCACCCCTGTTCCATGGTCTTCACGGGCGTCTCACCGACACCAGTGAGGTGCCCAACCAAGCCTGTGGGGGGCACAGTTGAATACAGCACACCGATCCAGACGTCTCGCGGCCACACTGCTCACCGCCGTACTCGCCGGGACCGGCCTGAGCGTCGCGGCGGCGCCCGCGGCACACGCGGCGGCCGAGGACGCCGTGGCCAAGCTGCCGATCTCGTCGTACTCGGGACTGGCCGTCGACTCCGTGCACCAGCGCATCTACATCGCCGACCAGCACGAAGGCCAGTACGTCGGCACCGTGCTGGTCTACAACTTCCAGGGCCAGAAGGTCACCTCGTTCCAGCACGAGAACACGGTCTCGGGCCTGGCCCTCAGCGAGGACTCCACGACGCTGTACGTCGGCGAGCGCGGCCGCGTCGTCACGTACGACACCGACACGCTCCAGCAGAACGGCGCGTACGGTGCCGCCTACGACACCTGCGGCCGCCAACTCGCCTTCGCCGGCGGCACGGTGTGGAGCACGGACGCCTATGTCTTCCAGCCCTACCAGTGCGCCACGGCCTCGACGGGCCTCGACATGCTCACGAACGGCACGGTCTCCCGGACCGGCTGGAACGACGTAGGCCGGCTCCAGCTGGCCCCCGGTGCCCGTGGGCAGAACCGTCTCCTCATGGGCCAGCCCAAGGAGAGCGGCGCCGCGGACCCGTTCCTCGCCTCGTTCGACGTCAGCGGCACCACCCCGGTACGGAACGCCTCGCGCCGGTTCGCGGACACCGACGGCAAGGGCGCCCTCGACCTGAAGGACATGGCGGCGAACGCCGACGGCAGCAAGGTCGCCGTGGCCGACGCCACCGCCGGTACCCGGCTGCTGAACGCCGGAGACCTGTCGAACGCGCCGGACCAGTACCAGGCGCTGCCCGCCGGCGCCAACGCCACCGCGGTCGCCTTCAGCGGTGACGGGAAGTACCTCGCCCGCGGCGCCCAGGCCACCGGCAGCACCCCCGACCTCCTGGTGCAGAGCGCCGACCCGACGGACGCCACGCCGCCGCTGGAGTTCGCCTTCGAGGGCAGTCTCGACGGCGGCTCGGTCACCCCGCGGGGCCTGGCCTGGTCCCAGGACGGCGCGCGGCTCTTCGCGATCACCCAGAGCGCCGGCGGCACCGAGTACTGGCTGCATGTCATCCAGCCCCCGGCCGCCCAGTACGACACCCGCTTCACCGGCGACCTCACCCACAGCCCCGCCCAGGCGGTCGCGGGCGAGCCGCTGGCCGTGCGCGGCCGACTGGAGTGGGACGGGCCCGCGCCCGCCGAGCCGCTGAAGGTGACCGCCGTACGCAAGGACGCGACCGGCACCCACCAGCTCGGCACCGCCACCGTCAAGGACGACGGCACGTTCACCGTCCTCGACGAGCCCGACCTGGTCGGGGAGGCCACGTACACCGTCTCCTTCCTCGGTGACCTGACCCACCGCCCCGCCACCGACCTCACCCACACCGTGACGGTCGGCAAGGCAGCCGGCTCGATCGCCCTGACCGCTCCCGCGCAGGCCACGATGAGCGGCGGCGTCCACATCACCGGCACGTTCACCGCCCAGGGCAAGACACTTTCCGAGCGGGCCACGCTCACCGTCCAGCGCACGGACCGGCTCGGCACCGGCACCCTGTCGTCGGTGACCGTCGCCGCCGACGGCACGTTCACCATCGACGACCTGCCGCGCACCCGGCGTTCGGTGACCTACACCGTCAGCTGGCCGGGCGACGACCTGCACACCGGCTCGACGGCGTCGGCGACCGTCAACGTCACGCGCTGAGTTCGCCGTTCCGGTTCCCGCCCCGGTCCTCCAGGTACCGGGTGTGGGACTCCTGGCGGCGGGCCTCGGTCTCCCCGAGCTCCGCCGCCAGCCGCTCGGCCTCCTGCCGCAGCAGATCCAGCTGCCGCTCAAGATGCCGCTCGGGCGGTTCGGCCCCCGGTGCCAGCCGGGTCCACCACCGGGTGCGTACGAAGGTGTCGACGGCCTCGGGGACGTCCTGCCGTACGGCCCGGGACAGGGCGTGCACGGCCTCGGGGTCCTGGGCGAGCACCTCGGCGACCCAGCCCGGCTCCAGCAGCGCGCCCAGCACATCGGTCAGTTCGGTGAGCCGGGTGCGCGGTGCCGACGGCAGGTCGACATCGGCGAGATAGCCGCCGAGCTTCGCGAAGTCCTCGCGCACCGCGTCCAGTTGCGCCGACGGGCTCGGGAAGTCGGGCAGGGCCGGCCGCTCCGGCGGGGCGATCAGCGCGCCCGCGCCGTAGAGCCCGGCCACCACGACGGGCCAGTACGGGCCCGCGACCCCGGTGAAGGTCAGCACCAGGCCGAGCAGGCCACAGGCGCCGCCCGCGAGGTTCTTGCGGGATTCGAGATAGCCGAGGACCTTACTGGTAGCCACGGATCTCCTCGAAGGCGCCGTCCAGCGAGCCCGTTTGGGCGTCGAAGAGGCGGCCGCCGGTCAGGTCGGCGATATGGTCCAGCTCGGAGCGGTCGGAGTCGCCGAAGACGATCGGGAAGACGGGGATGTCCCGCCGGGTGCCGGTGAGCCGGCGGTAGAAGCCGTCGAAGTCCCCGGCCTTGGCGCCGGTGGTGTTCTCGCCGTCGGTCATCAGCACGATCGAGGTGAACGTGTCGCGGTCGGCGCCGAGATGGTCGTAGGCCTTCTCCAGCGAGGTGTAGATCGCGGTGTCGCCGTCGGCGTCGAGAGCGTCGGTGTCCCGCCGGATGGCGTCGAGGCCGGCCTTCGGGTCCTTGGGGTCCACGACGTGCGTCCGCACGCTCTTCACGTCCGAGCCGAACGGCATCAGCGTGACCTCCTCGCGGTCGTGGAAGTCGCCGGTGAGGTCGGTCAGCGCCTTCTTCAGCGCCCCGAGCCGGTCGCCCTCCATCGAGCCGGAGGTGTCGAGGACGTACACCGTGCGCGAGGGGCGGCGCAGCTCGTTCTCGTAGGAGTCGAGAAGTCCGTCGGCGACGGAACGGCTGCCGGGGAAGGGCAGTTCGCGCCGTCGGCCGGTGTCCAGGCCGGATGCGGGCGCCACCGAGGCGACGACCGGGCGGCGGTGGGTGGTGTCGGTGATGAGCTTCTGCACGGCGCCGGTGCGCAGGTCGTCCGCCACCTTGCGGACGTCCTCGCGAGTACGGGCGTCGCTCGCGGTGAGCGAGGACAGCGGATAGTCGGCGGTCACGACGCCGTCCTTGGGACGGATCACCGTCAGGCCCGGAATGCCCTTGAGGACGGACTCGTAGTTGAGCAGGGCGTCGACGTTGCCGCGCCGTTTGTACGCCGTGGCCAGCCAGCCCGACGAACCCGACGTCAGCTTCTGGCCCCGGAAGAACTTCTTCAGCCTCGGCGTGGCCTTGGCGACGTCCGCGTCCGTCAGCGCGGACTGGGCGCCGGACAGGGCCGATGCGACCGAGACGAGGGTGGAGAAGCCGGAGTTGGAGCGGGCCGGGTCGGTCATGCCGTAGGTCAGCTTCCCGTCCTGCACGGCCTGCTCGATCTGCGACCAGGTGACCTGTTCGGGCTTCCAGCCGAGGGCCTGGACGGTGGCGTTCCTGACGCCGATGGCGACCGGGCTGGACATGACCGGCGTCTCGGAGACCACCTTCTTCGCCGCGTCGGGGCGCAGCCGCAGATAGTCGTCCGAGGACAGCCACAGCGCGTCGTACGCCCCGTCGGCCTTGCCCTTGGCGACCAGATCCACGGCGTCCAGGGTGCCCATGTAGGTGGGCCGGATGGTGACGCCGGTGTCCTTGCGGACACGGTCGAAGACGGCCGTCATGTCGCTGAGTTCGCTGGAGGCGAGGATCCGCAGCGTGCCGGGGCTGGGCGCGGTGGAGTCGTCCTGGCTGTGCTCCTCGGCCGTGCAGGCGGTCAAAAGAGCGGCGGTCGTGGCGAGCAGCGCGAGTGCGCGGGTGGTCCGTCTCGTCATGCGAGTCCGCCCTCCAGCGCGCCCTGCGACCGGCTGCGCTCCAGGTACGCGCTCGCGTTCTGCAGCTCGTCCGTCAGCGACTGGACCGTCGAGGCCATCGCCTCCGTCGCCTGCACCTTGTAGGTGTCGATGGCGTCGAGGGTGCGGTAGATCTGCTGGAACGCCGAGCGCAGCGTCTCCGCGCCCACGGCCGGATCGGCGGCGATGCGCTGGATCTCGCCGCTCTGCGTGGCGAGCATTTCCGCGTTGCCGCGGATGAGGTCCTCGGTGGTGCCGCGCAGGGCGTTGACCTGCTCGACGACCTTCTTCTGGTTGTCGAGCGCGGAGGCCAGCATCACGGAGATGCGCAGGGCCGAGACGGTGGTCGTGGCGGCCCGCTCGACGCCCTTGATCAGCTCGTCGTTGTTGCGGCGTACGACATCCATCGCGAGGTAGCCCTGTGCGCACACCGCGAGCTGGGTGAGCAGGTCCTGGTGCTTCTGCCGGACCGGGAAGAGCACATCGGCGCGGAGCGTGTCGGCGGCCTCGGGGTCGCCCGTCCCGACGCCGGAGATGTGCTGCTCGACGGCCGTGTCGAGGGCCTGGGTGAGGACCACGTACTCCTGGAGCTTGCCCATGGTCTCCCACAGCCGGATCCGCTCGGTCTGCAACGCGGCGTTGTCCCGGCGCAGTTCGTCCTGCCCGCCGCGCAGCGAGCCCACGATCTTGTTGAGGGTGCCCTGCGCGGAGGCGTACTTGGCGACATGGTCGCGCAGCCTGTTGCCGCCGGGCAGCTTGGAGAGGAACTTGCGGCCCTTGCTCGCGGGCAGGTCGCGCGGGTCCAGGTCCTCGACGACCCGGCGCAGTTCCACCAGCGAGCCGGCGACCTTCGACTGGGCGTCCCCGCCCTTGTCGGGCAGGCTGTGCACGGCCCGCTCCAGCATGCGGTTGGACTGGGCGGTGGCGGTGCGCATCTCACCGGAGCCAAGAGCGGTGATCTCCCCGACCTTGCCCGCGAACTCGGGGGAACGGGCGTCGAGTTGGGCGAGTCCCTCGACATAGGCGGTGGCCTTGCGTGCCATGTCCGTACGGACGCTGTCCTCGACGGGCACGAGTCCGCCGGCCCTGTCCCGCGGCACGGGCGTGACGGCCTCGGGCGGGGTGAGGGTGAACTCGCTGTCACTGGGCGGTTTGAGCGTGAACTCGTTGTCCTTGCTGGTCACTTGCAGATCCCCCGTCATCCGCGCGCCCGGCGGGCCATCTCGTGCAGCACCGCGGAGGTGGGCACGGGCGCCTGCCGGACGCCGGTCAGCTTCTGGTTGAGGTAGGCGGTGCGGCTTGCGGTGGCCGCGACGAACTCGGCGGCGTCGCCCTGCGGCCGGAATCCATGCCGGACGGCGAGCTTGCGCAGGGCCGGGTCGGTGCTGAGGAGCTCCCCGAGCGCCCGGCCGTTCACGTCGAGCGGTACGACGGTGTGGTCGCTGTTGACCGTGGTGTCCGGGTAGAGCACCACGAGGTCGTCTGCGTCCGAGCTGGGCTGCTGTTCGGCGAGCAGCGAGGCGACCTGCGACTCGTACACGAGCACCAGCGGATTTCCGGCGCCGCTGATGAAGTCCCGGAAGACCGCGTCCGAGCTGGACTGCTGGGCGCCCTGCACGCTGACCAGCTGGTGCAGCAGGGGTGCGGTGCGGTCTACGTCCGCCTTGCCCGCGGCCACCTTGCCGCCGTTCGCCACATAGGACGCGGCGGCGAGGTACAGCGCACCCGAGTTGGAGGACTCCGGATCGGTGCTCGCGATGTACAGGGTGCCGGTCAACTCGCCATGGGCGGAGGCCCCCTTGAGCTGCTGCCAGGTGCGGTTGTGCCGGGCGGCATCGAGATACGCGCCCATCTTCAGGGTGCCCCGGCTCTTCCCGTCGAGCACGGCGAGGCCGTTGGCCGTGAGCACGTCGGCCGCGCTGCGATGGGCCACGACCACGAGGGGCGAGTAGAACGGCCGGGGCAGCGGCTCCTGCACGTGGTACTTGGCGGCCAGCTGGTCGGCGGGCGCCTTGCTGGAGGGGAACGCGAAGTCGTACCCCTTGAGGTTCAGGCCCTCCATGGCCCAGGACCCGGACGCCTCCGTCTTCACGGTGAAGCCCTTGGCGGCGAGGGCCTTCACCACGTCGGGATCGGCGAAGAACTCGGCCTTCTCCGATCCGATCACTCCACGCACGGTCTTCGTTGCCGTGCCCTTGTCCTCACCATGCCGCCCCGCGACGACGGCGGCCACCACGCCACCGATCAGCAGGACCGCGAGGACTATTCCCGCGATTCGTCTCACGCCGGGGAGCGTGCTCCCGGAATTCCACGTTCCCCGGTTCCTCGGGTGAACAGAAGGTGACCGACCGTTCCCGGTATGCAACCGGAAGAAGTGCCTCCGGCGGTTGGGCGACGGAGCAGTGGCTGCCGCCGCCGCGCACCGTCAGTGGGAGGCGTGTCGAGCGGTCACCAAGGCACCTCCCCCGCGTCGTCGAAGAACCGGCCGGTCGGGCCGTCGTCGGGCAGGGTCGCGAGACGGATCGCGATCGCCGCGCCCTGTTCCGGGGTGCGGACACCGCGAAAGTTGTTGAGGTCGGTCGCCGTGAAGCCGGGGCAGGCGGAGTTGATGAGGATGTTGGTGTCGTGCAGTTCCTTGGCGTACTGGACCGTGACGGCGTTGAGGAACGTCTTTGACGGCGCGTAGGCGACGGCGATCGGGCCCGTTTCGGCGCCCGGAGTGCTCTGCAGGGTGAGGGAGCCGACGCTGCTGGACATGTTCACGATGCGCGGCGACGCCGAGCGGCGCAGCAACGGCAGCATCGCGTTCGTGACGCGGATGACGCCGACCACATTGGTCTCCACGGCCGCCCGCACCCTCGCGAGGTCGACCGTGGTGGGCATCTGCGGTGCGCCGCCGGTGATCCCGGCGTTGTTGACGAGTACGTCGAGGCGTCCGGCCCGGTCCTCGATCTGGGCGGCCGCGGCGGCCACACTCGCGTCGTCGGTCACGTCGAGCGGGACGCCGAACGCGTCGACCCCGGCCGCACGCAGCTTGGCGACAGCGGCCTCGCGACGCTCCTCGTTCCGGGCGCCGACACCGACGGCCCAGCCGAGAGCGCCCAGACCGGCCGCGATCTCGTACCCGATGCCCTTGTTCGCGCCGGTCACCAGCGCGATCGTCTGTTCAGTCATACGTCCCATCGTTTCCGGGCCCCGCCGGAGCGTCCAACACCCATTGGGTGGGCGGCGATACCGCACGGGTATCGATCCCGGTCGGCGGCCGGATAGCATTGCGGCGTGGAGACGCGGGAATTGCGGTACTTCGTCGCCGTCGCAGAGGAGCTGCACTTCGGGAGGGCCGCGCAGCGGCTCGGGATGGCGCAGCCCCCGCTGTCGCGGGCGATCCGCCAGCTGGAACGGCGCCTCGGGGCGACGCTGCTGGAACGCACCAGCCGCGCGGTCACCCTGACCGAGGCCGGGCTGGTGCTCCTTCGGGAGGCCCGGGCGGCGCTGGACGCCGTCGAGGCCGCCGAGCGTCGCACGCGCCGCGCTGCCCTGGCCGCGACCGGCCACGCCGAAGTGGTCCTTGCCATGAAGGCCGGCGCGTCCAGCGAACTACTGGCGAAACTGCTCGACGCCTACGCCGCCGAACCCGATGCCGTCACCGTCGATGTGCTCCTGTGCGGGCCCGGCCAGCAAGAACGGCTGCTGCGCGACGGCCGGGCCGACGTGGCGGTGCTGCACCGGCCGTTCGACTCGACGACCGGGTTCGACACCGAAGAGCTGTGCACGGAGGGACAGGTCGTGGTCCTGCCGGCCGGGCATCCCCTCACCGGCCGGACACACCTGCGCATGGCCGACGTCGCCGAGCTGCCCGGCCTGCCCCTGCCGCGCTGGCCCCGCCCCGACGGTACGTACCCGGACGGCCCCGGTCCCCAGGTTCGCGACCACACGCAGTTGCTCCAGTTGGTCGCGCTCGGCCGGGCCTGCGCGATCGCGCCGGAGTCGTCCCGGGCCCACCTGCGGGCCGACGTCGCCGCCGTGCCGGTACGGGACGCGCCGACGGTCACGACGGTGATCGCATGGCCCCCGCACAGCCGGTCGAGAGCGGTCGCCGGCCTCGTCCGAACCGCGTCACGTCTTTGACAGGGCAACGCCGGCAGTGCTCCGCCGCCGGCTCGCCGGGCGGAGGCCGTCCCGGCGCAGCCGCAAACCGTGGGGCAGGTCAGGAGTGACATGCACGCGCTCAGCGGACGGCGGCGCCGAACCACTGGGGCAGCCGGCCGAGCAGATCCTGCTGATCCTCGCCGACCCACGCCACGTGGCCGTCCGGCCGGAGCAGTACCGCCGGCACGTCCAGGTCCTCGCTGACGTCGACGACGTGGTCGACGCGATCCGCCCAGCCCGCCACCGAGAGCCGCCCGGTCTGGTCCAGCAGTAGTCCGCGGCCGCCGTGCATCAGCGCGTACAGGCGCCCCCGCTTCAGCTCCACGTCCCGCATGCGCCGACCGAGCAGGTCATGGCCCTCGCCGACGTCGTAGCGGACCCCGATCGCAGTGATCTTCTCGATCAGGTACCGGTTCACCTCCTCGAAGTCCATCAGTTCCGACAGCAGTCGGCGCACTGCCTGGGGACCCGGCTCGGGGGACAGCAGCTCCATCTGCGCGCGGGTGTTGGCCAGCACGTCGGCGGCCACCGGGTGCCGTTCGGCGTGGTAGCTGTCCAGCAGCCCCTTTGGTGCCCAGCCGCTCACCTCGGCGGCCAGTTTCCAGCCGAGGTTGAACGCGTCCTGGATGCCGAGGTTGAGCCCCTGCCCGCCGGTCGGCGGGTGGATGTGCGCCGCGTCGCCGGCCAGCAGCACCCGGCCGACCCGGTAGCGTTCGGCCAGCCGGGTGGCATCACCGAAGCGGGACAGCCAGCGCGGTGAGTGCACCCCGAAGTCGGTGCCCGCGAACACCCGCAGCCGTTGCTTGAACTCATCGAGGGTCGGTGGGACCGAGCGGTCCTCGGCCAGCCCCTCGGCGGGTACGACGACGCGGTACACGCCCTCCCCGAAGGGCCCGAGACCGAACCGCTTGTGAGTCTCGCGGACCTCGGCCACCACGGCGGCGACCTCCTCCGGAGGTACGGCCACCTCCATCTCGCCCAGCAGCGTCTCGACCTTGGTCGGCTCGCCGGGGAAGCCGACGCCGAGCAGCTTGCGCACCGTGCTGCGGCCGCCGTCGCAGCCGACGAGGTAGCGCGAGCGCAGCTGCTCGCCGTCGGCCAGCTCGACACTCACCCCGTCCTCGTCCTGGCTCAGCCCGACCAGCTCGCAGCCGCGCCGGATCTCGGCGCCGACGGCGACGGCGTGCTCGGCCAGCAGGCGATCGGTGATCGTCTGCGGGATGCCGAGGACGTAGCCATGCAGGGTGTCCAGCCGTTCGGGCGCGGGCTTGACCATACCGGCGAAGAAGCCGCCGACCCCGTACTGCTTGCCGTGCGCGAGGAACCGCTCCAGCAGACCGCGCTGATCCATCACCTCGATGCTGCGCACGTGCAGGCCCAGCGCCCGGACATATGGGGCCGGCTCCGACTCCTTCTCCAGCAAGAGCACCTTCACGCCGTGCAGCCGCAGCTCTCCGGCCAGCATCAAGCCGGTCGGTCCGCCACCGGCAATGATCACGTCGATCATCAAGTCCCCCATTTCAACAAGGCTTCGCGGCGCGTGCCTGCAAGCGCGTCACGGAGCCCGGATTTCCGCAGGTTCTGGCTTCGGCCGGAGATTGTGCAGCACGACCGGGGCCTTGCCGCAAGGCCCCCTGTGCGCTATACGTTGAGAGTGGCAAGGAGTGGGTGACCTCCTTGCCTTTGCTTTTGCCCTTTGCCGAACACACCTGGGGCTTGTTCCTGGTCGGAACCCCCCGTGGGTCTACCCGAGATCCGCTTGCGCTTTTGGTGACGGGTCTTCAGGCAGACGCTGGACTGTCCGCCATCGCGGTGCCTCGTCGTCAGGGACGTCCGGGGAGGCGAAGTGGAACGGCACGCCGAGGTAGTGGGCCAGGCCCGTCCTGCCCTGTGGGCGGCCCGCGCCGGCGGGGGCCCGGGCGCGGTGGTAGACGGTCGCCAGGTGGCCTTGCCCTGACGGGTCCTCCAGGACCGAGACCAGGAGCACGAACCAGTCGTGGACGGTGTCGCCGTCCCAGAGAGCCTCGATCGCGGCCACACTGCCCGGGTGGGCGGCAGCACGGGCTGCGAGTGAGGTGACGTCGAGCGGATCGGGCTGTGTGCGCCTCACGCGATCGCCGAGGACCTCGTATCGCGAGTGGACCACCCGTTCCGCGTCGATCAATCCCAGTCCGAGCGGGCGCAGGGCGTCCCACACGGCCTTGACGGCCACCAGCCGATGGTCGCGCAGCACATGCGCGGCCTGCTGCATTGGCAGCACCGACGTCACCGGGTCGGGGGACTGCGCCGTCGGCTGCCGGGCCGGATATCCCGGATAAGTGTGATCATCACCTTAAGGTGACGTGGGGACTCCCGACCGTCACCACGGCTGGCAGGAGGACCAATCGATGAATCTCACTCTGAAGCGCCTGCTCGGCGCTGCTGCGGCGGTGGTCATGGGCGCGACGGCCCTGCTCGGCACCGGTGCCGGCACCGCCAACGCCACCGGCAGGGCGTACTGCGACCGCGCCGAACGGGACATGTGGCACGGGGGGCCCGGCACCGACGTGATCGGCCACAACTGCAGCATCCCGAACAACAAGCGCCGCTGGTACACCATCGAGATCGACACCCTCGTGGAGACCTACTACAAGTCCGAGCATCTGGACGAAGGCGTTGCCCGGACCGAGACCCTGCACGACAGCACCGTCAGGTGCATGGGCTACACCTCCAGCAACGGCACGGTGCACTGGTTCGGCTGCCCGCCCTCCTGAAGCGGGTGCAGCAAGTTGGTCCGGATCCTCTCGGACACCGTCCACGGACAGTTTCTCGGCAGAGGGGGGAGCGAGGGGCAGGGACACAGCCACGTCGCGTGGTCCTGGAGGGTGCTCCGTCTTCGGTCTGCTTCGGCGTCACCGGACCACGAGCCGAGCACTGTTACCGGGTGATGGACCGAGCGGAGGCATGGCTGCCCTGGCTGGTGTCCGCCGCATGGATCAGCGCGCTATTGATCCTCGTCCTGCCGCGACGGTTTCCTCTGCGACGGCCCACGGCCCACGGCCCACGGCCCACGGCCGCCGGCATCGCCGTCGCCGGCCTGGCCCTCGCAGTATTCCTCGGAGCCCAAGCCATTGCGCCATGAACGCAGGTGAAGGGCCTTGTGCATAGCCCCGCTCAGCACCAACACAGTTGGTGGGCGAGTGGTACGTCGTGGTCGTACACAAGGCCTACGACCACGACTACCTACCCGATGATCTTGCCGAAGCGGCTCGCTGCTGCCCGTACGGCACGACAACGGCGCACGTGCCTTGTGCGGTGGTGGGTCAGGCCGGGGCGTCGGTGTCCTGCTCCGCGGCCGCCGGGTCCATCCACATGACCTGCCAGCCATGGCCGTCGAGGTCGAAGAAGCTGCGTGAGTACATGAAGCCGTAGTCCTCGGCGCCATCCGCCTCGGAGCCGCCCGCCGCGAGCGCAGCGGCGCTGACCGTATCGACCTCATCGCGGGATGACACGCTGAAGCAGTACAGCGCCAGCGTGTGCGTGGTGGGATCGGCCATCGGCAGCTTCGCGAACTTCGCGAACTTCTCACGGCTGAGCAGCATGACGAAGGCGTGCTCGCCGACCAGCATGCAGGCGGAGGTCTCGTCGGTGAAGTTCGGGTTGAAACCAAACCCGAGATCAGCGAAGAATGCTTTGCTGCGTTCGAGGTCAGCTACGGGGATGTTCACGAACAGCATGCGGCCGGGGTGTGCGGGTTTGGTCATGGTGGGTCTCCAGTCGGCGTCTCGATGACGTACGTCCGGTAGACCGGCCCGGCCGGCGGAACTCATCGGTGGATCTTCGCTGACTATCCGAACAGCAGACGCCTTCGCTTGGATATCTTCGCTGCCAGATGCAGGGGTCAGCCGCGGTCAACAAGGGTGGCTGGCAGCCATATCCGTGCCTGCTCACTCGGTCGGAGAAGCGCCGGGTCACCGGCGGGACGTCCGACCCTCTCTCCTGAAGCGGTCTTGAAGTCGACGTGACCTCCAGGTGCGCGCCGGCCGCCGCCGGACCGGCTGTGTTGTCAGTGGCGGGGGATACGGTGCGGTGTGATGGGCCGGACGGAGATCGTGAGGGACTCGCGGCCATGGGGGGTGGGTCGTACAGGCCCCGGCAGCCGGCTCGGGACTGGAGATGTTTTGCCGTTCCCCACCCCCCACCTACTCACACTGGTTCCGACGTGAGGGTCCGGGCCCGGCGAGCGTAGCCTCCTCGGCATGCTGGATGGTCCTGACGTGTCGGTGGTACTGGGAGGCGGCGTGACCGGCCGCTCGGAGGCCTGGGACTTCGTGCGCTGGTTCGCTGGTGAGTGGATCGGCTGCCCCCTGCAGTCCGAAGACGGCTGCTCCCTGGACGAGTTGATGCCCTGGGTGGCGTCCTGGTCTTCCGCCGCGAGAACCAGGATTGCGCGTCGTGGGCGATTCCCCTCGCTCAGATCGAGGAGGACGACCCTCCGGTGGTGGTGGAATCGCACCAGGGCTGGATGCCCTTCCTCGACCGGATGTCCCTGGCGTGGGTCGAGATGGTGCTGAGCGAGTCGCTCTTCGGAGACGACACCCTGTACGACGCCTGCGAGCTACCGGACGCGCTGGTGCCGCGCCTCCACGCTCGCTACGCCCGGGTCGAACTGCCTGACCATGCGATGTGGGCGAGCGAGGAGGGCTCACCCGTACGCTGGTATGCGGCCCCTGGCCGATTGCTGCGCCGGGACGGCCTGCAGGACCACTGCTGGGTCCACGCACGCGGGTGCGTGGTTGGCGACCTTGAGGTCATCCGTGCGGACCTCCCCGGTTCTTGGGTTTGCTGACTGCTTGCCCGCCGCTGATGGCGGACGTCGGCAAGTCTGTTGATCGGGGTATTGGGGAATCTGGTGTCCGAGTGTCGAGAGATGATGTCGACAAGGAAGTGCTATTTGCTGGTCGGTAATTATTCGACACGTCACATTCGTTGAAAAAGGATTGCCCCTCCCGACTGCGCCACTACGCTTTAGGGACGTGGTGCGGAACGGGGGATGTCATCATGCAAGTGTCTCGGACACGGCAGACGCAGACGGCACGTATCGAACAGCCGACGTGGCGAGGCGTGACGCGGCACGTGTCGGCGCCCAAGGGCAGGTCACGCGAGCCGTCGTCCATGGACACCCACGCGCGTGAGGTTCCGGGCGGGCGTCAAGAGGCGCTGCGGCAGGAGGCCGCGACGCGGTGGCCCGAGCCCCGCTTCGACCAGCCTCGGATCGAATCGGCTTCGCCGGGCGGGTCCGTGAACATCACCATCCACGGCTCGGCGGACAACACCATCTGGGCCATCAACAACAGGGACGTCACGCAAACGCTGACGCGGACGCAGACGGATTTCAAGAGCGAAATCGAGGAAGCGGCCAGCAAGTTCCGCGAAGAACTCATGGCTGATCGGGACGCATTCCTGCGTGCGAACTTCCCGAGCTGGCAGCGGCGAACGGGCGTGCCTGAGGCGGATGTTCAATCCGCGCACCAGCAATTTGCATCGGCCCCTACGGAACGGCAGATCAAGGCTGCTTGTCAAGGGGTACGGTCTGCCATGGCCATGCTCGAAGCCGAACTCCCCGAAATGCAGCTCGGCAGCACGGCGGAGGACGAGATCAGGCGAACGGTCGCGGCGATCAACCATGAACTGGGTGGCACGTCCCTCGACCGGGCTCGTATCGGGGCGGCTCTGGACGGCATCATCGCCGTGCTGCACGAGTCCAGGTACCCGCAGGACTCGCCGGCCGGCAAGAAGACATCGGCCGCGGCCGAACAACTCAAGTCCGCACGGCTCCAGTTGGACACCCTCGACGTTGCCTGAGGAGGCACGATGACCGGGATGGGCGGGCCGCAGTTCTTCGGGCCGGTCACCGGAAGCCAGTTCGCCATCGGCAACCGTGATGTGGTGCAGCACCAGTACGTCGCGGGTGGCGAGCCCGTGCCGCAGTTGGCGGAGACGATGCGAGCGCTGCTGACGGGTCTGGAGCGCCTGGGGCTTTCCCCCGAGGGTGAGGGGACGGTACGTCAGGACGCCGAGGCGGTCCTTGACGAGGTGGCGAACGGGCAGCCCGACGCGGGGCGCCTGCGCGTCTTGGTGTCCCGTATCAGGAACGCGCTGTCCGCCATCGCCGCCGGAGCGGTCACCGGGGCCGCGGCCGGCGTGGGAAGCGGAGCGGCCGAGCTGGCCCAGAGCATGCTGGTGGATCTTCAGCGGGCGCTGCCCTGACAGGGTGCTCCATGTGGAGCTGCCTGACCACGGCCGGGTCGGCGGCCCGGAACTGACCGAACGGTCGATCACCACCGGCTTCGACCGGCTGCGCCGCATTCCCGCGGTGATCCTTCCGGCCGACGGTGCAAAGCGGGCCGCCACCGCCGCCGCAGCCCTGAAGACCGGCCTCTTCGACCGCATCGTCATCGATACCGCCGTCGCCGACTGCCGCCTCGGATGACCCGGCCGAGCGTCGTCCGGCTCGGGGCTGTCGTGGATTCGGGCACCGCTGCCACCCGATTCGGTTGGCAGGAGACGCCGATCATGCCATTTGCACTGCGATGACCTGCAGGAATCCCGTCCCGCGCCCACACCCAATCGGGCAACATCCATGAAGGAACGGGCGTCTCACCTGGTGAACTACGGCGATATAAATCCATGGCCGAAACAGACGGGCCATGTTCGCCCGAACGGGAACACCAGGGAGGTGCTTGCGCGTGAAAGCCGAAGAGCGACAGCATCGGATCCTGGCTCTCGCCCGCCGCAGCGGAAGAGTGGAGGTGTCCGCCCTGGCCGCCGATTTCCGGGTGGCGCCGGAGACGATCCGCAGGGATCTGAACGAACTCGCGCGAGGCGGTCTGGTCCGCCGGAGCCACGGCGGTGCCTACCCGGTGGAAAGCGCCGGGTTCGAGACCTCGCTGGCCCAGCGTGAGACTCACCATGTGGAGGACAAGCGCCGTATCGCCGCCGCTGCCGTGCACCTGTTCGGCGAGGCGGAGACCGTGTTCATCGACGAGGGCTACACCCACCGCCTCATCGCCGACCTGCTGCCCTCCGACCGGAATCTGACCGTGGTCACCGCCTCCCTGCCCACCGCCGCTGCGGTGGCGGAAGCCTCCCAGGCCACGGTGTTGCTGCTCGGCGGCAAGGTCCGCGGCCGCACCCTGGCCACCGTCGGATCCTGGACCAACCAGATGCTGTCCAGCTTCGTCATCGACCTGGCGATCCTGGGAGCCAACGGCATTTCCCGCGACGCCGGCCTCACCACACCCGACCCGGTGGTGGCCGACGTCAAAGCTCAAGCGATCCGCAGTTCCCATCGTCGGATACTCGTCGGAATCCACACGAAATTCGGAGCGCAGAGCTTCTGTCGATTCGCCAAGATCGGCGACTTCGAAACCATCATCACAGACACCGGCCTGCCGGTTGCCGAAGCTCACCGCTACTCCTTGCACGGACCCAACGTAATCCGGGTCTGAGTTCCTGCCCGAGCCGCCAAGCCCGAGGGTTTTCCCTCGCCGGCTCTTTCAAGCACGCCGTCATTCCTCGGCGTAAGACCCCGTTCCCAGCTCGTTGTTCTCCCCCCAAGAAAGGTGCTCCCATGCACTACAGACCCACCAGGGCCAGACTGACGACGGCGGCCCTGACCGGCCTCACCTGCACCGCCCTGCTCGCCGGCTGCGCCGGTGCGGGAGGCAGTGGCGGGGGCGACGGTGACAAGACCGTGAACGTGCTCATGGTCAACAACCCTCAGATGCTCGACCTCCAGAAGCTGACCAGGGATCAGTTCACCAAGAAGACAGGCATCAAGGTCAACTTCACCGTCCTGCCGGAGAACGAGGTGCGGGACAAGATCACGCAGGATGTCGCAACGCAGGCGGGCGGCTATGACGTGGTCACGGTCGGCGCCTATGAGGTCCCGCTGTGGGCCAAGAACGGCTGGCTGTCACCACTGGACAACACGGTCGCGAAGGACGCCTCCTTCAAGCAGGACGATGTCTTCGCGTCCATGACGGACGGGCTGCGCGGCGGGGACGGCAAGCTCTACGCCGAGCCCTTCTACGGCGAGTCCTCCTTCCTGATGTATCGCAAGGACATCTTCGACGCCAAGCACCTGACCATGCCGGACCGTCCGACCTGGAAGCAGGTCGCCGACCTGGCCGCCAAGGCGGATGGCGCCGAGAAGGGTATGAAGGGCATCTGCCTGCGGGGCAAGCCGGGTTGGGGTGAGCTCGGAGCCGCCCTGACCACTGTGGTCAACACCGAGGGCGGCACCTGGTTCACCAAGGACTGGAAGGCCCAGGTCAACGGCGAAGGCTTCACCAAGGCGACCGAGGACTACGTCGATCTCGTCCGCAAGCACGGCGAGGCCGGCGCCCCGCAGGCCGGATTCGCCGAGTGCCTCAACAACTTCACGCAGTCCAAGACCGCCATGTGGATGGACGCCACATCGGCAGCGGGCCTGCTGGAGGACCCCAGTTCGCCCGTCGCCGGCAAGGTCGGCTACGCGCAGGCGCCGGTGACCGACACCAAGGCCTCCGGATGGCTGTGGACCTGGGCCCTTGCCCAGCCGAAGGCGGGCAAGCACCAGGATGCCGGTGCCGAGTTCGTCCAGTGGGCCGCGAGCCAGGACTACGAGAAGCTCGTCGGTGAGAAGCTCGGCTGGTCCCGGGTCCCGGCCGGCAAGCGCAAGTCGACCTACGACAACCCGAACTACCAGAAAGCCGCGGCGCCCTTCTACCAGGCCACTTTGACCGCCATCAGCGAGGCCGACCCGAAGAACCCCGGGACACAGCCTCGCCCCACGGTCGGCGTGCAGTACGTGACCATTCCCGAGTTCCAGGACCTGGGCACCAAGGTCACCCAGGAAGTGTCCGCCGCGATCGCCGGACGCCAGTCGGTCAAGCAGGCCCTCGACAAGGGACAGAAGCTGGCCGAGCAGGTCGCCTCCAAGTACCAGAACAACTGACCGCAATCCCCATGCCCCTTGTGCGGCCCCCTTCCCCTCGCACAGGGGCAAGGGGGCCCCACGGAGCGGAGAGACACAAGTGAGTAGTGCCCTGATGCAGAAAGCAAGACGTCCCGCCGGGCCACATGCGGCCGCGGTATCTCGTCAACGGTCGGGCCGCGCAAGGGCATGGGCCAGGCGCGCCCCGATGATGCCGGCGCTGGTGTACATGGTGATCGTCACCCAGCTGCCGTTCGCCGCCACACTGGTGATCTCCTTCATGAACTGGGACGCGCTGCGGCCCGAGGAGCGCGGCTGGGCCGGGTTCGCCAACTACAAACTGGTGTTCAACGACCCGGACATGCGCGCCTCGGTGATCACTACGGTGTGGCTCACCGCCGGTGTGGTGCTGCTGAGCCTGCTGCTCGGCCTGGGTGTGGCGCTCCTGCTCGACCACAGGTTCCGCGGGCGCGGAGCGGTACGGACCATGATGATCGCCCCGTTCCTCGTCGTGCCCGTCGCGGCCGCACTGCTGTGGAAGCATGCGCTCTACAACCCCGAGTACGGCCTCCTCAACGGCGCCCTGACCTGGATCTGGTCACTGTTCGGCTCGGACAACCCGCCACAGCCCGACTGGATCAGCTCCTCACCCCTGGCCGCCGTTGCCGTCTCCCTGATCTGGCAGTGGACGCCCTTCATGATGCTGATCCTGCTCGCCGGACTGCAGAGCCGCCCACTGGAGATCATCGAGGCCGCCCGGGTCGACGGCGCCAACGCCTTCCAGATATTCCGCCATCTGACCCTGCCGCACCTGCGCCGATACCTGGAGCTGGCGGCACTGCTCGGGTCCATCTACATCGTGCAGAACTTCGACGCGGTCTTCACCATCACCTCGGGCGGGCTCGGTACCGCGAACCTTCCCTACACCATCTACCAGACCTTCTATCAGGCACATGACTACGGTCGTGCCTCCGCAGCCGGCGTCATCGTCGTGCTGGGCACCATCGTGGTGGCCACCTTCGCACTGCGCACGGTGTCGACGCTCCTGCGGGAGGAGAAGACCTCATGAGCACCACCCTTGCCCGGCCCCGGTCCCGCCGGCAGCGCGACCCCTTCGTCAGGCACCACTCCAAGTCCGTCATAGGACTGGCCGGCTGGTCCGTAGGCCTGCTCTTCTTCGCGCCGTTCGCGTGGATGGTCCTGACCTCCTTCCACAGTGAGACGGACGCCGCCACCAACCCGCCCTCCCTCGCCGCCCACCTGACCCTGCACGGGTATCGCGAGTTCTTCGGCGCCTCGACAGGGGCCAGCCCCTGGCCCTCTCTGATCAACTCCGCGACCGCAAGCGTGTTTTCGACCCTGCTCGTCCTCGCGCTGTCCATCCCCGCGGCCTACGCACTGTCGATCAAACCGGTGCGCAAGTGGTCCGACGTGATGTTCTTCTTCCTGTCCACCAAGATGCTGCCCGCAGTCGCCGGCCTGCTCCCGATCTACCTGGCCGCCCAGAACCTCGGGATGCTGGACAACATCTGGCTTCTGGTCATCCTCTACACGACCATGAACCTGCCGATCGCCGTATGGATGATGCGGTCCTTCCTCGCGGAGATCCCCGTGGCGATCCTGGAGGCCGCCGCGATCGACGGCGCCGGCCTGCCGACCGTCTTCCGAAGGATCATCATCCCGATGGCGGCGCCCGGTATCGCCGCCACCTCACTGATCTGCTTCATCTTCAGCTGGAACGAGATGCTGTTCGCCCAGGTGCTCACCGGGGTCCAGGCTTCGACCGGGCCGGTCTTCCTGACCAGCTTCGTCACCAGCCAAGGTCTGTTCCTGGCCAAGGTCTGTGCCGCGGCCGTCGCTGTGTCCATCCCGGTTCTCATCGCCGGATTCGCCGCTCAGGACCGCCTGGTCCAGGGTCTGACCATGGGAGCCGTCAAATGAAGGCCGCACTCATCACCGAGCAGGGGACCATCGAGATGGTCACCGTGGAGGATCCCACGCCCGGCCCCCGAGAGGTCGTCGTGGCCGTGGCGGCCTGCGGCCTGTGCGGCACGGATCTGCACATCCTGCAAGGTGAATTCGCCCCCGAGCTGCCCATCATTCCCGGCCACGAGTTCGCCGGTGAGGTGGTCGCCGTCGGCCGCGACGTCACCGAACTGGCCGTGGGTGCCCGCGTCGCCGTCGACCCCTCACTGAGCTGCAACGAGTGCTACTACTGCCGCCTCGGCAGGAACAACCTGTGTGAGCGCTGGGCGGCCATCGGCGTCACGACCGCAGGCGGTGCGGCGGAATACGCCGTAGCACCGGTCGCCAACTGCGTCGTCCTGCCCGACCACGTATCCACCCACGACGCCGCCCTGATCGAACCGCTGGCCTGCGCGATACGCGGGTACGACGTCCTGCGCAGCAATCTCGCCAATCACGTGCTCATCTACGGCTCGGGCACGATGGGCCTGATGATGCTGGAGCTGGCCAAGCGCACCGGCGCGGCCGGCGTCGACGTCATCGACATCAACCCCGCACGCCTGGAAACGGCGCGGACGCTGGGCTGCGGCAACGCCGTGACCTCCGCAGACCAGATCGACATGCCCCGCGGCTGGGATCTCGTCATCGACGCCACGGGGAACGAGAACGCGATCCAGGACGCCCTGGGCCGGGTGGGCAAGGGCGGCACCTATCTGCAGTTCGGCGTCTCCGACTACGCCGCCCGGGCGACGATCGAGCCCTACCGGATCTACAACCAGGAGATCACCATCACCGGTTCGATGGCGGTTCTGCACAGCTTCGAACGCGCCGCGGAGCTTTTCACCGCCGGCGTGCTGGACCCGGAGATCTTCATCAGCGACCGCCTGCCGCTCGCCTCCTACAGCGAAGCACTCAAGCGATTCCAGGCCGGCGAGGGCCGCAAGATACAGGTGCAGCCGGGCCTGGGCGCCTGATCACCCCGGCAAGGCAGAACACAAGAGGCCGCCACGCCCACTCGCTCAACCGGGCAGTGGCGGCATTCGCCCTCCCACCCGCGACAGGCGCGCGCCGGGCTAGAGGAGACCGAGATCGCCGAGTTCCTTGTGCAGGTCTGCGCGGGGATTGTCGGCGTGTACCTGTGGGTCGCGGAGAGCGGCCGTCCCAGAGGTGCCGTCAGAGTGGGCGGTCGGGCGGGGCCGTGAGCGGCGATCCCGGAAAAGCCAGGCTCCGGCCAGACCGCCGATCAGTCCTCCGAGGTGCCCGAGCCAGCTCACCCCCGGCGTCCCGGGTACGGCAACGGTGAGCATGTAGGCGAAGGAGGCCCCCATGACGATACCGATCAGCGTGTCGATCAGGTGCCGGTCGAAGAGCCCGCGGACCACGACATAGCCGAAGTACCCGAAGATCAGACCGCTGGCGCCGACCGTCTCCACACCGCTTCCTTCGAGGAACCACACCATGAGCCCGCTGGTCACCGCCACCAGCAGACTCAACCCGAGAAAGCGGACCACGCCTCGGTAGGCGGCCAGGAATCCGAAGACGAACAGAGGCCCGGAGTTGCTCTCGATGTGCGCCCAACTCCAATGCAGGAAGGGCGCGATGAGTATGTCGGGCAGCGTGCCCATGTCCCCGGACATCACGCCGTGGTCCCGTGAGAGGGAGTAGTGGTCGGCATAGTTGATCAACTGCACCAGCCAGACGACCAAAAGGAACCCGAACATCACGAAGAACGCCTTCCGCGCCTCCGCGATCATCTGCTCAGGCCCGACCGGCCCCCTGCCCGCCCGATCCTGATCCGCCCCACCCATGGCAGCTCCCTCCCCGGCGGATCCGTATCCGCATGCCGCGAATTCTAGGGAGTCCTGGCGCAGTCGTTCTCCCGCCGCAAGCCGCAAGCCGCACCGAGGGGGAGAGGTCCCAGTTGTGCTCGTACCGGTGTCGGAGGGCTCTGACATCATGCGGCCATGATCACCGCGGACAACCTGCTGGCCGGCCTGGACGAAGTGGACTGGGCGAACCTTGACCACGCCTACGGGACGGCCGACGATGTCCCCGGCCAACTGCGCGCCCTGTGCGGAGACCCGCTGTCAGGCATCTCCGCACGCGGTGCCGTTCCTTGCCCGGATCGCTCTCGCCGGCCCGAGGCCGGCGCGTGAGCACGCGTTGCGGCTCCTGACCGGCCTCGCGGTCAACTGGGACGAGGAGCGCGAGATCATCGACGGGGCCGACATCGCCGCTTGGCGCGCGGAGGCCGCCGAGAACTCCTCCGACAACCTCCTCCCCCTGTACGAGGAGGCTCTGGCCACCGAGCAGGACGAGCAGCGACGCCGGAACGTGCAAGGCATCCGGGACTGGTTGGCGGCGGCCGGCAATCCGATCGACGCCCGTGACTCTTCGATGCGTTCGTACGACTGCGTCCTCGCCGAGCTTCCCGCTCTGCTCACCCTCCTGGACGATGAGAACCCCCGGGTCCGGACCCGGACCGCCTACCTGCTGGCCTGGTTTCCCGAACTGGCGGACACCTCTGTGCCTCTCCTGCTCGACCTTGCCACACACGAATACGATGCGGTCGCCAAGGCCACCTCGCTCGTAGCTGTCGGCATCCTCGGCACGATCGCTCTCGCGAAGACCCTCGCCACCGATCTCGACGCCGAGGACAGCCTCGTGCGCTGGGCGGCGGCCGCCGCTGTCGCCCAGACCGCCAAAAGCGCCGACGCGGAACTCGACGGCCCGCTCCTCGACCGGGCCGTGGCCGAACTCGCTGCCGCGGCCGCGGCCCCCGCGCCCGTACCCGCGACCGACTACAACCAGGGCGACTTCCACGGCCACACCGCCGACATTCTGCTCGCCCTCCCGCCTTCCCCCACTTCGCGCGCCGCGGTCGCCGCCTGCCTGCCGTCCGCCAACCCGTGGCAGAGGGCGTTCAAGGCGAAGGCGGTCCTGCCGGACCTGTTCCCCGTCCCCCTGCCCGATTCCCGCCCTCCGTACGCGAGCCTTCCCCGCCCCCAGCAGCAGCTTTTGTATGCCCTCGCCGACCTCGGCGATGGCTGGTGGCACACGGCGGGTGACCTCGGCGAGAACCTGACCACTTACGGGCTTCCGGCCACTCACGCAGGGCTGCGCGTGTACATCGGGCTCCCTGCGGCAGGCTGCGGGTCTGCGGCGTCCCCATGGCCGGCCGCCGATCGACAAGGACAAGCGTGAGCAAGCGCTTAGTAAGATGGTCGGCGGGTAGTCCATGTGGCAGGGAGGGACAGTCATGTCGATGTCGCAAGTCGAGGCCTTCTACGAGCGGGAGGCCGACGACCGGTTCCTTCCCACCGCCTATACCCGGGGACCCTGGGACGCCGACTCCCAGCACGCCGGGCCGCCGGCCGCGTTGCTCGCCCTGGCCGTCGAGGAACGGCCGGGCGGACGGCCGGACATGCGGGTCGCCCGGCTCACCTACGAGATCATGCGCCCGGTTCCGATCCGGCCGCTGACCGTGGCCACGCGCGTGCTGCGTGCCGGGCGCAGTGTCGAGCTCGTGGAGGTGGCTCTGGCACCCGACGACGGCCAGGAGGTGATGCGGGCGACGGCGTTGCTGATGAAGACGGCGCCGGACTCGGTACCGCAGGTGTCGCCGGGCCGGCAGGTGCCCGGGCCCGGGACCGTACCCGCAAAGGCGTTCTTCCCGGTCCCCTGGGACCAGGGCTACCACACGGCCATGGAGATTCGTTTCGCGGGCGGCTCGTTCCTGGAGCCCGGACCGGCCACGGCGTGGATGCGGATGCGGGTTCCCCTGGTCGCCGGAGAGGAGATCACACCGCTCAGCAGGGTGCTGACGGCCGCCGACTCGGGCAACGGTGTCAGTGCCGCGCTCGACTTCCACCGCTACGTGTTCATCAACGCCGACCTCAGCGTCAATCTGCACCGCCATCCCGAGGGCGAATGGGTCTGCCTGGACGCCCGGACGATGGTGGACGGCGCGGGCATCGGCCTCGCCGAGTCCGCCCTGCACGACGAGAAGGGCCCGCTCGGCCGCAGTACCCAGAGCCTGTACGTGGCCGCTCGTACCTGAGCCGAGCAGGTTCTCATCGATTTGTCCGTCCGGACCTCAACCCCGCACGCGCCCGTGGGGGATCAGGCGGCGCGGCCGGCCTTGAGTGCGGCCGCGGTGTCGACGACGCGGCGAGCCTGGTGGCGGGCCGCCTGCAGGACCACTTCACCGGGCGGGCCGTCGCCGGTGACGTGGGAAGTGCCGTACGGGTTGCCCGACCGGAACTGGATGGGGTCGGTGTAGCCAGGAGGAACGATGATGCCGCCCCAGTGGCAGAACGTGTTCGCCAGCGCCAGGAGGGTCGATTCCTGCCCGCCGTGGGCGGTGTTGGACGCGGTGAAGGCCGAGTACACCTTGTCCGCGAGCTTGCCCTGGAACCACAGGGGGCCGGTGGCGTCGATGAAGGCCCTGAGCTGGCCGGCCGGGTTGCCGAAGCGGGTTGGGGTACCGAACAGCACCGCGTCGGCCCACTCCAGGTCGTCGTGGCCGGCCTCGGCGACATCGGCGGTGTCCTGCAGATGTCGGGCCCACTCCGGCCTCGCGCTGATCGCATCCGGTGGGGCAGTTTCGGCAACCCTGCGCAGTCGCACGGTGGCGCCTGCCTTCTCCGCGCCCTCGGCAGCGGCTTGCGCCAGGGTATGTACGGTGCCGGTGGAGCTGTAGTAGATGATCGCGACGTTCACGGGTTCCATGCTCGGTTTCCCTCCTGTGCGGGTCTGATCGGTACGACGACACAGCCCCGCGAGATGTGTGGTGACGTGCCGGCCTCACATTTCGCTGCGACGGATCGTCGTAAGGAGTGAGGTGGAGCGTCCGAGGGAGTCGGTGACATGATGAGCAACCCGTCCGAGCCGGGACACGGCCGGCCCGAACCGGGGCTGAGCGCGATCATGAGTGAGCGGCGCCGGCTGACCAATCTCGCGTACCGGCTGCTGGGATCCCTGGCCGATGCCGAGGATGTCGTACAGGAGACGTACGCCCGCTGGTACGCGATGTCCCCGCAGCGCCAGGCAGCCATCGACTCACCCGGAGCCTGGCTGACGACCGTCGCCGGCCGTATCTGCCTCGACCTGCTCGGCTCGGCGCGGGCCAGGCGCGAGCGTTACGTGGGCGAATGGATCCCGGAGCCGCTGCCCGACCGCACGGAGTGGATCAGCGGGCGGCCGGGAGCAGGCACCGTCGACCCGGCCGACCGGGTCACCCTCGACGAGTCGGTCAGCATGGCCTTCCTCGTCGTACTCGACGCGATGACTCCGGCCGAGCGCGTCGCGTTCATCCTGCACGACGTCTTCCGGTACCCCTTCGCCGAAGTGGCCGAGATCGTCGGCCGGACCCCGGTCGCCTGCCGTCAGTTGGCCTCTTCGGCGCGTCGGCGAGTCCGAGCCCCACAGCCCGACGCGGCTTCGGCAGCCCAGCACGCCGAGATCGTCAGAGCCTTCAAGCAGGCATGGGAGGCCAAGGACATCGACGCCCTCATCGGCCTGCTGGACCCTGATGTCACGGCGACCGGCGACGGCGGCGGACTCGCCACTGCCGCGCCGCACCCGATCGAGGGCGCCGGGCAGGTCGCACGCTTCTTCGTCGACCGGTCCGTTGCGGCGGCCGGCGTGACGCTCGTCGAGCGTACGGTCAACGGTCAGCCGGGTCTGGTGGCTCAACTGGACGGCGTCACCGTATCGGTGATGGCGTTCGACGTCACCGGCAACCGGATCCATCACATCTGGGCAGTGCTCAATCCCGACAAGCTCCGCTCCTGGACGACTGGCTGAACGTCAGCAGGACAGGTCGAGCGTGACCGCGGTCCCGCGCCCGGTGTTCTCGGCGTACGCGGTGCCGCCGTGGGCGGTGGCGACCGCGTGCACGAACGCGAGTCCGAGGCCTGAGCCCTCGCTCGTGCGGCTCGCTTCGGCGCGGGCGAAGCGGTCGAAGGCCCGGGGCAGGAATTCGGGCGGGAAGCCGGGTCCGGTGTCCGTGATGCGCAGCCGCAGCCTGCTCTCGTGGACGGTGGCCGTGAGGTGGACGTTGCCGTGGCCGTGGCGCAGTGCGTTGTCGACGAGGTTGCCGATGGCGGGCCTCAGCCATCGGGCATCGACGTGCACGGTTGTGTCGGCTGCCTCGACGGTCAGGTCGCGCCCGGCCCGTTCGGCGGTGCGCAGATGCGGGGCGACCGCGGCGTCGACGAGATCGGTGAGTCGTACGGCGGCTCGGGTGACGTGGTCGGTGCTGCCGAGTTCCTCCAGGCCGAGGAGCGCGTTGGAGAGGTCGATCAAGTGCTGGACCTCGGTGTCCACGGAGCGCAGGGTCTCGGTGAGTTCGCCGGCGGAGCGGGGGCGGTGCAGCGCGACGTCGAGTTCGGCGCGCATCACGGTGAGCGGGGTGCGCAGTTCGTGGCTGGCGTCCGCGACGAATCTGCGCTCGCGTTCGGCGGACGCTTCGAGGCGGTCGAGCATGTGGTTGAGGGTGTGGCCGAGGCGGGTGATCTCGTCGTCCCGGTCGACGGGTACGTCGAGGCGCAGGTTCTGGGTGCCGTCGGCGAGGGTGGCGGCCCCGCTGCGGTAGCGCTCGACGGGGCGCAGTGCGGCGCGGGCGGTGCGGTAGCCGACGTAGGAGGCGGCGACGAGGGCCAGGCCGGAGGCGAGGGCGAGCTGGGCCAGGAGTTCGCGCAGGGCTTCGTCGCGGTGGCCGCGGCGCACGGCGGCGATCACGATCCGGGGCTGTCCGTCCGCGGTGACGCGCTTGGCCTGGAGTCGCAGGGTGTCCTCGGTGATCGGCAGCAGGGAGCCGATGTCACGGCGCACCGTGGCTCCTCGCGTGACGGTGCCGAGTTCGGCGGGGGTGAGCAGCAGTTGGTGGCGTACGGCGTCACTGGAGTGCAGGACGCGGCCGTGCGCGTCCAGGACCTGTTGGAGACTGCCGCTGGGGCCCGGAGGAAGCTGGGCTTCGGCGCGCACAGCATGGTCGAGACTGCGCTGGTAGGTGGTGAGGTCGTCGTTCAGCTGCTGGTCCAGGGCGGTCTTGACCCGCCAGTAGACCAGACCCGCCGTGCCTGCCAGGACCAGCGACATGGTGATGGCCACGGCCAGCACGAGGCGGGTGACGACCGGCAGCCGCCGGAACCAGGTCCGCGGCCGGCCGGCCGGGTTCACGGGGTGGTCTCCAGGCGGTAGCCGCGTCCGCGCAGGGTCGTGATGGTCGTACGGTCGAAGGCCCGGTCGACCTTGGCGCGCACCTTGGAGACGTGGACGTCGATGGCATTGCTACGCAGGTCGGTTTCGCCGTCCCAGACCTCGTCGAGCAACTGTGTGCGGGTGACCACGCGCCCGGCGTTCTCCATGAGCACCCGCAGGACGTCGAACTCCCGCCGGGAGAGGTCGAGTTCGGCGTTGGCACGCCAGGCCCGCTGCTGCTCGGGGTCGAGGACCAGGTCGCCGACCTGGACGCGGCCGGAGCAGTCGGGGCGGCGCCGGGATATCGCGCGCAGCCGGGCCAGCAGTTCCTCCATGGCGAACGGTTTGACCACGTAGTCGTCGGCGCCGGCGTCGAGACCGGCGACCCGCTCGGTGATCGCGCCACGGGCGGTGAGCAGAATCACGGGGACGTCGACGCCCTCGGCGCGCAGGGTCCGGCACACCTCCAGGCCGTCCAGGCCGGGCAGCATCACGTCGAGGACGACGGCGTCCAGGCGCGGGTCGCGGGCGGCGGCAAGGCCGGAGGGCCCGTCGTAGCGGCCCTCGGCGGTGTGGCCTGACTCGGTCAGATAGTGGACAACCAAGTCCGTGAGGCGGGTCTCGTCGTCGACGACCAGGTAGTGCATGCCGGTCAGGCTAGCCGCCCGCCCGGGTGCCGGGATTCCTGGGCATCGGGAAGCTTCATGGTCTGTTCATGTGGCATCCCTACCGTCGTTCACGTCGCGGCGCTCCGCGGGCCGCGACCGGTCCGTCGTCCTGCGCGCCGGGACGGAAGGGACAGACATGCATACAGCGGTCACGGTGCTCGCCGCCAAGGGCATCACCGACCACATCGCGCCCACCGACCTGATGACCCGCGGCGGCCTGGACGTCATAGCCCTGCTGATCCTGGTCGGCTGGCTCTACCGGCGCCGGCCCAGTGCACCGGCGATGCCGTTCGTGCTGACCGCGCTGAACGTCGGCCTGTTCGCCGCGATGAGCACGATCAGCTCCGGGAAGTTCCCGGCCGGGGTCGGCTTCGGCCTGTTCGGCATCCTGTCCCTCGTCCGGCTGCGCAGTGCGGCGTTCACCCTACGCGACGTCGCCTACACCTTCGTCACCCTGGTCATCGCCCTGTGCACCGGGCTGCCGCAGCGCCAGATCTGGCTCGTCGCCGTGCTCGGCGTGGCGGTTCTGGTGGCGGTGCTGCTGGTCGACGACCCCGGCAGGTACGAGCAGCCGACCCGGACCGTGAAGCTGACCCTCGACCGGATCTACCCCGAGCCCGCGCTCATCGCCCAGGACGTGGCGTTCCGCTTCGGGCAGGCTCCGGTGTCCGTGGAGGTGGACGAGGTGGACTACGTACGCGAGACCACGCGCGTCTCCGCCCGGTACCCCGCCGGGCCCGACGAGTCCGCAACCGCCGTGGACGCCGAACCGCACGAGCCGGTGGTGGTTCCATGACCTCCACTTCCGCTGCGGCCTCCACGTCCGCCTTCGAGGCCCGACTGGGCCTGCCGGCCCTGCGCGGCGCCACGCTCGCCGAGGTCGACGCGGTCGCCGCCCTCCAGCACCGCACCGACCGCAAGTATCTGCTCCCGCTCGATCGCGCCCGCGCCTTCGTGGCCCGGCTGGCGGACAGCCACCACGTCCTCGACCTGGACGGCCGGCGTACGACCAGCTACCTCAGCACCTACTTCGACACCCCACAGCTGGGCGCCTGGCACGCTCACATCCAGCGTCGGCGGCGACGCTGGAAGGTCCGCACCCGCCTGTACGCGGAGGACGGGCTGTGCCGGGTGGAGGTGAAGACCAAGGACGGACGCGGCGCCACGGTCAAGCACGCCCTGAAGGTCGAGCCACACACATACGGCCAACTCGACACCGAAGCAGCCGAGTTCATCGACGACGTGCTGCACCAGGCCGCCGTTCCGGTCACCACGGCCGACCTGGGGCCCGCGGCCGAGATCCGCTACGTCCGCGCGGCCCTCGCCGACCTCCACCACGGCACCCGTGTCACCCTCGACGGCACCCTCACCTGCCACCACGGACACCGCACGGCCGTCCTCGACCCGCAGACGGTCCTCGTCGAGACCAAGGGCGGCATCCGCCCCGCCCCCGCCGACCGGCTGCTCCTGCGCCTGGGTGCCCGCCCGGTCTCCCTCAGCAAGTACATCGTCGGTCAGTCCCTGCTGACCCCCGGCCTGCCGGACAACGACGTCCGCCGCGTCCTCCGCACCCGCTTCCAGACGGTCCCGCACCTCGAAAGGACCCGTGCCGCATGAACGCCCCGCGCCGCATCTCATGGCCGTACGCCGTCATCGCCCTCCTCGCGGTCGCAGCCGCCGCCTTCGGCGTGCTCCGGCCCCAGACCAGCCCGGCCGCCGCGTCCACCTCCGCGAAGAAGAAGCCCGGAGCCACCGAACGCATCAAGCAGAACCCGCCCCCGAAACTCTTCACCGACGCCGCCATCGCCCCGATCGGCAAGCAGGCCGCCGCCCAGCGCAAGAAGGCCGACGCCGTCTTCACCCAGTGGAAGGCCGAGCACGGCACCGCCCGCGACGACAAGGCGTTCGCCGCCTGGGCCGCCCAGCAGGTTCCCGCACCGCCCACCGCCGCCGAGCGTGCCGCCGAACTGCGCCAGGTCCAGCGGCTCGGCAAGACCCGCACCGCCGCCGGCAAGAAGGCCGCCACCTGGCTGGAGCTCTACGGCAAGAAGGACATCTGGAAGCTGTACCTCCACGACCAGCGCGAGCTCATCCCTGCCCAGCAGGGCACGGCGGAGAAGGCCGAGCTGAAGTCGGCACTGAAGCTGGCCAAGACGATCAGCGACCAGCTCGCCGCCAAGGACAAGCAGCCCGCGCCCTTCGTCCTCGACCCCAGCCTGCGCCCCGACAAGCACCTCAAGCCCGGCGCCAAGGGCCCGTACTCCTACCCCTCCCGCCACGCCGCCCGCGCCGCCACCGCGGTCACGATCCTCAGCGCCCTCTCCGCCCACCGCGCCGAGGACTACCAGTGGATGCAGGACGAAGTCATCTACTCCCGCCTCTACATGGCCGGTCACGTCCAGAGCGACCTCACTGCCGGCACCTTCCTCGGTGACCTCATCGGCGACTACGAAGTCGCGGTCAACGGAAACTGACTCCGCGTCCGGCAGACGGAATCGGCACGGCCATGATGGCTTCCGGGCCGACTTTGGGATCATGGCCGGGTGGACGGGAATCCGGTGTTCGGCGGGGCCGGGCCCGTGGACGTGCTCACTGTGGCACCGACGGGCCGGACAGCGGTGGCATGGCTGCCGCCGCGGGAGCTCTGGCCGGTGATTCAGGACATCCGCTGGGAACACGATCCACAGGTACAGCGGTGGCCGCCGCATGTGAATCTGCTGTTCGGCTTCGTGCCGGAGGAGGAGTTCGCGCGAGCCGTCCCGCTGCTGGCCGCCGGGGCGGCGCAGAGCGCGGCGTTCACGGCGCGCCTGGCCGGGGTGCGGTACTTCCGGCACCGGAAGTACGCGACAGTATGGCTCGACCCGGCCGCGGCGGGCCCGGCGCCGTGGGCCCGGCTCCAGCGTGAGCTGCAGCTGCGGTTCCCGCTCTGCCAGGGGCGCGGCGGCCGCTTCACCCCGCATCTGTCCCTCGGCCGCACCCAGGACCCCAAGCGTCTGGCCGCCGAGTGCGCCGTGCGGCTCGGCACGCTGTCGGCGGAGGTCGAGGAGGTGGTCCTGCTCTCCCGGCGCGGCGAGGGGCCCATGCGACCCCGGGCCGTGATCACGCTGGGCACGGGCGAGGTCCACCGACCGCAGGAAGGCGGTTGAGCGATCGGCGCCCGCATACGTGCCTACGTGAAGGGGCCCTCGACCGTGAACCGGCGCAGGTGGCGGGCGAACGTCTCGGCCTCACCCGGCGGCCATGACGACAGGCCGGCCATGATGTGGGCGGCCAGTCGCTCACGCAGCTCCGCCACCGTCGACCGGCCCCGCTCGGTGAGAACGAGCAGGTGTGCACGCCGGTCATGGGGGTCGGCCTCACGGCGGACGAGTCCGGCGGCCTCCAGTCGGGATGCGCGCCGGGTGACACCGGAGCGGTCGACTCCGGCGTCGGGAGCCAGGTCGGCCGCGCTGCGGGGTCCGGTGCGGGCCAGTGCGCTGAGCACCGGGTACGTCAGTTCGTCCACCGCCTCGCCCATGCCCTCGGTGAGTTTGCTGTGCAGCTGTGTGCGCGTGGTGCGCCTGAGCAGGATGCCCAGGGCGTCCGCGATCTCGTGTCCTACCTCGTTCTCCACACCACAAGAATAGCGTGCGCCGCGCACGCATTGGGTGCTATGGTCGAGGAGATGCGTGCGTGGCGCACGCTTCACCCTCTCTATGCTCCTGCCCTGAAAGGAACGCCCATGACTCGCACGGGAATCAAGGCCGCCCTCACCGACCTGCTCTTCACCCGGGACATCACCGTGCAGGAGGCAGCGGACCGCCACTTCACCCCGCAGTACCGCCAGCGCACGGACGGGCAGTGGGCCGACCGCGCCGAGTTCCTCGAGCACATCAGCCACCTGCGTGACATGGTCGCCGACGGCCACGTCCAGGTTCACGAAGAGCTCTACGACGGCAGCAAGTACGCCGACCGGCACACCGCCCACATCACAAAGAAGGACGGCTCGGCCGTGAGCATGGAGGTCTACGTGTTCGCCGACCTCGCGCCCGACGGCCGATTCAGCCGCATCGAAGAGACGACGCTGATGCTCCAGGGCGACGAGGCCGACCGCAACATCGGCAGCGCCCGCTAGAAGCGTCGCGATCGCATGCGTTCATGCCGGTCGCACCCGTTCATATCGATTGCACTTGTTCAGACGAGCCCGCCGCCGGGGCCGGGTTTCTGAGTCAGCGTCGGCACCGCGCCGCATTCCGCCCATGTGATGTCGACCCCTGGAAGAACCCGGCTCCACCTGTCGGTGGTCTCGGCCAGGCCTGCCGCGTCGGGCGGGTCGAGGCCGAGTCCGATCGCGTACCGGGCCGAGCGCGGGCCGGTGTCGAAGGGGTGGGGCCAGGCGTGCGCGTCGGTCGTCCCCGCCTCTTCGAGGGCGCTGACCAGACCCCGGACCCGGCCACGGAAGCGGCCGAGGGTTTCCTCGAACTCCTCGCCACGGTACGGGCGTACGGTGAGGATCGCCCATGCCGCGTGCCGGCGGTGCAGCGGTGGGGGTGACAGCAGTTCGGGCCAGGGGGTGCTGTCCGTCCTGGCCGCCTTCTCCAGGGTCTCCCAGGCCTGGTAGAGCTCCTGGGTCAGCAGGTCCCGGAGGCCGGCGGTGACCTGTTCGGTGCACGAGCGGACCGGTGCGGTGGGTGTCATGACCATCACCGCGGCGTGCGGTGCCGGGGCGGGGGCCGCCGCGGGTGACAGGGTGATCGGTTCTCGCCAGTCCCAGGCGGCCCAGGTGGCGAAGAAGTGGCGGAGCAGGTCGGCGGCGGGAAGGGGTCCGGCCTCGCGTGCCGTACGCGCCGCCAGGACCGTCCAGGCCAGGCCGGGCAGTCCGCCGAACGGCGCCGAGTCCAGGCCGCGGGCCTTCGCCCACGCCTTCACCTGCCGGGCCAGCCGGGCAAGCGACGGGTGGGCGTCGCCGATCGCGGCACGGACGGCGTCGGCGTCGCCGACCGCGCTCAGGGCGACAGCGCTCGCCTCGCCCAGCTCGGTCCGGCGATCCACCGCCTCACCGCAGGGCACCGGCCCGGCGCAGACCACCACCACATCGACGTCCAGCCCTCCGACGGTGAGCCTCAGACCCGGCACCCTGGCGCCGCTGACCCGGCGTACGCGGGTGACGTTCGGCAGCGCCACCGTCACGCGCTCGGTCACCTCTGCCATGTCGACGGGGTCGGGCATGACCGCCACAAGATCGAGGTCGGCCCCCGCCAAGTGGCAGCCCATGCGCCGGGATCCGACGACGTGCACGGTTCCTTCGGCCAGCGCCTCGGTGATGCGCCGCGCCGTCCGCCCGGCATCGGCATCGCGCCACGCGTCCTCCGTGGCCGGATCCTCAGCACGCGCACCTGCGCTGCCGGGCACCGCGCCGGTGTCGGGCAGCCAGCGGACCTCTCCCGTGCCCAGGGCGACGGTGGCCCGCTCCCGCATCGGCTCGTCGCCGCGGCGTGACAGCAGTACCAGCTCCCCGACCTCGGCCGTCATGCTGTCGAGCCGGGCCGCACAGAGGGTGGCCAGGCGCTGCGGGTCCGGGGTGCGGCCCAGCGTCAGGTGCGGGGTGAAACCCTCGGCGCGGCCCCTGCAGCGGGGGAAGCGCCGCTGCAGGGCGTGGGCGAGCGCCGCCCAGGGGGCGTCGCCGTCCGGCGCGGGGTCGAGCCAGACGGTGGCGTCCTCCCGGTGCCCGAAGGTGTGCACGCCGTCCAGCCGGGTGGTGAAGGCCGGTGTCTCCTCGGCCGCGGCGGCCAGCAGGGGTGCGGCCCGCTCGAAGTGCGACTCCTGTACGAAGCCGAAGAGAAGGTTGACATGGGGCGGCCAGCGGTGGACCTGCGGGTCGTGCTGCCGGCGCAGTTCCTGGATCTGCGGCCACAGTTGCCGGGGCGGGAGCCACGCCACCGCCGTACGGACGGTCGGCGGCACGTCGAGGACGTCGCTGTCACCGGACAGCACACCGGCGGGGGAATCGGGGGAACCGCCCAACCGCAGGACGACCTCCACGCCGTAGTGGTCGGACAGGTAGAGGCCTTCCCGGGTGGGAGAGTCTCCCCGCAGGGTCGCCCCGGCCACGCACAGCGCGTCGCCGCGCACCAGTACCCGGTCCAGGCGGGAGACGCGGCCGGACAGTGAGGAGACCGCGGCCAGCGGATTGACGACGGGATCGAAGGTGGGGGTGGCGTCGTCCGGCCCGTGCGCATCGGTCCAGGCGTCGCGCATCCCGAGTACGGCGGCCGGTCCGTCGTGCCCATTGCCGCCGTCGTTGAAGTCGCCCAGCACGACCAGGTCGCAGTCCACACCCGCCAGTCCTTCGGCCAGCTGGGCCAGTTCGGCCTCCCGTCGGGCCGGGCCGTTCTCGGAGTGGTCGCTGCTGAGGTGGGTGGCGGCCACCACCAGCGGACCGGACGCGGTGTCCAAGGTGAGCGCGGTGACTGCCTTGTGCGGGCCGAGGACGTGCCGCCCCGCTTCCCGCACCGGCAGGCGGCTCAGCAGCAACAGCCCAGTGTCGTCGACGTTCTTGCCCTCCGGATCGGTGTCCAGGGTGTAGCGGGCACGGACCCAGTCGGCGTTCAGGAGCATGTCGAGCAACTGCGGCTCGACCTCCTGCAGAGCGATGACGTCCGCGTCGGCGTTCTCCAGAGCGTCGACCAGCAGAGGACGGCGGCGTGCCGTGTCGATCAGGTCACTGTCGTAGCGGTCCCACAAGGTGTTCCAGGTCAGTACGCGTATCGTGCTCGACCCGCTCGGCGAAGCCGCACCGGAAGCATCGGCCACGGGGCACCACCCGGCCCCCTCCTGCCAGGCGTACGGTGTGCCGGCGGTGAAGAACGGAGCCCTCAGCAGGCGTGGCCGCCGTACCCGCCCTGCGTCGCAGTCGTCGAGGCGGTCCGTGCCCGTGGCCCGGTCCCACACCAGCTCGCCGTCCGCCTCCACGAACAGCACCCGGTGCCAGGGGATGTCACCGCCGGGCGTGAAGGAGGGCAGCGGGACGCGCTTGACGCCGGCCCCGCGCTGATGAATGCCCAGCACGAATCGGGCCGGGTCGAACCGGGCATCCCAGCGGACCTTGTGGTAGATCTCCTCGCTGGTGCGCATCACGCCTCCTCTCCTTCCAGGGTGCTCTCCAGGGCACCCGCGATGTCGTCGACCGATCCGCCCGCCCCGATGTACCAGGTGCGGTGCGCCTGACCCGGGTAGGGCGGGTCGAACCGGCGCAGCTGAGCGCTGAGCACCTCCGCCGGCACCGGGTGTGTCCGGTCGGCGTTGCGCCGCGCCGTCTCTTCCTCCTCGACGAGGACGACCGCGTGGGTCACCAGCGCATCACGGCGCCGTGCCACCGCAAGCACCAGAGAACGCTGCTGACGGCTGAGGGAGGTGGCGTCCCACACGACGGTGCCGCCCCCGGCCAGTGCGGCATCCAGCCTGCCCAGGCCCTCGCGCAGGATCTCCGCGTTGGCGCTCTGGTCCGCCCGAGAGCCGCGTGCCTGACGCAGGTCGTCCAGGCAGACGAGCGCATCGACACCGGACAGGCCCGCGCCGAACGTGCTCTTGCCGCTGCCGGACGGCCCGACGAGGTGGATCAGCCGGGGAAACGCCCCCGACCGCCACCGCCAGGTCGCCGCCAGCGCCTCCTCGACGCTGACGATCCGCCCCTGGGCACACATCTCCCGTGCCTGGGCCCAGCAGCGGTCGGCGGCGTCGGCGTCGAGGTCCGTCAGCGCGTCGCGCAGGCCGCTGCGCAGCGGTTCGAGTGGTGCCCGGCCGAGCAGCCCGGCCTCCTCGGCGTGCAGCGCGGACCACTCCACCTGCTCGCGTGCCTCGGCTGCCGCCACGTCCCCGCGTCCGGCCAGTACGGCGCCCGCCACCGAGTGCAGCACCCCCGGATCGACCGCCGTGGTCATGCGTATCAGCCCGCTGCGGCGCTCCTCGTCGGGGAACGGGCGGTGCAGCCCGGTGTGCAGCCCGACCAGGTCGCCGACGCGGCGGGCCAGCGGCATGCCCAGCGGAACCGCGAGCCGTGCCATCAGCCGGGCCCGTGGGCGGCGGTGCAGCAGCGCGGCCAGCACACCGGCCAGTCGCGCGTCACCCAGCCGCCCCAGCAGATCGAGTCGCGCGGCTGCCTCGGCCACGGCCGCCTCGACGGCCACGGGTTCGGCGGCGGGGGAGGGGCCGTACTCCGGCACTCCGACCGCGGCCAGCAACGACGGCACATCGGGCGCGGCGCCGGAACGCACGGCCCACAGGGCCGCGCCCGGACCAAGTCCGTTCTCCACGACGGGCGCGTGCATCCAGTGCGTATCGGTCTGTACGTGTCCCGGGCGCACCCACTTGGCGACCCGCTGCCCGAACTCCGCGCGCTGGAAACCGTCCACGGCCCGTACGACGTACCCCTCCTGCCGCGTGGCATCCAGCCGCAGCGCACGCAGGGCCCGCTCGTCGAACGTGCCACGCCACAGCACGCGCGGGACGGGTACTCCGAGCCTACGCAGGAACCGCACGGTGCCGTCCCAGTCCAGGCACCGTTCCCCGTCCCAGACCGAGAAGCCGTAGAACCAGCTCTCCAGGCCGTCGTAGGCGATCGAGTGGCGGGCGTAGAGGTTCTCTCCGCATATGCGCCGGCCCGCCGCAATCCCCGGTCCGATCCGTCCCTGAAGGGCCTTGACCCAGGCCCTGGACGGATGGTGCCCCGAATCCAGCGACCGCGCATGCAGCCCGTCCGGGTAGAGGGTGGTGTTCTCCCCGTCGAGCTTCTCGGTGACCACGACCTCCCGGCCCCTGAGCCCCGTCAGGTCACCGGCCCGCACATCGTCGGCTGTCGCACCCGGGGACCATGGCAGATGCGGTGTGCGCGGATAGTGCGTCCGCATGATCCGAGAGCCTCCCCGTGGCGATGTCGTGCCTGGCCACTGTAGGGATCGGGCAGAGGCGCAGCCACGCAATATCCGTCCGGGCGGGGGCAGTCGCGGTGCCCCGTGGCTGCGCCGGCGGGCCAACTGCTCGCAGTCCGGGGTCGGATGAGCTGCACGGCCGCCCAAGGTGTCGCGGCCGGAGTCGTCACGGCTGTGCGGTCAGGTCCCGGGCCGGAGGCGGGCTTTTGAGGCGGTGGGCCAGGGCCGGTTCCTGGGCCGCGACGGCACCCGCGCTGATACTGATCGCGACGGCGACACAGACCACGATCAGCCACGACAGCATGATGAACACCGAGCCGAGGGGGCCGTATTCGGCGAGGGCGTGGTTGAGCGCCCGCGGCAGATACAAGCGGGCGGTCCCGGTCAGCGCGGTGAGGGCGACCGCCGTGATCACCGCTCCGGGCAGCAGCGGTTTCCAGCCGATCAGACCGCCGAGCAGCAGGTGCTGGGTCCACCACCACAGACCCGTCAGACCGACCAGGCTCATCGGGATCCCCAGCCAGGCCCCTACGCCGAACCCGGCGCGCAGGGGGCCTTGCACCAGCAGTGCCCCCAGCCACAGCGCGAGCCAGGCCAGCCAGCGCCAGGCGGCGATTTTGGTCCCGGCCCGGGGAATCTCCCAGGCACGCTTGCACAGCCGTTGCATCGCCCTGCTCACCGCGGTGGCCGAGAGCAGCACCATCAGGCCACCCACCACGCCGGTCGCCTGCCGCAGATTGCCCGTCGTGGGACTGAGCGCGTGTACGAGCTGGGCGTCCGCGGCACCCGTGAGCCCGAAGACAGTACGGACAGACGTGATGAGCTCGTGTCTCACCGCAGGCGGAGCGTACGCCCCGATCACGAAGAGCAGCGGAACCGCGGTCAGGAAGCACTCCGCCGCCAGGCGCGTCGCGGAATCGAAGATGTTGACCGACACCATGCGGTCCACGAGGTGGGTGAGCACCGGAAACCGGGTCGCCGCCCGGGTGTGCGCGGCCCGGGCGGAGGTGACCAGCCGACGTGTCCATCTCTGCCGGCGGGACGCGTCGGCGGGCTCGCGCTGCGAACGGAGCATGCCCGTCGGCGGCACCTTTCCGGTACGGGGCATGACGTTGCTCCTTCCTCCCACCAGGTTGGGGGACGGGGCGCTGCACGGCACGTCAGGTACGTCCCACCGACGGAGGACCCGACGGAGGAGCGCGCAGACCACGAGATGCCGCGGACCGTCCGGGTCACCTCACCCTGTCGCCGGTACCGGCACGGGCGCGAGACATCCGGTGCGGTGCAGTTGCGCCACCAGCCCGGCGCACACGAGCCCGGTGCCGGCCAGCACCGCCCACGGCAGCCACCGCACGCCCGTGTCGAACAGTGCCCCGACCGCGAGGTTCCCGAGGGAGATCGCGATGCCGCAGACGGTGTTGTAGGCGCCGTAATAGGTCGCGATGAGCCGGTCGCTGGACAGACGGACCACGGTGTCCATCTCGAACGGGTACAGCAGGGCCCCGCCCCAGGCCAGCAGCGCGGCGCAGAGCACGAGCGCGAGGACGCCGGCCGCCAGGCCCACTGCCCCCTCGTACGGACCCGGCAGAACCAGCAGGAACGCGGTGCTCATCACCACCAGCCCGTACGCAACGGCCCGTGGTCCGGGCAGAGTTCGTTTCGCCCACGCGGTCAGCTTCAGCTGCCCCGACAGGGCGGCGAGCGCGGAGACGGCGAAGACCGCCGCGGTCACCGGTCCCGTTCGTTCGCCGAAGAGTTCCCGGGCACGCAGGGGGAGAGCCAGATAGACCTGGAAGCCCAGGACGTAAGAGCCCGTCATGGCGGCGGTGAACAGGAGGAAGGGCCGGTTGGCGGCGACGGCCCGCCAGTCGGTGGCCACGGCGCGCCAAGCGGGCTCCGCGCTCCTGCCGGCCGGAGCGCGTGCCGGCAGGGCCCGGGCCTGGAGTACGGCAAGGACGGCGAAGATGAGCGCCGAGACCGTACACACCGCGCTGAAGTCCCAGGTCAGCAGGGCCAGCCCGGCCAGCGGGCCGATCAGGATTCCCGCCTGGTAGAAGACGTTGAAGGCGGCGAAGGCGTCGACGCGGCGCTCCTCGCCCGCGTCGGCGGCCAGATACGCCCGTACGGCCGGGTTGAACAGCGCACCCGCCAGCCCGGTCAGAGCGGAGGCCAGGACCAGCGCGGGCAGTGTGTCCGCCACCGCGAGAGTGGCGAAGGCGACCGTCCGCAGGGTGCAGCCGATGAGAATCATCGGCTTGCAGCCGTAGCGGTCGGCGAGGGTGCCGCCGATGAGGAACATGCCCTGCTGGGAGAGGTTGCGCACGCCGAGGACCAGGCCGACCGTCCAGGCCGCGAGGCCGAGGCCATGAGCCAGGTGATCGGCCAGGTAGGGCATGAGCATGTAGAAGCCGAGGTTGATGGCGAACTGGTTGACCATCAGCAGCCGCGCCGGCCGGTCGAAGGAGGCCAGCTGGGCCCGCAGCCCCCTCATCGAACGCCCGCCTCGGCACGCTCCGCGGTCGTACGGCCGAGCGGGTCGCGGACCTTGCCGCACCGGGTCCAGCCGGTCACCTCGCACTCGTCGGGCTCGGCGATCTCCTCGGGTTCCGGCGGTGGTTCCTGGCCCAGAAGCTGCTGGTGGCGACACCATGCGTCGTTGTAGACGGTGTCCAGGTAGCGGTGCGGGCCGTCGGGGAAGACCGCTGCGACGCGGGTGCCGGTGGGATACGTCCGCGCGACCCACCCCGCGACGAGCGCGACGGCCCCGACACTCCAGCCCCCCGTCGCGAAGTGGCGGCGGCCCAGCTGACGGCAGGCCCACACGGCTTCGGCCGGCGCCACCCAGTGGACCTCGGCGAAGGCCGCGTAGTCGACGTTGCCCGGATGGATGCTGGAGCCGAGGCCGCGCATCAGCCTCGGCCGGGCGGGCTGCCCGAAGATCGTGGAGCCGACCGCGTCCACGCCGATCAGGGTCAGCGCGGGGAAGGACTCGCGCAGCACGCAAGAGACGCCGGCGGAGTGACCTCCGGTGCCCACCGACGCCACGAGGACGTCGATACGGCCGAGTTGCGCGATCAGCTCGGTGGCCAGCGGCCGGTAGGCAGCCACGTTGTCGGGGTTGTGGTACTGGTCGGGGCAGTACGCCCCCGGCGTACGGGCCAGCAGCTCGGCGACGCGCCGACGACGGGCCTGCTGCCAGCCGCCGTCCGCATCCGGGACCGCCACCTGGTCGACGTGCGCGCCGAGCGTGGTCAGCAGCCGCAGCACCGACGGCTCCATGCCGGGGTCGGTCACGACGGTGACCGGATGACCGAAGGTCAGCCCGGCCAGCGCGAGCCCCAGGGCGAAGGTACCGCTGGAGGACTCGACGATCGGGGTCCCCGGTGCGAGATCCCCGCGCCGGCGGGCCTCACGGATCATGTGCAGACCGGGACGGTCCTTGATGCCGCCGGGGTTCGCGCCTTCGAGCTTTGCGTAGAAGCCGCGGCCGGGCGGGGCGAAGGGTTCGTCGATCCACAGAACCGGGGTACGGCCGACCAACTGTGCGGGGCGGCGGGCAACAGCGGGGAGCGAAACGCGGGCTCCAGGGGTTTCGGACAGCGGGAAGTTCATGCGTGTACGGCTCCTTCGCACCGCGCAGGGCAGAGGGGGCGCGGTGCGGTCGTCATGGGTCATGGGCGCGCGAGCACGCCCCTGCCGCGCGATCTCGGGCGGGGTCGGGGCGTGCGGGCGGTGCTCACAGACGCCAGACGCAATGGAGCGCGAACGTACGGGAGCCGCCGGTGGCCGAGGCGGCGGTGTCGACCGGCCGGCCCCAGCTGGTGGGCACGACCGCGAAGCCCGCCGATCCAGATGCTCCGGCTGCCGGATCGGCCTGGTCGCACTCGGCGACCGCTTCGTCCGCCGTGGCCCTGGGACGGTCGGCCGCGTGATCGATGTGGCCCCCGGCGCTGTGCCGGTGCGCGGGGGCCGGTTCGTGACCGTGCCCGGTGCCGGCCGGCGGCTGAGCAGTCGCTGCGGCCTCGACCGTCACAGGCGGCCCCGTGAAAGAGGAGGCATGAACGGCACCGGCGAGGTGGGCGGTGATCAGGAGGACGAGGCCGAGGAAGAGCCCCACCCGGCCCGGCCGCATCGCGGCCCGTCGCACCACCCGCACTCCGATCACATACACAGAGTATTTGACCGGTTACCGAATGCGTTGCAGGGCGGGGTGGCGGCCGGGCACGGGACCGCCGTCACCCTCGACCGGCCCCACCGACCGGCGCGCCGCTCCGGCCCCTGCACCGGCGACGTACGGTGGGCACATGGCCCTGGAGGACTTCGGCGTTCCCGCCCCGGGCGAGACGATCCTGATCGCCGCAGGGATCTACGCCGGGGCCGGGCAGCTGAACATCGTCGCTGTCGCCGCGCTCGCGTTCGCCGCGGCCGTCGCAGGGGACAACATCGGCTACCTGATCGGCCGGTCCGGCGGCCGAGCCTTCGTCCACCGCTGGGGCCGCTATGTGTTCCTGACCCCGGAGCGCTTCCACAAGGCCGAGGAGTTCTTCACCCACCACGGCGGGAAGATCGTCACCGTCGCCCGCTTCGTCGAAGGGCTGCGCCAGGCCAACGGCATCATCGCCGGCACCAGCGGCATGCCCTGGCCCCGATTCCTCGCCTTCAACGCACTCGGTGCCGCGTTGTGGGTCGCTCTGTGGGCGACCTTGGCCTACGCGGCCGGCACCCACATCACCGCCGTCTACGACGAGATCTCCCGCTACCAGCTCTACGCGCTCATCGCCCTCGGCCTGCTGGCCGCCGCGCTCCTCGCCCGGCATGTGCTGCGGCGCAGACACCAGAACTGAAGCCGTCCTTGCGCCCGTTCACCTGTCTGTCCCGGGTTTGAGTACGACCGACGCCGAGCGGCGGTGCACGATCGCGACCACCGCGCCCGTCCCGATCACAGCCGCGAGCGCTCCGAAGCCGTAGGTGAGCGTGGTGAGCGAGGCGACGGCGGCGACGAGGAGGGGCCCGCCCGCGTCGCCGAGTTCGCGGCCGAGTTCGGCGGCGCCCATGGTCTGACCGAGGCGCTCGGTGGGGGTGCTCGCGGCCAGCGCGGCGAAGCCGAGCGGAGTGATCAGTCCCGTGCCGACGCCGATCAGGGCCGCACCGAGGAGCACGCCGGTCAGGCCCGGCAGCATCGCGCAGGCCAGACCGGAGGCGGTGGCCATCAATCCCGCGGCCAGGCCGGTACGAGTCGTGAGGCGCCCGTCGTCCAGAGCGCGCCCCGCTCGCGGCTGGACGACAGCGGCACAGCCGGCGAGCACCGACACCGCCGCACCGGTCACGACGGTGCCCAGCCCGGCGGCGCGGCCGGAGACCGGAAGGAAACCGACCCCGACCGACAAGGCCGCGGTCGCCGCCGCGAGCGCGGCCGTCGGGGCGAGGAAGGACGGGTCCGCCAGGCGGCGGGCCAGATCCAGCACGGTCTGCCGGGCCTTGGGCAGCGGGGGTACGACGGGAACGGCGACGGTGGCCCAGACGGCGACCGCCGCGCCGAGCACAGCGAGAACGGCGAACAGCAGCCGCAGGCCCCCGGCCCACACCAGGACGCCGCCGAGGAGGGGACCGAGGGTATAGCCGATGGACTTGTAGAAGCCGTAACTGCCGAACGCGCGACCGTGTTTGGCGGCCGGGTTGAGGCGGGCGACCAGTGCCGAGGCGGACGGGGAGAACGCGGAGGCCGCGGCGCCCTGCCCGAGCCGGGCGGCCCACAGCCAGCCCGGGCTGTCCGCCATGACATACAGCGCGGACGCGGCGGCGAACGCGACGAGCCCGCCGAGCAGGACGGGGCGGGCCCCGATGCGGTCGGCGAGGGTGCCGAAGAGCGGCTTGAGGAGCACCTCGGCGCCGTCATAGAGGGCGAGCAGTCCCCCGAGGACAAGCAGCGAGGTGACCGCGTCCTCGGAGTTGCTGCCGAGGGTCGCGGCGATGCCGTGCGCGCCGAAGGCGGTGGTGAACCCGGCCGCGTACAGCGGCCACATCTGCCGTGCTGGAGCAGCCTGCGCGGTCATTGTTCCCCCTCCGGAGTCTGGTGCAGGGCTGCGAAGACTCGCTCGGCGTAGTCCTCGCACGCTGCGGCGCACTCCTTGAGCCGTCGGCCGGCCTCGGCCGCCTCCGGAGCGACGAACACGTCCCGCGCCGTCAGGTCACGGTGCCAGCGCCGCAGTCGCTCCAGCGACTGCTCCTCTTCCTCCAGCTCGGCCAGCGTGAACTTGGCGATACGGATCTCCTTGGCCAGTTCCTGTTCGAACTTGCCGCAGTCGGCCAGGAACTCCGTCCAGTCCGCGGACCGGGCGGCCGTGAACAGCGCCTGGAACCGGGACGCGTCCTCGGTACTGCGCCCGGAAGCGTTCAAGGTCATGGCCTGCCCACCGGCCTGGTCCGTGAGGGTGAGCGCCCGGGCGATGCCGTCGGCGAAGACCGGCACGTCCGGAACGGCCCAGATCCCCTGGCCGAGCGAGAGCGCACCGCACTTGCGCAGCTCCCGCCAGACCCCGACCCGGTGCCGGGTCGGCTCCGCCGGAAGTTTGATCACGAGGACGAGCCAGCGGCTCCCCGGTTCCATGTTCGCCACGAAGGCGAATGTAGCAGGCGTTACATCTGCTGATGTACCCGCTGATCGCCAGGAAGCGTGGTGCCGCTGTGCGCGTCGTGCGGGGGGATCAGGATCGGTAGGCGACCAGCGCCATCATGCCCGCCTCGCCGTGGTAGGCGTTGTGGCAGTGCAGCATCCACTGCCCCGGGTTGTCGGCGTCGAAGAATACGGTGACCGTCCTCTTCGGCAGCACGATCGTGGTGTCCTTGCGCGGTCCGCTGCCGCCGAGTTGGTAGGTGTGGCCGTGCAGGTGCATCGGGTGCCACATGGTGGTGGTGTTGACGAAGTCGAGCCGTACCCGCTGGCCCTGTTCCACCGTGATCGGATGCGCGGTCGGGTTGTTCATGTCGAACCGTCGGCCGTTGATGGCCCAGTTGTACATCATCATGCCGCCGGTCAGTTCGATGCGGTGGACCCGGTCGGCCTTCTTCGACGCCAGCCGGACGTCGTCCGCCGCATGCAGCTGCGCTGCGGCCAGGAGCGTGCCGTCCAGTTCCGTGGGGCGGATCGTCGCCGGGGGAGTGCTGCCGGAGCCGGTGCGGATGACGGCCATGCCGGTGGCGTTCTTGCCCTCGGCCAACGCCACCAGGGGGAAGACGCCGTCGTCCAGGGTGACGAGGACGTCGTAGCGTTCGCCCATGCCGATCAGCAGGGCGTCGACCTGCTGGTGCCGGACGGGGAAGCCGTCGGTGTGGGTGATCGTGAGCTTGTGGCCGCCGAGGGCGACTCGGTAGGCGGTGTCGCTGCCGGCGTTGATCAGGCGGAGCCGGACGCGCTTGCCGGGCTTGCTGCGGAAGATTGCCGGGTCGGCCGGAACGCGCCCGTTGACCAGGTGATACGGGTACTTCACATCGCCGGCGTCGCCCCCGAGCAGTGGGCTCCGAGCGCCCATCAGCATGTACTTCATGCCCATGCGTCCGCCGGAGGACGAAGCGGAGGGAGAGCTGGGCATGCCGTCCGTGCCACTGCTCATATCCATGCCGTCGCCCATGTCCATGCCGCCCATCCCGTGCCCGAGCTCGGCGAAGACGTCGTCCGGGGTGCCGGTGACGCCGTCGAGCCAGTCGTCGAGGATGATCACCCACTCCTCGTCGTACGACAGCGGCTCCCTCGGGTCCTCCACGATCAGCGGCGCGTACAGGCCCCGGTCGAGCTGGATACCGACGTGCGGGTGGAAGAAGTAGGTACCGGCGGTGTCCGCGGTGAACCGATAGGTGAAGTTGCGTCCTGCCCGGACGGCACTCTGGGTGGCCGGCGGTGCGCCGTCCATGTCGTTGCGCAGGGCGATGCCGTGCCAGTGGATGGAGGTGGCGGTCTGATTCGGCAGTTGGTTGGAGAGCGTGGCGGCCAGCGTGTCACCGGCCGAGACGCGCAGCTCCTTGCCCGGAATCCGACCGTCGAAGGCCCAGGTCCTGGCCGTGATCCCGGCGCCCAGGCCGACCTTGGCCTGTACTGCGGTCAGGGTCAGCTCATTTGTCTTGCCGCTCTTGCCGCGCTTCTTGTCGACCGCGGCGACGTCCGCGCCGGAGGGGCTGACCAGGGCAGGCGTGCTACCGGAATCGCTGCAGGCGGCGAGCGCGCCCGCGCCCGCGACGCCGAGTCCGGCGAGCAGGACGGAGCGGCGGTTCATGCTGTTCACGGAGGTGTCCTTCTTCTCGATATCGCTTCTGTTCGACGCGCGTGCGGACGGCTGAGAGCACGTTTGAGTGCGCGCAGCCGTCGCGGGCGTGGCCTACAGCAGGAATCGAGAGAGGACGGAGAGGTCGGGCGGTGCTCGGCCTGTGGTTCCCGGGATGTCCCGGCCGACGGCTGCACCGGCACACGGGGCCGGGGCACAGTCGATGGAAGGCTGGTGCGGAGGGGAGAGCTTCATGCTGTCGACGCCGGCGGCGGAACAGTGCTGCATCGCCGTGCCGGAGCACGCACCGCCGTCGTCGTGGCCCGCGGTCGGCACGGTGACACCGGACTGACCGGCGTGCCCGCTCGTGTGGACGGACATCGCCGACGTGGCCGTATGGTGCATGCTCGCCATGGCCCCGGCGGGCGGCACGTGTGTGAGGGCGGCGGCCGTTTCGTGGTGGACGAGCACCGCGAGGGCCGCCAGCAGCGCGATGACCGCAGCGCGGGTGCACCGGAGCGCGGCGCTGCGAGCGCCGTCTGACCGGTGGCCGGCTGTCGTCATGGCTTCCATCCGTGCTTCCGCTGAGAACGGCTGATCGCTGCCAATATACCCCGCAGGGGTACGGGGCGCGCCCGGAACGGCGAGGTGCTCGGGTGCGGGGTCAAAGAACGCGAAGTCGCCGCCGGGTTCGCTGCCGGTGGAGCGCTACGCTGACCGCATTCCGGCATTTCGGTCGAAACTGCGCCAGCGATGAGGTGAGCAACGATGAGGGTGCTGACTTGGCTTCTCGTCGCCGTCGGCCTCATCACCGTAGCCGCCTGCGGAGTTCGGGTGCACCGCGAGGGCGGTCCGTCGCGTCAGGTGGCGATCGCTCTGCCGGCGGCTGTTGTGCTCGCCCTCGTCGGGCTCCTGGCCGACGAAGCGCCCGCCGCTGCCTGGGGCCTGTGGGGTGCTACAGCCATCGCCGCCGCCTTGACCTGGGCCGTCGCCGACGCCTTGCGCGACATGCCCGATCGGACAGCAGGCAAGCTCCGAAAGTCGTCATGACGCCTGCGTCCCCCGCCCTGCGGGCAATCGCTCGGAAGTGCCCGGACTGTAAGCGCGCTCACGGTGCGCGGGCGGAGCAGCGATCTAGCTTCGCAGCATGAACCGTCATGAGACGCCCAGAGGTGGATGATCATGTTGCGTGCGGTGTGGAACGGCGCGGTGCTGGCGGAAGCGGAGCGCACCGTGGTGGTGGAGGGCAATCACTATTTCCCGCCGGAGTCGCTCAACCGGGAGTACTTCACCGACAGCCGGTCGAGGTCGCTGTGCCCGTGGAAGGGCGTGGCCCGCTACTACACGGTCACCGTCGCCGGGCAGGCCAATCCGGGCGCGGCCTGGTACTACCCGCACCCCAGCCCACTGGCGAGGAAGATCAAGAACCATGTGGCGTTCTGGCGCGGCGTCGTGGTCGAGGAGGCGGAGCCGGGAACCGGACGGTGACCCTGCTCGTCGCCGAGAAACCCTGGTCAACACCATGTCTTGAGAGGACGTGAACGTCATGGCAACCACTGTGCAGGTTTCGCAGAGGACTGCCGTCATACCGGTCCATGCGATCTGGGGCGCCGCCGCCGGTGTGGTCGGCGGCATCGGCATGGGTGTCTGGATGTCGGTCTCCCGTCCCATGATGGACACCGCCGTGATCACCATGATCGCCGGTCTCCTCGGTTCCAAGAGCGCCGTCATCGGCTGGGTGATCCACCTCGCGATCGCCGTCCTGGCCGGGACCGGCTTCGGGGTACTGCTGGGGCACCTGGCCCAGAAACTGGCCCCCGCCGCCGTGCTCGGGCTGATCTACGGCACCGTGTGGTGGGTCCTCGGCGCGCTGTGGATCATGCCGGCCAATATGCACCTGCCGGTCTTCGCGTGGAACGCCGTCACGAGTTCCAGCCTCGGCGCCCACCTGGCGTACGGGCTGCTCCTCGGCTTGGTCTTCTCCTGTATCGCCCAGGCGATGGCCAGGCGGACGGGCTCGGTCGGCCGGTGACGCCGCCGCACGGGGCGGACGGCTCTCCCGTACCGACTTGGGGTGCTGATCAGCGCGGTAGCACCCTGGAGGGTAGGGGTGTCGCCTACTGTCCGGCCGAGGGCCTCGACGCTCTGGCGAGCCCGGCCTGGGGTGCCGCACCCCCGCCCTGGGCCCCGGGGCGACGCGAGGAGACCATCCACATGATCGAGCGCGATGACGAAGCCGACCGCACCTGGTGCATCTCCGAGGTCGACATCTTCCGTGACCTGTCCGCGGCCGAGATGGACGCCATCGCCGCCGCGGCCCCGATGAAGGCCTACAGCGCCGGCGAGATCCTCCACTCGCCCCAGCAGCCCTGCGAGGTGCTGTTCATCCTCAAACGCGGACGCGTCCGTATCTTCCGGGTCTCCGCCGACGGCCGCGCCCTGACCACCGCGATCATCAGCCCCGGCACGATCTTCGGCGAGATGGTGCTGCTCGGCCAGCGCATGTACGACAACTTCGCCGAGGCCCTCGACGACGTCACCGTGTGCGTGATGAGCCGCGCCGATGTCCACAAGTACCTGTTGTCCGACCCCCGTATCGCCGCCCGGATCACCGAGATCCTCGGCCGCCGCCTCGCCGATCTGGAACAACGCCTGTCCGACAGCGTCTTCAAGTCCGTCCCGCAGCGCATCGCCGCGACCCTGAGCACCCTCGCCGCCCGCGCCGACACCCGCCCGGGCCGCCTGCGGCCCGGCACCCGGCACGCCCAGATCGCCCTCACGCACGAACAACTCGCGGCCCTCGCCGGCACCTCACGCGAGACCACCACAAAGGTCCTGCACGAGTTCGCCGATCGCGGCATGCTGCACCTGGCCCGAGGCCGCATCACGGTTCTGGACCCCGGGCATCTGAGCGACGCCGCCGGGTAGCCCCCGCACGCCGGCCGAGCCAAGGTGACGGAAATGGACCTGACCGTGCTGGTCGTACCCGCATGCCCGCACGCCGCCCTGCTGCGCGAGCGTCTGGCCCTTGCCCTGAAGGAGCATCCCGGCACCGAGGCGACCTGGCGTGAGATCAACGACGTCCAGGAGGCGGAGCGCCTCGGCATGCACGGTTCGCCCACGCTCCTGATCGACGGAGTCGACCCGCTGGCACCTCCGGGGCAGGCGCGAGCCTGTCCGGCCGAGTCGGCGCACCACCCTCCGTGGACCGGCTCCGAGCGCGCCTCACCGAGGCGGCAGCACGGGACTGAAGCAAGCGGTGCGCAAGGACGCAGCGAGGCCTCAACCGCGGTTCGACGCACCGCTGTGCGCGTGCGGGGGCGTCGCGTGGTGCATGCGGATACAGCCTTTGCCAGCGGCCTTGGCCGCATACATGGCCAGGTCGGCTTGGTGCAACAGCTGGTCCGGAGTGCTGTCCGGTACCGCCACCGCCATGCCGATGGAGGCCGACACCGCTACGTCCTTGGTGCGGATCGGGTACGGCTGCGTCAGCGCGGTCAGGATCCGCTGGGCGATGTCCCGCGCGCTCCAGGGACACGCTCCCGCCTCCCGCTCCAGGAGGGCTGCGAACTCGTCGCCGCCGAGCCGGGCCACGGTGTCGCCTGCCCGTACGGATGCCTGGAGCCGACGAGCGGCGTGCCGCAGGAGGGCGTCCCCTGCGGCGTGTCCGGCCGAGTCGTTGACCGCCTTGAAGCCGTCCAGGTCCAGGAAGAGCACCACGGGCTGGTCCGCGCCGGGCGTCCGCTTCCGCAGGGCACGACTGACCCTGTCGGTGAACAGGGCCCGGTTGGGCAGTCCGGTCAACGCGTCGTGGAAGGCGAGGTGTTCCAACTGCACCTGCTGGGCGACGCGCTCGCTCACATCGCGACTGATGAAGGTCATTCCATCGGGGTGATGGCTGATCGTCGACTCGACGTGCCGCCATGTTCCGTCGGCGGCCATCACCCGGCACGACACCCTGAGGGCCGGCCCGCGGGTGTCCGACTCGGCTTCCTGCCGCAGCGTCCGGACCGCCTGCATCAGTGTCTCGAGGTCGTCCGGGTGGCAGTACAGGGGCAGCCGAGCGCCCACGAGGTCCTCGGGCCGGTGGCCGAAGACGGTCAGGGCGGCCGGGCTGACGTAGAGCAGAAGCCCGTCCAGGGAGACGATGGTGATCACGTCGGAGGTGCGGTCGACCAGCGTTCGGTAATGAGCCTCGCGTGCCGCGGACTCATGCGTGATCCGCAGATGGTCGGCGTGGATGACGCCCTGCCGGACGCCGAGCGCGAGAAGCACCGAACCCGCCAGGCCCGACATCACCGTGTCGATGGGACCGCCGGCGGCCGTGTGCGCCGTGATGGCCAGCGCGCAGACGACCACGGGCACGAACGCCGCCACCACGCCGATGACGGGCATCATCCGCTGGTCGAACCCCACGACACTGACACCGCCCGGCAGCCAGGGTGCCGCGGCGACGAGGATCAGCCCCGTCACCGAGCATGCCGCCGCGAGGGGGACCGCGTGCCACGTGTCCGGCTCGGGCCGCAGGACGCGAAGCACGTCGCCCGTGGTCAGGACTGCGAGCGCCAGGGCGGCCACCGTGGTCGCCGTGCGTTCCGTCTGCTGCAGACCGAACCGCAGGGTGACCAGCAGGCCGAACACGAGGATGTCCGCCACCACGCGGGTCAGACCGAGAAACGATGCCGATACGTCACCGCCGTGGTCGGCACGATGGAGCAGCAGGACCCAGCCCACCGTGAACAGGGACCCCGCGATCAACCAGCCGTCCAGGAGCCGCCGTAATCGGATCAGGGCCGTACCGTTCTCCGCGGCGGCCATGACCAGCGCGGCGACCGCGGCCCCCAGGCATGCGGCGATCCCGGCGCATGCCAGCACCCGGACGAGGGGTTGTGGGTCGCCCGCGGCAAGCGGCTGCGAGTCGCCCACCCGAACTCCGAGGGCGTAGTGAAGTCCGCCGGCGGCCACCGAGACGACCGACAGCCTGAGGCGTAGACGGACTCTTCCCGTGACGGTCTGGGCGCGCGCGAGGAGGGACACGGCGGCTGCCACGTGCGCCGTCGGTACGGCGATGCCCGTCGGCACCACGAGGGCCACCAGCACGCCTGCTCCGACGGCGACCGCGACCGCAGCGCCCTCGGACAGGGCCCTGCCTGCTTTCGCGACATGCGTTCGGCCGACGCGAGCAATCCGGCCAAGACAGCCTCGACCGGCCCACGCCTGCATCATGCGAACCCCCCGACGATGATCGAGCCTGAAGAGCAGAGGCACACGACGTCCGGGACTGCTCGAGCGCTTACGAGAGTAGGACGATCACTTCGCGTGCTGCACGGTCGACCACAGGGAGTTCACCTGAAGTAGCGACAACTCGGCACGCTGGGCATGGCGTTGCCCGGACACGGGTAACCGAGGGAATTCCACCGGCACTTGAGATCTGACGTGCCGCGCCCGCCTCCGTCTCGGGCCCGGCGGGGTGAGGTCAGCGGCACATCATCAATTCGGAGTAATCCGATCGTCCGGCGAGTCGCATGTCACCCGTTCGGAGTGGTCGACGGGGAGCGTCCGAGCGACGTCGGTCCACCCGGGTCCGACAGAAACCGACCCGTCAGGAGCGCAGAACCCCGATTCCGTCTCCGAGGAGCTTCAGTCCGAACACGAAGAACAGAACCGCCATGACAGCTGTGTTGTGCCGCGCCGCCCATTCCTTCCAGTTGCCCAGCATGCTCTTTGCCCGCTCACCCATGACCAGGAAGACCCCGAGCGGGGCCAGCAGCCCGAGGGAGGCGATGACGACGAAGATCGCCAACGTGGCGATCTGCTCTGCGACCGCCAGCCCGGATGCGCTGATGGACGCTGCCGCGGCAATGGTCAGCGGGGCGTTCTTCAGGTTCCCGGCAGACAGAAGGAGGGCGAGGAGGAAGACCTTCACCGGTGTGAAGCGGTCGAGCGCGGCCATCCATTTGGGCAATTGCGCCTGCGTGACATCGGCAGGGCGATGACGCCACATCCTCGCGGCGAAAAGAACCAGCGCCACCCCCAGCGCGAGCTTGAGAGCCCCGACCCAGTCGGCCGGCTGCCCGTGGGAGGTGGAATTCCCATGGCCGCCGATGGCCAGCATCACCGCGCCCAACGCCGACAGACCCACCACCCAGCCGAGGGCGAACACCAATCCGTTCACGCGTCCCCGGGGCGTGGCCAGCACGATGATGATGGCGATGATCGGAAGAGGACTGACGGCGACACCGGCCGCCAAGCCCAGCACATCACCCAGTACCTCACCCATGCGTGCCTCCGGCACTTCCAAGAACTGCACTCAGCGGTCTCTAAAGAATCAACGACAGCGCACGGTTCTCGCCGCATGGGCGCGCGGCGCCCGAGTGAATGACGGTCATGGCTGCCAGGTGGCTCCGGCACCGAATCGGCAGGACAGCCCCTTCCTTCCCGGGGTGCGGGTGATGTGCCCGCGGGATAGGCTTTTGACGGCAAGGTCAGGTTCTCTGAGCGGTTTTACAGACGCCGGTCGCCTTATTCGCGACGATCGGTTCCTTCCGTGGAGACCCGACGAGCGCGGTGCGCCCCCTCGAACTTCCCAGGCGTGGGCAACGGCCGAACCCCATCTCTCGCAGCCCGTCTCGCGCTTTGTGCGCCCGAGTGGCACCGGCTTCAGGGTCCGCAGCTTGCAGTCCCTGTGGAGGCCGGGATGAGAGTTGTCGTTGATCTTTCCCGATGCGAAGGGTATGCGCAGTGCGCGTTCCTCGCTCCGGACGCGTTCCGGATGCACGGCGAGGAAGCGCTGATGTACGACCCGAACCCCGATGACACCCGGCGCGAGCAGGTCCTGCGCGCCGCGGCTGCCTGCCCGGTCCAGGCGATTCTGGTCGACCAGTTGGAGGGACGGGACGTACCGGTGGAGGCGTCGACGTCATGACCAGCGCCGACACTCTGCGAGCGTTCAAGCGCGACGGCCGCATCGTGGTCGTCGGGGCGTCACTGGCGGGACTGCGGGCCGCAGAGGCTCTGCGCGACGAGGGTTTCACCGGATCGTTGACCATGATCGGTGACGAGCTGGGCGAGCCCTATGACCGGCCTCCCTTGTCCAAGCAGGTACTGACCGGGTGGGTGCCGGCCTACGGCACCACGCTGCCGCGCCGTCGTGACGTCAATGCGGAGTGGCTGCTGGGCGTGCCCGCCAGCGGGCTGGACCTGGCGACCAACCACGTGCGTCTCGCCGACGGACGCGAGGTTCCCTTCGACCGGGTGTTGATCTCCACCGGGGTACGGGCCCGGCCCTGGTTCGTCGAGAGCGAGGCGGCCCTGGACGGCGTGTTCGTCGTGCGTACGCGCGAGCACGCCGAGGGCCTGCAGCGAGCCCTTGCCGCCGGGCCCTCCCGCGTACTGGTCATCGGCGCGGGATTCACCGGCTCCGAGATCGCTTCGATCTGCCGCGAGCGGGACATCCCGGTGACCGTCGCGGAACTCGCGCCGGCCCCGCTGGTCGGCGCGCTCGGGGCCATGATCGGTGAGATCGCGTCGGACATGCAGCGCGCTCACGGCGTCGACCTGCGCTGCGGTGTCAAGGTCACCCGACTGGAGGGCGACGCGCAGGGGCACGTTCGCCGCGCTCACTTCGACGACGGCAGCACGATCGACGCCGACGTGGTGGTCGTGGCACTCGGAGGCATCCGCAACACCGAGTGGCTGCGCGGCTCGGGACTGGCGGCCGGCGTGTGGGGCATCGCCTGCGACACGGGGTGCCGCGCCCTCGACCTCAACGGCCTGATCACCGACGACGTCTTCGCCGCCGGAGACGTGGCACGCTGCCCGAATCCGATTTACGAGTACCGGCTCATCTCGCTCGAACACTGGGCCAACGCCGTGGAACAGGCCGAAGTCGCCGCGCACAACATGGTCAGCGGCCAGGCGGACCGCTGGCCCCACCTGTCCATCCCGCTGTTCTGGTCGATCCAGTTCGGCGTCAACATCAAGTCCGTCGGCGTGCCGACCTTCGCCGACGAGGTGGTCGTCACCCAGGGCTCGGTGTCCGACCACCGTTTCGTCGCCGCGTACGGCTATCGGGGCCGCGTCACCGCGGCAGTGAGCTTCAACAACGCGAAGTGGCTCGACCACTACCGGCAGTTGATCGAGACGGCCGCACCGTTCCCGCCGCCCTGCCCCACGCCGGACCAGCCCGTCGACATGAAACCGGTGCCCGTCGACTTCCCCGGCCCCGTCCTGCTCGCCCAGGGCGCCACCGTGGTCGTCACCGGTCACGATCCGGGTGAGCGGCGCGTCACGGCCGTGCAGCAGCACCGTTAGGAGGGAAGGCGAGATGACCACGACCGAGATGCCCGACACGCTGCACCGGATCCTCGACTACTCCTCCCGGGCCGACCCGTACCCGCTGTACGCCGAGCTGCGCGAGACGCCGGTGGCCCCGCAGGAGGACGGCAGCTATGTCGTCAGCACCTATCGCGAGATCACGGAGCTCCTGCACGACCCGCACCTGAGCTCCGACGTCCGCAATCTGTCACGTCCGATGCCCTCGGCCGAGGGAGGGGCCACGCCGGCGTTCATCAACCTCGACCCGCCCGAGCACGACCGTCTGCGGCGCATGGCGATGCGTCACTTCGGCCCGCCGCACACCCCGGGACTGGTGACCGGCCTGGAACCCGACCTGACCGCCATCGTCGGCGGTCTGATCGACGACTTCGCGGGCAAGGAACAGATCGACATCGTCGACGACTTCGCCTACCCGTTCCCCGTCACGGTGATATGCCACCTGCTCGGCGTGCCACGCGAGGACGAACCGACGTTCCGCCTGTGGGTCAACGACATCATCAACTCGATCGACTACGACCCCAGGACCGACCCGAAGGAAAAGCTGGACAACGGCGTGCAGGCCCGCAAAGCCCTGCGCCAGTACCTCGGCGGGCTGCTGGAGCAACGCCACGGCCGACCGGGTGACGACCTGTTGACCCAGCTGGCCAACGATGACGGGCCGGACGGGCGGATGACCGACGAGGAAATCATCAGCACCGCGAACCTGCTGCTGATCGCCGGTCACGAGACCACCGTCAACCTGATCACCAACGGCATGCTGACGCTCCTGCGTCACCCTGAGGTGCTCCAGCGACTGCGCGACGAACCGGATCTGGTCGTCCCGTTGGTCGAGGAACTGCTGCGCTACGAGCCCCCCGTGCACATCATTCCCTGGCGCGCGGCGTACAGCGACATCACCGTCGCCGACACCGTCATCCCCAAGGGCTCGCAGATCATGCTCATGCTGGCCTCGGGCAGCCGCGATCCGAACCGCTTCCACGATCCCGACCACTTCGACCCCGATCGACGTGACAACCAGCACCTCGGATTCGGCAGCGGTATCCATCTGTGCTTCGGCGGCCCGATGGCCCGGCTGGAGGCCCAGATCGCACTGAGCGAACTGGCACGCCGCCTCGACGGGCCCAGCCTGGTCGCCGACCCGCCGCCGTACCGGCGCAGCCCCGTTCTTCGCGGTCCGATCCATCTGCACATCGAGCAGAGCTAGCAGCCGTCACCCATGGGTGCACTTTGCCGCCCGCGCTTTAACTCCCGCGTCCGGCTTGCGCAAGTCGTCGGAAATTGCGTAGGCGTATGGAGCATGATCGAAATGCGATGAGCGTACGGCAACGACGGAGACTCCCACCCGGGAAAAGGCAGGGGCAGGCCAGGAAGAGTTCGGCGAGGAAACCGGCCTGGGTCCGCTCCTGCTGGCCGCGATGCTGGCCCGTGGTGAGGAGCGCGGTGAGGAGCCGATCATCGAGCACCCGCTTCTCCTCGCTGCGCTGATGCGCGGCCGCGAGGAGCGCGGCGAATCGCTGATCCAGCACCCCCTCCTGCTCGCCGCGCTGATGCGTCGTCGTGAGGAGCGTGGTGAGGATTCGATCATCCAGCACCCGCTTCTCCTCGCCGCACTCATGCGCCGCCGTGAGGAGCGCAGTGAACCACTCATCCAGCACCCCCTCCTCCTTGCCGCGCTGATGCGTCGTCGTGAGGAGCGTGGTGAGGGATCGATCATTGAGAACCCGCTTCTCCTCGCTGCGCTGATGCGTGGCCGTGAGGAGCGCGGCGAATCGCTGATCCAGCACCCTCTCCTGCTCGCCGCGCTCATGCGTGGCTAATGAGAAATGGTGACACCCCTGCCCTCCGGTGGTTGCAGTCGTCAGCATCGGAGGGCAGGTCCCGTACGGAAATGAAAGACTTGAGGAACCACAATGGCAGCTGAGTCCGGCGGAGAATCGGAACGGGACCCCGTGGAGGCCTTCATCGACGAGGTCTTCGAGGAAATTGTGCGCGAGGCCGGAATCCCGCATACCGGCATCGGTGTCAGGCATGGAAAGGACCCGCTGGCGGGAGCCCTGATGGAAGCGGCCGTGGCATCCCTGTCCCAGCCGCCCTCCCGTTCCTCGGAACTGGAAAGGGTGCTGTTCGCGCAGACCCTCGCGACCGCCCTGGCGGAATCTCTCGCACCCGCCCTGGCGGACGCGCTGTCCTCGGAGATCATGAAGGTGCTGACCCAGCACGCCGCCTCTCAGGGCGGCAGCACCCACGAATCCGTCGGCGGGACCGGCCGCAGCCACCGCGCATCCGGCGGAAGCGAACGCTCCTGACCGACCGTCGGCCCGGCGCCCACATCACCGCCCACCCTCGCCCACCACCTCACAGGCGCGGGTGGGCGGTAACGTGTCTGCGCTGCCCGGCACTTCGGTCTGTCACAGGGGTTGCGTACGGCGCAGGGACGGGGGCTCGCTACGATGCGCTGCCGGTCGCGCCCAAGGCGGCGCGGATCCGTTTCCGGAGGGGGACTACCTGTGTTCGTGCTGTCCATCCTGCTGCTCATAGCGGCGGTCGTGCTCTTTCTCGTCGGCCGCACACGCGATGCCGGGAGCTGGAAGCTCGGTGCGGTGCTCAGTGCCGTGGCGGGCGTACTGGCCGGCGTCTTCGCCTGTGTCTATGTCGTGAGCGCCTATGAGGTCGGCGTGCCGGTGACCTTCGGCAAGGTCGGTACGCCACTGTCCTCCGGCATCCACTTCAAGTCGCCCTTCACCGACGTGACGTCCTACTCCACCCGCCCGGTGGACCTCAACCTCTACGACAAGGACGTGGTCGAGGTCCGCTCCTCGCAAGGGGGCGTCCTGTACGCGGACGTCACCATCAAGTGGGCGGTGGTGCAAGGGAAGGCGGTCGCGCTGTACCGGCTGGCGGGCAGTGAGGAGTCGATCCAGGCACGCCTGGTGCTGCCGGACAGCCGCGAGATCATCCGCAACGTCTTCGCGAAGCACACCAGCGAGGAGGGCTACGCCTCTGCCCGCGAACAGATCAGCTCAGAGATCGAACGCCTCGTCAAGGAGCGCCTGGCGCCGCGCGGGATCGATGTCACGGCCGTCAACCTGCGCAATGTGAAGCCGTCGGACAAGCTGCAGGAACAGATCGACAAGAAGATCCAACAGGAGCAGGCCACCGAGCGGGCTGTCGAGGCGTCACGCACCGCCAAGGCGGAGGCGGAGCGCAAGCGGATCGAGGCGGAGGGCATCGCCCGCGCCAACAAGATCATCGAGAAGTCACTGAGCGACAAGGTGCTGTACAACCAGTGCCTGGAGGCCTACCGGGAAGCCGCCAAGGCCAACCCGGTGTACGCGGTACCGTGCGGCACGGACTCGAACGGCACACCGGTCATCGTGGACAACAGCAAGAACTAGCCGGCACCTCGGCCACGCCCGTTGGCGACGGATGCCGGCGTCGGCCCCGTTGACGTCTGTGTCCGTCCCACCATCGACCCCGCTCTTGCCTGTTCGACGCCTGGCACGATCGACGCGTGATCAGTGCACCTGCGCCCAGGTCGCCGCGGACCACGATCCGCGCGAGTGCCTGGCCACGCTGCACGAACTGGAGGACGAGGACGTCCGGTCCGGTGCCTATGCGGCCTTCGACGGTGCGCCGGAGCTGCTGCACGGCCTGGCACCGGGGCCCTGGGCGCTGGTGACCTCGAACTACGAGCACCGGGTGCGCGGCCGCTTCCTGCGGACTGGCTTGCCGGTGCCGGACGTGATCGTGGACGCGGCCGCTGTCGAGGAGAGGACGCCCCGTCCGGAGCGCAGTCCGGGCTGCGGGTCTGCGCGAGGCAGTCCCGCACATCCTGGCCTTCGCGTCAGGTCCTCACGGGAATGCCGCAGCCTGAACCCATCAGCGCCGCGAGGCCCGGGGGGCCGGTCAGGGTCCGGACCAGGCCGAGATCGACGGCCCGGTCGATCGCCCACACCTGCTCGGTGGCCGATACGGACGGCGTTATCGCGCGGCTCCCTCGATGCCGTCGTTGTCCTTGGCGGTGCTTCCCTTGATGAAGTCGGCCGCCTTCTCCGCGGCCATGATGGTGGGCGCGTTGGTGTTCCCGCGCGGCACCGTCGGGAACACCGAGGCATCGACGACCCGAAGACCCGGCACATCGAGCACGCGCAGCTCGGGATCGACGACCGCGCCGATGGCACACGTCGACGTCGGGTGGTACAGCGTCTGTCCGGACCGCTGCGCCCAGGCGAGGAGGTCCGCGTCGGAGTCCGAAGCCGGTACGTCGCCGAACGGCCCGGTGACGAGATCGGCCACCGCCTGCTGCGCCGCGATCTCCAGGGCGATCCGTATCCCGGCGACGATGCAGTCCCGGTCCTCGGACGTCAGCAGGTAGTTGTGCACGATCCGGGGCGCGGCGTCCGGGCGCGGGGAGCGCAGGGTCACCACGCCGCGGCTGGTCGGGGCCAGCACACACGGGCCGAAGGCGAAGCCGTGCTCGGTGACGGGGCCGAGCCCCTCCTGGTGGAAGAGTACGGGGGCGGCGTGGAACTGCAGGTCCGGGGCGTCCATGCCGTACCGGCTGCGGAAGAAGCCGCCGGCCTCGCCGATGTTGGAGGTCAGCGGGCCGCGCCCCTCGCTCTGCAACAGCGCGGCGTTCTCCGGGCTCGCCGCGCTGATCAGCGACTCTGCGTCGGTGCGGAAGTTCAGCAGCGTCATGTAGTGGTCCTGCAGGCCCTGGCCGACCGGCAGATCGCGGATCACGTCGATACCGAAGGCGGACAGGGCGGCGGCGGGCCCGATCCCGGACAGCATCAGCAGCTTCGGGGACTCGTAGGCGCCCGCGGACAGGATCACCTCGCGCTCGGCGCGGACCATCTCGATGGTGCCGCCCCGCTCCACCTCCACACCCGTCGCCCGGCCGCTCTCGATCACCACGCGGTGTGCGCGGGCCGCGGACAGCACGGTGAGGTTGGGCCGTTCGAGAGCGGGGTGCAGATAGGAGACAGCGGTGCTGCAGCGCATGCCGTTGCGCTGCGTCAGCTGGTAGCGCCCGACACCGAACTGACTCTCGCCGTTGAAGTCGTCGGTCGCCTTGTGTCCCGCCTGCTGGGCAGCCTGGACGAAGGCCGAGGCGAGCGGGTGTTCGGACCTGCCGTCGCTGACCGTCAACGGCCCGCCCACGCCGTGGAATTGGTCCTCGCCACGCTCGTTGTCCTCGGAGCGCCGGAAGTACGGCAGGACATCGGCGTAACCCCAACCCGTGGCCCCGGCAGCGGCCCAGCCGTCGTAGTCGGCGCGGTTGCCCCGGATGTAGACCATCGCGTTCATCGAGCTGGAGCCGCCGAACATCCTGCCCCGGGGCAGATAGCTCCGCCGCCCGCCGATCCCCGGCTCCGGGTCGGTGTCGAGGTCCCAGTCGAGGTCGGACTTGAACAACTGGGGGAAGGCGGCCGGGACATGGATCTCCTGCGCGGTGTCGGGGCCGCCCGCCTCGATCAGGGCGACCCGGACAGCGGGGTCTTCCGACAGGCGTGCCGCCAGGACGCAGCCCGCGGATCCGGCGCCGACGATGACGTAGTCGTACCTGCTCATGGCAACCCCTTTGGTCGAAAGGCACTACTGAAGACCCAAAACCGAAGAGGGCACATCTGAAAAGGCGTTTTCACGCCCGTGCCGCGCTGGGCGGCGCCACTCGGTCGCAGCACGCGACCTGTCAGGGGGACCGGCGGGAGTTGAGCCGGGCCGCCTGGCGCGTCAGGTGGTCGCGCTCGGCGAGGTTGGGTGCCTTCCGGGCCGCCTCGGCGTACAGCCGTGCCGCCGTCGCCAGGTCGCCGTCGCGCTCGTGGAGGTACGCCGCCACCGCGGTGTGGCGGGGCAGTGAGTCGTCCAGCGCCGCGAGGGCCGCCAGCCCGGCGCGCGGTCCGTCGGCCTCGCCGACGGCGACCGCGCGGTTGAGCCGGACGACCGGGCTGTCGGTCAGGCGCGTGAGCTCGTCGTACCACTCGACGATCTGCACCCAGTCGGTCTCCTCGGCGGTGGGCGCGTCGGCGTGGAGTGCCGCGATGGCGGCCTGGGCCTGGAACTCGCCGAGCCGGTCGCGGGCGAGGGCCGCCTGCAGGATCTCCACGCCCTCGGCGATCAACTCGGTGTCCCACCGGCCGCGGTCCTGCTCGGCGAGCGGTACCAGGCTGCCGTCGGGCGCGGTCCGGGCGGCGCGCCGGGCGTGGTGGAGCAGCATGAGGGCGAGCAGCCCCGCCACCTCGGGGTGGTCGATCGCGGCCGCGAGCTGCCGGGTGAGCCGGATGGCCTCGGCGGCGAGGTCGACGTCGCCGGAGTAGCCCTCGTTGAAGACCAGGTAGAGGACACGCAGCACGGTGGCGACGTCGCCGGGCTGGTCGAACCGCACGCCGGAGACGGTGCGCTTGGCCCGGCTGATGCGCTGCGCCATGGTCGCCTCGGGCACCAGGTAGGCCTGGGCGATCTGGCGGGTGGTGAGCCCGCCGACGGCGCGCAGGGTGAGCGCGACCGCGGACGCGGGCGTCAGCGACGGGTGGGCGCACAGGAAGTACAGCTGGAGCGTGTCGTCCACCGCGGGCGCGGGTCCGGGCGCGGGTTCCTCGTCGACGAGGTCCTCACGCCGACGGCGGGCGGTGTCCGCCCGGGTCGCGTCGAGGAACTTGCGCCAGGCCACGGTGACCAGCCAGCCCTTCGGGTCCCGTGGCTGGTCGGCCGGCCAGCCACGGACCGCCTCGACCAGCGCGTCCTGCACGGCGTCCTCGGCCGCCGCGAAGTCGGCTCCGCGGCGGACGAGGATGGCGAGCACGCTCGGCGTGAGGCTCCGGAGCAGGGCCTCGTTCATCCGAGAGGTCACTCCGTGATGGTGGGTGCCGCGGCGAGGAACGGGCGCACCTCGAGCCACTCGTGGATCGGCTTCCCGCCCGCGCCCGGAGCGGCCGACAGCTCCCCTGCCAGCTCGACGGCGCGCTCGTAGCTGTCGACGTCGATCACCATCCAGCCGGCGATGAGGTCCTTGGTCTCGGCGAACGGTCCGTCGGTGACCGGCGGGCGCCCCTCGCCGTCGTACCGGACCCAGGTCCCCTCGGGGGCCAGCGCCTGACCGTCGACGAACTCGCCGGTCTTCTCGAGCCGGGCCGCGAAGTCCTGCATGTACTGCACGTGCGCCGAGATCTCCTCCGGCTTCCACTGGTCCATGGGCACGTCGTTGACCGGAGCCGGGGCGCCGCGGTAGTGCTTCAGCAGCAAGTACTTGGCCATGGTGACTCTCCTCGGTACTGGTGCGACCCATTGTGGTCGCGTCCACCACTGGGACGGAGCCGACCACAGGTTCTCGACATCGCCGTCCGATCTTTTTTGGGATCTCGTGGATGAGCCCGGGTGAGCCGCCTCGCGGCGCCCGGGGCCACGGCGTGAACACACCGCCACTGTGCCAAGCGGGCGCCGCCGAATGGACGGTCCCACTGTGCCTGGACTGTGCGACCGCCTGCCCGTCGGCGGATGCGACGGTCGGACTCCAGCGGCGATCCCGAGCGCGTAACCGTCCCCCACTGTGCAACTCGATTGCCACTCGAAAAGCCCAATGAGACGCGTCGCTCGAAAGGTCCAATAAAATTTGCATCACTCGAACGCCGGGCCTGCCATGCGGACAGTTGCCATGCCGGGAAGCCTAGGATCCGTCACCGACAACGGGTCATCGTCCGCCGTGCCTGAGATGGGCGGGCCGATTTGACGACTGGAGGAGACGGGATGTCGCATAGCGCAGGCAGAACTCGTTGGAGACGCTTCGCGGCAATTCTGGTCCCCAGCGTCGCAGCCAGCGCAACTATTGCCGTTGCCATGGCACAGGGAGCACTCGCCGCGTCGTTCCTCATCTCCGGCCAGAAATTCCAAGTCTCTGCGGACACCATGACCGCCCACGGAGTCAGCATCTATGGCATGGTCGACGTGACCCGGAAGGGCAAACTTGTGCCCGTCGTGGTCACAGGAGCCCGGCGCGCGTCGATCACCGGCCTGTGCCAGTCCGTTGTGGTTGATATCCCGGTGCTCGGCCCGTACACACTGAGAGTGACCGGCGGCAATGAACGGCCGGCTGAGGCGTCGAATCTGTTTCTCGACGCGACAAGTCAAACGGCCGATGAGGTGAAATTCAGGGACCTCGACATCGGAATCGCACAGGGGGCGATCACCAAGGGGCCGATCAATCCCGGGGACAGGCACTCGCGATTCTTCGACCCCGACGGCTTTGGCCAGCAGGCCGAGTCGTCCACCCTGATCAACGTGCGCTGGACCACGGTCGCGGTCACTTCCGGCACGTTCAGCATTCCCGGTCTGTTTACTCGGCTCAAGCCAGGCGTCCACGAATGCTTCTGATCCACGCGTGGGGAGTTTTGCGCCCGAGCCCCACGTCGGCCCTCGTGCGCTTGATGCGCACGCCGTGCCGCTCATCAGGACGGGACACGTGATCACCAACTTCTTCGGCGGACAGCGCGATCTGCGCGTTGTCGTGGCAGACGCCCGGTGCAGATTCAGAACCTGGCGTGGTGTACGCCCCTTCTGGGCCGGGCTGTTCACGTTCCTGGCCGGCCTGCCGATCCTCTACTGGCCGTACGCGAACCTGGACTTGAGTGGCATCCCGCTGGCTCTGTCGACCACATCCGGTGCCGGATCACTGGTCATCGGCGTCCTCCTCATGGTCCTGGGGTTCACTCTCTGGTATCACCCCGACGTTCGCGTCTTCGCGGGGATCGCCACGCTGCTGCTCGCGCTCATCTCCTTTCCCGTCGCGAACTTTGGCGGCCTGTTCCTCGGACTGATCTGCGGCCTGATCGGCGGCTCACTGGCTTGTGCCTGGCTGCCACCCATCGACTCCGAGCCCCCTACGGCGTCGACGGACGGCGCGTAGCGCAGGCGCACATGGTCTGTGGACATCGACTCCACATCCTGCCGGGCGCACCGGCATGCGGGCCGGGCCCCTCACTGGCCGTCAGGTCGCGCGTGCGTGATCCCGACTCGGGCGCTCCCCGGGCCGGGATTCCTGTCTGGGAGTCACGGCCCGCGGTCCTGCATGTGCGCTACTTGCCTTCCAGTGCCGCCACCAGCTGCGGCAGATTGTCGCCGCCCACGATGAGGGCCAAGTGGTCGTGGTAGTCCCGGCTGCTGACGATCAGGCCGTCGCGGACCCGCAGTACCTGGATGTTGGCGGCCTCGAAGGTCCGCCCGGTCACTCGGTGGTGCACCTGATAGTCCCACTCGGCGACGATCACTTCCGGGTCGTCGGTCTCCCGGATCACCACGTTCGACGAGGACAGCTCTATGGGTGAGAGCGCGGCAACCTGCGCGAACCGCTCCCCGAGCACGGCTCGACCTTCGAATCGGCGTGGCCCCAGCGGCTCGAAGACGGTCTCCACCACGGCGTCCTCGGCGTAGAGCTCGGCCAGCTCCGAGAACCGTCCGGCGGTGATGCCGTGCAGCAGCTTCTGGAACACTTCGCGCGGTGACCGAGTTTCGGGCATGGTCAACCTCCGGAAAGACGCGGTCGTTAGAATCGGACTCGTGACTCCGGTTTCGACGATACGGACTGCCGACTCCGGTTGTCTAGGTGGTTCTTACGTAGGTGGCTCTGACGTAGGCGGGAAGCGGTGAGAGAGATGGGCGGCGCTCAGGAGCGCCCGCTGCGGGCGGACGCGGCTCGCAACCGGGCCAGGCTGCTGGACGTTGCCACGGAGGTGTTCACCACCCGCGGCGTCGGCGTGCCGACCGAGGAGATCGCCCGGGCTGCCGGGGTCGGGGTCGGCACGCTCTTCAGGCACTTCCCGACCAAGGAGGCACTGCTGGAGGCCGTGATGGTGCGCAGGCTGGAGACGATGGCGGCCCGGACCGCGCAGGTGGCCGCCGAGTCCGAGCCCGCCGAGGCCTTCTTCGCCTGCTTCCGCCTGCTGATCGACCAGTCCGCAGGCAAGGGCGATTTCGCCCAGGCCCTGGCCGCGGCCGGGGTGGATGTGCACTCGGTCCTGCGGGAGTCGAGTACGGCGATCCAGGATCAGCTGGGCGAACTGCTGGCCGGGGCGCAACAGGCCGGGGTGGTCCGCCCGGAGCTGGGCCTACCGGAGCTGCTCGCGCTGCTGGCCGGAACCAGCAAGGCGATGGAGCAACTCCCCGCGGACCCGGCAGCCCGGGAGCGAATCTTCGAGGTGGTCTTCGCGGGGCTGCGGCCACGCCGATGACCGGGCATCTTCCTCCGCTCCGGTCCCGGTGATCCCTGCACTGTCGCTGTGCTGGGTGGTGTGATCGGCTACGCGCCGAAATGGGGGCGGACGACGACCGCGCAGAACTGCCCGGCAGGTTCGACGATTCGGAGCGTCGGGCTCAGGAGCCGGCCCTGAGGAAAACGATGAGGGCCGCGTTCACCTCGTTCGGGCGTTCCTGCTGAGTCCAGTGTCCGCAGCCGCCGAGTTTGAGGGGCTTGCGCGACAGGTTGGGCATCAGGTCGGGGAGTCTGTCGATGAGTTCGGGTGTGCCGGGGAAAGCCGGGACGGCGTCGTGGTCGCCGTAGATGTACAGGCTGGGACGGGTGACGACGGCGCCGTGCCAGGGAGCGGTCAGTTCCCAGTTGCGGTCGAGGTTGCGGTACCAGTTGAGCGCCCCGGTGAAGCCCTTGGAGAAACTCTCGGTGAGTGCGTCGAGATCATCCTCGGTGAACCACTCCGGCAGGACCTCGGGGTCCGGCATGGTCGCGAGCCAGCCGCGCTCGGGGTCGACCAGTGGCTGCTTGCCCTCGCCGGCGTCGGGAGCGTCACCGGAAGCCCAGTAGAAGAACTTCCGCAAAGCGGTGCGTGTGTCCTTTGCGAACTCGGCGTCGGCGATGCCGGGGCGGTTGAAGTAGTTCCAGTAGAAGCGCCCGCCGAATTGTTTGTCCATGGCGGCCAGGGGAGGCTCTGATCCCCGGAAGGGGGGTGGCACGCTCAGCCCGGCCACCCCGAGCACCATGTCCGGTCGTAGCAGCGCGGTGTGCCACGCGACGGGCGCGCCCCAGTCGTGGCCGACGACGTACGCCTTCTCCTCACCCAGGGCCTGGATCAGTCCGACGACGTCGCCGACCAGGTGGAGGATGGTGTACGCGTCGACGTCGTCGGGATGGTCGCTGCGTCCGTATCCGCGCTGGTCCGGGGCGACCACTCGAAAGCCCGCGTCGGCCAGGGGCCCGAACTGGTGGTGCCAGGAGTGCCATGACTCGGGAAAGCCGTGCAGGAGCACCACCAGGGGACCGTCGCCTTGCTCGGCGATGTGAAGCCGAATGCCGTTCACGTCGACCATTCGATGCTCAACCATGTGCATGAGCGTATGCGTCGTGATCTTCGGACGCAGGCGTCGCTCCTGGGCCTGTCGCGAGCCTCCCCCGTTTGTCTCACAGAGGGCCGTCTCTACACGGTGACACGCAGCGGTGTGCTCGAAGTGATGTCGTATGCCTCAGGGTCGAACTCGGCCAGGCGCCGCCGCATCCGACCCGTCGACCAGGGCCAGCTGAAGCTGTTGCGGCCGTTGTCGTCGAGGTAGTAGCTGGAGCATCCGCCCGCGTTGTAGACGGTACGCGGCAGAGCCTGCTGGATCTCGGCGCTGAAGGCGGCCTGGACCTCTGGGCGTACGTTCATGCTGCTCCAGCCTGACGCGCGGAAGTGACGCACCGCGGCTGTGACGTAGTCCAGTTGTGCCTCGAGGATCGTGTAGGCGGAGGAGTGCCCGGTACCGAGATGTGGCCCGAGCAGGACGAACGCGTTGGGGAAGCCACTGACCGTGGTGCCCAGATAGGCGTCCGGGCTGCCCTTCCAGTGGTCGTCGAGGCTGGCGCCGTCGGCGTCGAACACCCGGTGGGCGATGGGCATGTCGAGGATGTGGAAGCCGGTTCCCAGAATGATGGTGTCGACGTCCGCGCCGCTGCCGTCCGCGCCGATGACGCGGCTGCCGCGGACGGCCGCGACCGCCGTGGCGTGGACGGTGACATTGGGCCGGGTCAGCGCGGGATAGTACGTGTTCGACAGCAGCAGCCGCTTGCAGCCCAGGGTGTAGTCGGGTGTCAGGGCCCGGCGCAACTGCGGGTCCTTGACCGTCGCTTTGAGATGGAGCGTGCCCACCTTCTGCACCGCGCGCAGGAGGGACGGGTGTCGGAAACCGACTCCCAGGGTTTCCAGTGCCGCGTATTCCGCGTTCCGCAGGGCCCGTTGGGCTGCCGGAAGGCGTCGCATCAGCCATCGCTCGGCACGGGGCACGTAGTGGTCGGGCTTGGGCAGCACCCATTGAGCGGTGCGCTGGAACAGGTGAAGTCGCCCGACGTGTGGCTGGATGGCGGGGACGAATTGCACGGCTGACGCGCCGCTGCCGACTACGGCGACACGTGTGCCCGTCAGGTCGTGATCGTGGCGCCAGCGCGAGGAGTGGAAGACCTCGCCGGGGAAGTCGGCCAGGCCGGGGATGGCGGGGAGCAGGGGTTCGTGCCAAGGGCCTGCCGCCGCGATCAGGAAGCGGGCCGTGTAGCGGTCCCGGTTGGTCTCGACCTGCCAGCGGGCCTGGTGGGGGTGCCATTGGGCACGTATGGCCTCGGTGCCGAAGTGGATCAGCGGGGTGATGCCGTACCTGGCCGCGGTGTCACGGAGATAGGCGCGTATCTCCGGCTGGCCCGCGAAGGCACGTGTCCACTCCGGGTTGGGTGCGAACGAGTACGAGTAGAGGGCGGAGGGGACGTCGCAGGCGCAGCCTGGGTAGGTGTTGTCCCGCCAGGTGCCGCCGAGGTCGTCCGCCTTCTCCATGAGGACGAGGTCGTGGATGCCGGCCTGGCGCAGTCTGACGGCGGCTCCGATGCCGGACAGACCGGTGCCGATGATGAGGACCTCCACGTCGCGGGTCGCGCCGGTTACGGTTGCCGCGGGAGCGTCGGGCTGGGGCATGTCAGGCTCCTGTCCGAGCGTCGAGACCATGGCCGGCGGGGGTGTGCGGAGCGGGTGAGCCGGCCGCTCGGAGGCGCTCGCGGACGGTGGCTCGCGTCGTGCGCAGGGCCGTCTCCAGGACCGTCAGGCGGCGTCGGCCGTTCATGAAGTTGCCTCCCATCACCTTCAGGTCGGTGGCGGTGGGCTCGATCCGGATCACCCGTGTGCCCGACGCCTGCAGCGCGGCGCATTCGGCGTTCAGCGTGCGGGTCATCACGCGGCGGAGCAGCGCCTCCGCGCGGCCGAGGCCCGTACGTGATGCGGGGGAGGACGAACTCATCGGCGCCACGACGTACACCTCGTCGAGGCCACGGGACACCAGGAGGTCGGCCGAGGCGGTGGACATGATGCCGCCGTCCGCGTAGCGCCGGCCGCCGATGCGTACGGGTGGAAACCATCCCGGGACCGCCCAGGACGCGCGCAGAGCGTCACGCAAGGCGACCGACGCGGTGTCCGGATGCCCGAAAACGGTACGTCGCCCCATGTCGAAGTCGGTCGCCACCAGCCAGGTCGCGGGATGGGTGACCCAGCCTCCGGCAGGGGCGAGGAAGTCCGCCAGGGCTGCCAGCCAGTGCGCTGAACCACGTCCTTGCGGGAGCAAGCCGGACAGGCCCGCGAGAGAGGGAGCGCTGCCGCCCAGCGCGCGGCGCGTCAGCCCGGGCGATCCGGGGAAGAGCGCGGGCCGTGGCGGTAGGCCTCGGGGAGGGGCCGCGAAGTGGCGGCGGAGTTCGGGTTGGGCCTCTGGGCGGGCGAGTTGCGCGGCCAGGAGTTCTGCCGTTCCGATGCCGCTGCCGAGCATGGCCGCCAGCTCCGCTCCGGCCGAGGTGCCCACCAGGACATCGGCGTCCCGCACGTCCCACTGCACGATCTGTTCGAGTGAATGCAGAGCGCCGATCGTCCAGGCCGCACCGAGGGTTCCGCCACAGCCCAGTACCAGTGCGCGGGATGGGGTCGTTCGCCTGCCAGTCATGGTCACTGAGTACTCCGCCCAATCGGGACATCGAGCCATCGGGATTCCGGCGAGATCGGGATACCGGTGGTATCTGAATTCGGGATACTAGCGGTATCCGGGTGGGGTGGACAGCCCGTGTCGGGGATAGGATCCGAGGACTTCAAGAACGTCCGAGCCTGCTGGTCGAGCCGTGCAGGACGGGAGAGGGAACAGAAACATGGCCCGCCTCAGCCGCGTCGAGAGCCAGGAGCGCACGCGCGAGCGACTCGTCGCCACCGCGCGGGACCTGTTCTTGCGCAACGGCTACGGCGCCACTTCCCTCAGCGAAGTAGCCGAGGCGGCCGGGTATTCGAAGGGCGCCGTCTACTCCAACTTCCGCAGTAAGGGCCACCTGTGCCTGGCCGTCCTCGATGACATCCGTGCCGAGCAGCTGACCCTGCTCACCGACTCCGTCATGCATGACGCCCGGATCGAAGACCGCCTGGCGGCGTTCACCGCGTGGGGCGAGGCACACATCGGTGACGAGGCCTGGACCACCCTCGAAGTCGAGTTCCTCACCCAGGCCCGCCACGACGACGAACTCCGGCACGAGATCACGGCGCGTGCCGTCGCCATCCGCGAGGCGCTCGCTCAGCTGCTCGACGCCCTGGCCCAGGAGTTGGGCGCCTCCCTGGCCATGCCCGCCGAGCAGGCCGCGATGACTCTGCTCAGCCTCGGCATCGGACTCGGCCTCCAGCGGATCACCGACCCTGCCGTTTCCACCAGGGTCCTCACCGACACCCTGCGTCTCATCCTGCGCTGACGGCCGTGCGCACCCCGCGGAGCTGACCGGGAAGACCCCGGTGATCCACTGGTGAGCCGTGGCGGCCGCCATCCGAGTGCAGTTGGCGGCGAGGGCGATGGGGAATGCCGTGGCTGCTGTGGTCCGGTGGGACGGTGGTGGCCTCATGCCGACGTCGCTATGCCACGATTAGTTCCATTTTGTCCGAGCATCTACCCATGAACGAAACCTTGCGGCCGCTGCTGCGTCATACCTAAAATACTTTCGCTGCTACTCGCATTCGGCGAAAAATATTCGGTGAACGGCTATCGAGAGTAGGTGCCTCCATGACGGTTGCTGCTGCGTCGACGGTCCACCCGGACGAGGTGCACGACAGGCTCGGCCGCTATGTGCTGACCGACGGTTTCAAACTTGTGCTCGACCCGCTTGCCAGTCACGGCTCGTGGATCGTCGATGCGCGCACCGGTGAGAAGTTCCTCGACCTCTACTCGTTCTTCGCGTCCGCTCCTCTGGGGCTCAACGCGCCGGGCATCGTGGACGACCCGGCGTTCATGACCCTGCTCGCGCAGGTGGCGGCGAACAAGCCTGCCAACCCCGACATCTACACCACCCACTACGCCGAGTTCGTCGAGACGTTCGTGCGCGTGCTGGGCGATCCGGACCTGCCTCGACTGTTCTTCGTCGAGGGTGGCGCGCTCGCCGTCGAGAACGCGCTCAAGACGGCGTTCGACTGGAAGAGCCGCCACAACGAGGCCGCGGGCCGCTCACCCGAACTCGGCACCAAGGTGCTCCACCTGCGGCGGGCGTTCCACGGCCGCAGCGGCTACACCCTCTCGCTGACCAACACCGAGCCCAACAAGACGGCCCGCTTCCCGAAGTTCGACTGGCCGCGCATCGACGTACCCGCCGTGCGGTTCCCCCTTGATCGCCACCTTGCCGAGGTCGAGGCGGCCGAGCAACGGGCCCTCGAACAGGCGCGGCGAGCGTTCGAGGACAACCCGCACGACATCGCCTGCTTCATCGCCGAGCCGATCCAGGGCGAGGGGGGTGACAACCACATGCGCGCGGAGTTCCTGCAGGCGATGCAGGCGCTCTGCCACGAGTACGACGCCCTGTTCGTGCTCGACGAGGTGCAGACGGGGGTGGGCATCACCGGTACCACCTGGGCCTACCAGCAGCTCGGTCTTGAGCCGGATATCGTCGCCTTCGCCAAGAAGGTCCAACTCGGCGGCATCATGGCCGGCCGCCGCGTCGACCAGGTGCCCGACAACGTCTTCCAGGTCTCCGGCCGGATCAACTCCACCTGGGGCGGCGGGCTGGTCGACATGGTCCGGGCCCGCCGCATCCTGGAGATCGTCGAAAGGGACGATCTGGTGGCCCATGCCGCTGCCGTGGGATCGTGGTTCCTGGCCGAACTGCGTGATCTGGAAGTCCGACACGCGCCGGTGGCGTCCAACGCGCGGGGACGCGGACTGATGAGCGCCATCGATCTGCCCGACAGCGGCGTCCGCGACGAGGTGGTACGCCGGTTGCGAACCGAGGAGCAGGTGATCGCATTGCCGTGCGGTGAGCGTTCGGTGCGCTTCCGCCCTGCCCTGTCCATCACCCAGGACGAGCTGTCGATCGCCCTGCGGGCCCTCGACCGGATTCTCGCCGGTCTGCAGTGACCCCGTACCAGCCGACAAGGAGCAAAGTCATGGCCCGTTCCGTCGCCTCGATCGTTGCCGGCCGCATGGTCGCCGGCGCCCCCGGCGGGACTCTTCAGCGCCCCAATCCCGGCCGTACCGCCGAGCTGGTCTCCGAGGTCTCGCTCGGCGACGCCTCGACGTTCGTCGCGGCCGCCAAGGCCGCGAAGGCGGCTCAGCGGTCCTGGGCGGACATCCCGGCGCCGGTGCGCGGATCCGCGATCGGAAAGATCGGCCGGCTCGTCGAAGCCAACAAGGACCGGCTCGCCCGCATTGTGACCGAGGAGATCGGCAAGCCGTACACAGAGGCACTCGGCGAGGTCCAGGAGATCATCGACACCTGTGACTTCTTCCTGGGCGAGGGCCGTCGGCTGTACGGGCAGACGGTGCCCTCGGAGATGCCCGACAAGCAGCTGTTCACCTTCCGCAACCCCGTCGGTGCGGTTGCGGTGATCACCGCGGGCAACTTCCCGGTGGCCGTGCCGGCCTGGTACCTCGTACCGGCGCTCGTGACCGGCAACACCGTCGTGTGGAAGCCCGCCGAGTACGCCGCCGCGAGCGCCAGGGCCCTCTTCGAGCTGTTCGTGCACGGAGGTGGCCTGCCCGACGGCGTACTCAACCTCGTACTCGCCGACGGAGAGCAGACGTATGCCGGCCTGGAGGCCTCCCTGGAGGCCGGGCTGGTCGACAAGGTCGGCTTCACGGGATCCACGGTCGTCGGCCAGAAGATCGGCGCCCTGTGCGGAAGCCATCTGCAGACCCCCTGCCTGGAACTGGGCGGCAAGAACCCCCAGGTGGTCACCCCGAGCGCAAACCTCGACCTGGCGGTGGAGGGCGCGTTGTTCTCCGGATTCGGCACTGCCGGGCAGCGCTGCACCTCCCTCGGGACGGTCATCGTCCATGAGTCGGTGAAGGAGGACTTCCTCGCCCGCTTCGACGCCGCGAGCCGCGCGGCCCGGATCGGCGACGCGTTCGAGGACGTCCTCTACGGCCCGATGCTCGACGAGCGGTTCGCGCAGCGCTACGAGACCTTCCTCGGGTGGATCAAGGATCACCACCGGACGTACGGCTCCGACGGCATCGGGCGGATCACGGCCGACAACCCGCGCAAGGGCTTCGTCGGGGACCCTGAAGCGGGCATGTTCTACCACCCGGTGATCGTCGACGGAGTGCGCCGCGACGACGACGTGTTCCTCAACGAGACCTTCGGCCCCATGGTCGGAGTGACCACCTACCGGGACTTCGACGAGGCCGTCGAGCTGGCCAACGCCCACGGCTACGGCCTGTCCGCCGCGATCTACACCACTGATCCGCACGAGGTGTGGACGTTCCGGCGCGGTATCTCCGCGGGCATGGTCAGCGTCAACAACACCACCTCCGGAGCCGAGGCGCACCTCCCGTTCGGCGGCAACGGCAAGTCCGGCAACGGCAGTCGTCAGTCGGGGCAGTGGGTGCTCGACCAGTTCACCCGCTGGCAGTCGATGAACTGGGACTACTCCGGCCGTCTGCAGAAGGCGCAGATGGACGTGGCCACGCTCGAGCCCGACATGGCCTTCCGCCTGTGAGCGGCGTTGAGGACCTGGACCGGCACTTCCGCGAGGAGGTGGCCGGTCTCCGGTCCGCCGCCCGCGCCGCCGGTCCGGGGCCGACGGGCGGTGTTGCCGGTTCCGGGTCGCTCACCGGGAGCACGGACGCGGCGCTCCAGCCCGAGCCCGGCGCACTGGACACCCGTACCGCACTGAACAGCCGTACCGCACTGGACCTCTTCGACGCCCAGCTGGAGAGCCGGCACGCCGACGCCGCTGCGCGCTGGATGCAGCAGCAGGGCCGTGGCTACTACACCATCGGATCGAGCGGGCACGAAGGCAACGCCGCGGTCGCCCTCGCCTTGCGCCCCACCGACCCGGCGTTGCTGCACTACCGGTCAGGCGCCTTCTACTGCGCCCGCGCCCGGCAGGCCGGCGGCGTCGATGCGGTCAGGGACATGCTGCTGGGGGTGGCCGCCGGGGCCGACGAGCCGATCGCAGGTGGCCGGCACAAGGTGTACGGGCGTCGCGAACTGGCCGTCATCCCGCAGACGTCGACCATCTCCTCCCACCTGCCGCGGGCAGTCGGGGTGGCATGGAGCATCGCCCGCGCCAAGCGGCTCGGGACAAAGTGCGCCTGGCCCGACGATGCCGTCGTCTGCTGCTCGTTCGGCGACGCGTCCGTCAACCACTCCACTGCGGCAGGCGCCATCAACAGCGCCTGCCACGCGGCCTACCAGGGCCTTCCGATGCCAGTGCTGTTCGTCTGCGAGGACAACGGCCTGGGAATCAGCGTGCCGACACCGCACGACTGGGTGCGGCGCGCCTACGGAAACCGGCCCGGTCTCGCCTACTTCGCCGCGGACGGGTGCGATCCGTCAGCCGCCTTCGACACCGCGCGCGAGGCAGTGGCCCATGTACGCAAGAGCCGTCAACCCGCCTTCCTGCACCTGTCGATGGTGCGATTCCTCGGCCACGCGGGCTCGGACGCCGAAGCCGCGTACCGTATGCCTTCCGAAGTCGCCGCGGATCTGCAACGCGACCCACTGCTGGCCACGGCCCGGCTGCTCACGACGACCGGCGTCCTCACCCCGCAGCAGGTTCTCGAGCGGTACGACGAGGTGGCCGGGCGGGTGTTCGCCGTCGCCAAGGAGGCCCTCGACAGCGAGCCCCTGACCACCGCCGCGGAGATCGCCGCGCCCGTCGCCCCCCGCCGTCCCGACCTCGTGGCGGCTGCGGCACGCCGTACGAGCGAACCACCCACAGTGCCCGTGGGCGAGCCCGTCACCGTCGCCCAGGCCATCAACCACACACTCGCCGACCTGCTCGGCAGCTACCCGGAGATGGTCGTCTTCGGCGAGGACGTCGGCCGCAAGGGCGGGGTCTACGGACTGACCCGGGGATTGCAGCGGCGTTTCGGTACCGCCCGGGTCTTCGACACCCTGCTCGACGAGCAGGCCATCCTCGGCCTCGCGCTGGGGGCGGGACTGTCCGGGCTGCTGCCGGTGGCGGAGATCCAATACCTTGCGTATCTGCACAACGCCGAGGACCAGCTGCGCGGCGAGGCCGCGACGCTTCAGTTCTTCTCCCAGGGCCAGTACCGCAACCCCCTCGTGGTCCGCATCGCCGGCTACGGCTACCAGCGCGGATTCGGCGGCCACTTCCACAACGACAACGCGCTGGGCGTCCTGCGTGACATTCCGGGCCTGGTCATCGCCTCCCCGTCCCGCCCCGACGATGCCGCAGCGATGCTGCGCACCTGCGTGGCGGCCGGCAAGGTGGACGGGACGGTCAGCGCCTTCCTCGAACCGATCGCGCTCTACCACACCCGAGATCTCCACACGGAGAAGGACAACGGCTGGCTCGCCGCATACCCGCCACCCGCACAGCACGTACCGATCGGCCGGGCACGCACCTACGGCACAGGCGCGGACCTGACCCTCGTGACCTTCGGCAACGGCCTGCCCATCTCGCTTCGAGCCGCACGCCGACTGGAGCAGCAGGGCATCGACTGCCGCGTCGTCGACCTGCGCTGGCTGGCACCCCTGCCGGTCGACGACCTGCTGCGCGAAGCACGTGCGACGGGACGCGTCCTCGTGGTCGACGAGACCCGCCGCACGGGAGGGGTATCGGAGGGAGTCGTCACGGCCCTGGTCGATGCCGGATTCACCGGCGTCGTCCGACGGGTCACCAGCGCGGACACCTTCATCCCGCTGGGGAACGCGGCGCAATTGGTGCTCGTGTCCGAGTCCGACGTCGAGCGCGCCGCCGGTGAGCTGCTCTCGGCGGGCCCGCCTGCTCCCCGGTGACGGCTGGTCAGCCGGCCGAGGCGGTCGGTGGCGCACGGTGATCCGGAGGGAATGGCCTGGACACGATCGGCGGGCAGGTCGGACGATGAGCGCATGCTCAGCACCCTCCTCGCCTTCCTGGGCGCCTGCACCCTGGTCGCGGCATCACCCGGCCCCAGCACCATGCTGATCATCCGGCAGTCCCTGCACAGCAAACGGGCTGGGTTCTTCACCGTTCTGGGCAACGAGACCGGTGTGTTCCTGTGGGGTGTCGTCGCAGCGCTCGGGCTCACGGCGCTGATCGCCGCCTCACAGCTGGCCTACGACATCATGAGGATGGTTGGGGCAATTGTCCTGATCCTCTTCGGTATACAGACTCTTCTGGCTGCCCGGCGCGGGCACGCGCAGCCGGTCGAGCAGACGACGGCAGGCGTTGTCCAGTCCGGTTGGAAGACGTACCGCTCGGGCCTGCTGCTGAACCTGGCCAATCCGAAGGCTGCTCTGTTTGCGATGTCATTCCTGCCGCAGTTCGTGCCGACGGGTGCACCCAAGCTGCCCACGATGATCGCTCTTTCAGCGATTTGGGCGGTTTACGAGGTCGGCTACTACGGCTTGTACGTGTGGTTCGTCGGCCGTATGAAAGCTCTCATCGCAAAGGCTGATGTGCGCCGGCGACTGGAGCAGGTCTCCGGAGGGGTGCTGCTGATCCTGGGTGTTCGGATGGCTGTCGAAAGCTAGCCGGATCGCGTACGGCCCTCAGCGGACGTACAAGCCTTCCAGCAGCGAGTTCAGATAGCGGCGGGCGGTCTCGACGCGGGCTGCAGGCGTGCCGTGGACGTTCGCGGCGTAGGCGATACCGCACATCAGCGGGACCAGGTCGGCAGAGGTCAGGTCGGCGCGTACGACCTCGGCGTCGCGGGCCCGCTCCAGCAACTCTTTGCCGACCGACGACAGGTTCCGCTTCAGTTCGGTGGTGCGTGGCAGGGCGTCCGTGGAGGCGGCGGTGACCGGGGGCAAGGACGCGTCGGTGACCTGCGCTTCGATGGTGCGGGTGAGAAAGCCGGCGAGGGCGCGCCCGGGGTTGTCGTCGGCCAGCGCCTGCTCACCGTGGGCGGCCAGGGCCTCCAGGCTGGGGGTGGCCACGGTCTCCAGGAGCGCCTCGGCGGTGGGGAAGTGGCGATAGACGGTGCCCACGCCCATATGGGCGCGGCGGGCGATGTCGTTGAGCTGCAGTGATGTGCCTTCGTCGACGAGATCGCGAGCCACCGCGACGATCCGTTCCCAGTTGCGGGCAGCGTCCTTGCGCAGGCGGGCGGTCGTCATGCGAGAAGTCTAACTGGATGGCTCATCCGCATCGCTGCAGAACGCGATCCGGATGAGCCACCCGTTTCCGGCCGTTGTTGTTCGTCTTCAGATCGCGTCACGCATGCGTGAGTGGCGCGAGGCGCTCGCTGAGGTGGCGGACGGCTTCGGCGATGCGGGGATCCGTTGCCGAACGGAAGGGGGTGACCGGCTGCGCCTGGGGTCCGATGACCACGCCGGTCCGGCCGGCCAGTGAGCCGTCGGTCGCGGCGAAGATCGAAGGCTTGGCCGCCAGGGACGCCGGGCCCGAAGTCGAGCGCTCGAACTTACGCCGGACCAGCGGCCAGAGCAGCCGCAGCCCCGGCGAGACGATCTTCGGATCGCGCATGGTGCCGTTGGTCATGTCGGTCGCGGCGCCGCCGGGATCCGCCGCGAAGACCGAGACGCCCGCGCCGTCCAGTCGGCCGGCAAGATCGAGCGTGTAGGCGAGGTTGGCGAGCTTGGCGCGGCCGTACCAGTGAAAGCCGTAGTAGCCCCCCGGCGGCTCGACGGAGTCGAAGACGCGCTTTGCGACACCGGTCGCTCCCGAGGTGACGTTCACGATCCGGCTCGGCGCACCGGCTCGCAATGCGGGCAGCAGCAGTTCGGTCAGCAGATAGGGCGAGAGGTGGTTGACGGCGAACGATGCCTCGATCCCGTCCACCGAGTCCTGTCGGTCCGGGAACATCGCACCGACGTTGTTGACCAGAACGGTCAGCGGGCCGTCTGCGGCGATGCGGTCGGCGAGGGCGCGGACCGCATCGAGCGAAGAGAGATCGGCGGCCAGGAACCGGGCGGAGTGCAACGGCGCCGTCGCGTTGATCCGTTCGACCGCACGGGCGCCGCGCTCGGCGCTGCGCCCGACCACGGTGACGGCATTACCTGCCTCGGCCAGCCCCAAGGCGGTCTCCAAGCCGATTCCCGCTGTCCCTGCTGTGACGACCGCTGTCTGCTTCATTGCGCAACCCGTTCTGCATATGTGGATGAGCTATCCGGTTAGTGTCACCGTAGCAGATCCGGATGACCTATCCGCTTGGTGGGACTGGCCGGACGGGCCTTGAGGTGGCGTGACGCGTGCGGTGTCACACGCCAGTCAGGATGTGTTCAGGTGTCCGGTGGCACGGTCGCTCTCCATGACCTACGAAACGTCTGAGACTTCCGCCGTCTCCGCGGCCGACAGGCCCGTCGCACCGGGGCGGCGTCGGCTGCGCTGGAACAAGGTGCCCGAGGTCACCGTCTACTTCTGGATCATCAAGGTGCTGTGTACGACGGTCGGTGAGACCGCGGCCGACCTGCTGAACGAGAAGGCCGGCCTCGGCCTGACCGGTGTGTCGGTGCTGATGAGTGCGTTGCTGGCCGTGGTGCTGGTCGTGCAGTTCCGTACGAGCGCGTACCGGGCGGGCGTGTACTGGCTTGCCGTGGCGCTGATCAGCGTCGTCGGTACTCTGATCAGCGACAACCTCACCGACAACATGGGCGTGCCGCTGGAGGTGAGCACCACGGTGTTCGGGCTCGTTCTCGCCGTCGTGTTCGTCGTCTGGTACCGCCGGGAGCGGACGCTGTCCATCCACAGCATCGACAGCGTCGGCCGCGAATCGTTCTACTGGCTCGCCGTCCTGTTCACCTTCGCCCTGGGCACCGCGGCCGGTGACCTGGTCTCCGAGCGCATGGATCTCGGCTACTGGCTGTCCGCCGTGCTGTTCGCCCTGGCCATCGCCGCGGTCGGCGTCGCGCACTTCGCACTCGGTCTCGACGCCGTCTGGAGCTTCTGGATCGCGTACATCCTCACCCGGCCGCTCGGCGCTTCGATCGGCGACTACCTCTCCCAGCCGACCGGTGACGGCGGAGTGGGTCTGGGCACGGTCGTCACCAGCGTGCTGTTCCTCGCGGTCATCCTCGGTCTGGTCGTGTACCTGGGCGTCACCCGAAAGGACGTCACCGAGCCGGAAGGGGCCGCACAACACGCGGCGTGACCTGCAACCCGCCTGTGTTCAGGATGCGTTCAGGATCTCTGTGCCACGGTCGAAGATCACGGCCGCCGCCGGTGGCCGAGTCAACTCACAGGGCGCTCGTCCCGGTTCCCAGGGGCGAGCGCCCTGTCGTTCGACCGAACAGGAGAATCCGAGTTGGAGAAATCCGAGGTCCTCACCGACCTCGACGTGGCGAGCACGTCGAAGACCAAGTCGGTGATGAAGAAACTGCCCGAGGTTACGCTGGCCTTCTGGATCATGAAGATCGCCGCGACGACCTTGGGCGAGACGGCGGGCGACCTCTTCGCGCAAACCCTGAAGCTGGGCTACTTCCTCACCACGATCGTGCTGTTCCTGATCTTCGTGGTGACACTGGTGGTCCAGCTGCGAGCCAGCCGCTACAACCCGTTCTGCTACTGGACCGTGATCCTGTCGACCAGCATGGCCGGCACCACGATGTCCGACTTCATGAACCGCGATGCCAGCGCCAAGTTCCTGTCGAACGGAGCGACCAGGCTGGGCTGGGGCCCGCAGGGCCTTGGCCTGGGCTACCCCGCCGGAGCGGCCATCCTGATCTCCATCCTCCTGGCGATCTTCCTCGCCTGGAAGCTGAGCGGGATGACCTTCCAGATCCGCGACATCGTCACCTTCAAGGGCGAGGCCCTGTTCTGGTCGGCGATCCTCGTGTCGAACACCCTCGGCACCTCGATGGGCGACTTCCTGTCCGACAGCTCCGGCCTCGGCTACGCCGGTGGTGCGCTGCTCGTGACCGGGGCGCTCGCCGTGCTCGTAGCGCTCATGAAGGTGCCCACCGTGCCGAATGTGCTGCTGTTCTGGATCGCCTTCGTCCTCACCCGACCACTGGGCGCCACCGCGGGCGACTTCCTCACCAAGCCGGTCGCCAAGGGCGGCCTGGATCTCGGTACCGTGGGCTCGTCCGCCGTGCTGCTCGTTGTTCTGTTCGGCCTGATGGCCTATGCCCACGGGCAGGAGCGCCGGTCCTCGGCCTGGCTGGCGACGGAGGAGCGGGAGTCGGTCACCCGGCGGGGAGACTGACCGTGAACCTGGCCCCGGGCGCGTGTCCGGGGTCGTAGGAGACCTCGCCGCCGACGGTGCGGGCCAGGCGTCGCGCGAGCGGCAGCCCGAGGCCCGCGCCGTCGTGCCCGTCGTCGGCGTCGGCGCGTCGGCCGGGCTGGAACAGCTCCGCCACGAACGCCTCCGGTACGCCGGGGCCGTCGTCGACGACATCGATCCGTACCGCACTGGGCAGGCGCCGCGCGGACACGGTCACGCTGGAGCAGGCATAGCGGACGGCGTTGGCGAGCAGCGGGCTGAGGATGCGTTCGAGGAGAGCGGGTGCGACTCCCGCCTCCAGTACCAGAGTGTCCGTCGCAACCGTGGCCTTGATCCGATCCCCTGGGTCGACGTGCTGGAGCAGGCGGCGGAGGAGGGGAACGACGTCGGTCGTTGCGGGGGCCGTCGCCGGGTTGAGCGCATTCTCGCGGGCGTCGTCGAGGAGCGTGTCGCAGATCGTGCGCATGGACTGCGCGGCCTCGGCGATCACCTCATGGGTGGCGCGGGTCTGGGCGTCCGTGCGCGGACGGGTCTGCCACCAGTCGAGTTCCATGATGATCCGGGTGAGCGGTGTGCGCAGTTCGTGGGACAGTTCCCCCGTCAGCTGCCGTTCGTGGCGCAGTACGGTGCGTATGCGGTCCAGCAGCGCGTCCAGTGAGCCACCCAGGCGGGCGAGTTCGACCGGGTGATCCTCCGTACCGAAGCGGTCGTCGGAGCCCGCAGCGCTCCACTGCGTTGCCTGGTCGGTCATCGTCCGCACCGGTCTCAGTGCCCGGCCGACGGACAGACGTGTGAGTACGTACGTGCATCCGAGCATCACGGCGTCCAGGACCAGCGACCCCAGCAGCAGGGTGTCGGCCGAACTTTGGTACGGAGCCAGGTCCAGAGCGGTGACGACAGTGGCTTTGGCATCACGGCCGGGGATCGGCTGGGAGCACAGCCGGACGGGCCGGTGACCGTCGACGGTCGTGCAGGCGTGCTCCCGCTGTGCGGCCAGCCGGTCGGCGGCCTGGGTCACCGGGCTTCCGACGGTGGCGGACGGTGGCCTCTCCAGCAGGCGGGTGTCGGCGTAGATCCACACGTTCGCGTCGAGGAGGCGGTCGTTGACGGTTTCCAGGACGCGTACCCGGGGACCGCTGGTGTCGACGGTCGTGGTCACCGCTGCCGCTCTGGTGCGCAGTTCGTCGTCCGCCTGGCGTTGCAGATGCTCGTCCATCACGGCGTTGAATGCCACGGTCAGGACTGTCATCAGCAGTGCGGCGGCGGCCAGCGCCACGAGGGAGAGCCGACCTTGCAGGGTGCGCGGGGCCAGGCGACCGAAGACGCGGTAGGCACGGGTCATGACAGGCGGTGTCCGACTCCGCGGGCCGTGTCGATCGTCAGACGGCTGCCGGCCTCGCGCAGTTTGCGGCGCAGCCGGCTCAGGTACTGGTCCAAGGTGTTGTCACTGACTTGCGCGCCCTCGGGCCAGCCGGCCCGCACCAGGTCACGGCGGCGCACGAGGGCCCCGTCCGCGGCAACGAGCGTGGCCAGCAGCCGGAACTCCGTCGGGGACAGGTCGACGCGTGCGCCGTCGTGCACGGTCGCACTGTGATCCACCGCGTCCAGCACCAGATCGCCGGTTGTGGCGCAGGACCGGGGGGCGGCCCGTCTGAGCGCGGCGCGCAGCCTGGCGGCGAGTTCGGCGAGGTGGAAGGGCTTGGGCAGATAGTCGTCACCCCCGGCGGAGAAGCCGGACAGGCGGTCGGTGAGCTGGTGCCGGGCGGTCAGGAAGATCACGGGGGCGAAGAAGCCGTTGGCCCGCATGGCCTGGCATACGTCCCGTCCGTCCGCGTCGGGCAGGCCGACATCCAGTACGGCCGCGGCGATGCCGGCGGTCGCCAGCCGCAGGGCACTGGCGCCGTCAGGTGCGAGGACGGGCTCGAAGTCCTCGTCCTGCAGACCCCGCCGCAGCACGTCCCGCAGGGCGTGATCGTCCTCAACTACCAGGATCTTGGGGTGCATGATCCTCTGTCGGTCCTCCGGTCATGGTTGTAGTTGCGAACCCTTTCCGTGCAGGTGGGAGGGCACAGGCCGAACGGGTGACTACAGGAATGTAGACCGTCTATGTCACTGTAGACGAATGACGGTCGAGGAACGTTCCCGAGCTGTGGGTGCGTTCTGGTGGAGCCGGATCAGTGGTCGTGATGGGCTCGCCGATGTGGCCCGGTGTGATGGTCGTGGCCATCCGTGGGCAGGCCAAGCCCGGCGGTTGTCAGGTCCACAAGGCGCTGGACGGCTCCCGGGTCGGGTGCCGTGGCCGCTGCGGCCAGGGCGTGGACACAGTAGTTGGCGAGTTCACCGGGGGGCACGTCGCAGTGGAGTCGGCCGTCTGCGGCGACTTGGGTCAGCAGGCCGGTGAAGAGTTCGGCGAGTTGACGCTGGGCGCGGGCGATGGGCTCGCCGCGGTGGACGAGGGCTGCGATCTCGCCGGTGTCGCGCCCGCGATGGTGGCAGATGAACGCGTAGGCCAAGAGCACGCTGCGCAGGGCCTGTTCGGGATCTTCGGCGCGGTCGCGCAGTTCGGCGAGTTGGGAGATGTGCTCGGTGATGTGCCTCTCGTGCCAGGCGATGAGGATCGCCTCGACATCAGGGAAGTACTTGTAGAGCGTCGCCCGCCCGATGCCGACCTGTTCGGCGATCTGCGCCATCTTCACCGACGCCAGTCCATGCGCGGCGACGAGTGCCGCCGTGGTCTCCAGGATCGCGTCGCGCACCGCGTGGCGGTGCGCCTCGATCGCCTCGTTCCACAGCTTCGGCACTCACCGATCCTACATGACGACACCATGGAAACACTTCGGATTGACAGCGACAGTGTGTATCGCAAAACTGGGGCCGTCCCGCCATCCGCCCGCCCTTTTGCGTTTATGGAGCCCGTTATGGCCGATCTGCCCACCCATCCCGATGCCGGCGACACCCGCGGGCCCGAGCCCCGCCGCACGCTCAGCCGTCCGGCAGTGGCCGCCGTCGCCGTCGCCGTCCTCGCCTTGGTGGCGATGGTGGTCCTGCACCTGACCGGGGTCGTCGGCCCCGGCGGGCACTGAGCACCGACCCCCACCTCCGGGTCCCGACGTCCCGCCTACCAATGAGAGTTGCCACATGATCGAGGCGAACGGTCTCAGCAAGCGCTACGGCGACACGACCGCCGTGGACGACCTGTCATTCACGGTGCCGCCCGGCCAGGTCACCGGGTTCCTCGGCCCGAACGGGGCCGGCAAGTCGACCACCATGCGCATGATCCTCGGCCTGGACGCTCCCGCCTCGGGCTCGGTCACCGTGAACGGCCGCCCCTACACCGCATACCGCCGACCGCTGTTCGAGTTCGGCGCGCTGCTGGAGGCCAAAGCCATGCACGGCAGCCGCAGCGCCTACCATCACCTGCTCTCCCTCGCGCTGAGCAACGGCATCGGCAAGGCCCGGGTCGGGCAGGTGCTGGAGCAGGTCGGGCTCGGCAGCGTCGCGCGCAGGCGGACCGGAGGCTTCTCGCTCGGCATGAGCCAGCGCCTCGGCATCGCCGCCGCACTCCTCGGCGACCCTCCGGTGCTCATGCTCGACGAGCCGGTCAACGGGCTCGACCCCGAAGGCGTGCTGTGGATCCGCACCCTGCTCAGGGCACTGGCCGCAGAGGGACGCACCGTGTTCCTCTCCAGCCACCTGATGAGTGAGATGGCGCTGACCGCCGACCGGCTCGTCATCATCGGCCGCGGCCGCCTGATCGCCGAGACCACCATCGCGGACTTCCTCGCGAGCGGCGACAGCGGCTTCGTCCGGGTCCGCACTCCGCAGTCCGCGGCGCTGGCCCAACTGCTGCGCTCCCACGGCGCGACGGTGGCCGAGCCTGCCCCGGACACGCTGCAGATCACCGGAGCCACCAGCGACACCGTGGGCGCGCTCGCCCGCTCCGCCGGCATCGCTCTGCAGGAACTTGCTGTCCAGCAGGCCTCCTTGGAAGAGCGCTACATGCAACTGACCGGCGAGGCCGTCGACTATCGCACCGTCGCCGGCCCCGCGCTCACCGCCCCGGCACCCAACGCCATTTGAGGACGACTCGTGACCACCCCTGCCTTCGTCTCATCCCTGCCCCGGCCCGCCGGCCGTGCCGCGTTGTCCGGTTTCACCGCCGTGCTCCGCTCCGAGTTCTGCAAGGTGCGCTCCGTCCGCTCCACGCTCTGGACGCTGCTCGGCGCTGTCGTGTCCAATGTCGCCCTCGGCGCGCTCGTGGCGGTTTTCCTGGTCAGCCGCCTCAGTGCGGAGCAACAGCAGACCGCGGACCCGGTCCGGCTCAGCCTGATCGGCCTGCACCTGTCGCAGATCGCGCTCGGCACGCTGGGCGTCCTCATCGTCACCAGCGAGTACGGAACCGGGCTGATCCGCGCCACCCTCTCCGCCGTACCGAGGCGTCGCTCCGTCCTTGCCGCCAAGGCGGTCGTCTTCGCCGGCATCGGCCTCGTCGTCGGCGTGCTGTCCTGCGTGACCGCGTACCTGGTCTTCCACGCCGCGCTGCCCGCCGGCACCGGCAGCAATCTGAGCCGGTCACTCACCAGCCCCGGCGTGCTGCGAGCCGCCCTCGGCGGCGGGATCTACCTCACCCTGCTCGGTCTTCTGGGCCTCGGCCTGGGCGCCGCCCTGCGCTCCAGTGCCGGGGCCATCGCCGCCCTGCTCGGCCTGCTGTTCGTGCCCAACATCCTGGTCGGCATGCTGCCGGACACCTGGCAGAACACCGTCGGCCCCTACCTGCCGATGAATGCGGGAGACGCCCTCTACCTGCTGCACCCCGAGCCCAACGGCCTGAGCCCAGCGGCCGGGTTCGGCGTCCTCGCCCTGTACACGGTCCTCGCTCTCGCAGCGGGATTCGCGGTGATCCACCACCGCGATGCATGACCGCTGTCGCAGGACAGGGTCAGGGTTTGGTGAGGGGCCCGGCGTGCAGTGCGTTCAGGCGACGCCGGTAGTCGTCCTCGTCGATCTCCCCGCGGGCCAGCCGCTCTCGGAGGATGTCCTCGGCCGAGGGCGTGGCCGGGGTGTGGGTGTGCTCCTGGGGCCGGTTGAGGGCGCGGAAGAGAAGCACGGCAATGGTGATGATCAGCGCCCAGAAGAGGATCATGCCGGTCGACATCGCGAACCAGCCCCAGCCGCTGACATTGTGGTCGTACCAGAACATCATCGCTATTCACCTGCTTCGGCCTTGTTCTGTGGCCGGATACGAAGCGGCATCCGGCGACCTTTGCCTTCTCCTGCATCGTCCCGCCGCTGGGCGTGGCCGTCCGGGGCCGGATGGTCCAAGACCGGTGGGCCATTGCGCCCCTACCAGGTAGGGGTAGCCAAGGCGCAGGCTGGAGAGTGACCCGATCAGGGAGGTGAGCTGCCCATGGATGCTCTTGAAGTCGTCGTCGTCCTGGCCTCGGCAGTGCTGATCGCCGCGCTGGGCTGGTACTTCTTCGGCCCGCGCCGGGCTGGTGCCGCCCGGCTGGTAGGCGGGGTGCAGCGGGTGGACGTGACGGTGCGGGGTGGCTACAGCCCTGACCTGATCAAGGTCCGGCAAGGTATCCCGGTGGAGTTGGTGTTCGACCGGCAGGAAGCCGGCGAGTGCACCTCCCGTGTGGTCTTCCCCGATCTGCAGGTCGGAGCGGGCCTGCCCGCCCACGCGCACACCACGGTGCGGCTGAACCCGGACCGTCCGGGTTCCTTCGGCTTTTCCTGCGGCATGAACATGATCCACGGCACGCTGCTGGTCGAGCCCGCGGAAGGCGCCGTACCACCTGGGGCGGGCGGTCACGGCGGTACGGCCGCAGCTCCTGCTGCTGCCCCCGGCGGGCCGGCGGCGGGTGAGGAGCGGACGGCGGCCGAGTCGGAGGCCGCGGACGCCGCCGAGCGGCAGGCGGAGATCAAGGACCTCACCCGCAGAGTCGTGGTCGGCGCGGTGCTCACCGCCCCGGTGCTGTTCGCGGTGATGGCGCACGAGCTGTTCGGCGCGGACTGGGTGCCTGGATGGATGCTGAACAGCTGGTTGCAGCTGGCGCTGATCACGCCGGTGATGTTCTACACCGGGTGGCCGATCCATGTGACGGGCTGGCTGACCCTGCGCCACCGGGCCGCCGACATGAACTCGCTGATCACCCTGGGTACGAGTGCCGCCTACGGCTACAGCCTGCTGGTCACCCTTGCGCCCGGTCTGCTGCCCCAGGATGTGCGGGAGGTGTACTTCGAGACCGTCGGCGTCATCCTGACCCTGATCCTGCTCGGGCGGCTGCTGGAGGCCCGGGCCAAGGCCGGCACCGGTGAGGCCATCCGCGCTCTCCTGGGCCTGCAGGCCCGTACCGCCCGCGTCGTGCGGGACGGGAACGAGAGTGAAGTCCCCGTCGAGGACGTGCTGGTCGGAGACGTGCTCGTCATCCGGCCGGGGGAGAAGATCCCCGTCGACGCCGAGGTGCTCTCCGGCTCCTCCGCCGTGGATGAGTCGATGGTCAGCGGTGAGCCGATGCCCGTCACGAAGCACACCGGGGACACGGTCATCGGGGCCACCGTCAACGGCACCGGGTCCCTGCGGGTGCGGGCGGCCAAGGTCGGTGCGGACACGATGCTCGCCCAGATCATCCGCTTGGTGCAGCGGGCCCAGGCGTCCAAAGCCCCCATCCAGCGGCTTGCGGATGCCGTGTCGGCGTACTTCGTACCCGTGGTCATCGCCGTCGCGATCGGCACCTTTGCCGTCTGGTTCGCTCTGGGACCGTCTCCCGCGCTGACCCTGGCGCTGGTCTCGGCGGTCGCCGTGCTGATCATCGCCTGCCCGTGCGCGCTGGGCCTTGCCACGCCGCTGTCCGTGATGGTCGGTACGGGCAAGGGTGCTCAGGCCGGCATCCTGATCCGGTCGGCCGAGGCGCTGGAGACCGCGCACAAGCTGGACACCGTCGTGCTGGACAAGACCGGCACCGTCACCGCGGGCAAGCCCGTTCTGACCGACGTCCACCCCGTGGGCGGATTCGACGAGACAGAGCTTCTGCGGCTGGTCGCGGGGGCCGAGGCCGACAGCGAGCACCCGCTCGCGCGGGCCATCGTCACCGGCGTCCGTGACCGCGGTCTTCACGCGCCGGCGGCGACCGGCTTCGACTCGGTCACCGGCAAGGGCGTGCAGGCCACCCTCGACGGGCACGCCGTCCTGGTCGGCACCGCCCGGTTGCTGGGTGACGTCGGTATCGACACCGCCGCACTGACCCCTGTGGCGGCTGCCCTCTCCGCCGAGGGCAAGACACCCGTTCTCGCCGCGGTGGACGGACAGGCCGCCGGTGTGGTCGCCGTCGCCGACACCGTGAAGGACGACTCCGCCGCGGCCATTGCCGCCTTGCAGCGTCTCGGCGTCGAGGTCGTCATGCTCACCGGCGACAACGCCCGCACCGCCGCCGCGATCGCCGCGCAGGTCGGCGTCACCCGGGTGCTCGCCGAGGTGCTGCCCGAGCACAAGGCCGACGAGATACGACGGCTGCAGGCCGAGGGCCGTACTGTCGGCATGGTCGGCGACGGCATCAACGACGCCCCCGCGCTGGCCGCCGCCGACGTCGGCCTGGCCATCGGCACCGGCACCGACGTGGCCATCGAGGCCGCCGACATCACCCTGATCTCCGGCTCGCTCGGCGGAGTCGTCACGGCGATCCGGCTGTCGCGGGCCACGATGCGCAACATCCGGCAGAACCTGTTCTTCGCCCTGGTCTACAACGCCGTCGGCATCCCCCTGGCCGCCGGTGCCCTGTATCCGCTGTGGGGCATCCGGCTCAGCCCGATCGTCGCCGCCGCGGCCATGGCGCTCAGCTCGCTGTCGGTCGTCACCAACGCATCCCGGCTGCGCCGCTGGAGCCCCCAGCCGCTGCCCGATGTCCGGCCCGCCCGCAGCCGGCCCCGTGTCGAGTCGGCCGCCGACCGAGCACCGATCAGCAGCACGGCAACCACGGCGGGCGAGGGGCACCACCGCCACACCTCCCAGGGCGACAGCGACAGAGCGGTCGCGGACCCGGTGTGCGGCATGCAGGTGGACAAGGCGACCGCCGCCGAGCACCGCCGAACCGCAAACGGCACCTACTACTTCTGCTCCACCCATTGCGCCGCGACGTTCGACGCCGACCCGGACCGCTACACCGCCCCCACCACAGGCGGCACGCGCGAGGGAGACGAACCCCGATGACCCCCGCCGCCACCCCGCGCGACGCTCATGAGCAGCACACCCAGGCACCCGGATACGCCGACCACAAGGCCGACCACCTGGACCGCCTGAACAAGATCGAGGGCCAGATACGCGGCATCTCCCGCATGGTCACCGACGACCGCTACTGCATCGACGTCCTCACCCAGATCACTGCCGCCCGCCGCGCGCTGCAGGAGGTCGCGCTCGGCCTCCTCGACGACCACGTGCGCGGCTGCGTCACCAACGCCGCCCGCGCCGACCCCGCCCAGGCCGACGAGAAGTTCGCCGAGCTCACCGACACCTTGCGCCGCGCACTGCGTGTGTAGCCGCTCAGCCCTCCTTGCGGGTGGGCAGGCGCCATCCCGGGCGCGGGAAGTGGCAGGTGTACCCGTCGGGGTAGCGCTCCAGGTAGTCCTGGTGCTCGGGCTCGGCCTCCCAGAAGGGGCCGACCGGCTCCACCTCGGTGACGACCTTGCCCGGCCACAGCCCGGAGGCGTCCACGTCCGCGATGGTGTCCTCCGCGATCCTCTTCTGCTCGTCGTCCACGTAGTAGATCGCCGAGCGGTAGCTGAGACCGATGTCGTTGCCCTGGCGGTTCTTGGTGCTCGGGTCGTGGATCTGGAAGAAGAACTCCAAGATCGCGCGGTAGTCGGTCTTCTCGGGGTCGAAAAGGATCTCGATGGCCTCCGCGTGGGTGCCGTGGTTACGGTACGTCGCGTTCGGCACGTCACCCCCGGCGTATCCGACCCGGGTCGCTGTCACGCCCGGGAGCCGGCGGACGAGGTCCTGCATCCCCCAGAAACATCCGCCCGCCAGTACGGCCCTTTGCGTCTGCGCTGCCATTTCGGCCCCTTCGATGTCTTTCGTCGGTCACCCGGGCTGCTCGGCTTGCCTGCCGCCGGCATCCCGTACCTTCCGGCTCCATCAGCACCTGAAGCGTGCAAACAATTCCGTGCCTGCCGGCCCGCCATGGCTCAGTGTCCCGCGGACCCCTCGGGGCGTGCGTGGCGCGGCAGGAGGAACGCGAGCAGGAAGGTCAGGGCGAGCATGCCGTCGACGATCCACAGCAGCGTCTTCATGACGGAGCCGAAACCGGTCCGGAAGGACGACGACGCGGTGGCCTTCAGCGCGGCGGGTATCCGGTCACCGGCCTGAGGTGAGGACATGGCGGGCCCAGTGTCCTTCTCCAGGCGCGTGCAGGACGCCGGGGTCGCGGCAGGATCCTTGGCCACGGCCCGGTCCGAGGTGCAGGTACGCAGGTCCGCCACGATGCGTTCCTGAGCGGCGGGCGCGACGTGCGCCGCGGCCAGCTGCCCGCGCAGGCCGTCCGAGTGGTGGTCGACGGCGGAGGCGATCCCACCGCCCAGCAGACCGAAGAACACGGTGCCGAGGACGGCTACGCCGAAGGCGCCGCCGAGCTGCTGTATCGCGGTCATCGTGCCGGACGCAGAGCCTGTCTCGTGCTGCTCGACACTGGCGAGCACGATGTCGAAGAACGGCGCCATGAGCAGTCCCATCCCGATGCCGGTGACGAGGAGGGACGGCAGGAGCTGCCAGGGGCCGACGCCGCTTCCCACCAGGTCGAGGGTCAGCCACACGCCGAACACGCCGAGGGCCATGACCAGCGTGCCCGCCTGCAGGACGGCGCGTCCGAACCGGGCGACGCCCTGAGCGATCCCGAAGCCGACGATCATGCCGCCCGACCAGGGCACCATCACCAGTCCGGCCTTGAGCGGCGAGTAGCCGAGGCCGATCTGGGTGTAGAGGTTGAACACCAGCATGAAGCCCTGCATGGTCGAGAAGAAGACCAGGCCGAGGGTCATGCCGCCGCTGAATCCACGCTTGCGGAAGAGGCTGGGGACGACCAGCGGGTCCCGGCCGGCCTTGCTGCGGCGCGACTCGTACGTGGCGAAGGCGACGAAGACGACCACCGAGGCGGCCATCATCAGGAACGTCCACATGGGCCAGTCGTACTCACGGCCCTGGACCAGCGGGAAGATGATGAGCAGCGCGGCCAGCGAGACCAGGAGCATGCCGGGGATGTCGAGGCGCGGCTTGCTCTCGGACCGGCCCCTCGGCAGGTAGCGCAGGGCACCGAGGATGGCCGCGGCGCCCAGCGGCAGGTTGATCAGGAAGATCATCCGCCAGCCCGTGCCGAAGTAGTCGGCATCGACGAGCCAGCCCGCCAGGATCGGCCCGCACACCGCGGACAGTCCCATGACCGGGCCGAACATGCCGAAGGCCTTCTGCGACTCCTTCGGCGGGAACATCTCCTTGATCATGCCGAGGCCTTGCGGCAGCATCACGGCGCCGAACAGTCCCTGTACGACGCGTGCGGCGATCAGCATCTCGGGCGACGCGGACGTCGCGCACAGCAGCGACCCCAGGGTGAAGCCTGCGGCTCCCACCAGGAACATCCGGCGGCGCCCGTGGATGTCCCCGAGCCGCCCTCCGGTGACGAGCCCGACGGCCATCGAGAGCGTGTATGCGGCGGCGAGCCACTGCAGGGTGGACGCACCGCCGCCCAGGTCGGCCCGCATGGAGGGGCCTGCGATGTTCGTGACGACGGCGTCGAGGAGATCCATCACCTCGGCCGCGAGGATCACGAAGAGCGCAGCCCAGCGCCATCGGTAGGGCGCTGGTGAGTCGATGGGCGTCTCGGCGGACGCGACACCGGTGGTGGACATCGGAACTCCTCGTGAAAGGCCCGCGGAGACGGGCGACTGGGCGCTCGAATCGAGAGAACGCTGTTCACCGTAACAGAACAGTGCTCACCTGGAGAACGGTGTTCATTAAGATATAGCGTAACTTTGGACGCGAGCAAGATATATCGCGTCTGGGGGTCAGGTGAACGCCGCTCGCTCCGGAAGAACACTGTTCTCCCGACACCTAGACTGTCCTCATGACCGACGCGGCCGCCGGCACCCCCGCACCCCCTCCGCCGTCCCCCTGGGAGCGCGAGCGCCCCGTTCGCGCCCGCGTCGCCCCCGCGCGCGCCCCGCTGTCGCGCGAACGAGTCGTCGAGGCCGCCTTCACCGTGCTGGACCGCCAGGGGCTCGACGGGCTGTCGATGCGCCAGGTGGCGGCCGAGCTGGGGGTCACGGTCTCCGCCCTCTACGCCCACGTCAGCTCCAAGGACGACCTTCTGGAGCTGATGTACACACGGCTCTTCGACAGCTTCGAGATGCCCGCACCCGACCCCGAGCGGTGGCAGGACCAACTGCGGGACTTCGCCCGCTCCGTACGGCAGCGCCTGCAGTCCCACCGGGACATGGCCCGGATCTCCATGGGGCACGTCCCCTTCACCGCCGAACTGCTGCCGCACGTCGAGGCGTTGCTCGCCGTCTTCCGGACCGCCGGGCTGCCCGACCGCATCGCCGCGGAGGCGGGTGACCTCATCTCCACGTACATCGACGGGTTCGTCCTGGAGGAGGGCATGTGGCAGGACCGGGCCGCCCAGCAGAGCGGTGACGATCCCTCCATGGCCCGCCCCGACTGGCGCGAGATGGCCGACGAGATGCAGAACTACTTCGCATCCCTGCCTGCAGCGGACTTCCCCCATCTGCGCGCCCTGGCCGGACTGATGGTGACGGACTCCTCCGACGAGAGGTTCGACATCGGCCTGGAGATCATCCTGCGCGGCCTCGCGAGCTACCTGCCGGACTCGGGGGCGCGCGCGAATCCTGGCGATTGCCGGGCTCCGGACGCCACCTGATCGTGAGTCATGGGTTCGGCGAAACCTGGGATTCGGGCCGCGGCGCCGCCCGACTTGCAGCCACGCGCACGGAAGTTGTGGCGGTACGCAGCGCGCCGCAGGCGGTCTCGTGCGGACAGGCTACGGCCAAGTAGCTTTACGGCTCGTACAGAAGTCCGAGTGCCAGGGAGGCCGCGATGGGAGACCCCCGCCCCTTAGTCATCGACGCGACCGGCCGTGACATCCACGCCGAGGCTGCCCGGATCCGCGAGAGGGGACCAGTGACCCTCGTCGAACTTCCGGACGGTGTCGAGGCATGGGCCGTCAGCAGTCCGGAGCTGCTCAAACGCCTGCTCACCGACCCACGGGTGTCGAAGGACCCGCGCCGCCACTGGCCACGGTGGATCAACGGTGAAATCTCCCCGGAATGGCCGCTGTTCACCTGGGTCGCGGTGCAGAACATGTTCACCGCGTACGGCGGTGAGCACAAACGGCTGCGCGCTCTGGTCGCCAAGGCGTTCACCGCCCGACGCACCGCGGCGCTCCAGCCCCGGATCGAGGAGATCACCAAGACGCTGCTCGACGGACTGGAGGAGGCCGGGCGGCGGAATTCGGTGGTCGATCTGCGGGAGGGGTTCTGCTACCCCTTGCCGATCCAGGTCATCAGCGAGCTGTTCGGGCTGCCCGAGGAGCAGGGCGAGGAACTCCGGGCCGTTGTGGACGGCATCTTCCACACCTCCGCCAGCCCGGAGGAGGTCACGGACATCTACGCCCGGCTCTACGCGGCGCTCGGTGAGCTGGTGGCCCTCAAACGGCGGTCGCCCGGCGACGACCTGGCCTCGGCCCTCATCGCGGCCCGCGACGACGAGGGCGACACCCGGCTGAGCGAGCAGGAGCTGCTCGACACCCTGGTACTCATGGTGAGCGCCGGCCACGAGACCACGGTCAATCTCATCGACAACGCCATCCACCTCTTGCTCACCCACCCGGAGCAGCTCGCCCAGGTCCGCTCGGGCGGTGCTTCCTGGGACGACGCGATCGAGGAGGCGCTGCGGGTGGAGGCGCCGGTGGCCAGCCTGCCGCTGCGGTACGCCGTGGAGGACCTCGGCATGGAGGAGTTCGGCGGCCCGGCCGGAGTGGTGATCGGCAAGGGGGAGGCGATCCTCGCCGCGTATGCGGCCGCCGGACGTGACCCCGAGAAGTACGGCGCGGACGCCGACAGGTTCGACGTCGCCCGCGCCGACAAGGAGCATCTGGCGTTCGGCTACGGCGTGCACTTCTGCCTGGGAGCCCCGCTGGGGCGGCTGGAGGCCCGGATCGCGCTCCCGGCGCTCTTCGACCGCTTCCCCGGGCTCCGTCTCGCCAAGGAGGGGGAACTGGAGCCCGTCGACTCCTTCATCTCCAACGGCCACCGCGCCCTTCCCGCACTGCTGTCCTGATCACTCCCCGCGCCACCAGGACAGCAGCCGCGTCAACCAGCCGCGGCCCGTCCGGCTTGCCGGCGGCGCCGTGGGCGGACGTACGTCCGATGAGGAACTCTTGCGCCGCGTGGACCGATCGTCGTCCGAGGTGGGCTCGGCGGGTGGCAGGAACGGGGCCGCCGGGTAGACGACGGGAAGCGCGGCCAGCGCCCGGTGGAAGGGGCCGGGCCGCCAGGTCAACTCCTCGACAGGGACGGCCAGTTCGACATCGGGGAGGCGGTCGAGCAGCTTCTCGACCGCCACCGCCGCGATCAGCCGGGCCGGACTCTGGGCCGGGCAGGTGTGCGGGCCCGCGCTCCAGGCCAGATGGGCGCGGTTGCCCGCGCGCTGATCCGACGTCAGGGACGGGTCGGTGTTGGCGGCGGCCAGGCTGACCACGATCGGGTGGCCCACCCGCAGTGTCACCCCGTCGTGGACGACATCGTGCACGGGATAGTGCACGGCGTAGTTGGCCATGGGCGGGTCGGTCCACAGCACCTCGTCCAGGGCGTCCTCCACCGGCAGGCTGCCGCCGGACAGGGTGCCTTCGAACCGGTCGTCGGACAGCAGCAGCCGCAGACTGTTGGCGATGAGGTTCTGCTGGGGCTCGGTGCCCGCGCCCATCAGCAGGACCAGGCTGTGGACCATCTCCTCGTCGGTCAGTGCGGCGCGATGGGCCATGAGCCAGGACGTGACGTCCTGCCCGGGCCGGGCCCGCTTCAGTGTCACGAGGTCGAGCAGGGTCGTGGCGAGCAGTTCGTTCGCCTTCTCGGCGTCCACGCCGTCGAAGATCCCGGACATCCCCTCGACCAGCCGCACCCCGTACTCGGGCGGGCAGCCGAACAGCCGGTTGAACACCAGCAGCGGCAGGACCTGGGCGTACTCGCCGAGCAGGTCGGCCTTCCCGGCCGGCGCGATCCGGTCGATCAGGGTGTCGGCACTGGCCTCGACGTAGCCGCGCAGCGTGTTGGGATCCACCTGGGCCAGGCTGTCCGTGATCGCGTCGCGCAGTCTGCGGTGCTCGGCTCCGTCGGTCCACAGGGCGTTCGGCCGGTACATCATCATCGGGACGACCGGGCTGTCCATGGGAACGGTGCCGTCCGCCAGGTCCTGCCAGCGGCGGGGGTCCTTGGAGAAGGTCTCGGGGCTGCGCAGGACGTGCAGGGCCGCCTCGTAGCCGACGACGAGCGATGCGTGTACGCCGGGCGCGAGTTCGACCGGCGCGATCGGGCCCGCGGCCCGCAGCCGTCGGTAGGCGGCCGCGGGGTCGGCCGCGAACTCGGGCCCGTACAGGGGCTCGTGGGCGGGGCAGCGCGGTGGTGGTGTTGGCGAGGTCACGCGTTCTCCAGTTTGCCGGTGCGGGTCAGGAGGTATTCCACGAGGGCGATCAGGGCGTGTGTGGACGAGATCCGGTCGCGGGCGTCGCAGCGGACGAGCGGGGTCTCGGGGAGCAGGTCGAGGGCCTCGCGTATCTCGTCGAGGTCGTACGAGGGTGCGTCGTCGAACTGGTTGAGGGCGACCGCGTACGGTAGTCCGAGCTCCTCCAGTACGCCCATGACCTCGAAGGACTGGCTCAGCCGACGGGTGTCGGCGAGGACGAGGGCGCCGAGCGCGCCGCGGGTCATGTCCTGCCACAGCTGGGTGAAGCGCTGCTGGCCGGGGGTGCCGAAGAGGTAGAGCACCAGGCGGTCGTTGAGGGTCAGACGGCCGAAGTCCAGGGCGACGGTGGTGGTCGTCTTGTCCTTCATGCCGGCCAGGTCGTCGACGAGTGCGCCGGCCTCGGTCATGACCTCCTCGGTGCGCAGCGGCCGGATCTCGGAGAGCGCGCCGACGAGGGTGGTCTTGCCGACCGCGAAGTGGCCCACGACCAGCAGCTTGGCCGCGGTCTGCACGCTGGGGCGCAGATACAGGTTGCCGGCGGCGTGTTCAGAGGCGGGCGCGGAGCCCATCGAGCACCTCCTGGAGGATTCGGGCGTCGGTCGGCCGGGCTGCGGGGATGGGCGCGCGGGTGACGATGTGACCGCTGTCCATGAGGTCGGCGATCAGGACTTTGGTGACGCCGACCGGGAGGCCGAGGTGGCCGGCCACCTCGGCGACGGACAGTGCTCCCGGCCGGCACAGTTCCATGAGCCTGCGCTTTTCCGGGTTGAGCCCGGTCAGCGGCAGATCGTCGGTGGCGATCAGCAGCGTGACCAGGTCCAGGGTGTTGCGGGAGGGCTGGGCGCGGCCGTCCGTGATGACGTACGACCGCACCAGCCTGTCTGCGGGCCGGCGCCGGGGAGTCATGCCGGGCTGCCGGTGTCCTGCCGCGCCGGGCTGGTCAGCTCCTTGCCGAGCCGGTCGACGAGTTTGTGCATGCGGTACGTCACCGCCTCCATGTCCACGTCCTGGCTGGTGGAGACCGCGAGGTAGGCGCCTTCCCCGGCGGCGACGAGGAACACGTAGCCGTGCGCGAACTCGATCAGGGTCTGTCGCCACGGGGTGTGCGGGGTGCCGCAGAACTCGGCCGTGCTGCGGCTGATCGACTGGACTCCGGACAGGCCCGCGGCCAGCCGCTCGGCATCGTCCCGGTCGATGTCCTTGGAGTAGGCGCGGAGCATGCCGTCGGCGGAGAGCAGGATCGCGTGGAGCGCCTCCGGCACCTTCAGCACGTCGTCCAACATCCAGCCCAACTCGTTGTTGGTGGGCCCGGTCATTCGTGGCTGTTCCCTTCGTCTTCCTGGGGGGTGTGCTGGGCGGACCGGCCGGAGCGGGTGCCGCGGGCGAAGGCGCCCATGCGCCGGGCGTTCTCCTCGGCGGAGCGTCCGCCGACCTCGTCGGCGGGAGGGGGAGCGGGCTGTACGGCGGTTTCGCGGAGGGCACGGCGACGGCGTTTGGGCAGGCCTCCGGACGTGGTCGCCTCCGTGGTGCCGGGGTCGGGTTCCGGGTCGGCAGCCGGTAGTGCGTGTGCCGTTGGCACTGCCGTGGTCGCGGCAGGGGATGCGGGGGCGGACACGGTGGGGGAGTCCGTGCTCCGGGCGGGCGCCGCATCAGGGGTGGGTGCGGCCGGCGCGGCGGACAGCTGCCGCTCGGGCGTGGCGTCCAGGTGTGTGAGCAGGGCGGACGGCAGGAACAGTACGGCGCGTACGCCGCCGTAGGGGGAGACCGTGTCCACGGAGACGTTGAAGCCGTAGCGCCTGGCGAGCACCCCGATGACCGCGAAGCCGAACCGGGGCGGGTCGCCGAGCCGGGTGACGTCAGAGGTGTGCCCGCCGCTCAGCAGTTCGGCGGCATGCCCGGCGGCCTGGCCGTCCATGCCGACGCCTGCGTCGTCGATCACCACGCAGGCGCCGTTGTGCACCGCCTGGATGGTGACCTCGACGGTCGTATTGGGCTGAGAGTGGCGTGCGGCGTTGTCGAGCAGCTCGGCGACCGCGAGTACCACCGGTTCCACCGTCCGGCTGGCCACGGCGATGGCGACCTCGCCGTGGATGCGGATGCGCCGGTAGTCGCGGATGCGGGAGGTGGCGCCGCGTACGACCTCGATGAGTGCGGAGGTGGCACGCTGACGGCCGGGCCACGAGCCGCAGAGCACGGCGATGGCCTGGGCCCGGCGGCCGAACTGGGCGTTGGTGTGGTCGATTTCGAGCAGGTCGCGCAGCACGTGGGGGTGGTCGTGCCGGTCCTGCATCTCCGCGATGGACACCTGCTGTTCGTTGGCCAGGGCCTGGATGGATCGCATGGACGCCTTCAGGGCGGCCTTCGCGGACTGGTCGGCACGGGACTGCGCGTCCTCGACGGCTCCGGCGAACCGTGCCAGCACCTCGTCCAGGCACTTGGCGAACTCCGTGTCGGCGAGCCGGGTGTCGAGCGGACCGACGGCCGGGGACCGCTGCCGGGCCGCATCCTCCAGGGCCGGCAGCCGGGCGGACACGAGGTGACGTACTTCCTCGTCCCGCGCCCGCAGGCCGTCCGCGAGTTCGGCGTTGCGACGGCGCTGCCGTGCGGTGATCCCGCGTTGGCGCACCAGCAGCACGGTGACGGCGAACAGGCATACGGCCAGGCACCAGAACACCGCTTCCGGTATCTGTTCGGTCATGAAGTCCTCAAAGACGGACGTGAGTTGACGGGCGCTTGACGGTAGCGACGGTTCCGCGCCCGTACTTGTGCGTGCGCGCAAGGAAGTTGTCACCAGGCGCAAACAGGCCGGATGAGACGTTTCAGGCGACCGGCTTACCTTTGGCATATGCCAAACGGCTGAGATTGCCTTACGGGGACCGGCTGTTGCCCTAGTCTGACTACGCGTAACGGCCGATGGCGGCGAAGGACACGACGCCGCTCGTCAAACGTCGTCGTGACGCGTCGCAGCGGAGGAGATGGGTTGTCCGCGGGAAGCTACTTCGTGGAGACGACCAGGACCGGAGAGGTCTCGTCGCGCGAGGGGACCGACCTCTGGAGCGAGCGCATCGACGTCTACCAGACGCGCATGGACTACCGGTTCACCCAACCCGACACCTTCCGGGGCGAGCTGGTCCGGCAACGCAGTGACAACTACCAGCTCGTCAAATGGCGCAGCGACCAGATCGAGTACGTCCGCACTCCCGGCCTGATCCGCCAGAAACCCGACCCCGACTACCGGTTCGTCCTCCCGCTCGCCGGCGAGGTGGTCCTGCGGCAGGACGACCAGGAGACACGGCTGACGCCGGGGACGGGCAGCCTGCTGACGCTGGGCGCGCCCTTCGAACTGCTCCACGACGCGTCCTTGGACGGATTCATCCTGTCGATCCCGGCCCGGGAGATCGACAGCCCGCTGAACCGGAAGGCCCCGCTGGCCACCGGAATCGATCTGGGCCGAGGGCTGGGCCGCATCGTGCTCGGCATGGTGCGCACCCTGCACGAGGAGCGCGACCAACTCACCGCCACGGCATTCGACGCGATCTCCGACCGCATCGTCGAGCTTCTGTGCATGCTCGCCTGCGGCGACGACCGCCCCGACGTCCCGGGCCATCTCATCGAGGTCGAGGCGCTCGTCCGGCGCTACGTCCGCGACCACGCGGCCGATCCCGGCCTCACGGGTGCGTCCATGGCACGCGCCCTCGGCTGGTCCCTGCGCCAGATCCAGCTGGCCCTCCAGTGTGTGGGTACCACTCCTCGTGGACTGATCCGTGAAGAGCGTCTGCGCCTGGTTCGCGACCGCCTCCAGTGCGCCGACTGTGAGCACATGACGATCACGGAATTGGCCTACGCCTCGGGGTTCTCCTCGGCCAGCGCGCTGAGCACGGCCTTCCGACAGCGCTATGGCCTCAGCCCCCGGGAGATGCGCGACAGAACCCGTCGGGCATGTGTGCCGACTCCGGCCGACGCGGACTTGCACTCCGTGTGAGCGGCCGGTGGCGGCACGGTGTGGCTACGGACCGGGTGAAAGACCAGGTCAGCCGACCTTGAGGAGGCCGGCTTCGACGACGGCGCGGCCGAAGGGGCCGGCGAGTTCGGCAAGACGCTCGCAGTCGGTGTCACCCAGGGCGGCGTAGGCGGGGAGGGCCAGGTGGTCGGTGCGGTCCTCGATGTGCCGGCGCAGGCGTGCGCCTTCCGGACTGAGGGAGTCGCCGTCGAGGAGACCTCGCGTGCGCAGGCGCTCTTTGGTGGCGACCCACTCGTCCTCGGGCCATGCGCGGCTCGCCTTGAGGAAGTCGACGGGGACCTCGGCGGTGGCGGCGTGCAGAATCAAGGCCTCCAGGCCTCCCACGCCCTCGGTCAGCAAGCACGCGACATGGCCGTCTCCACGGAACTCCCGGAGCAGCGTCTGGGCGTGCCAGAGTTGCAGTACCGGTTCGTCCGGCCAGGGCAGCGCGGCATGCGCGGCGAACAGCGGGCGGCCCTGAGCGTACTCGCGGGCTGCTTCGGCGGCCCTGCGCGTCAGCGCCAAGACCTCGTCGAAAGCGGGGAGTTCGTGGATCCCGGCCCGCCGCAGGGCCTCACTCGCGCCCGCGTACCGCGCGTCCAGCACCTGCTGTGGTGTCGTCGCGTCCCAGACCCCGTGGACCGCCTTCCGTACCAGATCGGGGTTGAAGTTGTAGAAGGTCGCGATGACGAGCTCGGCGGATGCCCGGCCGAAGGCGGCGCTGCGGGAAGCGAAGTACCCGGCCCGTCCGCCCAGTCCGAGCTCCGCGTACCGCCGCCTTGCCTCGGGGGCGAAGTAGATCATGCCGTGCACGGGTTCGAGCCGGCGCCAGGCTGCTCGCGCTGTCTTCAAGGGGGTCACCTTCCGGGATTCGGCAGACGGGTGTTCGCTGAGGTTCCTCACTCGCCGTGCGCGCGCAGATGTTCGAGCAGCAGACGGCTCAGCGTCTCGGGCGCCTCCTCGGGGACCCAGTGGCTGACGCCCTGGAGGGTCTCGAAGCGGTACGGCCCGTTGACCCACTGCCCCGTCTCCTGTGCGGCCGCCGGGCCGAACGCGCTGTCCTCCGTGCTCCAGACATACAGCGTGGGCACGTCGATGGCGCGGATCGCGCCGTCAGGGCGGCCGGCCCGGTACCAGTTCAGCGCCGCGGTGAGAGCGCCCGGCTGGGAGAGGTGCCGCACGTAGGCCTCGACACTGTCCTGCGGGATCTTTCCGGCGTAGACGGAGCGAAGCGCCTTGGCGTTGTCGGCGAGCATGAGCTCTTCCGTCGCGGGCGTTTCGCGCCAGTCGATCATGTAGCGCGAGCGTTCGCGCTGGTCCGGGTCGGTGCGCAGAGTGGTGGCGAGGGCGCCCGGGTGCGGGGTCGAGACAACCGTCAGGGTGCGTACGCGGCCGGGGTGGGCCTGGGCGGTCCACCACGCCACCGCGCCTCCCCAGTCATGACCGACCAGATCGAACGAGGCCCAGCCCAACTCCTCCGTGATCGCGACCACATCGTCGACCAGGACGCTGATGCGGTAGTCCTCGGGCCGTTCGGGGCGAGCCCCGGGGGAGTATCCACGCTGGTCGGGTGCCACGACCCGGTATCCCTGCGCGGCGAGCGTCGCGATCTGCTGCCGCCATGCCAGGCCCGTCTGCGGGAAGCCGTGCAGCAACAGCACCGGGCGACCCTCGCGCGGGCCCGCCGCGACCGCGTCGAACAGGCCCGCCGCGGTGGAGATGCTCGACTCGGTCACGGTCCGCCCCTTCATACCGACTGGTCGGTCAGCATTGCAGCTGTGCGAGGGGGTTTGTCAAGGGTGAGGGGAGACGCACGGAAGGCTGTGCGGCCTGTCACCCCAGGTAGGCGGGGGCGACGGCGGAGGTCATCAGTCGGCGGGCCGTGCCGGTGCCGTCGGCGGGGACGGTCCACAGGTCCGAGCCGTAGTCGCCGGGAAGGGCGTAGACGAGGGTGGAGTCGTCGCGCCACAGGGCCTGGTCGTCGATGTTGCGCTGCTCGGCGGTCGCGGTCTCCTTCATGGTGCGCAGGTCGAGGACGTACAGCCGCCAGGGAGCGTCGGACGAGGCCCCCGGCACGCGCTTCTTGTAGGCGATCCGGGTGCCGTTGGGCGAGAGGGAAGGGCATTCGACGTTGCGGTGCATGGTGGTCAGGGTGCGTGCGGCGACGTCACCCCGCACGAGGTAGGTACGGCCGCCGGTTGCCAGCGTGGCGTAGAAGCGGTTGTCGTCGGCGAAGGTGACACCCCAGACGTTGATGTCCGCGGCGCGGTAGGTCCGGCCGTCCTTGATGACGCGGAACGTCTCCAGGTTGTCGTCGATCGCCCAGGTGCGGGTGTCGACGATGGAGGTGCGGGTGGAGAAGTTGGTCCCGGCATAGGAGTCTCCGCTGACGAAGACCGTCCAGGCCACCAGGTGGCCGGAGGGTGAGACCCGGGCCCGGGTGGGGATGCCTGCTGCCGGGAAGTGGTGCAGCTCGTGCAGCTGCGAGTCGAGTACCACCGCCCGGTAGGTGTCCTGCAGCGTGCCGTGCACGGCTTGCAGACAGATGCCGGTACCGGCCGCCGCGTGGAAACGCAGGCACTTGACGCCCGACACGGTGCGCGGCCCCTGCGGATCGTCGGCCGGCACGGTGGCGATCTCGTCACGGTGCGGGCCCCAGGCCAGGTTGCGTACCAGCAGCCGACGGCCGCCGGCCGGCCGGAGCGAGACGGTACCGGCCCGCACGGTCGGACCGTTCGCCTGCTGCTGGTCACGCATGCCCGACCGGTGGGCGGCGTACAGCACCGCCCCGGTGCCCACGCTCCCTAGCACCACGACGGCGACCAGCAGGATCACGAGGCGGGTGGTTCTTCTCATGCAGGCACCTCATCGGCGGTACGGAGGACGAACCAGGCCACGACGGCGCTGACGGCCAGTGCGAGGGCGGTGACGGCCAGCGCGTTGCGCCCGCCCCACAGGCTCCAGGCCGCGCCGAAGGCGAGCGAGCAGGTGAATCGGGCCAGCGCCTGGCCGGTGCCGACCAACGCCTGTCCGGCACCCTGGTGTTGCGCCGGTACGGCCCCTGCGGTGGCGGCCGCAAGGACTCCGTCGGTGGCCGCGTAGAAGGTGCCGTGCAGCACGAGAACGGCGACCACGGCCGGGACACCGCGCCAGGGGCTGAGCACCAGGCCGTAGCCGAGCAGCAGGACGCCGTGGCCGGCCAGGAAGAGCCGGCGGCGGCTGATGCGGTCGGCGAGTGCGCCCAGCGGGACGGCGAGCAGCAGGAAGACAGCGGCGGTACCGAGCGGCAGCAGCGGGAACAGGTCGGCAGGCAGGGCCTCTTCGCGCTGGAGCAGCAGATAGAGGAAGGAGTCGCTGACGGTGGTCAGGCCGAGCAGAGCCGCGCACACGGTGAGCCGGCGCAGCTGCGGGCGGCGCAGCAGACCGATGGCGGCGCGCAGCGTCGGCCGCTCTGCCCCGGGCGGCTGTGCGGGACCGGCGGGGGAGATGTGGCGGGGCACGAACAGCACCAGCACCAGGACCCCGAGCACGGCGACGCAGCCGCTGACCGCGAAGACCGCGTCGTAGCCGTCGACGGTGGCCCGCAGTACGGCGAAGGCGACGAGCGGGCCGAGCAGCGCGCCGGTGGTGTCCATGGCGCGGTGCACCCCGAACGCCCGTCCCCGGTACTCGGGTTCGGTGGCGAGCGAGATCATCGCGTCCCGGGGGGCCGTGCGCAGCCCTTTTCCGGTGCGGTCGGCCGCGAGCACCGCGCTGATCACGGGGAGGGTGTGGGCGAGCAGCAGCAGCGGCTTGCACAGCGCCGACAGGCCGTAGCCGACGCCCGCCACGATCTTGTGCCGGCGGCCTCCCCGGTCGGCGAGGTGGCCGCCGGCCAGCCGGACCAGGGCTCCGACACCGTTGTTGATGCCGTCAAGGAGACCGAACCCGAGGGGTGACAGGCCGAGGCCCGCCACCACGTAGAGCGGCAGGACGGCCGTGACCATCTCCGAGGAGACGTCCGTGATCAGGCTGACCGCGCCCAGGGCCAGCACGGTGCCGGGCACAGCGGCCGGCCGCCGCCCCGGACGGGTGTCCGGGGCGACGGCGGGCTTGGTGCTGCGGGAGTCCGCGAGATACACGGGCGTCAGTTCCAGATGCCCGCGATGTCGGATGCCGAGGCTGCGTTGCCCGCGTGCGTGGTCAGACCGGCCAGGTCCTCGACGGTGCGCAGCACGTTGTAGTGGTTGTAGGTGGTGGAGCTGGAGCTGCCGGGCGCGACGTGCTGTCCGTAGAGGACGGTGGGGATGCGGTTGCCGGACAGCCTGTTGTCCTCGTCGAAGGTGACGGCGAGGACGCTGTTGTGGGTCTGGGCCCAAGTGGCGTAGGCACCCAGGTTGTTCTTGATCCAGGTGTCGCCCGTGGAGACCGAACAGTCGTGCATGTCACTGCACAGGTTCGGGATCACGAAGGAGACCTTCGGCAGCGTCGTGTAGTCGGTCGGGAACTGCGTCATGGTCTTCGCGCTGCTCGTCGGCACGTTGGAGAAGCCGAACCACGGGTTGTGCTTCTGCGCGTACTTGCCGCTGCTGCAGGTCGTCGAGCCCTGGCTGGGCAGCGACTCGTTGTAGCTCGCCCAGGTCTTTCCGGCGGCGATCAGCTCGGAGGCGAGGTTGGGCGCGGAGATGGAACCCACCGGGACGCAACTGTCGTCGGTGCGGCCCTGGTTGGAGCCCGAGAAGAGCATGTAGTAGTTCGGCTCGCTGGGGTGGGTGAGGCCGTAGGACTGGGTGAGGTTGGCGCCACCCGCCTTGAGGGTGTTGTTGATGTACGGGGCGCTGGAGCTGCCGATGACCTGCGAGTAGGCGTGGTTCTCCATCACCACGACCACCACGTGGTCCGGGGTCGGGAGAGCGGCGGCCTGAGCGGGGGAGGTCGTCGCGGCCCACAGACCGATCGACGTGGCGGTGAGGGCGACGGCCCCGGCGAGTGCGGCGAGCGGGCGACTGGTGCGCTTGGGAGCCTTGACGGCGGTCATGACTGTCCTCCGGGCAGGGGTGACGGTCGTACGGGGAGCGGCGCGGCAACCCTAGGAGTCTCAAGCAGGGACTGCGTGAAGGACAGACGAACGGCGGACTCCGCCAAGCAAAGGTCATGTACAAGTCACGTAAAGCAAAGGCTTGCTGAGCAGGCGTCAGTCACCGGTCGGCACAGGACCGGGCCAGGCGTCGCGGTTCAGCCGGGCGGAGTCGACAGGTGGGTGAGGATGCCGCACACCTCGTCCACGATCTCCCGGGCCTCTGTCTCGTCCGCGCAGTCGCCCAGCTCGCGCGCCGCTCCTCCGATGACCGTCGTCAGCACGATCACCCTGACCCGGCCCGCACGGTGCCGCTCGTCCACCTGCAGCAGTCTGGCGTTGCGCCGTACCCAGGCCCGGTCCCATTGGCGGCGCAGCGTGTCGAAGCCCGCCGGACCGTCGTCCTCGGCGAGGAGTCTGCCGAGCGGCCGGTTGTTCCAGATGCCGTCCAGGTAGGCCCGCGCGCCCGCGGTGAACACGGCGACGGGGTCGTCCACCCCACGGCTGCGCGCCGCGGCCAGCGCTGCCGCGGTCCGGCGTTCCTGCTCCTCCCGGAACTCCTCCCACAGCGCCAGATACAGTCCGCGCTTGCCGCCGTAGTGCTGGAAGAGGCTGCCCACGGGGATGCCGGAGTGCGCCGCGATCTCGGCGAGGCCGGCATCGGCGTAGCCGCGCTCGGTGAACACCTTCAACGCCGCGTCCAGGAGGGCGCGTCGGAGGGGGAGGTCCGGCTCGCCGGGTTCCTCCGGCACGCCGGAAGTTCCGTGCTCGCCGGGCCGATGGCGTGCCGCCACCTCGGTCTGCGCAGGCTCAACGATGCCACTCACGGGCAGTCCTCACCTTCCCCGGCCTCGTCGCGGATGGCGAGGGCGACCAGCAGTTCCAGGAGGTCCGCGATCCGGCGTGGATTGCATCCGGTGCGTTCCTCGATACGGCGCAAGCGGTAGTGCGCCGTGTTGTGGTGCACCCGCAGCCGGTCGGCGGCCAGCCGCAGGTTCAGGTCCGCCTCCGCGAACGCCCGTATGGTGGCCGCCAGCGTCCCGCCGCGTCTGCGGTCCTCGTCCAGCAGCGCACGCACCCGGGGATCGACCAGCTGGCGGGCGAGGTCGTCGGCGCGCAACGCCAGGTAGTCGAAGGGGGACAGCCGCGGCAGCGCCGCCACCCCGCCCCCCATCGGCACCAGGTCGAGGGCGGCCCGCGCCTCCTGGTAGGCGCGCGGCAGTTCGGCCGCGCCCCGGGCGACCGTGCTGATGCCCATGGACAGCACGGTTCCCTTGCGGCCGAGCCGCTGCTGCACGCCCTCGAAGTGGCTGCACATGTCCTCTTCGTCCATGCCGGCGCGCATCACGGGTACGGCCACCACCTCGCCCTGGCGCACGACGACGAGTGTCCTGCTGGCCCAGACGCCGGCGACGCTGATCGCCGCGCTGGTGGCGTAGCCGCTTTCGGCGGCGGCGAGGTCTCCGCTGGAAATATTGCTGTCGCAGACCGCCACCACCACCATCATCGGTGAGTGCGGTCCGATGCCGTACGCCTGTGCCGCGGCCAGCAGCGGACCCCGCGTCGGTGCCACGCCCGCCAGGAGCTGCTCCAGCAGGTCCCGGCGCTCGCGATCCGCGTCCGCGACCACGTGCTGTTGGTACTCCACATAGGCCTGCGCCGCGTGCGTGCTGGCATAGTCCACGTACCGCATCATGGGGGTGACCAGGGACAGCGCGGCCTGGTGTGCCGCCTCCGAGGTGCCCACGTCGGCCACCATCGCGTCCCAGAAGACCTGTCGGCCGATCCGGAACGCGCTCATCCAGTCCTCCAGGGCGAACCCCGCGTGCGCTCTGCGCATGGCCGCCGCGCGGCTGAAGCCCAGGTCCTCCGGGGCGATCTCCCGGTCACCGGCCAGCGCCGCCAGCTTGATGCGGTAGTGCGTGAGCACCTGGTCGCGTACGTCGTCGAAGAACGGCTCGCTCTGGAGCGCGTACGAGGGGATCTCGGCACGCATCACGGCAACGGCGGTCTCCACCACGTCCTCCAGCCGCTCCTCGACGGCGCGCAGGATCCGCCGCCGCTCCTGGAGCAGCGGTTCGGACAGACCTGGGGTGCCCAGGGTGAGACCGCGAGGCATGCGCAGATCCTGGTCGCGTCCTCGTGTCCCGTCAACAGGCCCGGCGGGGGAGATGTGCGAGGCATTGTGCGCCGCGCACAGGTCTGCGGACCCGAAGTTGGGTGCTCGCACCCAATGTGCGCCGGGAAGGCCCCCACCTACTGTGACGCTCGCCCACATCCCAGCACGTCGGAAGGGGCGTCACTCATGCTCACGGTCGACGGTATCACCGTGCGTTTCGGCGGCATCACGGCACTGGACGGTGTCGCGTTCACCGTCGAGCCGGGCACCGCCGTGGGGCTCATCGGGCCGAACGGAGCCGGCAAGACCACGCTGTTCAACTGCCTCACCCGGCGCTGCGCCCCCGACGCGGGGACGGTGTCGTTCGACGGGGAGGACCTGCTCGCCGTGGCGCCCCACGCCGTGGCCGGGTGCGGCATCGCCCGCACCTTCCAGAACCTGGGCCTGTTCGCGCGGCTGACGGTCCGGGAGAACGTCATGGTCGGCGCCCACAGCCGGGGGCGTACCGGACACCTCGCCGCGGCGCTCCGGCTGCCCCGCGTCCGGCGGGAGGAGGCGGAACTGCGTGATCGGGCGGACGAACTGCTGCGACGGCTCGGCCTGGAGGATGTCGCCGACCATCCCGCCTCCGGGCTGCCGTTCGGCACGCTCAAACGCGTCGAACTCGCAAGAGCCCTCGCGGTTCGGCCCCGGCTCCTGCTGCTCGACGAACCCGTCAACGGTCTCAGCCACGGCGAGGTCGGCCAATTCGCTGATCTGGTCCGGGCGGTGCGCCGGGACTTCGACGTCACGCTCGTGGTGGTCGAGCACCACATGGGGTTCGTGATGGGTCTGTGCGACAAGGTGGTGTGCCTCGATTTCGGGCGCAAGATCGCCGAGGGCCCGCCGGAGGAGATCCAGCGCGATCCGGCCGTCATCGAGGCGTACCTGGGGGTGGCGGCGTGAGCGGGCCTCCCATCGACGGCACCGAGGCCGGGGCGAGCGCGGAGCGGGACTTCCTGAAGGTCTCCGGCCTGCATGCCGGATACGGCCAGGCCCGGGTGCTCCACGGCCTGGACTTCTCCGTCGCCCGGGGCGAGGTGTGCGCCGTCCTCGGACCCAACGGCGCGGGCAAGACCACAACCCTGCGAGCCCTGTGCGGCATGATCCGCGGCCGCGGATCCGTGACCCTGAACGGTGCCGAGTTGCTGGGCCGTTCCCCGGAGCAGGCCGCCCGGCTCGGTGTGGCGCACGTGCCCGAGGGCCGCGGCACCTTCAACGAGCTGACCGTCGAGGAAAACCTGCGCATCGGTGCGCACCTGCGCACCCGGGGCCGGTGGCGCGGCCGCGGCGAGCGTGCGGCCGTGGCGGCGGACCTGGAACGGATCTACGACCACTTCCCCAAGCTGCGCCAGCGGTCCCGGCAGGCCGCGGGCAGTCTCAGCGGCGGCGAGCAGCAGATGCTCGCCATCGGCAGGGCACTGATGCTGCGGCCCGCGCTGCTCCTGCTGGACGAACCGTCGCTGGGGCTCGCGCCCCTGGTCACGCGTGAGCTGTTCGAGATCGTCCGCACCATCAACGAGGAGGAGCGCACCACCGTGGTCGTCGTCGAGCAGAACGCCCAGCTCGCGCTGGACATCGCGCATCAGGCCCACGTGCTGGAGGCCGGCCGCCTGGTGCTGTCGGGACCGGCCGCGCAGATCCGCGAGGACGGGCAGGTCGCCGAGGTGTATCTCGGCGTTCCGGCCCGCTCCGGGAAGGGCGGGTGAGCGCGTTGACGGATCTGCTCCAGCAAGTGGTGGAAGGGATCGGCTCCGGGGCGGTGTACGCCAGCCTGGCACTGGCCCTGGTACTGATCCACCGGTTCACAGGGATCGTCAACTTCGCGCAGGGCGAACTCGCGATGCTCTCCACGTACGTGGCCTGGCAACTGATGGCGTCCGGAATGCCGTTCTGGCTGGCGCTGCCGGTCACCCTGGCCGTGTCCTTCGCCGGCGGCATGCTGGTGGAGCGGATCGTCATCCGCCCCGTGCAGGGTGCCCCCGAACTGACGGTGGTCATCGTCACCGTGGGCCTGTTCATCTTCGTCAACGCGGCGGCCGGTCTGATCTGGTCGTTCACCGTCAAGGACTTCCCGCAGCCGTTCCCCGACGGCGGGATCGACCTGGCAGGGGTGAGCATGGACTGGTCCACCCTCGGGATCATCGGCGTGGTGGCCGCGGTGATGGGCCTGCTGTATCTGCTCTTCCAGCACACCTCGATCGGCCTGGTGATGCGGGCGGTCGCCGGCAACCCCGTATCCGCCCGGCTGTCGGGCATCCGCGTGAGCCGGGTGCTGATGCTCGGCTGGGGGCTGGCCGCGACGGTCGGCGCGGTGTCGGGCGTACTGGTCGCTCCGGTGCTGTTCCTGGAGCCGAACATGATGGGCGGGGTGCTCATCTACGCGTTCGCCGCGGCCACCCTCGGGGGCTTCGACAGCCCGGTGGGAGCGGTCGTCGGCGGCCTGTTCGTGGGAGTGGCCGAGACGCTGGCGGGCGCCTACGTGGACGTCATCGGCGCCGATCTGAAGGTCGGCGTACCCCTGGTGATCATCCTCGCGGTGCTGCTGGTGCGGCCCCAGGGCCTGTTCGGACGTGCGGCGGTGGAGCGGGCATGAGAACGATGACCGCGGTCCTCGACCGCACCCGGCTCGCGCGCCTCGCGCTCACCGCGCTGCTCGCGGCGGCCGTCGCCCTGGCCGTGCCCTTCTACTTCGCCCCCTTCCAGGTCTTCCAGTTGAGCATGGTGCTGGTGTACGCCGTGGCGCTGGCCGGACTGAACCTGCTCGTCGGATTCGGCGGACAGATCTCGCTCGGCCACGGCGCGTTCTTCGCGGCCGGCGCCTACACCGCGGCGATCATGCTCGACCGGTTCGACACCGGCCACCTGGCCACCCTGCCGGTCGCGGCCACGGCATGCTTCCTGCTGGGACTCGGCTTCGGGGTGCCCGCACTGCGGCTGCGCGGCCTGTACCTGGCGCTGGTCACCCTCTCCTTGGCAGTGTTCCTGCCACCGCTGCTCAAGCGGCTGGAGGCCGTGACCGGCGGCTCCATGGGACTGACGGTGGAAAAGCCGCAGCCACCGGCCTGGAGCGGGCTGGCCGAGGACCAGTGGACGTACTTCGTCGTCCTCGCCGTCGCCGCGGTGGCGCTGCTCCTGGCCCGCAACCTGCTGCGCTCCCGGGTCGGACGCGCACTGCTCGCGGTGCGGGACAACGAGAGCGCGGCCGAAATCATGGGCGTGCGGCTGTCGCTGCACAAGACCTTCGCCTTCGCATGGAGCGCGATGTTCGCGGGCGTCGCGGGGTGCCTGTACACCTGGGTGATCGGCTTCGTCTCGCCGGACTCCTTCAGCTTCGTCCTGTCCATCACGCTGCTGGCCGGCCTGGTGGTCGGTGGGCTCGCTTCGCTGTACGGGCCGCTGCTCGGTGCGGCGTTCGTGATGTACGTACCGAGCGTGGCCCAGGACCTCAGTGAGGCGGCACCCGGTGTGGTGTTCGGCCTGCTGATCATCGCGGTGATGTTCGTGGCTCCGACCGGGCTGGCCGGCCTGGCGAGCCGGGCCGGGGGTGCCATCGCCCGTCGCCGCGCCCGCGCAGCCCCGTCCGACCGATTGCCGGTGGCGGAGTCCGCACCCGAGTCCACGTCCGAACCCTCCGCGCCCCCCACTCCTGCGGATCCCGCATCTGTCGAGGCCGAACCCGTGGGCGCACCGCCCCGCACGGAAAAGGAATGAATCACATGCGCAACATCACCGCTCTGCGGGCGGCCGCGGCAGCGACCGCCGCGCTGCTCACCGCGACCGCCTGCAGCACCCAGCGAGGTCATGACGACCAGGGCACCGTCGCCGGCGGCGCGTGCAAGGGCCAGCAGACCACGGGCATCACCGGCAAGACCATCAAGCTGGGCGGGATCTACCCGCTGTCCGGGCCCGCCTCCGCCTACGGCACCATCAGCAAGGGCGTCGGTGCCTACTTCCAGTACGTCAACGACCACGGCGGCGTCGGCGGGCGCAAGGTGGAGTTCGTCGTCCGAGACGACGGCTACCAGCCGCCCAAGGCGGTGGAGGAGGCCCGCCGGCTGGTCGAGCGGGAGAAAGTCTTCGCCGTCTTCCAGACCCTGGGCACTCCCTCCACGGCGGCCGTGTGGGACTACCTCAACCAGCAGAAGGTGCCGCAGCCCTTTGTCGCAACCGGCGCCTCCGTCTGGGGCACGGACACCAAACACCCCTGGACCATCGGCTGGCAGCCCAACTACGTCGCCGAGGCACGCATGTACGCCAAGTACCTCAAGGACGAGAAGCCGAAGGCGAAGGTCGCGGTCCTCTACCAGAACGACGACTTCGGCAAGGACCTGCTCGGCGGGTTCAAGAAGGCCGTCGCCGGCAGCGGCGTCAAGGTGGTCGCGGAGGAGAGTTACGAGGTCACCGACCCGTCCGTCTCTGCGCAGATGACGAGTCTCGCCCGCTCCAAGGCGGATGTGCTGCTGGATGTCACCACGCCCAAGTTCGGCAGCCAGGCCCTTGCCGCCGATGCCAAGAACACCCGGTGGAATCCGCTGCACATCGTGAACAACGTGGCCTCGTCCGCCGCCGTGCTCAAGCCGGTCGGCTTCAAGAACGTCCAAGGGGTGGTGTCCGCCACGTACTTCAAGGACCCGGCCGACCCGCGGTGGGCGCAGGACCCGGAGGTGAAGACGTATCAGGACGCGATGCACAAGTACGCACCGGACACCGACCCGGCCAACCAGTTCAACGCCTACGGCTGGGCCGTCGCGTCGAGCCTGCACAAGGCCCTGGACGCGATGAAGTGCCCGACCCGCGAGGGGCTGCGGGACGCGGTACGCAACCTCAAGGACGTGAAGGTGGGCATGCTGCTGCCCGGGGTCACCCTGTCCACCGGGCCGGACGACGCCTTCCCCATCGAGACGCTGCAGTTGATGCGGTTCAAGGGCGAACGGTGGCAGCTCTTCGGCAAGCCCGTGGACACCCGCAAGGAGTTCGGCCCGCTCACCGATTGAGCGAGGGAGGGTCCGGGGGCGGATCGGGGCGCCCCCGGACACCTGGGACATACCGACCAGTCAGTATCTCGTTTGGGTGTCGCAGGCGCCGACCCCCGTGGTGTGCCTCGCCTCATACGGCCTGGGCGGCGGCTTTCTCGGTGCCGACGGGCTTGACCGCGCGGACGATGGCGGAGTGCATGCCGTCGGCGACCGGGTGGGTCGGGGTGATGGTGATGTCGGTGAAGCCGGCGGCCTGCAGGCCCGCCCGGTACTCGGCGAAGGACAGCGCGCCGGCGATACAGCCGGCGTAGTCGCCGCGCTCGGCGCGCTGTGCGGGGCTGAGGGTGTCGTCGGCGACGACGTCGGATACGCCGAGTCGGCCGCCGGGCCTGAGGACGCGGAACGTCTCGGCGAAGACGGCGCGCTTGTCGGTGGACAGGTTGATGACGCAGTTGGAGATCACCACGTCGATCGTGTTCGCAGGCAGCGGGACGGCCTCGATGGTGCCCTTGAGGAACTCCACGTTCGTGGCGCCCGCCTTCTCCGCGTTGGCGAGGGCCAGGGCGAGCATCTCGTCGGTCATGTCGAGTCCGTAGGCCTTGCCGGTGGGGCCGACGCGGCGGGCGGACAGCAGGACGTCGATGCCGCCGCCGGAACCGAGGTCGAGGACACGTTCGCCTGCGCGCAGTTCCGCGACGGCGGTGGGGTTGCCGCAGCCGAGCGAGGCGGCCACGGCCTCGGCGGGCAGGGCGTCGCGCTCGTCCGCGGCGTACCAGGTCGAGCCGAAGTTCTCGGCGGTTTCGACCGGCTGCGGCCCGCAACAGCCGGCGCGGCCCTCGGTGACCTGCGCGGCCGCCGCCGCGTACCGCCGGCGGACGGTTTCACGCAGGTCGGTGGACTGCTCGCTCATGACTCACTCCCAGGTGACGGGGCTCAGCACGGCCCCGGAACGGCCTGTATTGATGTTCATTGATGCAATCTTGCGCCTTGAATCGAAAAACGTCAACATAGAGGCATGTCGAAACAAGACCTTGAAGTGATCGGCCAGGACGCCGCCTGCTGCCCGGGCCTGTCCACCGCGCCGCTCGACGAGGACCGGGCGACCGAGCTGGCCAAGGTCTGGTCTGCGTCTGCGAGCTGACCCCCGCCTTCGACCTCTCCCAGCCGACGATCTCCCACCACCTCAAGCTGCTGCGTCAGGCCGGGCTCATCGACTGCGAGCGCCGCGGCACCTGGGTCCACTACTGGGTGCTGCCCGGCGTCCTGGACCGACTCGCCGCGTTCCTCACCACGTCCCGGAGCGCCGGAGCCACCGCGTGAGCGCGCCCCTCGTCCGCCGCGCCGCGGCCGAGGCGATCGGGACCGGGCTGCTGGTGGCGGTGGTGGTCGGCTCGGGCATCCAGTCCACCGAACTGTCGCGCGACGTCGGCGTGCAATTGCTCGCCAACTCCCTCGCCACCGTCTTCGGCCTGGGCGTGCTGATCGCCCTGCTCGGGCCGGTCTCCGGCGCGCATTTCAACCCCGCCGTCACCCTCGCCGCCTGGTTCACCGGCCGCCACGATACGGACGGCCTCACCCTTCGCGATGTCGCCGCGTACGTGCCCGCCCAGATCTGCGGCGCGATCGGCGGTGCCGTCCTGGCCGACGCGATGTTCGCCAGGCCGCTGGTGAAGTTCTCCGCCCACGACCGGTCGGACGGCCATACGCTACATCGGGGCCGCCTACTGGTTCACCTCCTCCACGTCGTTCGCCAACCCGGCGGTGACCGTCGGACGGGCCTTCACCTCCGTCGCCCCGTTCATCGCCGCCCAACTGCTGGGCACCGCACTCGGGCTGGGCATGGTGGCCGCCGTCCACGGCCCGAACCCCGCCCCGGCACGCCGCGAGGCCGCCGCGCACCGCGAACCCGAACTCGCCTCCTCCTGACCACACCCCGCCCTTCGAGAAGGACCCCGCCATGAACACTTCCGCCCCGCGCCCGTCGGTGCTGTTCGTCTGCGTCCACAACGCCGGCCGCTCCCAGATGGGCGCCGCTTTCCTCACCCACCTCGCCGGTGACCGGGTCGAGGTCCGCTCGGCGGGCTCCGCGCCCGCCGACTCCGTCAACCCGGCGGTCGTGGAGGCGATGAAGGAGGTCGGCATCGACATCTCCGCCCAGACGCCGAAGGTCCTCACCGCGGAGGCCGTGCGGTCCTCGGCGTGGTCATCACCATGGGCTGCAGGGACGCCTGCCCGCTCTGCTCGCCGAACTCGGCATCGCGGCCTCCGCATGACCTGATTCCGCACCCCGAGCGGTGTTCGGTTATCGGAGTGCGGGTACCGTGAACACGACAGTCACGGCGCTACGCGGAGCGGAGCGTGGAGCGATACGGGGGTGCAGCGGTGGCCCGACCGACCAGGCCGATCCTCAGCCGGGCACGGATCTGCGCCGCCGCACTGGCCATCGTGGACCGTGACGGGCTCGCCGAGTTGTCGATGCGCAAGCTCGCCGGGGAGCTCGGCGTCCAGGTCTCCTCGCTGTACGAGCACGTCAAGACCAAGGACGACGTCCTTCAGGATGTCGCCAACACCATCATGGAGAGCGTGGACGTCTCCGCCTTCGACACCGGCGACTGGCGGCACGCCGTGGCGTCCTGGGCCCGGTCCTACCGCGCCGCCCTCGCCGCCCATCCCCACATCGTGCCGTTCCTGGCGTACGGACCGGCCCGCCGTGAGGCGTCGCTGCGACGCGCCGATGCCGTGCACGGCGGCCTGGTGGGGGCCGGGTGGCCGCCGCGGTACGCCACGATGATCGGGGCCTCGACCAAGTATCTGGTGATCGGATCGGCGATGACCTCGTTCGCCCGGGGGTTCGAGGACGAGGCGCAGGTCTACGTCGAACACTATGCACACCTGGCGGACGCGCACCGGCTGCGTGAGAATGCCGACACCATCGACCGGGACAGTTTCGAACTGGCCCTGGAGATGTTCCTCGACGGCCTCGACCGCCTGCACGCGCGCGTCGCAACACCTCAAGGGTCAATCGAGGGCCCTTGAGCCGCACGGCTTGCGGCCCCGCCCTGCCCGTCATCGACTTTCCGCGGACGTTATGCGCCGATGCCTTGTACGGCGGTGTGACCCGCTCTAAGCTCCCACAACCGAACGGCGTTCGGTTGTGGGGTGCAGGACCCCGGTGCGGACACCACCACGCGCCACCGCTCTCAGCGAGGAGTTGATGTCGTGTCCGGAATCCATGAGCCGCCCCACGGGCTGCACGAGCCACGCAGACGACCGCCGTCCGCCATGGGGGGAACACCCGAAGAAGGCACCACGCCCGAGGCGATGGCCTCTCTCGCGGGACTGCGCGCCGCGCGCCGCTCCCGGATCGCCCCCGTCGCCACCGCCGTTGTCGGCCTCTACCTGCTCAACGCCCTCCTGGCGAGCACGGCGGCAGACGTCATGGCGCTCAGAATCGTCGGTCATGTGAACGTCGGGCTGGGGCTGGCGCTGCTGCAGTGTGGCACCACGCTCGCGGTCTGCCGGTGGTACGCACGATACGCACGCACCACCGTGGATCCGCTCGTGGAACGAGCCCGCGCCGGGCTCGGGTACCGAGGGGAGGAGCGTTGAACACCGCCTCCGTGCTCGCCCAGACGACCCACACCGGACTCGTCATCACCGTCTTCGCGGTGTTCGTCGTCGCCGTCGTGCTCATCTCCCTGCTCGACGCCTCGCAATCGGACACGCCCGGCCGCTTCTTCGTCAGCGGCGGCCGCCTGTCCTCCGCCCGCAACGGCATCGCATTGTTCGGCGACTTCATCTCCGCCGCGACGCTGTTGGGCACTCCCGGCCTGATCGCCCTCGCCGGGTTCGACGGCATCCCCTATCTGCTCGGCCCCATCGTGGCCTGGGCCGTCATTCTCCTGCTGATCGCAGAGCCGTATCACAACACGGGCCGCTACACGGTCGGCGATGTGCTGGCGCACCATCTCCGGCCCCGCCCGGTCCACTTGGCCCTGGGGATCGCCACCCTCGTGATCTCCCTGTTCTATCTGACCGCGCAACTGGTGGGCGCCGGCGCCCTTGCCGCACCTCTGCTCGGCATCACCGGAGCAGTCGCCCAGCACTTCATGATGCTGTTCCTCGGCATCCTGATGATCATCTACGTGGCTCTCAGCGGCATGCAGGGGGCGACGCTGGTGCAGTGCTTCAAAGCCGCCTTCCTGATGGTCGCCAGCGCATACCTGGCGCTGCTCGTACTGGCGAAGTTCGGCTGGAACCCCAGCGACCTGCTCGAGGCAGCGGCCCATCGCAGCGGCGTCGGCGAGCACTACCTGGCGCCCGGAGCACGGTCCCTGGGCGGGGACACCGAAAAGCTGGACTCGCTGAGCCTCCAACTGGGCGCGGTGCTCGGGGCTGCCGGCCTCCCCCATCTCCTGCTGCGCCTGTGCGTGGTGCCCGACGCACGCGCCGCCCGACGCTCCGTCCAATGGACGGCAGTTCTGACGTGCGTCTTCTGTCTGATCGCCGGAGTACTGGGGTTCGGCGCGGCAGCCGTACTGGGCCCCGAAGCGATCACGAGCGGCAACTCCTCCGGGAATACGGCCACTTTGCTGCTGGGCGGCTCCCTCGGTGGGTCACTGCTGCTGACGGTGATGTCCTGCGTGGCGTTCGCGACCATCCTGGCCGTCGTGGCGGGCGTCGCCCTCGCAGCCGCCACCTCGGTGGCGCACGACATCTACGGCGTGGTCATCAGGAAGGGCAGAGCCACCGCCTCCCAGGAAGTGCGGGTCGCCCGGGTCTCGGTGGTGCTGATCGGCTGCGCGGCGACGGCCCTTTCGCTGTGGGCCACGCGCCTCAACGTGTCCTTCGCCGCCGGGCTGGCCTTCGCCGTCGCTGCTTCGGCCATCCTCCCCGCGCTGCTGTACGGCCTGTACTGGCGGGGCTTCACCACCACCGGAGCGGTGTGGAGTGTCTACGGCGGCCTGATCTGCTCGGTGTCCCTGGCGGTGTTCTCCCCAGCCGTGTCCGGAACTCCGTCGGCGTTGTTCCCCCACATGGACTTCGCCGTGTTCCCGCTGAAGTATCCGAGCATCGTCTCCATCCCTCTGGCCGTCCTTCTCGGATGGCTCGGCTCTGTACTGGGCAGGGACAAACCCCACCCGGCTACCCGTTCGGCGTTCGAACTCCGCATGCTCGCGGGCAGCGACGCCTCGTGAAACGCACCGCCGTAGGCGCGAAGGCTCCAGTGCCGGCCCGCTGATCAGCTGGGCGTCTTTGTGCTTCGTAGGAGACGGACTCGCGCAGGCCTCCGGAACGACGCCCCCCGGAGGCCTGCCCCACCCTTCTTACCTGCGTGTTCGGAGGCCAGATCGGCCACCCCTCGGCTGTGTGCCCCGCTCGAACTGGCGGGGCACACAGCCGAGGGTTCGCCGGCACAAGCGGCGGAGAGCAGTTACGGAACAGCCCCGAGTTCGGGTTGCAGTTCCGTTTGGCGTGCTGTTACGGCCTTCGGTTCCCACAGTTTGGTGGTCCGTACGTAGCCGTAGACCACCGAAGTCATCGCCAGAATGAGAAGCGGGCCGAACACCAACGGATGCTTGGCCATCTCCATCGGCAGATAGCGATACGACAGCAAGAGCGCGGCGAAGACCGTCGCGCCGTAGGCGACCAGCTGGATTCCCGACCGGTCCCAGCCACGCGCCTGCACGCGCAGCGCTGACTCGATCGTGACCGTGAACACCACGCCGGCAACGAGATCCGCGCCGTAGTGGTAGCCGAAGCCCAGCGTTGCGCCGAGCGTGGCAATCAGCCAGAACGTGCCTGCGAATCGCAGAATCCGTGGGGCCTGGCGGGAATGAATGAAGATGGTGGTAGCCCACGCGGTGTGCAGGCTCGGCATGCAGTTGCGGGGGGTGATCTCGTCGAATGGCATCGAATGCGGGGTATTGACCGGCGGCGGCGTGTCCGGCCACAGGTTGGCCAACGCCCAGTGCCCGCCGTCGGCGCCGTAGGCGAAGACCGGTCCGACCACCGGGAAGATCATGTAGATGCCCGGCCCGAGGAGGCCGATCGCCAGAAAGGTGCGCACCAGATGATGGCGCGGGAACCGGCGCTCGGCCGCCACGTTCCGCAGCTGGTACAGCGCGACGATGACCGCGGCCACGGCAAGCTGGACGTAGACGTAGTCGAGAACATGGGCGCCGATCGGACCGGTGGCCCTGACGAACCGGCCCACCAGCCACGACGGATTGCCCAGCGCGTGATCGGCGATGGCCACGTACTGGTCGAGCACCGCCGGGCGGGTCTTCGACGTGATGAGCAGCCAGGTATCGCCGGTCTTACGGCCGGCCACCAGCAGCAACGCCAGCCCGACGCCCTTCAGTAGCAGGACACGTTCCTGGCCGGCCCGGAGAGTGATGGCGATGACCGCATATCCCAGAATCACCCACAACGCACCGTTGCCGAAGGGATGGCCCTCGGTCACCTTGGCACCGACCGCCCACCGCACCAACAAGAAGACGACATCGATGCCGATCGCGACACCCGCCGCGATGAACCGCTGCCGCCGGGGGAGAACCACCATCATCAACGCCAAACTGGCGTACAACAGGAACCCTGACTTGGGCGGGAACATCACCTCTCGCACCTGATTGGTCATAGGCCCCGGTAGGCCGTAGCGACGTGCGGCGATCTCCAGAGCGATGAGGAATCCGAGGGCCACCGCACCCGCGCCGGCCCACAGAATCACCCGTGGCTGACGCCACGCGGCGAACGGAACTCTGCTCTTTATTTGCGAAAACACCCGGGATGCTATCGATATCAACTTTTTGGCCGGTTTGTTAGAAGTTGGCAACTAGGGGTCTTGTCATGCCGGATGGCATGGTTTTCCGGTGAACAGCGGGCAAGGGCGATCATCGTGAGTTCGAACATGTTAACGGGGGAGAGAGGGAGGGTTGCATCGGAGTAACGGTCCCGACCATGGTCGCTCAGACAGTGACGCTCGCGGGAGTACTCGTGGGTGTACTCGTCGGCGCCCTGACCGGAGGCGTCGCGGATGATTTTGACGCGCTGACGAACTGGGCAGTCAGCCTGGCCTTGCCGCCTCAGCAGGCCGACGGTCGTCTGCCCGCCGCGGTGCAGGGTCGTTCCGCGACATCCCTTGGTCGCGGACTTGGCCGCTCGCCCGGCCGCTGAGGACCTGGCGGACGCCCTCGTCCGGGGCGCAGGACCCGGGCGATGGTCTGCCGAACCGCCGCACGCGCCGGTGTCACCGCCCCCAGCGCGGCGATAGCCACTCCCGTCGGCCCCAGCCCTGTGTTCGGTCATCGGGATCACCACGCGGTGAGTCACGACTCCGAGCGGCAGCCCCAGGATCCCGTCGACCAGACCGAGCCCGGCCATGGTCACCACTGGCATCACCGTGACCTGTCGTGGCGTCATCCGGACCGATTTCAGCCTTCGCAGGTCGCGTTGCCGCTCGCGAGGAGCCAGCGCATGCTCCGAGATCGCGGTGCTAGCGGACCGTGATGCTGCCGAACGCGTCCAGCAGGCGGACGTCGATGCCGTCAGCTTTGGCGCGGGTGAGCACGGTGTCGAATGCGGCGGGGGTGTTGTCGATCAGTTTGCGGTGCAGCGGAAGGCCCTTGCGTGCCGGGCAGAAGAAGTCGTTCCAGTGGGTGGGGATGACAAGGGCGGGTTGAACGGCGCCGATGGTTGCGTCGAGGAAGCCCTCGCTGAAGCGTTGTCCGGCGCGTCCGAGACCGCCGATGCCGAGGAACAGTGCATCGGCGTGAACTCCGGTGAGCGCGCCGGGGATCCAGTTCGCCGAACCTTTGAACAGGATGCTCGTCCCTGGTGTCGCCACGAGGAAGTCGTAGGTTCCGCCCTCCTTGTATGCGCTGATGGGCGCAGGCTGCAGCAGAGGCTTGGCAATGGTCGTACCCTCACCGCCCATCGGGTTGGGGGAGTGTTTGGAGACGATGGTGCGTACCGTGAAGTTGCCCACCTCGACTGGATTCTCCGGGTCCAGGAGTGCCAAGCGGTCCTCGGGGACGTTGCCGCCCCTGGCGATGTTCAGCGTGGACGGTGAGCCGTAGACAGTGGCTCCCGTACGGGTTGCGATGTAGGCGACGTCCAGCGCGTGGTCATGGTGGGAGTGAGAGATGAAGATGGCGCGCACGCGATCCGCCCCCACCTTGTCGAGCGCGGCGTCCACTGCGTCGCGGTCCGTGCTGACCGGTCGCCCGAGCGCGGCGTCGAGAAGCGCGGCCGGGGTGATGAACGCGTCGATGAGAATCTGGGTGGTGCCGTCGTCGACGAGCATCATGGTGGTGCCGAGCGAGGTCACCTTGACCGAGGCTCTGTCCGGTGCACCGGGATCGTCCACGAGAAGGTCTCGGTAGTCGTCGAGGTCACCAGAGCGGCGGATCTTGGTTTGCCACACCACGCCCAGGGCCACGGCGGTCGTCAGCTTCAGCGCGAGGGCGATCGAGACCACGGGGTGTTGCCGCACGGCGTCGGCCAACCGAGTTCGTAGACCCGGGGCGAACCCGCTGATCTCTGGCATGAAGTCTCCTTGCTCATCCTCGCAGCGCTGTTGAGACGCGTGCCCGCCATGATGCCTGCTTCCCACCGCGGGGGGATGTCAGTGGCATGGGCTTGACTGGGCGCCATGGGAATCAGCGCATTCGTCGACAGCGTCTGGCGTGGAATCGAGGGGAATCCCCCTGATCGGGACCAACCCGTCGTCATGGAGGCCCCGCAGGGCACGGACCTGCATGAACTTGTTGCGGAGATCGGTTCGTGGGCAGGGCAGCACCGGAATCTGGCAGCGGGCGCGTTCGTCGATCCGTCGCTGACCGAACGTACCGGCCTGCCGCTGGTCGAGCCTTTTGGGGCAGGCGAGTTGTTCGAGATGCGGGGCTGGGGCTACCGGAACCGCTGGGTCGGGTGCGGCATGGTGGCTTCCCCGCAAGGGCCCCGTACGGTCGCTGTGATCGCCCACCGCGAGGACCCGGCATCCGCAGGTTTCCCAAAGAGCGCGTCCTGGGCCGAGAAACTGCGCATCGTCACGGGCTGGGAACCGATACCCCGGCCCCGCATCGACTGGCCCACCATCGAGGCCGACCTTGGCACCCGGCTGCCCAGGGACTACAAGGAAATCGTCGATCTGTTCGGCGCGGGCAGCTTCGACGAGTACTTCGAGCTTGCCGTGCCCCGCGATTCCGGCGCCGGCCGAAATCCGTGGAAGAGCGACGGATTCGACCCGGCGCGCGGCGGACTCCTGCCTTTTGGCTGGTCCGAATACGAACTCCTCATGTGGAGGACGGGCGCGACCGATCCCGACGCGTGGACCGTGGTCACGCAGTCACACGACGGCGACGATCAGCGATTCGATCGCGGGGCCGGCGAGTTCATTCTGCGCATGCTGACAGATGTGCAGCTGGGACACTCCGTGAGCCACGCCTCCGGACACTTCTTCGTGAGCCATGGCGAGCCGGACCTCTGAGAGCGATCGCTGAGTCGGCGTGATCCCGGACCTGGGGCCCGCTGGTGGTGGCTTCGGCGCCTGCCTCGCGCGGTGCGTCCTCTGTCCGTCGGCGTCGGTCCACGGGCGGACCGACGCCGACGGGCCGAGGCGCCGTTGTGCTCTGGGCGTGGCAGGGCACCCCCGTGGCCCTGGCACGCCATCGGGCACGTGAGCCTGTTGAGCGGCCGGGATCAATGATGTGCGAGTGCGTCGAGGGTTGTCGTTCGCACAGCGTCCACGGCCGTGTGCACACCGTCCACGGCTGTTCGGTTCAGCGCCTGGTGCCGCAGCTCACTGGGTGCCATGCCATGTGCGGCACGGAAGGCCCGGGTGAAGTCGCCGGGGCGGGAGTAGCCCCAACGGGCGGCCACGGCGTGGACGGGGAGCGTGCGCAGATCGGGGTCGGCAAGGTCCCGGCGGGCGTTGGCCAGCCGCTGGTCGCGTATGTACGAGGCCACAGTCAGGCCCTCGTCCTGGAAGAGCCGATAGAGGTAGCTGCGCGAGATGTGGTGGGCCGCGGCAATGTTCGCGGGGGTCAGCTCCGGATCGCCCAGATGCCGCCGGATGAAGGACTTGATGCGCAGGGTCAGGGTGCGGGCGTGAGTCTCGGGCGGCAATTCCGGCTCCGCGTCGAGGGCATGAGCGAAAACGGCAGTGACGAGATCGGTGACGACCATGCCCAGCCGCTCCGCGTCGGCTGCCCGGTAGGGCGAGGTGTCCGAGGTCAGTTGTACGAGCATCCCCGCCAGCAACGCACCCATGCCCTCCCGGCCGGATATCCGGCGTCCGACGACCTGGTCCGCCCGGTCGGCCGGGAGATCCAGGGCGGCGCGCGGGATCTCGACCCCGACGATGGTGACCGGGTCGGGTCCGGTGGATATCTCGTAGGACCGGGACGAGTAGTTCACGTGGAAGTCGTCGATCCGGTACGCCACCTGCTGCCGGCCCCAGCTTGCCGCGCCGTCGCCGTGCCGCAGCAGGGACAGGTGGAACACCTCCGGGTCGGACCGGCGCACGAGCCTGGGCGTCCGGCGGAAGACCAGGTGGTCGAAGGTCGCGGGCCACAGCGTCACGTCGCCCAGCCCGATCACGCGCTGGTGTCCCCGGTAGTCCGCGGTGCGCTCGCTGCTCAGCTGCATCGGCGCGTGGGTGCGGCCCAGTTGCTCCGTCCAAGCCTCGAAGCGGTCGCTCGCCGGAAGATCCTGGGTGGTGAAAACGGTTTCGGGCAACACGGTGGTAGTCAATCACAGGGCTGATCACCGCCCGCGAGACGTGGAGACGCGGGTGTCGCGGAGCCGCGCAGCGGCAACGTCCTCTCCAGGGTGGGGAGTCTCGGGCGGGCCGGGAAGCTTCCGCCCCAGGCGGGTGAGTGGGGACAGGGCCATCAGTGCCGGTGACAGCAACATGCCTGCGGCTGTCACCAGGAGGCTGGTGCGCGTCCCCCATACTTCCGCGAGAAAGCCGCCGAGCAGTGAGCCGAGCGGGGTCAGCCCCATGCCGACAAAGTTGATCGTCGCGGCCGCTCGGCCTTGCATGCCGTCCGGAGTGACGGTCTGCCGGACGGCCATGACCGTGACATTCACCAGCTGACTGAAGGTCCCGAAGACGAAGTTGACCGCAAGGAGCGCGGGAACCGTCACTACGGAGGAGCCGTGCAGTGCGGGCACGAACAGGAACACGCCGTCGCCGAGAGCAGCCGCGGACACGAGCACAGCGCCATGTCCGAAGCGGCTCGGTAGGCGGGCGGCCAGCAGCGAGCCCAGGAGCGCGCCCGGCCCCGTCGCCGCGAGCGCCAGCCCGACGGCGGTGCCCGACAGATGCAGGTCCCGCGGCAGGAACAGCAGATAGACGGTCATCACGGCCGCGAAGAAGAACTGGAAGGCGGCTGATGCGAGGCACACAGCCCGCAGGGAGGTGTCGCCGGCGACAAAGCGGAGGCCCTCATGGATCCGCCGCCACACGCGAGGAGGACGTTCCGAGCGTTCCGGGATGGATTCGCGGCGACCGATCCGCCGGATCGACAGGAACGACAGCGCGAAGAACACCGCGCTGGAGGCGACAGCGATCGGCGCCGACAGCGCGGACACCAACGCACCGCCGAGGGCGGGACCACCGATCTGCGCCGCGGACCGACTGCCCTCGAGCGCGCTGTTGCCCCGCACCAACTGATCGCGTTGCACCAGCCGTACCAAACACGCCTGGTATGCCACGTCGAAGAACACGGACAGAGCCCCGACGACGAAGGCAACCGCAAGCAGCGTCGGCAGGCCGAGCGCACCGAGGAGGCCGGCCACGGCGGCGGCGCCCAGAGCCAGGGCCCGACCGGCGTCCGTCAGCACCATCAGCGTGCGCGTCCGCCATCTGTCCACCCACACGCCGGCGAAGAGCGACAGCAGCAGGATCGGCGCCTGCCCCACCGCACGCAGGACGCCCAACTGGCCGGCACCGGCGTTGAGCGTCACGACGGCGAACAGCGGCAGAACCACCAGACTTGTATGTTCGCCCAGTTGGGAGGCCGTCTGGCCCACCCAGAGCCTGCGGAAGTCCACGTCCCGCCACAGGCTTGACGGAACAGGTCGACCGGAATCGGATACGTCGGAGGAAGAAGGCGGCACAGGGACCCCTCGCATGACCGGAGACAAGTCCCGCCAACCGGCGCACGAGAGGTGCACCGGCCATGTCAGGCAGCGGGAAAGGAAGGCTCGCTGTGCCGCGCATCAAGGGCAGCACGCGATGACAGGCCGCTCACGGCCTCAGACGTCAACGCGTGCTCGGACGACCGACCATGTCTTCGCTCCTCGTGAGTTACTCACTGTGCGAAGACTAGCTCCCGCTCGTCGCTCCACCGGGTCGGCTGGGCTGTGCGACAACGGCGGTAGTACGAGAGGGTGATGACGCCCAACAGTGGTCCCCAGGCGACCGAGGGGAGGTAGAGGCACCCGACGATGGCTCTGCGAGCAGTGCGGTGACGTGGGCGGACCGCACCGCCCAGCGAGGCGGGGACGAAGCGGCGGAGCGGAACTGCGTGCTGGTCATGCGCCCATCCTCCCGACGTGCCGCTCCCGCAACGTCGTTCCCAGGACTGGACGTCCGAGCCGGCCTGGGAAGGAGATCCGTGCAACCGTCTCACCCTGCGGAGGGAGGCTTGTCAGCGCTGGGCCTGACCGAACCGTTCGAGTTCATCGGCGTCAGGCACGGACAGAAGAGAATCAGCGCCGCCTTCGAGCATCTGGGCAAATTCCGTCGAGCGCGGGAACATTGACTCCTCGTAGCGATGCACAGCTTCGTCGATGGTGGGGGAGTGGGCGAGTGCGAGCGCGAGTTCGCAGGCGTCGAGCATGGCGAGGTTGACGCCGACGCCGAGCGGTGGCATGAGGTGGGCGGCGTCTCCCAGCAGCGCGACGCTGGGCGAGTGCTCCCAAGTGTGCGGCACCGGCAGGGCGAAGAGCGGACGATCGACGTACGCGCCGTCGTTGTCGGTGATCATCCGGAGTATCCGCGGAGACCAGTCCGCGAACTCGCTCAGCAGTCGCGCGCGGATGCCCTCGGTGTCCTCGGGGTGAAGCCCGCTCGTCATGGTCCAGCCCGCAGGGACGCGCCGCATGATGTAGACACGCATGTGGCCGCCGCTGTTGCGCTGTGCGAAAAGGCCGCGTGCGCCGTCGGCGATGTGGGCGTTGCCCTTTCCGACCAGTTCGGAAAGTTCGGGGTGCGTGGTCTCCATGTCGTCGAACCATGCTTCGAGGAAGCTGACCCCGGTGTAGCGCGGTGTCGCAGGCGACACGGCAGCGCGGACGCGGGAGTTGGCGCCGTCCGCACCGATCACGAGATCCGTCTCAAGGTATGTCCCGTCGGTGAACGTCAGCGTTCGCGGCCCGTCGGCCGGTCCGCTCACTGATGCGAGAGTGCGTCCCCACTGAACCGTCCCCGCAGCGAGTGACCGCAGCAGGAGGTCGCGAAGCTGTCCACGGTCGATCTCGGGGCCGGCGGTTTCGCCCTCGTCCGGCAGGTGGTGGGCAAGGAGACGTCCTGCCGGGTCCATGCGGCGCATTTCTTGGCTTTCGAGCCTGGCGAGCGCGAAGAACTCGTCCAGGAGGCCCGCTTCACGGAGTGCCAGCTGGCCGTCGTCCTCGTGCAGGTCGAGTGAGCCTCCCTGGTTGCGGGAGTGCGCGTCGGGATCGCGGTCGTACACCGTCACCGCAATGCCGTGCCGCTGCAGGATGCGTGCGCACGTGAGGCCTCCCGGGCCGGCGCCGATGATGCTGATCCGTGCGCTTGCGGGGGTCGGAGAGTTCACGGTGGATTCCATTCGTCGGTGGGGCTCCACCAAAGCAGAAGCGAGTCCATAAGTGCAACCGTTACAGTTTCTGCTTCGTTCCAGTGGTGAGGTACAGTGACGCCATGTCCGACTCCCCGACCGTTGGCCGTCGCGAGCGCAAGAAGGCCGCGACGAGGCAAGCCATTGCCGATGCCGCACTGGAGCTCTTCCTGGAGCACGGGTTCGAACGCGTGGGCGTCCGCGACATCGCCGATAGGGCCGATGTATCGACTACGACCCTCTTCGCGCACTTCCCGAGCAAGGAAGCGCTGGTCTTCGACCGCGAGGAGGACGTCGATGCGCAGTTGGCCGCCGCCGTCCGCGAACGGCGCGCGGGCCAAGACGTGGTCGAGGCACTCCGCGCGCACGTGCTGAAGTCCTGGGTGCCCATCGCCTCGGATCCGCGTCTGGCCAGGCTGACCGCACTGGTGGATCAGACGCCCGCGCTCCGTGAGTACGCGGAGCGTATGTGGATGCGGCACGCGGGCACGCTCAGCGCCGCCATCGCGGAGGAGCTCGGGCGAGAAGCCGACGATCTCGCATGCTCGGCACTCGCGCGGTTCGTCCTGGAAATCCCGACCTTGGCCAAGGGCCGACACGATCCGCGCGCGGCCGTGGAGACGGTGTTCGACCTACTGATCCACGGTTGGCAGTCACAGCATGATGCCGGGGCTGCAATCACAGGCTCCTAGGTTGTTCCATGAGGTCCTGATCTCACATTTCAGCGGCTCCAGGTCCTCGTCCGCGCTTCGTGTCACATTCCCGGCGGCTGCCTCGTCCTACTGCTGAGACACCGTCCAGCACAGAGCAGAGGAGAGGCCGCATGTCGGCAGCCGGGGCACCACTCAACACAGCGACGCTCCACCGCTTCCACTCCGCCATGAACAGCGGCGACCCGGAAACGGTCGCGAAGGCCATCGACGAGTTCGTCGCGCCGGACGTGCTCTTCCACGCGCCGGTACCGATGGGCGCGACGGGAGCGGAGGCCCTGAAGCGGGTGTGGGAGGTACTCCTGCGTGCGTTCCCCGACATCCACGTCGCCGTCGAGGAGACGATCACGGAGGGCGACAAGGTCGTCTCCAGGAACACGGTGACCGGGACCCACCGCGGTGAGTACCAGGGCCTGCCGCCCACCGGAAAGACCGTCACCTACAACGAGATCTTCATCTTCCGCTTCACCGACGGGCGGATCACCGAGATCCGGGGCATCGTCGACGTCCTCGCGCAGCTCCGCCAGCTCGGCGCCCTCCCGTCCTGACGAGGCCCACGGGCCGCCGATGCCCTCCGGCCTCTGCCCGGGCCGACAGCGACCACCGGAGGTCGGAGACGTCCCTGTTCCGTAAGGGCTCACATGCTCCGAAACGGCCTCGTGGCGAGTGGGATGGAGGGCATGAAACTGCATGTCTCTCCACCGGTGTTCAAGGGCAGGCTGCACGATGCCCGCACGGCGACCTCGATCGGTCGCTGGCTGGGTGCGGCGTTCGCCGTGTGCTTCGTCACCGGTCTGATCAGCCACTTCATGCAACATCCGCCGAGCTGGCCGGCCATCGACGTCCCGAGCCGTCCCGCATGGGGCTATCGGGTCACCCAGGGGCTGCATGTCGCCTCCGGTATCGCGGCGATTCCGCTGCTGCTGGCCAAGTTGTGGACCGTGTATCCGCGCTTGTTCGAATGGCCGCCGCTGCGGTCGGTCCGGCACGCGCTCGAGCGGCTGTCGGTCGCGGTGCTGGTCGCCGGGGCCGTCTTCGAACTGGCCACCGGGCTGCTGAACACGGCCCAGTGGTACCCGTGGCCGTTCTCGTTCGTGCCGGTGCACTACGCGGTGGCGTGGCTGGTGGTCGGGGCGCTGGTCCTGCACATCGCGGTCAAGGCACCCGAGATCCGGGCGCACTGGAGCCGACGGTCGCCCGGGACTCTCGCCCTGCCCGCGCAGGACGGTCCCGACCGGCGGTCGCTGCTGGCCGCGGTGGGCGCGGCCGTCGGGGCCGTCACGCTGACCACGGTGGGCCAGTCCTTCACTCCACTGAAGGACTTCATCCTGCTCGCGCCCCGCCATCCGGACCACGGCCCGCAGGCCCTGCCCGTCAACCGGACCGCTGCGGCGGCCGGAGTCGGCCGGATCGCCGACGAGGAGTACCGCCTGGTGGTGGCCGGGCCGCGGCCGTACACCCTGACGCTCGACGAACTGCGTGCTCTGCCCCAGCACGTGGTGGAGTTGCCGATGGCCTGCGTGGAGGGCTGGAGCAAGTCGGCGCACTGGACGGGCGTGCGGATCGTGGACCTGCTGGAGCGGGCGGGCGCGCCGCCGCATGCGCGGGTGAGGGTGGTGTCGTTGCAACTGCGCGGCGGCTACCGGGTGTCGGAGATGGGGCACGAGCACGCCCGCGACCCGCTGACCCTGCTCGCCCTGCGCCTGAACGGAGAAGAACTCGACCCCGACCACGGCTACCCGGCGCGGCTCATCGCCCCCAACCGTCCGGGCGTGCTGCAGACCAAGTGGGTGGGCCGGCTGGAGGTGCCGGCATGAAGGTGACGCGTTACCTCGCGGGTGCGCTCGGCGTGGCGTTCATGGGCATCGGCGCGTCCCTGCTGCTCGACGTCCGTGACTTGACGGACGTACTGGTCTGGCTGGGCGGAGCGATCCTTCTGCACGACGCATTGATCGCGCCGTTGGTGCTGCTGGCCGGGCTTGTGCTGGTCCGTGGCGGCGCTCGCGGGCCGGTCCGCGGGGCGCTGCTGGCCGCGGGCGCGTTGACGGTGGTGGCGCTGCCCGTGCTGCTGCGCCCGGGGCCGCGGGCCAACGCCTCGGTGCTCCCCTTGGACTATCCGCGCAACTGGCTCATCGCGCTGGTGGTTGTGGCCGCAGTGACGACCCTCTTGGTCGCCGTGCGGGTGTTCGCCCAGGCCCGGTCCCGGTGGCGACGTCAGCGATCCGTAAGGAATGGCGACGTCAGCGATCGGTAAGAACACCAAACCCCTTATGTCTGCTTTGCGTTCGTAGGGTGAGTGGGGTGATCGAGACATCCTCCTTTAGTGTGGTCGTCGTACTGCCCCGCCTCGACGAGGCCGAGGCGCTGCCGCTGCTCCGGGACGTCGACACCGGAGCCGACGCCGCCCCAGTGGCCGGCCTCTGCCGACCCGGCTCGCGTTACGCCGCGACCCTGACCGCACTCGCCCAGGTCGTGATTCCGTTGCCGGCACGCCTCGTTGCGCCGGCACAGCCCGCCGCTCGGCTCGCGCCCGCGGAGCCCGGTGAGCCCTGGACGGACGACCCTTACGCCCATGCCCTGCGCACCGGCCGCGGTCCGCTGTACCTGCGCCGCATGACGCCCCGCACGCCCGGGGCGGCAGAACTGCTCCCGCTGGACGTGGAGCGGTGGTGCGCCGCCCCCGACACTGCAGACACCGGCGTGCTGCGCCGCTGCACCGGCCCCGTCCTGGACGTCGGCTGCGGACCGGGACGCCTGGTGGCCGCCCTGGCGGCGCGCGGCGTACCGGCACTGGGCGTGGACATCAGCCCGGCCGCCATCGCCAGGACCCGGCGTCACGGCGGAGTTGCCCTGCGGCGATCCGTCTTCGACCGCCTGCCGAGAGAGGGCCGCTGGGGCACCGTCCTGCTGATGGACGGCAACGTGGGGATCGGCGGCGACCCGGTCGCCCTGCTCGTCCGCATGCGGGGCCTGGTCCGCCCCGGTGGCCGTCTGCTGGTCGAGGCGTCCGGCGATGACGTCGACGAGCGCCTCACTGTCCGCGTCGAGGACGCTCACGGGCGCCACGGGCGGCCGTTCGCCTGGGCCCGCGTCGGCACGACAGCCCTGCTGGATGCCGCCGACGCTTCCGGCTGGACTCTCACCGGCCGGTGGACGGTCGCCGGCCGCCCCTTCGTCGAACTCCACCGCCCGAATCCCGGGTACGACGAGTCCTCCACGGCCCACGACGACCACCTCACGGCCACCCATGCCGGGTCCACACGGCCATGACCGACACCGCCACCTCACACCGACAAGGCTCCGGGGCCTTCGCGCCGCCGCCTCCTGCAACCGCTGTGGACGGATTCACACGGTGACCCCACGTCACCCCTGCCAGATGTCCGCCACCGAGGGGGTCAGGGCACTGGCCTGGGTATGGCCCGCGCGGGCGGCGGCCGGCCGACGCCTGTCATCCGTCATGTTGCGGCCCATGACACGGCGCGCTGTGTGGTCCGGGGTCAGCAGGATGACATGCGCCCCGTCGTCGGACAGTTCCGCGGCCTGCTGCGAGGCGCTCGGATGCGGCCCGACCGCCTGGGGGATCGGCACGACCGCCAACACCCGGCGGTACCCGCGTGCCAGCTGGAGGTTGGCGGTCGAACGACTGCCGCCATCCATCCAGCGTCGGCCGGCTACGGCAACGGGTGGCCATACGACGGGCACGGCGCAGCTCGCCGCGACCGCTTCGAGGAGTGTCACTCCGGAGTGCGAGTCGAAGACCTCAAGTTGTCCGGTCTGCACGTCGATTGCAGTGATCCGCAGCTTGCGCTCGGGCCAGTCGCGTACGTCGCCCAGGAGCGCGCCGACCGTATCGAAGACCTCCGACTCCGGGCCGGTCCGGGCGCGCAGCGCTGCGCGGGCGAGGCGTTCGATCGACCGCTGGGGATCGCGGGAGCCGAGCGCCGCCCAGAGGAAGCGCGCCGTCTGGCGCGCTGTCACCGGCAGTTGGACCGCGTCCGCTCCGGACAGTTGGCGCTCGTACAGATCCGCAGCCGGGACGCCGGCCAGGAGTCGAGATCCGAAGACGGCACCGGCGGAGGTACCGATCACGACGTCGGCGCTGCGGAGATCGATCCCAGCCTCGGTGAGCCCTGCGAGCACTCCGGTCAGCCAGGCCCCGCCCACCGGTCCGCCGCCGCCGAGCACGAGTGCGGTGTCGGACACGTTTCCCCCTTCCCCGTGAACGGCATTCCCGTGAACGGCCGCGAGCGTCCCGTCCATGGGAGGCAAAACGGGGAGTGGTCCCCGGTTGCTCGGTTGACGATAGCATCCGTACCGGGGAGCACTCCCCGGTACGCGGGGTGAGACGAGGGAGACATGATGGGTGACCGTCCGCCGGCAGGACGCCGTGATGCGCTGCGCAACCGGAAGCTGCTGACGGACAAGGCCCGCGAGGTCTTCGCCGAACAGGGCCTGGATGCCCCGCTCGATGAAATCGCCCGGCGGGCGGGTGTGGGCAACGCGACCCTCTATCGCCACTTCCCGACCCGTGCCGCGCTCGTCGATGAGGTCTTCCGGGATGCGCTCACCGAGACCACAGCGGCGGGGGAGCGAGCACGAACCGCCGAAGACGCATGGACGGGACTGACGGAGTACCTACGAACCGTGTTCGCGGGCTTGGCGGCAGACCGCGGCACCAACGACCTCATGACCACGAACCTGGAAGGCGTCACTTCCCTGGAGGCGATCCACGCCCACAACCGCACAACCCTCGACGGGCTGCTCCGCAGCGGTCAGGAACAGGGCACCATCCGACGGGACCTCACCACCGAGGACCTGCTCTTCGCCCTTGCGGCACTGGGCCGGGCCGTTCCCGCGCTCACCACGGTCGCACCGGACGCCTGGGTCCGCCCGCTCACCCTGCTCCTCGACGGCCTTCGCGCCCGCCCGGCCACGCCCCCTCTGCCCGGACCGGCCCTCACCTCCGCCCATCTCGGCACGGTGCTGCTCAATCTGGGCCCGCACAGGCGGCGTTGAGAGGCTTTTTGGCCAAACTGAGCACCCTCGGGTTGCCCTCCTCCCCTCGGCTACGTACCTTGTCCGGCCTTGCGTCGCGTCCACGGGGGAAGCGGCCGAGAACGGGAGGGGGCGCTGCCGGTGGCGGGGCGTCCGGAAAGTCCGCTCGATCCGAGCCACGGGCCGGTGGCCCGGTTTGCTGCCGAGTTACGCAAGTTGCGGGCGGAAGCCGGCAGCCCCACCTACCGGACGATGGCGAAGGGCGCGGGGCAAGGCGCGAGCACCTTGTCGCAGGCGGCTGCGGGGGAGCGGCTGCCGACACTGCCGGTGATGCTGGCCTACGTCCGTGCCTGCGGCGGGGATCCGGGGGAGTGGGAGGCGCGGTGGCGTGAGGCGGCCGAGGAAGCGGCGGCCGAGCCGCGCACCGAGGACGAGGATGCCGAGCCGCCCTACCGGGGCTTGGCCCGCTTCGAACCCGCCGACGCCGAGTTGTTCTTCGGCCGGGACGAGCCCACCGGCCGGCTGCTCGAACTCGCGTCGTCCCGCCGATTCACCGCGGTGTTCGGCCCGTCGGGCAGCGGTAAGTCCTCGCTCCTGCGCGCCGGCCTCATCCCCCGCCTCCGCACTCCGGGCCCGACCGGTCCGCAGCCCGCCGCGCTGCGCGTCCTCACCCCCGGCGAACACCCGCTGCGCACCCATGCCGCGCGCCTGACACCCAAGGACAGTGACGGTGACACGTGGCTGATCGTCGATCAGTTTGAAGAGATTTATACCCTTTGCTCAGATCCTGCGGAGCGTGATCAGTTCATCGACCGGCTGCTGACGGCCACCGATCCCGCGGCTCGGCTGCGTGTCGTCATCGCCGTGCGCGCCGACTTCCTCGGCCGCTGCGCCGAACACCCCGGGCTGACCGCCGCCCTGCAGGACGGCAGCCTGCTGGTCGGGCCCATGAGCCGCGATGAGCTGCGTGCGGCAGTGGTCAGACCCGCCCAGGTCGGCGGGCTGATCGTGGAGCGTTCCCTGACCGCCCGAATCCTCGACGAGGTCGAGGGCGAACCCGGCGCCCTGCCGCTGATGTCGCACGCTCTGCTGGAGACCTGGCACCGCCGCAAGGGCCGGGCACTGACCGAGGAGGCGTACGACGCGGCCGGTGGCCTGCACGGTGCGGTCGCCCGCACCGCCGAGAGCGTCTTCTCCCGACTGACGCCCGGCCAGGCCGGGTTGGCCCGCCGCATCCTCCTACGGCTCGTCACCCCGGGCGACGGCACACAGGACACGCGCCGCCCCGTCACCCGCGCCGAGCTCGGCGCGAACGGCCCCGGCGACGTGGCGACCGTCCTGGAGCGGCTGGCCCGCGCCCGGCTGATCACCCTGGACCACGACACCGTCGACCTGGCGCACGAGGCACTCATCACCGCCTGGCCCCGGCTGCGCGGCTGGATCGACAGCGACCGCGAACGGCTGCGCGCGCACCGTCGGCTCACCGAGGCGACGCAGGCCTGGGACGCGCTGGACCGTGACCCCGGCGCGCTCTACCGCGGCACCCGCCTGGCCGCCGCCGAGGAGACGTTCACCGTTCGGGACGACCTGACCGGGCTGGAGGGCGCGTTCCTGACCGCGAGCCTGGAGGCCCGGGCAGGCGAACAGCGGGCGGCTGCGCGCACCACGCGCCGCTTGCGTTCTCTGGTCGCCGGTCTGACGGCCCTGGTCCTCGTGGCCGCAACTGCCGCGACCGTCGCCTTCCAGCAGCGTGCCACAGCCCGCGCCCAGCGCACGGTTGCCATGTCCCGGCAGATCGCCGCGGAGGCGGACCAGCTCCGCGGCATCCATCTGCCGGCACAGGTGCAGAACGCCTCGCTGGCGGCCCAGCTCGACATTGCGTCGTACCGGATGCGCCGGTCGGAACGCACGTACACGAGTCTGCTCAGCGCCGCCAATTCGGCGCTGTTCTCCGAGACTCCCGACCAGAGCCGCAGCTCGGACGATGCGAACAACATCGGCAACGGCCGGGTGGCCGCCGACGCGTCACGCCGGCTGCTGGCTCTCGCCGGGCCCGACCGCGTCATCCGGCTGTGGGACATCCGTGACGTCACCCACCCCCGGCGCGTGGGCCGTGCCCTGCGCGGATCGGTGGTGGCACTCAGCGCGGACGGAAGCCTGCTGGCCGCCGAAGACGACACCGACGGGAGGATTCGGCTGTGGGACACCTCCGACCCGAGCCACCCGGCCGACCTCACCACTTTCGGCCTGCCCGGCGACATGATCGGCAACACCATTGCGCTGAGCCCCGACGGACGCCTGCTCGCGGCGGGCGGACAGAGGGTCTACCTGTGGGACATGCGTGACCGCAGGCACCCGGCACGACTGGGCCACTCCCTGCCCGGTGACCTCCCCGCCTTCAGCCCGCACGGACACCTCCTGGCCGCGGCGAGCAGTCAGAGCGGTATCACACGGTTGTTGAACACAGCCGATCCGACGCACCTGCGGACACTGGGCGTCCTGCACCTCGGTTCCGGCGGAACACAAGACGTGGTCTTCGGCCCGGACGGGCGGACCCTGGCCGCGGACGACGGCGATACGCAGGTCCGGCTCTGGGACATCGCGGACCCCCAACGCCCGGAACGTCTCTCCCCGCCGCTCGAGAATGCGGACGGATCCGAAATCGCCGCGGTGGCCTTCAGCCCCGACGGCCGCATGCTCGCCGTGGCCGGGGACAATGGAGTCCAACTGTGGAACACCGCGAACGACGACGAACCGACGCAACTGGGCGAACCGTTGGGACAGACGTCCTATGGCGGTATTGCCCTCGTCTTCGGCCGCGAGAGCCGCAGCCTGGTCACCGACGACCGGGTCATCCGGGTATGGAGCCTGCCGCCCGTGCTGACGGACTGCTCCGATGTTTCGGTGAGCGGGATGAGCCCCGACGGCCGGAGCCTGGTCACCACCTGCGGTCCGGAGCAGGTGAGGTTGTGGGACACGGCGGACACCGGAAACCCCAAGCGCCTGGGCGCCCTTCCCGGCACCGCCGCCGTATTCGCGCCCCGTGGTCGCCTTCTCGCGGTGGCGGAGCCGGACGGTGGTACGCGACTGTGGGACGTCAGCGATCCTGCGCGTCCCCGCCGGCTGGGCCGTACGTCGGTCAGGCGCGAGCACATGATCGCCGCCCTGTCCTTCAGCGCCGACGGCCGCACGATGGCCGAGTACGAGCAGCCCCAGGTCGTGGCGGAGCCCATCGTCGACGCCGGAAGCAAAGCGTCCAGTGGAAGTGCCGCACGGGGCTGGGGTGATGGACAGGCCCACGACGGCGGCGGCCGGGTCCGGTTGTGGGACGTGGGCAGTCCCGGCCGTCCTCGCCTCCTCGGAACCGCTGAATCGCCCGAGGAAGACGTCTTCGACACACCCCCGTCCCTCGCGCTGAGCCCCGACGGACACACACTTGCCCTCGCGGGGTCCACGCGGAGTGTCAGGCTCTGGGACGCTCACGACCCCTCCCGTCCGGTCCGTGCAGCGCGGACCCTCACCGGCGAGTCGGTCGCCTTCGCCCCGCACGGACACACGCTTGCGGTGGCCTCCAGGGACGGAACCCTGCGCCTGTGGACCGTTTCGGATGCGGCGCGTCCAAGGCCGCTCAGCTCGTCGATCGACGCCTCCGGCTCCGTCTCCGCGCTCGCCTTCGGCCCCGACGCACGCACACTCGCCACCGGCACCACGGACGGCCTGATCAGGCTGTGGGACGTCACCGACCTTGCGCACCCCTCCGCCACGGGTGATGCGCTGGTCGGCCACTCCGGCGCCGTGCGGTCAGCGGTCCTCGGCCCCGCAAGCCGCACTTTGGCAACGGGCGCCGACGACGGCACGGCACGCCTGTGGGACCTGGATGTCGACGAGGCCGTGCGCCACATCTGTGCCACGACCGGCAACGCCCTTGACCGGCAGCGGTGGAGGAACCACCTGGGGAACCTCTCGTATCAGCCGCCGTGCCCATGACCAATCGGCGCGTGGTGAAATGACGGGCACCGAGCGTAGGCGCTCGGTCCGTGCCCCGGCCGAGTGGAATGACCGAGGTACCAGGGCGGATACGCTGGAGGGATGATCGAGAATCTTCCCCCCTGTCCGAAGTGCTCGTGCGAGTACACCTACGAGATGAACGCCCTGGTGGTGTGCCCCGAGTGCGGCCACGAATGGGTTCCCGCCGAGGCCGGTGCCGAGGGCGACCTCGCCGGGGAGCGCGTCGTCAAGGACGCCGTCGGCAATGTGCTCCAGGACGGCGACACCGTGGTGGTGGTGAAGGCGCTCAAGGTCAAGGGCAGCCCGTCCGGGATCAAGGCCGGGACCAAGGTGCGCAACATCCGGCTGGTCGACGGGGTCGACGGCCACGACATCGACTGCAAGGTCGACGGTTTCGGAGCGATGCAGCTCAAGTCGAGCGTGGTCAAGAAGGCCTGACCCTCCCGAGCGGGGGTCCCTGGAAGGTTCACCCGGGGCGTCACAGGATGCGGAATTGCAAAAGTTCGCAATTAGTTAGATGCTGTCTTTGCTGTGTCCGCAGGTAGCCGCGGGCGCAGCGTTTCGCGTCTGCCCCCGCAGTGGGGTCTCGTAGGGAAGCCGAGGAGTCGTGTCCGTTCCGCTGTACCAGGCCAAGGCCGAGTTCTTCCGGATGCTGGGGCATCCCGTGCGGATACGAGTACTGGAGCTGCTGCAGGACGGACCGATGCCGGTACGGGACCTGCTGGCCGCGATCGAGGTCGAGGCTTCGGGCCTGTCGCAGCAGCTGGCCGTGCTGCGCCGCTCGGGCATCGTCACCTCGACGCGCGAGGGCTCGACGGTCGTCTACGAGCTGGCCGGCGGCGATGTCGCCGATCTCATGAAGGCCGCGCGGCGGATCCTCACCGAGATGCTGGCGGGCCGGAGCGAGCTGCTGGCCGAGCTGCGGGAAGCCGAGGTCGTCGCGCAGTGACCTCGGCATTCGGCCGGGCGTGGGCCCGGATCATGGTGTTGCTGCCGAACCGCTCCGACCTCGCGGAGATCCGGCGCGACCCGCGCCGGGACCTGCTCGCCGGTCTGACCGTGGCGATCGTCGCGCTGCCCCTCGCGCTCGGCTTCGGCGTCTCCTCCGGGCTGGGCGCCGAGGCGGGCCTGGCGACCGCCGTGGTCGCGGGGGCGCTCGCCGCCGTGTTCGGCGGATCCAACCTGCAGGTCTCCGGCCCGACCGGTGCCATGACGGTCGTGCTGGTGCCGATCGTCGGTGAGTACGGGCCGGGCGGAGTGCTGACCGTCGGGCTGATGGCGGGCGTGCTGCTCGTCGGCCTGGCGGTGCTGCGGGCCGGGAAGTACATGCAGTACGTGCCCGCCCCGGTGGTCGAAGGCTTCACCCTCGGGATCGCCTGCGTGATAGGCCTGCAGCAGATCCCGAACGCGCTGGGTGTGCCCAAGCCGGAGGGCGACCGGGTGCTGGTGGTGACCTGGCGGGCGGTGGAGGAGTTCGCGAAGGCTCCGAACTGGACCGCGGTCGGCTTCGCCGTCGCGGTGGCCGCGGTCATGCTGCTCGGTGCCCGGTGGCGGCCGACCGTGCCGTTCTCGATCGTCGCCGTGATCGCGGCGACGATCGTGGCACAGCTGGCCCACCTGGACGCGGCGAAGCCGATCGGTGACCTTCCGGCGGGACTGCCGGTGCCGTCCTTGTCCTTCCTCGACCTCGGCTCGGTGGGGACCCTGTTCGCTCCCGCCGTGGCGGTCGCGGCGCTCGCCGCCCTGGAGTCCCTGTTGTCCGCCTCGGTCGCGGACGGCATGACGGTGGGGCAGAAGCACGACCCGGACCGGGAGCTGTTCGGGCAAGGACTGGCCAACATCGCCGCCCCGCTGTTCGGGGGCGTGCCCGCGACCGGCGCCATCGCGCGCACCGCGGTCAACGTCCGCACGGGCGCGGGCTCCCGCCTCGCCTCCCTCACCCACGCAGCCGTTCTCGCCGTGATCGTCTTCGCGGCGGCGCCTCTCGTCTCCCGGATCCCGCTGGCCGCGCTCGCCGGTGTCCTGCTGGCCACCGCGATCCGCATGGTCGAGGTCGGCTCACTGAGGGCCATGGCGAAGGCGACCCGCTCCGACGCTCTCATCCTTGTCCTGACCGCCGTGGCGACGCTGGCCCTGGACCTCGTGTATGCCGTGATCATCGGCCTCGTCGTGGCCGGCGCCCTCGCCCTGCGTGCGGTGGCCAAGCAGGCGCGCTTCGATCAGGTGCCGCTCGACCGGGGCGACCACAGTGCCGAGGAGCACGCGCTCCTGGCCGAGCACATCGTGGCGTACCGCATCGACGGCCCGCTGTTCTTCGCCGCCGCCCACCGCTTTCTGCTGGAGCTGACCGAGGTCGCCGACGTCCGCGTCGTCATCCTGCGCATGTCCCGGATCTCCACCATGGACGCCACCGGCGCCCTGGTCCTCAAGGACGCGGTGGAGAAGCTGCACCGCCGCGGCATCGTCGTCCTGGTGTCGGGCATACGACCCGGGCAGCGCCAGGTCCTCGACTCCGTCGGGGCGCTGGAGTCGCTGAGCGCCGAGGGCCGCGAGTACGCCTCCACCCCCGACGCGATCCGGGCCGCCCGTGACCACCTGGAGTGCTCCGGCGTCCTGCCCGTCCTTCCCGTGCCGAACCCCCGAACCCCCAGCGAGGAAGCCCTGCGATGAGCACTCTTCCCGCAAACCTACGTATGGTCGAGGTCTCCGGTGCGGAGGCCCTGTGGCTGCTGGAAGGCAGCAGTCTGGGGCGGCTGGTGTATGCGCAGCGGGACCTGACCGTGATCCGGCCGGCTCGGCACGTATGGGAGTACGGCCGCCTGGTCGTCCGTGCCCCGGTCCCCGCCGCGGCGGTGTCGACGGCGGCGACGTACCAGGTGGACGACGTCCGCGCCGTGTCCGGCACCGGCTGGACGGTCACCGTCTCCGGAGCGGCCGAAGTGGTCACGGACCCCGATGAGGCCGCCCACTACCGGCGCAGTCTGTCCGGCTGGGCACACGGCCCGCATGACACCCTGCTGCGCCTGCACCCCAAGACGGTCACGGGCTTCCGTCTCGCCCGCGGGGAGGCGTGAGTGATGTCGACACAGCTGGAAGCACTGCCTTACCGGCACGTGCTCACCCTGCCCGCCGAACCGTCCGCCGTACGCATGGCCCGCGAGACCGCTGAGCAGGCGCTGGTCGAGTGGGGGATCGGGCTGCGTCACCCCACGGTGGACCCGGCCCTGCTGATCCTCGCCGAGCTGGTCACCAACAGCGTGCGGCACGCCGCCCTGGTTTCCCCGCAGTTGACGGTGATCTACGCGGCGGGCCAGGACTGCCTGGCCCTGGCCGTCCACGACCGCCACCCGTACCAGCCCCCGTTGTACGGATCGGTCACCGGAACGGGCACCGGGACCGGAACGGGCACCGGCGGTCTGGCGACCGTCATGGAGCTCACGCTCGCCCTGGGCGGCACCGCGGTGGTCCGCGCGGATGCCGACGGCGGCGGCAAGAGCATCTGGATCACCCTCCCCCTCTGACCCCGGACAGCAGACCTCGACTGCCCACCCGCGCAAGGAAGTTCACCACCATGACCATCGACTGGCGCTACACCGTCGAGGACAACTTCGGCATCCTGTCCGTCGCCGGATACCTGGGCCCCGACGCCGTCCGGCGCTTCACCGGCGCGGTCGGCTGGGCGCTGGCGCGCGGCACCGGCCCGGTCGTCGTCGACCTGACCGAGCTGCGCAGCTGGTCGGCCGAGGGACAGCTGGCGATCACCGAGGCCGCCCGGCGCCTCAAGGACGCGGGCCGCAACCTGGAGCTGGCCGCGATTCCAGCCGACGGGTCGCTCGTCCCCACCGGGGACGGCCCGCCGATCCCGGTCCACACCGACCTGGCCGCCGCGCTGGCGGTTCACGGCCCGGAGCGCGCGGAACAAGTGGAGGGGCGACACGAGTGGCGCACCACCGGATGGCCGGCCGGAAAACAGGCAGGCGAGTGACCTCTCCGGCTCAGCCCCGGGCGAATGCGCCGTCGCCGTCCCGTACGGGCACGACGGTGCAGATATCTTCCTCGGTGGCGATGGCCACGTCCTCGACGAATCCCATGGCGGCCAGCCGGCGACCGGACGCGCCGGTGCCGACCGCGTGGGCAAGGTCGGCGGTGCCCTCGTAGCCTGCCTTCGCGGCGGCGGCCTCCGCGGAGAGCGGGCCCGCACCCTGGGAGCAGAGCTCGGAGATGAGGGCCCCGGCGCCCAGCAGGTCTTCCAGGGCGGGACGCAGGCTCCCGTCCGGCCACCGCTCGCCCGCGGCGATCACGGCGATCGGATGCTCGGGGGTGCCGTAGCCGCGGGTGACGAGCCAGCTGCTGACCGCGGTGACATTGCGCAGACAGGCGGCTATCACCCGCACGCCGCGTGGTGCTGCGGCCGCGATGGACGCGCCGTTCGGCGACGGCAGCACCAGGCGGGCCACGAAGGGGGCGGCGCGCAGATGGGCGGGGGACAGGGACCACGGCGTCTCGGGGGTGACGGTGTGGCGGTGGGCGGCCAGCCTGGCGCCGGACTGGCGGGCGTACGCGGCGGCGGCCTGCGCGGCGCCGGTCCGTTCCACCTCGGTCGCCGGCCCGTCCGGCCACCAGAAGGGCAGGACACGAATTCCCTTCTCCACGGCGACGCTCACCGCGGTGGTGAACGAGAGTACGTCGACGGCGACCAGGCATGCGGCCTCGGCGGCGAGACGACGTGCGCCTGCGGGTCCCCATTCGAAGCGGACTGCGGTGCCGCACTGGATGTCCCAGTCACCCATCGTGCCCCTCCCTGGCCGACCCGCCGTGCGTGGTTCAGTCGCCGTTGCGGTGGGCGGCCGGCCGACCGGGGTGGCCACCCAGGGACAGCTTCAGCAGCCGGGCGTGGCCGCAGCGGGGGCAGGAGCCGCCCGGGGCCAGGGCGGCGGGTCGGCACTCGAGACGGCAGGCGGGGCACTTGTGCCAGATGACGCCGGCGCCGCGCAGCGGGGTGATCCTCACGCAAACCTCTCTCATACGACCTCAGTAGTTGCTAATCTTAGCAATTGCTGAGGTCGTCACCGCTGGGTTGTGGCTCTCCTGCTCAGTGTGGGTTCGGCCCGGCCGGGGGCGCACGCGAGGATGGGCCGCATGTTGTTGACGAATGGGTGGATGGGATGCGCCGAGGCCCGGCCGACGGGGCCGTGCTGCTGCACCGGGGAGGTGACGGCACGGTGAGTACGCCGCTGTATCAGCTCAAGGCCGAGTTCTTCAAAACCCTCGGCCACCCGGCCCGTATCCGTGTCCTGGAGCTGCTGAGTGAGCGCGAGCACGCGGTGTCGGAGATGCTTCCCGAAGTGGGCATCGAGCCCGCCCATCTCTCCCAGCAACTGGCCGTGCTGCGGCGAGCGAACCTGGTCAGGACCCGCAAGGAGGGCTTGAGCGTCTACTACTCGCTGGCCAGCCCGCACGTTGCCGACCTGCTTCGAGTGGCCCGCACGATCCTGTCCGGAGTGCTGGCCGACCAGGCCGAACTCCTCGCCCATCTGCAGGCCGCGCAGGGCGAAGGAAAGCCGCCGCCGTAACCACGGCCTCCTCCCGAACCCGTACGAGTTCGACCAAGGACGCAAAACCACGGCAAAGTACCGTAACTTCACTCGCGGGATGGCGCGTTGGTCACTCGCAGACAAGTCCTCACCGTGTCAGGGAGGGGCTCATGGGCCTGTTGCGCAAGATCCGCACCACCGGTCGGGTGGCCGAGCCCGCACCGCCGCCCCCGGAGGGTGAAGTCCCGGACCAGGCAACGGCGTTCGGCGGATCGGTGCAGGTGCGGTGCGTGGACGCGGGCTCCTGCAACGGCTGCGAGATCGAGATCGCCGCGGCCTTCAACCCGGTGTACGACGCCGAGCGCTACGGGGCCCGGCTGGTGGCCTCGCCCCGGCACGCGGACGTGGCGCTGGTGACCGGGCCCGTGACCCGGAACATGGCAGAGCCGCTGCGGCGCACGGTGGCCGCGATGGGCGAGCCGCGGCTGACGATCGCGGTGGGGGACTGCGCGATCAACTGCGGGGAGTTCGCGGGCGGGTACGGCGTCGAGGGCGCCGTCGCCGATGTCGTACCGGTGGACCTTGCCGTGCCCGGGTGCCCGCCGGAGCCGGGCGAGATCGTGGCGGCGCTGCGCAGAGTGACGGGCCGGTGAGCGTGATCCCGGCCGCCCTGGCGACGGCCACGGCACTGGGCGGCACGGGCGCGCTGGCCGGGTTCGGGCTGCCGTATCGGCTGCGCGTGCCGGTCGTGGGAGTGCTGACCGCGGGCGTGGGGGTCGGTGGCGGTACGGCGGGTGTGGCTGCCCTGGGCGGAAGCCGCTGGTCGGCCGTCTTTCCCGGGCTGCTGCCGCTGGCCGGGTCGTATGCGGCGGTGGATGCGCTGGCGGGCCTGTTCATGGCGGTGGCGGGGGCCGTCGTGGCCGCGGTCGCGGTGTACGGCATCGGCTACGCGGCCGGGCACGGTCCGCACGGACTCGGCTCGCGGACGGCGCAGGCGGTGCTGCCGCTGTTCGCGCTCACCCTGGTGCTGGTGCCCGTGGCCGCGTCGGTGTCCACGTTCCTGCTGCTGTGGGAGCTGATGGCGGTCGCCTCGCTGGTGCTGGTCCTCGCCGAACACCGCGAGCGGGCCTCGGTGCGGCAGGCCGCCGTCTGGTACGCGGTGATGACACACCTCGGCCTGGTGCTGCTGCTCGCCGGACTCGCGCTGTTCGCCGCCGAGGCGGGCGGCGAGACCTTCACCGCACTGCGAGCGGGCGCACACGCCGTGTCGCCGGCGATGCGAGGGCTGGTCTTCGTGCTGGTCGGACTGGCGTTCACGTCGAAGGCGGGCGCGTTGCCGCTGCACGCCTGGCTGCCCCGGGCCCATCCCGAAGCACCCAGCCCCGTCTCGGCGCTCATGAGCGCAGCCATGGTCAATCTCGGCGTCTACGGCCTCGTCCGCACCGGCCTCGACCTGCTCGGCGGCGGTCCGGCCTGGTGGTGGCTGGCAGTGATGGCGGTCGGCGGGGCCAGCGCGGTGTACGGGATCCTGCAGGCGGCGATCGCCTCCGATCTGAAGGTGCTGCTGGCGTACTCGACGAGCGAGAACATGGGCCTGGTCCTGATCGGAGTCGGGGCTTGCGGGCTGTTCGCCGCCTACGGCAATCAGCCGCTGGCCGCGCTGGCGCTGGCGGCGGCGCTGCTGCACGTGGTCAACCATGCGGCGTTCAAGGCCCTGTTGTTCTGTGCGGCCGGATCCGTGCTGCGCGCCACCGGCCGGCGGGACCTCGACCAGCTGGGCGGTCTGCGCTCGCGGATGCCGGCCACCGCCGGACTGTTCGCGCTGGCCGCACTCGGAGCGATGGCGCTGCCGCCCGGCAACGGGTTCATCAGTGAGTGGCTGCTGCTGCAATCCCTGATCCACGGACTGCAGGTCCCGGGCGTTGCGGTGGCGGTCGTGCTGCCCCTGTCGGTGGCGCTGATCGCACTGTCGGCCGGCGTCGCTGCCGTCGCGTTCGTCAAGGCGCTCGGAGTGGGCTTCTTCGCCCGGCCGCGCAGCTCGTCGGCGCAGGACGCGCGGGAGGCGCCGCCCCTGATGATCGCCGGGATGGGACTGCTCGCTGCCGCGTGCGTGACGCTCGCGCTGGTGCCGGGGCTGCTGGGCGACGGCCTCGACCGGGCCGTGAGCGCGGTCGGGCTGCCGGGCACCGGCGCGGTGTCGGGCGGCGGAGTGCGGGTGCGGCTCGCCGACATCTCCGCTTCCCTGTCACCGGTGTGGGTCGTGGCCGCCCTCGGCGCCGCACTCATGCTGGCCGCGGGACTGCCCCGGCTCTACGGACGCCGTCGGCGCCGGGTGAACGCCCGGTTGTGGGACTGCGGTGGCGGGGCGCCGACGGCGCGCATGGCATACACCGCGACCTCGTTCGCCGAACCGCTGCAGCGGGTCTTCGACGACGTCCTCGCCCCCGAGCAGGACCTGAACGTCACGCCGGTGCGCGAGTCGACTTACCTGGTGGAGCGGGTGCGGTTCCAGCGCCGGGTGCCCGACCGGATCGAACACCGGCTGTACGAACCAGTGTTGTCCGCCCTGGCGGGCACCGGACAGGCAGCCCGGCGCCTGGCGAGCGGCAGTGTCCACCTCTATCTCGGCTATGGCTTCGCCGGCCTGGTCGTCCTGCTGGTGGCGTTGGTGGTGGGCTGGTGAGAGCGAACAGATGAGTGCTGTCGGATACGCTGCCGTGGCCGGTCAGATCGTCGTGGTCGGCGCCGGGGCGCCCCTGGTGACCGGGTGGATGCGGCAGGTGCGGGCCCGCCTGGAGGGCCGGGCCGGTGCGGGGGTGCTCCAGCCCTGGCGGGACGCCCGCAAGCTGCTGCGCAAGGAGCCCATCACCCCCGTGGGGACCGGGCCCGCCTTCCGTGCGGCCCCCGCGCTGCTGGTCGCCACCACCGTCGTGGCCACCGCCCTCGTACCGCTGCTGTCCACCGACACCCCGGTCAGCTCCCACGCGGACCTCATCCTGGTGGTGGCACTGATCGCGCTGGGCACCATGGCCCTCGCCCTGGCCGGGCTGGACACCGGCACCGCCTTCGGCGGGATGGGCGCCTCCCGGGAAATGACCGTCGCCGCACTGGTCGAGCCGACCCTCCTGCTCTCGGTGTTCGCCCTGTCGATACCGGCCGGGACGACCAACATCCCCGCCATCGTCACCGGCGCGGTCCATGAACCGGCCCGCCTCGCCTCCCCGGCCGGGCTGCTGGCCACGGCCGCCCTCGCGGTCGCCGTGCTCGCCGAGACCGGGCGGATCCCGGTGGACAACCCCTCCACCCACCTCGAACTGACCATGATCCACGAGGCGATGGTGCTGGAGTACGCCGGTCCGGACCTGGCGCTGGTCGAACTCGGCGCCCAGATGCGGCTCACCCTGCTGCTCGGCCTGCTCTCCGCCCTGTTCGTGCCCTGGGGCATCGCTACCCACGCCTCCTGGGCGGCCCTCGCCGTGGCGCTGGTGCTGTTCGCGGTGAAGGTCTGTGTGCTGGGCGGGGTGCTCGCGGCGGCCGAGGTGTTCTGGGCCAAGGTCCGGCTGTTCCGCGTGCCCGAACTGCTCGCCGGCTCCTTCCTGCTGGCCCTGCTCGCGGTGACCGTCTCGTACTTCCTGAGCGGAGCGTCATGAGCAGCAGCCTCTACACCCAGCTCCTCGATCTGGCCTGCGGCGCCTTCCTGCTGGCCGCCGTGATCGTGCTGTGGCGACGCGAACTGGCCTCGATCGTCCGCGTCTTCGCTCTGCAGGGCATCGCGCTCGCCGCGATCGCCGTCCTGCTCGGCGCGCACGAGGAACGCTGGGACCTGATCGCCGTGGGACTCGGCATCGGCGCCCTCCGGGCGGGCCTCCTGCCGTATCTCATGCGGCGCGCCCTGGCCGCGCTCACCCAGGACCGGCGGTGGCACGGTGACGGGGGAGCGGAGACACGCGAGACACAGCCCCTCGTCAACGTCGCCGCCTCCCTGTTGACCGCCGCCCTGCTGACACTGCTGGCCTACGCGGTGGCCCGACCGCTGACCGAGCTGAACCCGACACCCGCCACCCGCGCCCTGCCGGTCGGCCTCGCCGTCGTCCTGATCGGCTTCTTCGTCCTGGTCACGCGGCGCCGGGCGCTCGCCCAGGTGGTCGGGTTCCTGCTGCTGGACAACGGCATCACCGCCACGGCGTTCCTGGCCACCTCCGGGGTGCCGCTGATCGTCGAACTCGGCGTCTCCTTCGACGTACTCCTGGCGGTGCTGGTGCTGCAGATCCTCACCACCAGGATGCGGGCGGCGTTCGGCACCACCGACATCGACGACCTGCGGGAGCTGCACGACTGATGAGCCCTACTGCTTCCGCGCTGCTCCTCACCGCGCCCGCCACCGTGCCACTGGCCGTCGCCGGCGCGTACGCACTTGCCGGTCTGCGCATCCGCTCGAGCTCCCCGGCACTCCCCGCAACCCTGCAACGAGCATCCGCACGGGGCACCGTACTGGTCGCGCAGGCACCGCGGCCCGACAAGGCCTCGAAGCGCCACCCGCTGGACCGGGTCGGGCTCGTCTCGCCCGCCGTGATCCTCGCGTGCGGCAGCGTGCTCGCGGCGGACGTCGTCGGGGAAGGACCGAGGTCGGCGTACTCCGGTCTGCTGCGCGCGGACGCGCTGACCGCGTGGATGCTGCTGGTGGTCGGAGCCGTCGCACTGATCGCCTGCGGTTCCGCCCCCGCGTATCTGAGAGGCGAGCGGGCCGCCGGACGGACGAGTGACGAGGCCGCGTGGCGCTACCACGTTCTCGTGCAGGCGTTCCTGGCCGCGATGTGCCTGGCCCTCGTCACCGCGAACCTCGGCGTGCTGTGGGTCGCGGTCGAGGCCACCACCATCGTCACCGCCTTCCTCGTCGGCCACCGCCACACCCGTGCCTCCGTGGAGGCCGCCTGGAAGTACGTGGTGATCTGCTCGGCCGGCATCGCGCTCGCGTTCCTCGGCACCGTGCTGATCTACTACGCGGCCAGACAGGCGGGCATCGCCGAGGCATGGGCGCTCGACTGGCCCACCCTCGTCGCCCGTGCCGATCGCCTCGACCCGGCGGTGACCCGGCTCGGCATCACGCTCGTCGTCCTCGGCTTCGGCGCCAAAGCCGGCCTGGTCCCGCTGCACGCCTGGCTGCCCGACGCCCACAGCCAGGCCCCGGCGCCGGTCTCCGCACTGATGTCCGGGGTCCTGCTGTCAGTGGCGTTCGCGGCAGTCCTGCGCTACCGGGTCATCGCGGACGCGGCCCTCGGCCCGGACTTCACGCGCGTCCTGCTCGCCGGGATCGCCCTGCTCACCCTCGCCCTGGCAGCCGGACTCCTGCTCGCTCAGCGCGACTACAAGCGGATGCTCGCCTACTCGTCCATGGAGCACATGAGCCTGATCTCCCTGGCTGCGGCGATCGGCAGCCCGCTCGCCCTGTCCGCCGCGCTCCTGCACATCGCCGGCCACGGGCTCGCCAAGTCCGTCGCCTTCTGTGCCTCCGGAAGCATTCTGCAGGTGACGGGCACGGCGCGGATCGGCCGCGTGCGCGGGCTGATCGCCCAAGTGCCCCGGACGGCCGGAGCGTTCGGGCTTGCGGTGGTGGCGCTGATGGCCTTCCCGCCGTTCAGTCTCTTCGCCTCCGAACTGGGCATCGCCCGGGCCGGCTTCGCCGCGGGGGCGGGCCTGCGCTGGGCCATGGCGGCGGCCCTGCTGTTCGTGCTGGTCGCCTTCGCCGCGCTCGCCACCCGCACGGCCCGGATGCTGCTCGGACCGGGAACTCCGGCCGAGGAGAACCCGTCCGCCGTCGGGCCCCTGATGCTGGGCCTGGCCGCCTGCGCCGCCCTGGGCGTGGCCACCGGCCCGCTCACCGACCTGCTGGACGCCGCCGCCCAAGTGATCGGAGGCCACTGAAGCGATGCGTACGACGTACCAAGTGAGCCCCTCCGCGCTGCCCCGGCACGCCGAGGAGTTGCTCAGCAAGAACCACCGACTCGCCCTGGTCTCCGCGCACATCGACGAGACCGGGCCACGCGTGGTGTATCTGTTCACCTCCGGCCCGCCCGACACCCGCACCGAACTCCACGTCCGCCTCCACCCCGACCACCCCGAAGTCCCGACGCTTGCCCCTCTTTCCTTCCCGGCAGGCCGGTTCGAGCGCGAGATGCGCGACCTGTTCGGCATCGTCCCCCGCGACCATCCACTGCCCCGCCGTCTCGTCCGCCACTTCCACTGGCCGCGCGGCTGGTACCCCATGCGTCCCGACGCCGGACCGGCGCCGACCTTCAGCGAACAGGAAGGGCCGTACCCCTTCCTGGAGGTCGAAGGCGACGGTGTGTACGAGATCCCCGTCGGTCCCGTGCACGCCGGCCTGATCGAACCCGGCCACTTCCGCTTCTCCGTCGTCGGCGAGACCATCCTCAAGCTCAAGGCCCGCCTCTGGTTCGTCCACAAGGGCATCGAGAAACTCTTCCAGGGCCGGTCGATCGCCGCCGGCCTCCCGCTGGCCGAGCGCATCAGCGGCGACACGGCAGTAGGCCACTCGCTCGCCTACTGCCTGGCCGTCGAGGAGGCCACCGGCACCGAGGTGCCGGAAGCGGCACAGCGCGCCCGCGCGATGCTCCTGGAGTTGGAGCGCATCCACAACCACGTCGCCGACCTCGGCATGCTCTGCAACGACGTCGGCCACGGCATCCTCAACGCCCATGCCCAGCGAGTGCGCGAACAACTCCTGCGCCTCAACCGGGAGATCACCGGCCACCGGTTGCTGCGCGGCGGCGTCGTGCCCGGCGGCGCGGCCCTGCTCGCCCTGCCCGATCCAGCCCAGCTGAAGGCGATCGGCAAGGACATCCGGGAGATCGCCGACCTCGCCCTCGGCCACTCCACCGTCCGTGACCGCTTCACCGGAACGGCCATCCTGCACCCCGCCGCCGCCCGTGAGATCGGCTGCCTCGGCTATGTCGCCCGGGCCAGCGGCATCGCCGACGACGCCCGCGTGGCGCACCCCTTCACCGCATACGGCACGCAGTTCGGCGTACCCGTCCACGACGGCGGTGACGTCCTGGCCCGCTTCCTCGTCCGCGCCGAGGAGATCGAGACCTCTCTCGCCCTGATCGAGCAGTTCGCCGACGGACTGACCGCCCCCAGGGCGGTGCTCGCCGCCCAGCCGCCCCCCGGTGCGGGCCCCGGCACCGGAGTGGGCCTGGTCGAGGGCTGGCGCGGCACCATCGCCACCCGGGTCGAACTCACCCCGGACGCCACCCTTGCCCGGGTCAAGCCGGTCGACCCGTCCTTCTTCAACTGGCCCGCGCTTCCGGTCGCGTTGGCGGACACGATCGTCCCGGACTTCCCCCTGACCAACAAGAGCTTCAACCTGTCCTACGCGGGCAACGACCTGTAGCCCGCCTGCGGTTCAGTCTGCCGCGGAGGCGCGGGCACGGCGCTTGCGGATCTCTCGTTCGGCCAGGGCGATGGCGGCGATGTTGCAGGGGAAGGCGATCAGGCGGGCGGGTCCGGGGATGTCGACGGCTCGCAGCAGGCTGGCTCCGGCCGCGGCCAGGAGAAGGGCGAGGGGCAGAAACCTGCGCCAGGGCGGGATGTCCGGCAGGCGGGGCCGGCTACTGGGCGGCCAAGCGAGCCGGAATCTCGGCCAAGGGCCGTTGGCGCGCAGGTGGCACCCTGGTCGCCCGTGGCGAGTTCTCCATCGTCATCGCCGGACTCGCCGTCACCGCCGGCATCGAACCCAGGCTCGGCCCGCTCGCCACCGCCTACGTGCTGATTCTCGTGGTTCTGGGCCCGTTCACCGCCCGCTGCACCGAAACGGTCGCCGCCTGAATCGGCCGGCGCCGCTCCCTGTCAGGGCCGAGCCCGGCCGCGATGTCCCCTGTGGAACCGGCCTCGGGGACGGTGCAGGACCAGGGTCCTGTCGGCCCCGTGTGAGCAGGGGCAGCCGGGAGGCGGAAGGGCCATCTCTTCCGGTTACGCCCTGAAGTCGCCGACGTGGTCCCGTGCCCAGATCTCGAAGGTTCGGGCCTCATGTCCGGTCAACTGTTCCACGGCCGCCGTGAGTTCGACCGGGCGGCCGTCGGTGGACTGCCACCAGTCCATCAGCGCGTCGGCGAACGCTGCCGGGATGTGCCCGGCGGTCTCCTGCTTCCACTCCTCGCGGGTCACTGCCCGCACGGGGACGGAACGGCCCGTCACCCGGCTCAGGATGCCGATCTGCTCGGTGAAGGTGAGTGATTCCGGGCCGGTCAGGGTGTACGGGCGTCCGCCCAGGGCGGGTTCGGTGAGTACGGCGAGGGCGGACTCGGCGATATCGGCCTCGTGAATCGGGTCGCTGTGGGAACCGGGACAGGGCAGGCTGATCGGCCGCCCCGACCGCAGGTTCCGGCTCCAGGTGAGCGCGTTGCCCGCGAACGTTCCGGGACGCAGTGCGGTCGTGTGCAGGAAGGAGGCGTCGAGCGCCTTCTCCACGTCGAGGTGGGACTTGGCGACCGGGCTGCTCTCGGCGTCCGGGGAGAGCACGGCGGAGGAGGACAGCAGTACGACGTGCTCGACGCCCGCGGCTGTGGCCTCCTCGGTGAACTCTTCGATCCGCGACGGCTCGGCATAGAGGAAGACCGAGGTTGTGCCTTTGAGGGCGGTGGCGAAGGTGGACGGGTCGCTCAGGTCGCAGTGAACGACGTCCGGGCCGTCCGGTGTGCGGGAGGCGGCCCGGACGGGAAGTCCGCGCTCGCGCAGCAGGCGGATGAGGGCCTGGGCGACGGCGCCGCGGCTTCCGGTGACGAGAACGGTCATTTCGACCAGTCCTTTCAGGATGTTCGGTAGGCGGCGAGGGGCTGGGCCTTTCGATGCCGCCGCATGCATCTTCGCGACACATTCTCTGCGTCACGCAGATATATTCCTGTCGGGAGGCGTCGGATGTCAAACGAGATGTCTCCCGGGAATGCCGGACCATCAACCCTTTGGAGGCCTGTCTCAGAAGTGGTTCCGGATGGCGGAGAGCAGCCGTTCGCAGCGCGCGCCCATGTCCTGTGCCGACAGCTCGGGGTGGGAGACCCACCAGCCGACCAGCGCGCTGACCGTACCCGTCCACACATGTTTGAGGGCGTCCGCGTCCAGGGGGTCGAGGTTGCCCTGGTCGTGCAGCAGTGCGGCAGTGCCCGAGATCGCCAGTTCGTCGATGGCCTCACGGTGACGTCGGGCTGCGCGCCATGGTTCGGAATCGTGCGGCAGTGTCCGGTCGTAGAGGACGAACCATGCGTGCCGCCGCTCTTCCAGAGCCTCGAAGACCGCTGTGAGTGCGGTGACGGGGAGCCGGTCCTTGGGCGGGCTCGCCTCCACGGCTCCGCGCATCGCTGCGAGGAGAAGGGGGCCGATGTGGTCGAGGCAGGCCACATGCAGGCCGTCCTTGGAGCCGAAGTAGGTGTAGAGCATCGGCTTGGTGACGCCCACGCGGCGGGCGATCTCGGCCATCGACGCCGCGCCGTGTCCGTGCCGTCCGAACTCCTCGAGGGCCGCGCCGAGGATCTGCTCCTCCCGCCGGGCCCGCGGGACGCCCTTGGTCCCGGCGCCGCGGCTTCGGCTCCCTTCCGAACTGCCGACCGGATCCGGCGCGGCCGAGGCCCTTGCAGTCGTCATGCGCGGACTATACGTTACGGAAATTACCGAGCGGTAAATTACTGAGGGGTCGATTCATATGGCCGACCGAAGCGCACCACCCGCGACCACCCATGACTCGTCCCCGCTCCGCTCCTGGTGGGGCTGGGGCGCTGCGGACCAGGCACTGCCCGAAGCGGACTGCATCGCCCTCGGAGCGCTGGTCCCCGGTGCGGCACAGAGCCCGCTGCCGGTGCCCGATGTCTCCGCGCTCGCACTCCCGAAGGTGCGCATCGACCCGCCCGGCGCACTCGCCCCCGTGATGTCGTCCGCGCCCCGGGACCGGGCCTCGCACACATACGGCAAGGCGTACCGCGATGTGATCCGCGCCCTGAACGGCGACCTCGCCACAGCACCCGACCTGGTCGCCCGTCCCCGAAGCGAGCAGGAGATCATCGACGTCCTCGACTGGGCGGCGAACGCGCACATGGCCGTCGTCCCCTACGGCGCGGGCAGTTCGGTCGTCGGTGGCGTCGAGTACCGCGCGGACCGGCATCGCGGTGTGGTGTCCCTGGATCTCTCCTCCCTCGACCAGGTGCTGGAGATCGACCGGGTCAGCCGGGCCGCCCGGATCCAGGCCGGCGCGCTCGGCCCCGGTCTGGAGGCCCAACTGCGGCCGCACGGACTCACTCTGCGCCACTTCCCGCAGAGCTTCGAGTTCTCCACTCTGGGTGGCTGGCTCGCGACACGGGCCGGCGGCCACTACGCCACGCTGTACACCCACATCGACGACCTCGTGGAGTCGCTGCGCGTGGTGACGCCCGTCGGGGTCAATCAGTCGCTGCGCCTGCCCGGTTCGGGAGCCGGTCCGTCCCCGGACCGGCTGTTCCTGGGCTCCGAGGGCACACTCGGTGTCATCACCGAGGCCTGGATGCGGCTGCAGGAGCGTCCGCGTCACAAGGCGTCGGCCACGGTGCTGTTCGATGACGTCCACAAGGCCATGGACGCCGTGCGAGCCGTCGCGCAGTCGGGTCTGCACCCGGCCAACTGCCGGTTGCTCGACCCCGGGGAGGCCGCCCTGGCCGGTGTCGCACGGGACGGCCACAGCGCGCTCGTCCTCGGCGTGGAATCGGCCCATGTCCCTGTCGAGGGACGCCTGGCGGAACTCGTCACCCTGGCCCGCGACCATGGTGGCTCGCCCGCGCCGACGGTGCCGGGCTCCGCGGACGCCGCGGCGCACACGTGGCGTTCGGCGTTCCTGAGAATGCCGTATCTCCGTGATGCGCTCGCCCGTATGAGCGTGGTCACCGAGACGTTCGAAACAGCCTGCACCTGGGACCGTGTCCCGCAGTTGTACGAGTCGGTGCGCGGGCAACTGGCCGAAGTCGTCAAAGAGGTGACGGGCCACGAGGGCACGATCAACTGTCGCTTCACCCATGTCTATCCGGACGGGCCCGCGCCGTACTTCACCGTCATCGCACCGGGGCGGCGCGGTGAGGAAGTCGCGATGTGGGACCGGATCAAAACAGCCGCGATGGAGATCCTGGGCAACCTCGGTGCGACCGTCACCCACCACCACGCGGTCGGCCGTGACCACCGGCCGGGCTACGACCGCCAGCGTCCGGAGCCGTTCGCTCTCGCACTTCGTGCCGCGAAACGGACACTCGACCCGGCGGGAATCCTGAACCCCGGTGTGCTTCTCGACCCGTTGCCGCGGGTGGGAACCGACGGGCGGTGACAGCCGCCAGTTGGCCGTTCTCGCCCTGGGCGGCGGGTCAAAACGCTCTTCTAGCCGGTTTCCTGGGCTGCGATCTTCTCCGCGACCCGCAATCCGCTGAGAATGGCGGCATCCATGTTGATGTAAGAGTAGGTGGCCAACCGGCCGGCTGGATGGATCGGGTTCCTGGACAGGCCGCGCAGCCGATGTTCCAGCTCCCGCTGCGTCCGCCGGTTCTCGCCCGCCGAGTCGAGCACCGGATAGTGTTTGGCCCGCGCACCCGGATATTCCCGCAGCACGACGGTGCCCGGTCGGTCGTGCAGTTCCCTGAGCGCCCACTTCGTCTCTATGGACCGTGTCCATGGGATGGCTGCGGCGGGCTCGTTGATGACCATCGCGCCCTGCGCCAGGGTGGTCTCGGGCATGTACACCGGTTGCAGCCGTACCCCTCGCCACTGAAGAGCGCCGGGTTCGCCGACGAAGTCGTCCAACGCCGAGGTGACGATGACCGGTTGGCCCGCGCGCGTCATCCCCGGAAGATCGCCGACGGTGATTTTGCACCCGAGGTGCACGACCGCCCGGCCGAGGAGTGCCTCGACGAGTTCCCCGTATCCCCGGCGTGGCCAACCCTGGTAGGTGTCCCGAAAGAAGTCGACGCAACCGTCGTCCCGAAGCTCCACGCGCCCCTTGGCAACGGCTTCCGAGAGGGTACGAGGATCTCGCCCCCACTGCTTTTCGGTGTAGTCGCGAACACTCTCGGCGTACAGCGTCGGTCCAAGCACGGAGATGCAGTACGACTCGAAGTCGGACGCATCCACGGTGCCGGGACGATGCGCCAGCTCCCGCGCGATGTCGGCGAAATCCGCCAGGGCGCACAGCTCGGCCTTCTGCGGTGGCCAGGAGACCAGGTGACCGCGAAGCCGGGTGAGAACACGATGCCGATACGGAGCGAATGCGACGGCGCGCGACACGATGTTCCACACGCGACGGTGGTTGGTGTGGAAGATGTGGGCCCCATGCGGCTCGTAGGGGATACCGCGGAACCACTCCGTGCGCACATGACCACCCACCACGTGCGCCGCTTCATAGACCTCGACCGTGAACCCCCGCCGCGTCAAGAGCCATGCCGCCGCCGCACCCGACAAGCCGGCACCCACGACCGCCACCGTGCCGCCCATCGCCGGCCGTCAGCCGTTGAAGGTGTTCACCTGCACGTTTCCGCCTTGGTGGTTCACCTGAAGGCCCGACGAGTTGTGGATGTTGACGGTGTACTGACCCTTTGCGGTGCCTGCCGGATCAAGCAGCGCCATGAGCTGCTGCGCGGCTTCCAGAACCGCTGGGTCGCTCAGCGCTCCGGTCTCCCGCAGGAAGACTTCGAGCGGTGTGCGCCACGTTTCGGGGTCCGAGACATAGTCGTCGAGCACGGCCTCCGCCCGGCGGTGCCCCCGGAACCGCCCCGCCACCAGGTCACGCAGCCGGGAGTAGGCGTCCCGCACCGTTGCACTCGCCGCATCCTGCAGCCCTTGAGCGCCTCCGGCCGCGAGCGCTCCCACCACCACTGACGCCGCTTCAAGTTCCATGCCGGCCCCCCGGTTGACGCAACGCCAAGTCCCGGACGCCATGTTATCGGGATCGAGCCCGGGCGGTGAGGCATGCGGATCGGGAAAGTCACTGCCGTCGAGTTGCCGTGCGCCTCCGCGTGCCCTTGTGGCCCGCGCTCACCGGCGAGTAGCGTTGCCGCCCCGGCGTACGCGGGGAAACGGGAAACCGGCAGCGGTCCGCGGACAACCGAGTGTCGAAGGCTCGACGAGCATGGCGTCTGGAACGAGCAGGGCCCGCCCGGGTTCCTCCGACGGTGACCGCGCGGCATCGGCCCCCGGTCCGCCGGCCTCCGCGCCGCATGCCTTCACCGCGGACATCGCCCACGGTTCCCAGGTCAACAGCTCGGGCGGGAACACCCAGATCAACATTCACGGCGTTCCCTCGACCGCGGATCCCTGGCCCGTCGTCATCGGCGCTCTTCCGGCTCTGGCTTCGGCGTTCCAGCCCCGTGCGCGGTTACGTGACCAGCTGGTCTCCGGGCCATCGACGGCCACCGGCGTGGTACCGACCCAGGTGCTGGTCGGGGGAGGCGGCACCGGCAAGTCCCAGCTCGCCGCCTCATTCGCCTATCGGGCGCTCGATCCGCAGGGCGACAGGAGGGACGTCGTCATCTGGGTGACCGCCGTGGCGCGCGAGACCATCCAGCTGACCTACGCGGAGGCGGCACGTCGCCTGGCGATCCCTGGCACCACGGGGGACGATGTGGTGCACGACGCCGAAGTCCTGCTGTCCTGGCTGATGGCCGGGACGAAATCGTGGCTCGTCGTTCTCGACGACATCGCCGACATGCACGACGTGGACGACCTCTGGCCGCGCGGGCCCGGCGGCAGGGGGCACGTGGTCGCCACGACCCGGCGCAAGCATCCCGCGCTGAGCGGCGGAGGCAGGAGCGTGATCGACGTGAGGACGTTCCGGCCGGAGGAGTCGGCGGCCTATCTGCGTCAGCGGCTGTCCTCGGCAGGCTTCGGCCATCTACTGGACGGCTCGGTCGACGATCTCGCCGAGGCGCTCGGGCAGTTGCCGCTGGCGCTTTCCCACGCCGCCGCCTACCTGATCCGCAAACAGCGCTTCACCTGCTCCGACTACCTCGAGCGCTATGTGGAGCAGTCGGTGTCCCTGGCGGAATTGCTGCCCGGGTGGGCGGACACCGAGGCCTACGGGCGTCCCGTGGCGATCACCCTCACGCTCGGTCTGGAAGCCGCCGCCGCTCTGCCTCCCGAAGGCGCCGCCCGTGAAGTCATGCAGATGGCCGCCCACCTCGATCCGGCGGGTCATCCGGTGCGGGTGTGGGACACCGGGGCGGCAGCGGCACATGCGGCGCGAGCCAACCCTGGCGGCGAAGCCGTCTCGTTGCCGTCTCCGGACGACGTCTGGGAGGCATGTCTGGCGTTGCATTCCTACGGCCTGCTGCACATCGACTCGGCGGGCGGCCCACGCGCCGTGGGCGTGCACGCGGTGACCGCCCGCGCCGTACGGGAATCCGCCGAGCCGCGCGACCTCGCGCAGGCCGCGGACGCGGCGGCAGACGCTCTTGCCGAAATCTGGCCGGCCCACACCTACCTCGACGCCGATCTGGTGGCCGTGCTGCGCGCGAATGTCGACGCACTGTCGCGGTTGGCGGGGGACCATCTGTGGACGTCGGACCGGTATCGCCTGCTGTACCGCGCCGGTGACAGCCTGTTCGACGCCGGCTTGCAGGCCGCGGCGATCGGCTACTGGACGGAGATGGCCGCATCCGCCTCACGCCTCCTCGGCCCCGACCATCCCGAGATGCTGGCAGCCCGGGCCAGGATCGGGCGGGCCCAGGGCCACGCCGGAGATCCCGCAGCCGCCGTGCGCACATTGCGGCAGGTGGCGGCGGCACAATCCCGGCTGCTCGGCACGGAACATCCCAGTACCTTGGCCAGTCTGCAGGATCTGGCCCGATGGCGGGGACACGCCGGAGACGCGGGTGGCGCGCTGACCGCGACACAGGAGGTTCTCGCCACACGAGAACGCGTGCTGGGCCGGTTGCACCCCGACACTTTGGCGAGCCGTGCGACACTTGCCCGCTGGCGCGGCGAAACGGGTGACGCCACCGCTGCGGCAGAAGGCCTTGAAGAGGTTTTCGAGGACATGCTGGGGGCGCTGGGTGCCGATCATCCCGCCACGCTCAAGGCCCGCAACAACCTCGGCTACTGGCGTGGAGAGGCCGGAGACGCGGCGGGGGCGGCACAGGCGCTGGAGGCACTTCTGGAGGATCGTCTCAGGGTCCTCGGCCCGGACCATCCCGATACGCTCAACACCCGTAACAACGTGGCCTACTGGCGGGGGGAAGCGGGCGACAGCGCGGGCGCGGCACGAGCCCTCGATCAGCTCCTCGTCGACCGGACCCGGATCCTGGGTGCCGATCATCCGCACACCCTCGCCACCCGGAGCAACCTCGCGTACTGGCGGGGCAAGGCCGGGGACGCCAGGGGTGCCGCCGCAGCGTTCAGCGACCTGTTGCGCGACCGGATCAAGGTGCTCGGGCCCGATCACCCGGACGTGCTCGACACCCGGGCGAACCTGGCGCGTTGGAGCGGCGAGGCCGACGCAACGATCGACACGGCTGCCGGGTTCAAGGCGCTTCTCATCGACCGGCTGAGGGTCCTCGGTCCGGAGCATCCGGATACGCTCACCACGAGGCACGAGGTCGCGAGGTGGAGCGGACACGGAGGAGATCCCGAGGCGGCGGTGCGGGGCCTCGAAGACGTGTTGCCGGACCGTATCCGTATCCTCGGCGCCGATCACCCCGACACCCTCGCGACCCGCCATGAGCTCGCCCGTTGGCAGGCGGAGGCCGGTGACCTGGAGGCAGCCCTGACAGGATTGGCGGCCGTGCTGGCGGACCGGCTGCGTGTGCTGGGCACGGAGCATCCGCACACCCTCGTCAGTTATGCGGAACTGGGCCGGTGGCGAGCGGAGGCGGGTGATGTCGCCGGAGCGGTGTCAGCGCTGGAGAGCGCGGCGGCCGGCCGGTCCCGGGTGTTGGGAGACAACCACCCCGACACCCGGTCGGTCCGCACCGCACTGGACCGGCTGCGGCAGCGCGAAGAACAGGCATGAGGAGCTCCAGTCCGACTGTGTACTACGCAAGTTGCGCGAGCAACTTGTCGAACAGCGAGACGCCACACAGGTACAGGGCCGTGGTCTCCTCCTGCGCCGAGGAGTGGTGGGGCAGCATGGCCACGAAGTGCAATGCAGCCTGATACAGGGACTGCAGATACAGGCGCTCATCGCAGCGCGCCGCCAGCAGCACACCGAGATCCGTGTAACCCGGCACGTCCTCCGTGGCGAACTCGTACTCCGTTTCGCCTGTCCGGCGCAGCACGTACCGGCCCGCCATGACAGCGCCGTACTTTCCTTCGAGGGACTGCACGAGCTTGCCGTAGTCATAGGTGATCGGCAGCAGGGGGCCGCCTCGGGGATCGACCACCTCGGTGGATCCGCCATCGACGAGGATGTTGCCACAGTGCAGATCTCCGAACGTCACCCCGACCCGGTCGGGCGTCAAGTGGGCCACCAGGCGAGGATCTTCGAAGACGCGGCTCAGACACCGTGCCACACCAGGCATTGCCTCCCCGTTGATCGTGACGACAGCCGCGTCCAACAGCGTCCGCAGAAACGGAAACGCCCCTGCCTGCCGTCGCCGCCGCGCAAGACGCCGCTCAGCCAGTCGGTGCACCTGCGCCGGGCCGGCGTGACGTTGTGTGAGGTGGAACAGTTCGATGTCGCTGTCCAGGGCGCGCGTGACGTGACGCCCGAGCTCACCGGCCGACGCGCCGGCCAGCGCGAGATCGTCCACCGTGGAGCCGTCACCGAAGCACTTCAGCAGCAGGAACGACAGGCCCGGGCCACTGTGCCCGGTGATGAACAGACGTCTCGGGAGACCTCTTCGTGCCGCGTCTTGGTACCACTGGATCTCGTCCCGCATGGTCTGCGCGCGCCCGAACTCCACCTTGACCACATACGTCTCGCCGTCGGCGTGAACGTAGTAGAGGGTCGATGGTGTGTTGTGCGAACGCAGTGCCAACAGGAGCCGGTCACCCAGCATTTCGGCCAGCGAGGATTCCGCTCCAGGGACGGGACGGTGCGCCTGCTCCCGCAGCCGCCCTGCCAGAACAGACAGTTCCCCACGAGAGCGAAGCACGCGAGACACCCCCGTTTCCCCACGGCCCGACGACCGAGGGGCCTGTGACAACTCGTCCTAGCGACCGGCGCTCCGCACGAGGTCGACGAGATCGAAGCGGCGCCGGGCGGCCGACAGTTGCTCCCCCAGATCGGCCGCGGCGCGCCGGTACCCCGGCTCCTCCAGGATCTGCCGCACGCTGTTCAGCAGCCCCGCCGCGGTGATCTGCAAGGACCAGTGTCCGGCAAGCGGTGTCGACGGATGGACGGCGTCGTCGATCCGCCATTCGAGCGGACGGCGGTAGGCGGGGTACAGCATCCCCGCACCGTGCTGTTCGGCCCGTACCGCCCAGGCGGCCTCGGACGACGTCCAGGGCAGGCACAACACGGGAACCGACCGCTCCAGCGCGTGCACCAACGTGGTGCCCCCATGTGTGATCACCAGATCCGCCTCGTCGAGCAGAGCCAGATACCGCTGTGCCGGAACCATGCCGAGGAACGCGTCACCGCTACGGAAGTAGCGGGAGTACTGCTCACCCCCCAGAACGGCGAACTCGACGTTGCGCTCGGCTCTCACCGCCGCCGCGAGTGCCCGTGGGTAGGTCGACTCCGGCCGGTTGTTCCCCTCCGCCAGGTAGGAAACGACGAGCGGCTTACGACGCGTTCGGCGGCTCGGTGGTGTCGGCGGCGTCATGACGGGGCCTGTATGGACGTCGTTCGTGCGCTGCCGAAGCGGGTCCAGCACGGGGCAGCTCGGTATGAGATTGAGGTCTCCCTCGAAGGTCTCCCGCTCGTCCTGGTAGGGAGGCAGACCCCACTGCGCACGGCTGTGGTTGAAGCTCCGCAGACAGTCCGGAAGAGGGCGGTCACCCAACTCGTGCAGCTTCCACGCACCGAGCGAGGGCCCTGAACGCAGACCGTGCGCCATCGCCAGGGAGACGACCGGAACGCAGGCCGCGTCCGCCGCGGTCCGGAGGGTGTCGTGGTAGTCGTTGATCACCACATCGGGACGGAACGCTCGCAGAACCTCAAGCACTCGGGCGGTGTTGGCGGTGACGAAGTCCTGGTCGTCGAAGCCCAGAGCGAGGCGCCGCTGCGCGTGCCGGAAGGCGTGCGAATACACCGGCAGGGGCTTTGAAGGCCGCCGCCCACCCGGCCGGTTGTCCACCTCGGCGATATCGACATCAGGAGCGAGCGCGCGCACCCGGACGGCCTTCGCCCTGCTGGAGATGATCAGACAACGGTCGCCGCGTTCTTGCAGGAGCGTGGCCAGATGGGCCACCCGAGCCAGATGACCTTCCCCGCCGTCCCAGAAGGACAGGACTACCCGCAAGACCGACTCCCTTCGACGGTGATCGCCGACTGGACGCTCCCATGATTTTGCACGGATGTCATGTGATACGTAAGCGAGTTGGCTGTGCCGTATCCGGGATGCGTGCCCGCTGTGTTTCGCGCAGGACCGCCCAGGCATCCGCCACGGGACCCACGTGCCCGAGCTTGTCGGGGTTGCTGACCGTACGGATCGTCTGGATCCGCCCGTCGAGGATGTCCAGCGTCCAGGTGTTGAGGACCTTGCCGTCCCGGTCGCGGAAGATCGCGCCTGGCTGGCCGTTCACCTGGCGTGGTTCCACCACGCCGCCGATCCGCACGAACGGCGGGAGGAGCGGGACCCGGGACACATGGCCGACGCCGAAGAAGCCCCTGGCCCACTGCGGGGCCTTGCCGCCGCTGTCCGCGACCATCCGCACGTCGGCGGCGAGCCACTCCCGCAGCGCCTCGACATTCCCATCGGCGAAGGCGTCGAAGAACCGCATCGCGAGTTCCTCGCGCTCGTGCCGGTCGGCCTCGAACCTGGGTCGTCCTGCGTTCATGTGACGGCGCGCCCGCACCACCAGCTGACGGCAAGCCGCCTGCGAGCGGCCCACCGCCGAGGCGATGTCCGGGAAGCCGAACTCGAACACCTCCCGCAGCACGAACACCGCGCGCTCGAGCGGGGTGAGCCGTTCGAGCAGGAGCAGGGCCGCCATCGACACCGAGTCGGCGAGCTGGGCCGAGCGCTCGGGATCCTCGTACGGGTCGGTCAGCAGCGGCTCGGGGAACCACGGCCCGACATATTCTTCGCGTCGGACGCGAGCCGAGCGCAGCGTGTTGATCGAGATTCGGGTGACCACAGCGGACAGGTACGCCTTGGCGGAGATGGGGGGCGTCGGGGAAGCCTCGTAGCGCAACCAGGCTTCCTGCACGGCGTCTTCCGCCTCGCTCACACTGCCCAGGATTCGGTAGGCGATCGAGAACAACAGGGGCCGCAGCTCCTGGAACTCCTCGGCCCGGTTCACGCCAGCTCTGCCTGGAAACCCTGGCGCCAGGAGGGGTAGTGCGGTTGCCAGCCCAGTTCGTGCTTGGCCTTGGAGTTGGAGAAACCGCGCCCTTCGGTCATCATCACCACCGCCTGATCCCCAGCCAGCAGCCGGGCCAGCCAGACCGGGACCCGCATCGGCCGCTTCGCCCCCGCGCACGCCGCCAGGTGGGGCAGCCACTCGCTCGCCGGAGCCGGTTCGTCGTCGACGATGTTGAACACGCCCCTCGCCTTCTGCTCCACGGCCAGAACAGTGGCGCTCGCCGCGTCATCGAGATGCACCCACGAGCTGTAGCCGGTGCCGCGCCCCACGAGCGGGTACTGCCGCTTGCGCACCAGCTCGACCTGGTCGTCGATGGCCCCTGGCCCGTAAAAGGCGCCGTAGCGCAGGACCGCACCGCCGGCCTTGAGGACCACGTCCTCGACATGAAGCAACGCCTTCAACCCCACGTGCGCCGCAGTCCCCTCAAGCAGGTCCAGCGGGTCCTGCTCGGTCTTCACCCAACCGCCCTCGCGGATCCCGTTCCACGAGGCGTAACCCTGCGCGACGACGTGGGACACACCCGTCGCCTCAGCCGCCGCCATCAGGTGATCCGTACCCTCGGTGCGCAACCGGTTGGTCGTGGCGAACCACCGGTCCGGATGCTTGATATCGGGCTTGCCGGCGTGCGCCATCGAGATCGCGGTCATCTGGTGCACGATCACCTCCGGTCGGGCCTTGGCCACTGCCTCACCGACCGATGCCGCATCCAAACCGTCCATCACCACACCGTCCGCGCCCAGCTGCGCCAGCTCTCCCAGCTTCGCCGCGCTCGTGGTCGTAGCCGTCACCTGGTGGCCGCGGGCCAGGAGCTGCGGCACCAACCGCCGCCCCAGAACTCCGCTGCCGCCCGCCACGAACACCCGCATGACCATCACCCTCCAGCCGTAAGCGTCTGCCTTCGCTTCCTGAGACAAGACAGCCCGGCGATCTGTGACATGGGACGGGAGAGACTTGGCAGGGCGTCAGGCTTCTGCCCGTTGGGTGATGGCTGCCTCGGTGCGGTCTCCCAGGAACTCGTACCACCGGCGTTCCAGGCAGACGTAGCGCACATCCGCTTCGACGAGGCTGAGGAATCCCGACACGGTCTCGCTGAGACGTTGCTGCAGCCCCAGGTCGGCCAGCGTTCCGTCCTCGGCGAAGGCCTGGTAGCTGTCGGCCAGGCTGAACATGTCCGGGTAGACGCGGGTGCCCAGGTGTTCCAGGGGAATCCTCAGGGCCCACAGCCCGCGGTTCCCGCCGACCAGGGACGGCGAGGCGGAGACGAGCATCGCGTGCTTGGTCTTGAACGGCTGCGGCCGGACTCGGGAGACCCAGTCGATCGCGTTCTTCAGCACTCCCGGCAAGGAGGCGTTGTACTCCGGCGAGGAAATGACGACGGCGTCGCTCTGTTCGAGCCGGTCGCGCAGGGCGAGGGCGCCGGGCGGCAGCCCTTCGGTGGCTTCCACGTCACCGTCGTACAAGGGCATGTCGAAGTCGCGCATGGCGGCGAGGTCGACGGTGGCGCCGGTGTCGGAGATGAGCCGGGCCACGAGGGAGGCGAGGCGGGCGTTGGCCGAATCGGCCCGCAGCGCCGCGCCGAAGACCAGGACCCGCAGGGGGCCGGGGGACGTGTCCATGGTCATGGTCTGTCCTTCCGTCGTAGTCACACGCGTCCAACGGGGCGCCCCACTGACTAGTGTGGTTCCGAGACGGCCGCTGTGCGACCGACAGCCCCGGCGCCGGCTCCAGAGCGCCGGAACACCAGCATCTGTCGCGCATCCGTGCTGGTCGGTCGCGGTGCTGAATGTCCCGTTCGCAGGCTTCCCACGGGGACCGTGGATCGTGGACGCCAGGCGGTTCTACGCGTCCTTCAGCGCCGCGTATGCTCGCTCGACCTCGCCCAGGTACTGCTCCAGCCGGAAGCGAGCTTCCTCGATGGGCCTGCCGTCGGGGCCCGGGTACATCAGGTCGGACCAGATGATCGTCTCGCCCCGGAGCTCGATCCGGATGGTCAGGCCGCCCGGCCCTGGCTCGGGCAGTTCCTCGCGCGCCACATCCACCGTCCGCGGCATGTCCGTCGGATAGAGCGGTCCGCCCGGGCGGAGCAGTCGCCCTGGGCTGCGGCCGGCCATGCAGCTGTCGCTGCGCGCCACCACGTCGAGGCCATCGACGAAGAGGTACGTGTGCGCGGCGGCACATGCCGACGGCCCAGGACACGCGCTGATGAGCAGCGTGCTCACCGCACCCTCGCTGCGCCGGTCGGGCACGGTGCCCCGCACCCTGTACGGGGACCTACGCGGCATCCGCCCGATGTGACGTCATGGGCCGATCGTAGCCGCTACGCAGCACCAGTTGGGAGGATCGCGTCATCGTCTCCGGTTCGAGCCGACGGGACGATGGGTCAGCGATCGGGGGTGAGAACCGGCTTGATGTCCAGGACCGGAGTCCCGTCGAGGGCTTCGAGGTTGCGGACGTGGATGCGTGGGCCGGCAATGGACAGGATGTGGACGGTGTGCAGGCCGATCGGGTTGGGACGGTCGGGTGAGCGGGTGGCGAAGACGCCGGTGATACGGCGGGTGGTGTCGCCGCGCGGGCGGACGGCGAGCGTGTCGCGGTCGGCACGGTCGAGCCAGGTGAGCAGCAGTACGTCGGTGCCCGGGGTGAGGCCGTCCACGGCGGAGGCGTACTCGTCGTCTAGGACGAGCCAGGCGTCGGGTGCTCCCTCGTCGGCTTGGCGCGGTGCGGCCGCCCGGTCCTTGAGCGGCGACTCGACGTGACCGATCGGGCGCAACAGGTATGCGGTCAAGGGTCCCTCTTCCTTCTCTGCAGTCTCGGTGCGGGACGGCGAGTTGTGCCGGTGGCGCGCCTGTCCGCCCGTGTGTTGTCGGGACCTCATCCTCGCGGACAGACGGCCAACGGCCCTCGTTACGCTTCGGTTGTTCGGCTCATCGAATCATTCACGGATGCAGGGCCAAGGCGGGGGAAGACACATGGCATATCGGCGCGCGCTGATACCGGCACTGGTCGGAGGCCTGCTCATCACGCTGTTGCTGTGGTGGGCGGGGGCGAGTGATCTGGCACTGCAACTGCGCGGCAGCACGAGCGTGTTCGATGTGCAGTCCGCGAGCGAACTCCGGCGATGGCTTGCGCCCTGGTCGTACGACCCCCCGATGACGCTGCTGTCCGACGGGCCTGTTGACGCGGGCACGAGCGGGGGCGAGGGCACGGCTCTGAGCGGCGGCACCCAGTACGCCGGTCTGTACGTCACCGCGCTGCAGATCAGATTCGTGGCCGTCTTCGTGTTCTTCCTGGCCGGCGCGCTGCTCCTGGTCCGCAGGATTCCGCCGACGCAGGGCCGTACGCCGGCCACGCTGCTCGCGCTGTGGGCCTGGGGCCCGGTGGCCGGAACACTGGCCGTGACGGTCTCCGCGCCTTGGCTGATCGCGTCCCGGGGGCACGGCAGCTATCGGTTCCTGCCGCAGCTGGCGGGTGTGATCGCGTCGAGCGGGCCGGTCGTGGTGTTCGTCTCGCTGATGACCGCCCCGCTCACGGTGCTTGTGGCGAGTGTGGCCGCCAGGGGTGAGGAGCCACTGCCCCGTCGCAGTGTGCCGCCGCGTGCCGCCCGGCTGGCCGCGAGTGTGGGGACCGGTGTGATCGCGGTGTCGCTGGTGTTCCTTTCGTACCAATCGGTGGCGGCCTGGATCCAGACCTCGTTCAGCGGCGCAGGGTTGTGGTCCGAGCCCGGCGACCTGCTGCGTGAGTGGCTGCTGCTCGGCAGCTGGACGGGCCCGACGACCACGCCGCTCGGCGACTGGCTGCTGTACCGGGTCGCCGACGTGGTCATGCTGGCCGTGGTGTGGTGGGCGCTGCGGCTGCTGCCCGGCCTGCTCACCCGGACCACGGTGCCGGCGATGGCGGCGGGCGCGGTGTGCGCAACCGTGCTGGGTCTGCTGGCAAGCCAAGTGCTGCACATGACGATGGACGACACCGCCACCGTGTGGGGGCCTGTGTATGTGTTCTCAAAGCTCGGCGACGACGTCCCGGCCGCTGTCACCTTCGGCATCACGGCCGGGATCGCGGCCCTTGTGACACTACGGCTGGCCGGTGACCGTGACACCGGCACAGTCACCGGCGCTGGAACGCCTGACGCTCTGTCACAAGATCGGCAAGCGTGATCCCCTCCCGATAGGTTGCCGAGGGCAGGAATCAGCCGTTGCCCGCATGCGAGCGGAAGGCACAGGAGTATGGGCGTCGCACTGTTCACGCTCGGCGGCACGATATCGATGACTGGTCACACCCCGGGCGTCGAAGGCGGACCGGTGGTCAGCCGGTTGAACGGAGCCGACCTCGCCGCGGCCGTGCCCGGGCTCGACCAGCTCGGAACGGCCCTGGACATCCACGACATCGAGGCAGTCCCCAGCGCGAATCTGACGTTCGCGCACGTCCTGACCCTGGTGGAATCCGCGTCGCAGGCGGTCCGGACCGGGGCCTGCGGGGTGGTGGTCACCCAGGGGACCGACACTCTGGAAGAGACCGCGTTTCTCATCGACCTGGTCTGGCCGCACGCCGAGCCGTTCGTGCTGACCGGGGCCATGCGCAACCCGACACTCGCGGGACACGACGGCCCGGCGAACCTGCTCGCCGCCGCCCGCACCGCCGTCTCTTCCGCGAGCCGGGGCCTGGGAGCGCTGGTCGTGTTCAACGACGAGATCCACGCGGCCCGCTGGGTGCGCAAAACCCACAGCACCAGCACCGCCACCTTCGCCTCGCCCAACACCGGCCCGATCGGTCACGTCATCGAAGGCCACGCCCGAGTACTCATGGCCCCCGCACGCCGCCGCGCGCCGTACCCGCGGCCTGAAGCGCTGGACAAGACTCGGGTCGCGCTGCACACCGTCACCCTCGACGAGGACGCGGACATCCTCACCGCCATCGCCGGGGCGAGCCATGGACTGGTCATCGCCGGCTTCGGAGTCGGGCATGTCCCGAGCAAACTCGCCGATCTCCTGGGAACTCTGGCCGAACGCATGCCCGTCGTGCTCACCTCCCGCACCGGCAGCGGATCCGTTCTGCGGCACACCTACGGCGCCATCGGCTCGGAGACCGACCTGCAACGCCGCGGCCTCATCAACGGCGGCCTTCTCGACCCGTACAAGGCCCGGATCCTCCTCCGGCTCCTGCTGGCCGGCGGTGCCGATCGCGAGGCAATCACCGCAGCCTTCGCCGAGCACGGCTGAACCCAGGATGCCGACACCCGGGTGCTCGCACTGTGACGCAGCGTGACACGGTCGCCGCTGTCGGGTCGGCCCTTTCCGGGGCCTGGAGAGTGCCGGAGGAGCGCCTGGAGCGTGATGCCACCCATAGGACCCAGATCACGTCCTACCCGGCATCGTAGAGTCGCCCTGCCATGAGCAGGCTCTAAAGCCGCCAGAATGGCCAATTTCGGACATTTCTCCTTAGTCGGGTAGTACGTCACATTCTTGCGCCCGCTTCCGCCCGCCGCTAACCATGTCTGTCGTCGCCGCAAGCTGCGGGACGGACCGGATGTACATCGCCGGGCCGGCCAGCACTCGCACGGCAGCACGGGGCCCTCGCCCCGACGCCCTACAGGCCGCGACCGATACCGGCCGGCGCCTCTAAGACGTCCTACAGGAGAGTCCCTTCTCATGACCGCGATCACCGCCCCCCGCCGCCTTGCCCGCCTGCGCACCCTCGCCCTGACCGGCCTCGCCACCACCGGCGCCGCGGCCGCCGCTCTCACGCTGATGCCGGCCTCCGCGCAGGCCGCCGAAGCACCGCAGGCCGCCCACAGCGTCACGGCTCCCTCTCGCGACAGCAACACCGACCCCAAGGGCACCACCGGCACCGCGGGGAACCTCGACGGCTGGATCAAGCAGTCGCTGGCCATCATGAAGGCGAAGGGCATCCCCGGCAGCTACGACGGCCTGCACCGCAACATCATGCGTGAGTCCGGCGGCAACCCCAACGCCCAGAACAACTGGGACGTCAACGCGCAGAACGGCATCCCGTCCAAGGGCCTTCTGCAGGTGATCCAGCCCACCTTCAACGCCTACCACGTCGCCGGCACCGCTCAGAGCGTCACCGACCCGGTGGCGAACATCACCGCCGCCGCCAACTACGCCGCTCAGCGCTACGGTTCCATCGACAACGTCAACTCCGCGTACTGACCCGGCCCACGCTCGGACGACGACGAAGTCGGCATGGGTGTGACAACCACCGTCACGCCACTTTCGTCGGCAGCCCGCGCGGTGACCCGGACCGTCGCGGCCTTCCCCGCCGGCACGACGGCGGGCCGGGCAGTCGCCGGGCCGATGACCACGACCCGCCGGCCCACCGGAGCCGGGGGCAGGGACAGTTCGGTCGTGCTGCCGCGCTGTGGTTCGTAGCTGAGCCGGTAGGTGTGTGTGGCCGGGCTGTAGCTGTCGACCTGGACCTCGCCCGCAACAGCCCGGGCGTACGGACGGACGGTTCGCTCCTTGTTGGGGCGCAGCCGGCCGTTCACGTCCATCGCGCAGTACCCCCCGCCGTAACACCACTCCCAACCTGCCCAGCCGCCGCTGTAGCGGTCCATGGACGCCAGGGCGTCGTCATAGAAGCGGCCCATGTGGGGCAGGTCGCCGTTCAACGGCCCCCACTCACCGACGACGACCGGGATACCGTGCTCGTGCGGATAGTCGACCACGGCGGTCTCGTAAGCCTCCAGCCAGCCACTGTCCGGGTCGTAGTCCCCGCCCGCCTCCATGGCCGCGTTGTACAGGTGCGGGGCGTACACCACCTTCGGGTCGTCGATCCGGCCCAGACCTGTCGGCACGCCCTCGCCCACGATCGGCGTCGGCTCCACGAACAGCCAGCCGTCCGTGTCGACCTGCCGGACGGCGTCGGCAATGCGGTTGTACATCGGGGTGAGCTGTCGGGACTCGATGCGCCTCGCGGCGGTCGGCAGGTCCTCGTCCGCGTTGATGCGCCCCATCGGCTCGTTGATCAGGTCGTAGCCGAGAACCGCAGGGTGCCCGCCGAACCGTTCGGCAAGCAACCGCCACATACGGGCCTGCGCCCTCCTCAGGTCGGCGTCTTGGTAGAGGTGCTGGAACGCGGCCTGCACTGCCGGCTCGAAGTACTCGGAGAACCAGTCGTCCGGGTGCGGTGTGAACGGCAGCCCGTCCGTGCGCGTCGCCCACTCGGGGATTCCGCGATGTCCGAAACGGGGCCCGAACACGTCTTGGTGAGCATCGATCACCACATGGATCCGGTACCGGTGGGCCCAGTTCAGTAGCTGCTCGATCTTGCGCAGGTACTGTCGGCTGTAGCGGCCGGGTTCCGGTTCGAGGTCGTCCCAGAACACCAGCAGCCGGGCGAAGTCGAAGCCCTGCGCCGCCATGTCGCGGAAGTGCCGCTCGGTGATCGCGGACAGCGCGTCGGCACCGCGGTGTGCCTTGTCCCCGACGTTCCAGCCCCGCAGGGTGAGCACTCTGCCCCGGTCATCGGTCAGCCTCGTCCCGGGCGTCGGCTCGACGGAACCCGCGTGCGCGGGGCCGGGAAGCAGCACGGCCGCGAGCAGTGCCAGGGCAGCCATGGCGGCGACCGCGTACCTGCGCATCAACACCTCCGGCTCATGGCGCGACGTCGCGCCGAGTGCGGACGTACTCGACTCCGCAGCGAGCGAACCGGGTTGGCCGGCGGTCGACAAAGGCAGAAACCGGACGAAGTGAGGCTCGGGCGGCCTTGGTCGGTTGCCGGGGGACGGGGGAGGAGGGGCATGCGACACCGCGCCCCGGATTCGTCCTCCGGGGCGCGTGCGGGTGTTCGCCCTGCCTCTACTTGGTGAGGGAAGCCAACTTGGGGTCGCCGGCGTAGGCTTCGGCCGCGTTCTCCTTGGTCACGATGACCGGCGGGAGGAGGTAGGCCGGGACGACCTTGGTGCCGTTGTTGTACGACTTGGTGTCGTTGATCTTCGGCTTGTCGCCCTTCTGCAGGGACTCGACCATGCCGACGGTCTCGGCGACGAGCTTGCGGGTGTCCTTGTTGATGGTCGAGTACTGCTCACCGGCCATGATCGACTTGACCGACTCGACCTCGGAGTCCTGACCCGTGACGACCGGGACCGGCTTGCCCGCGCCCTTCACCGAGGTGATGATCGCGCGGGCGAGGGTGTCGTTCGGCGACAGAACGCCGTCGAGCTTCTTGCCGCCGTTGTAGGTCGAGGTCAGCAGCGAGTCCATGCGCTGCTGCGCGTTCTCGGCCTTCCAGCCCTGGATCGCGGTCTGCTTGATGCCCTTCTGCCCCGAGCCGACAACGATGTCGCCCTTGTCGATGTAGGACTTGAGCACGCTCATCGCACCATCGAAGAAGACCTTGGAGTTGTTGTCGTCCGGCGACCCGGAGAACATCTCGATCGTCCACGGCCCCTTCGGCTTCTTCGCCTTCATGCCGTCGACGAGGGCCTGTCCCTGCAACTGACCGACCTTGAAGTTGTCGAACGCGACGTAGTAGTCGACGTCGGGGGTGTTGGTGATGAGCCGGTCGTAGGCGATGACGGTCGCTCCGGCCTGCTTGGCCTGCGCGACCTGAGTGGCGAGCTGCGAGGCGTCGGTCGCTCCGATGACGATCACCTTCGCGCCCTTGGTGACCATGGAGGAGATCTGCGACTGCTGATCGGCGACGGTGGTCGAGGCGCCCGCGTACTGTACGTCGGTCTTGAAGCCCGCCTTCTTGAGGCCGTCGGTGAACAGGTCACCGGCGAGTACCCAGTTCTCCGACGTCTTGGCCGGCAGCGCGACACCGATGAGGGAGTCCTGCGCGAAGCCCTTGGCGTGATTGCCGCCGGAGCTGCCGGAGCCCTCACGCTCGTTGGAGCATGCCGTGCCCAGGGCGAGCAATGCGACGGCGCCGGCCGCGGCGATGCCTCTGGTGATGATTCTGCGCATGGTGAGATGAGCCCTTCTTGCAGTGGTGCGGAGGTCGAGCTTGCAGTGGTGCGGAGGTCGAGCGCCGTGGTGTACGGCGGCTTCGGTCGGGGCCTGACGGTCAGCCTGCGACCGGAGCCTTGTCGGGGTCGGAGCTCGGAGCCGGTGGTTCGACCGGGGTGGCCGGCTCCTCCTTCCGGAACGGACCCATGAGCGATCCAATGATCGAGAAGCGTCCCTGACGCTTGCTGTACACGTCGAACGCGACGGCGAGGAGGAGGACCAGGCCCTTGATGATCTGGACCATGTCGGAGCCGACGCCCTCCAGTTGCAGACCGTTGTTGAGTAGGGCCATGACGAGACCACCAACGATCGAGCCGCTGATCGTGCCGAGGCCGCCGGAGACCGCCGCGCCGCCGATGAAGACGGCCGCGATGGCGTCGAGTTCCCAGCTCAGACCGTCCTGCGGGCCGGAAGCCGCGGACCGCGCGACGAAGATCATGCCGGCCAGGGCGGCCAGGACGGACATGTTCATCATGACGAGGAAGTTGACCCGCTTGAGCTTCACACCCGACAGCTCGGCCGCACGGGCGTTGCCGCCCACGGCGTAGATGTGCCGTCCGCCGATGGTGTTGCGGGTGTAGTACGAGTAGGCGAGCACCAGGACGATGAGGATGATGCCGGAGATCGGCAGGCTGGTGCCGATGCGGCCGCCGGCGAAGCGCAGCGTGGCGAAGACGATGACACCCAGCATCACGGCCAGGCGGACCACCGTGATCCACAGCGGCGCGACGTCCGCCTTCATCTCACGCCGGGTCTGACGTGCCCTCCACTCGCGCCACACCATGCCGGCACAGGCGGCCAGACCGAGCAGCAGCGTCAGGTTGTTGTATCCGGTGTCCGGTCCCACCTCGGGCAGGAAGCCGGCACCGATCTTGCGGAACCCGGCGGGCACCGGCACCGTGTCGGCGTTGCCGATGTACTGGTTGCCGCCGCGGAACAGCATCATCCCGGCCAGGGTCACGATGAACGCCGGCACTCCCACGTATGCGACCCAGAACCCCTGCCACGCGCCGATCAGCGCGCCGACGAGCAGGCCGAGCAGGATGCCCACCGGCCATGGCAGCGAGTGCTCCTGCATCGCCTTGGCGACGACGATGCCGGTGAATGCCGCAACGGAGCCGACCGAGAGGTCGATGTGCCCGGCGACGATCACCATCAGCATGCCGATGGCCAGGATCAGGATGTAGGAGTACTGGCTGACGACCGCGATGAGGTTGCCGGAGGTCAGGGTCAGGCCTGCGGTCCAGATCTGGAACAGCAGGACGATCGCCACGAGAGTGAAGATCATCCCGAACTGGCGGGCGTTGGAGGTCGTGCCTCCGAAGAGGTTCTTCTGCAGCTCTTTGATTCGGCTCATGAGGTTGGGCTCTTCTTCGTAGCGGTCATCTGCTTCATCAGGAGTTCCGGGTCGGCATCACGGCGGTCCACCTCGCCGGTGATGGTGCCTTCGAACACCGTGTAGATGCGGTCGCACAGTCCGATGAGCTCCGGCAGCTCCGAGGAGATGACGACGACGCCCTTTCCCTGGCCGACGAGCCGCTGGATGATCCCGTAGATCTCGTACTTGGCCCCGACGTCGATGCCGCGTGTCGGCTCGTCGAGAATGAGCAGGTCCGGATCGGTGAACATCCACTTCGCCAGGACGACCTTCTGCTGGTTGCCGCCGGAGAGCTTCACGACACCCTCGTCGATGCTGGGGGTCTTGATCCTCAGACTCCCGCGGTACTCCTCGGCGATGCGATGTTCGCGCACCGGATCGATGACCCCGCGCCTGGCGATCTTCGACAGCTTGGCGGACACCATCGAGGTCTTGATGTCGTCCAGCAGATTGAGCCCGATCGACTTGCGGTCCTCACTGACATAGGCGAGGCCGTGCCGGATGGCGGACGCCACCGACTTCAGCTGGATCTCCTTGCCGTCCTTGAAGACCCGGCCGGACAGGTATGTGCCGTATGAACGGCCGAACAGGCTCATCGCGAGCTCGGTACGACCCGCACCCATCAGGCCGGCGAAGCCGACGATCTCGCCGCGCCGGACGTTGAAGGACGAACCCTTGCACACGAGCCGGTCGTCCGAACTCGGGTGCCGCACGGTCCAGTCGCGGACCTCGAAGAACACCTCGCCGATACCGGGCACGTGGTCGGGGAACCGGCTGCTGAGCTCACGGCCGACCATCCCGCGCACGATACGGTCCTCGTCGACGCCGTCGGCCTTGACGTCGAGGCTCTCGATGGTGCGGCCGTCGCGCAGGATCGTGATGGTGTCGGCGACCGCCTCGATCTCGTTCAGCTTGTGCGAGATGATGATCGAGGTGATGCCCCGCTCCCGGAAGCCGCGCAGCAGATCGAGCAGGTGCTGGGAGTCGGTCTCGTTGAGCGCCGCGGTCGGCTCGTCGAGGATGAGCAGTCGCACGTCCTTCGCGAACGCCTTGGCGATTTCCACGAGTTGCTGCTTGCCGACGCCGATGTCCTTGATCAGCGTGTCGGGGTCCTCCTGGAGCCCGACACGCTCCATCAGCTCCAGCGCCCGGCGCTGAGCGGCCTTCCAGTCGATCGCACCGCGTCTGCGCGGCTCGTTGCCGAGGAAGATGTTCTCGGTGATCGACATGCCGGGCACCAGCGCCAGCTCCTGGTGGATGATCGCAATGCCGGCCTGCTCACTGGCCCGGATGTCCTGGAAGCGGACCTCGCTACCCCGGTAGCGGATCTCGCCGGTGTAGCTGCCGTACGGGTGCACGCCGCTCAGCACCTTCATCAGCGTGGACTTGCCGGCGCCGTTCTCCCCGCAGAGCGCATGGATCTCGCCCTCCCGCACGACCAGGTTGACGTCGGCGAGCGCCTTCACACCGGGGAACGTCTTGGTGATCCCCCGCATCTCCAGCAAGGGCGGTGCCTGGGTCATGAGCAGGACTCCGCGGTGCGGAGCCCGCCACGGCCTTGACTCATCAGAACTCCTTCGTTCGGCCCGCCGGCAGCTTCGGGGTGCTCCGGGGCGGAGCAGCGCGGGTCTTGACAACGTTGTCACCAGTCTGGGGACAACGTTGTCAGATTTCCCGCATGGAGGCTTTCAGGCCGAGGAGCCGGTGTCAATACATGGCCTGCGCCCTGGCCTGAGTCGAGATGTGACGGCAACATCCTCCCGCCTGTGCGGCTACGACTCACGTGCCTGGGCCGACGAGGCCGACGAGTTCGAGGACCTGAAGACGGCGGATGCCGTCATCGTGTACGAGAACGGCTGCGGCTTCTCCCACGTGCAGGCGGCGGTCGACAAGCGCGGCTACGTCTTCCTCGGCACTGCTACCGCGGTCTGTCGCGATCCGGCTCCGAACGTGAGCGCCTACGCGACCCAGCAGCAGACATTCTGGCCCTGGCGTCGGGCGCTGCTGACAAGAGCGGCCAGATCGCTCAGGATCACTGCGGCGATCTCCGTGTCGATGACCTCGCCGTCCTCCGCGCGCTGCGCGGCCCACGAGACGGCGACATCCAGCAACTCGGACCGCTCGGCATCGGCGAGTGCGGCAGCCAGGCGAGGCGAGATCGCGAAGACGACGCACCCGTCATTGTCCTGGTCGGCGACGATACGAGGCTCGCCGGCTTCGACGAGTTCCTCGAAGCTGCCCCCTGCAAGAAGGCACTCCCACTCGACCACAGACCCTTCGGGATCGAAGTTGCCGAAGGAGAGCGACTCGGCACGTCCTGGCCCTGTCCGAAGAGCCAAAGCCGCAGACGCGTCATCCGGCGCCACGAAGAACTCGACGATGATGCTCACTGAGGCATCATGCCTGACCGCCTACGTCCATGATCGGCCGGACAGGCCATAGAGGTGTCCTTTCGGATGGGCTGCCAGATGAGGAGGGCGGCCACCACCGCGCCTCGTGCGATGTATGGCCGCCCGCCGCCTCGTCGGCTACGCCGACCGCAGGTCGATGACCGTGCGCAGTTTCCCGCTGGTGGCCGTGCGCTCGAACGTCTCCGTGGGTACGGTCTGGACGGTGAAGGCCAGGAGGTCCTCCGCCAGTGCCGAGGCCAGTTCGGGCACCTCGGCCACCAGAGCCTCCCTCGCCGTCTCGGGGTCCTGCGCGTACCGCTCGTCGAGCCGGACGGTCAGCCGTTCGCGGTCGGCACCGGATTCGGCGAGGAGTTGGACCTCGCCGGGGTAGGCGAGGCGTTCCTGGGCCGCTCGCAGAATGCGCCGGTAATTGACGAAGTACGTGCCGATGCGTACGACGTCGCCGTGACGTCCGAGCAGTTCGAGCCGGGGCACGTGGCTGCCACAGCCGCAGGGACCGTCCACGGCGCGTCCCAGGTCGCCGATCTCATAGCGCTCCAGTCGCTGTCCCGCGCGTGCGCGGGAGGTGAACACCAGGCGTCCCGGCTCGCCCGGCGGAACCGGCCGGTCGGTGTCCGGATCGAGGATCTCCAGCGTGTGCAGGTCGGTCAGCACATGGTGGACCGAGCCGTCGCAGGAGGCGCACTGGTAGCCCAACGGGCCCAGATCGGTACTGCCGTAGGCGGCGGACCGGATCACCTCGACGCCGAACTCCTGCGTCAGCACGCGGCGTTGCTCGGTTGTGAAGTGCTCACCGCCGTAGAACACCGTCCGGATGCCTCCGTAGGCACGCAGCCGGTCGCCCTCGGCGTGGAACAGCTGCCACAGATAGGACGGCATGCCGAAGAGGGTGTCGGCCCGGTGGGCGACCAGCGCCTCCGCGACCGCGGCGTGGTCGGGCCCCGCCGCGATGGGGAGCTGGGTGGCGTTCAGCCGTTCCAGGATGGAGAAGAAGCTGATGAAGCTGCCGTACATCCCGCCGCAGTAGAACAGGTTGGCCGCCCGGTCGCGTGCCGGGTCGAAGCCCGCAGCGATCAGTCCGTCGGCCGCGGCGCGCATCTGGTTGTCGTAGTCGTCGCAGGTGAACACGGACAGCGCCGGCGCCCCCGTGGAGCCGCCGCTGCGGAAGTACAGGTGCGCGTGACGCGACTCCAGCGAGCCGAGCGCGCGCTGCACCTCCTCCTTGCCGAGCAACGGCCCGCCGGGCGCCGCGGGCAGAACCGGGGGTTCGACCAGGTCGTCCACGCATGCCACGGTGCCGAAGTCCGTGCCCGGCGCGCGCAGGCTCACCCGGCGGCTGTAGCGCTGCAGGGCGTAGACACCGTCGTGGGGCTCACCGTCGTAGCCCTCCAGCATGGCACCGACCGGAGTGACCCGGGTGACGCCGGCGGCGAACATCGCACGCGACAGTGCGGCCACGTCCGCCCGGTCGCCACCGATCGCGGCGGTCTGCAGATAGCGGCGCATCGGCCGCAGCACCGTGGTGATCCGATGCCGGGGCAGGGGTTTTACCCAGACGCTGCGGTGCAGGGGAGAGGCGTCGAGCGCGGGGCGGGCGTCCGCCAGCACGCGCCAGGTACCGTCCTCGGCGGCGAACACACGTGTGAGACCGAGGTGTTGTTCGAGCTCGGCGAGCCGCTGCACGGTGGTGATCTCCGCCTGCTCGGCCGGGCCGGGCGGCGGTGCGGGCAGGGCCCCGGAGACCTTCGCGAGCCGCTCGGCGAAACGGCCCGCGAAGGCGAAGGTCTCGTCGGTGTCCTCGCTGTCGAGATACAGCACTTGCGGGCTGGAGCAGGCCTGCTGTTCGAGGCGGCAGACGTCCGCTGCCAGTGCGTCGAGCAGAGCGTCGTCCTGCGCCGCGTCCCGGGTCAGATAGGCGAAGGAGATCCGGTGCCCCCATGCGACGACCCGGCAGCCCGGGGGCGCGAGTTCGCGCACCGCGCTCACGGCGTCGTCGCCGCCCCAGACCGCGATCGCGTCGGCCTGGTCGCACAGGGTCGTGAGCCACTCCCGGCGTGACGACGGGAAGCGCAGGGCGATGACCCGCTCGGAGATCAGCCCGGTCGGGTCGGCGGCGCCGAGCGCGGCGAGCAGGTCGAGGGCGAGCGCCGTGTCGGAGGCGCTCGTCTTGAGGATGTTGAGGTTTCCGGCCAGCAGGCCCTCGACGACGCTCAGCGGGGCCACGGAGGCGGCGTTGCCGGGGGCGATGTGTACCAGCACGCCGACGGGTGCCCAGGCTTCGTAGACCGTCTCGCGGGCGTTGGGCCGGGTCAGCCGTTCCGGGCGCGGGCCGCCCAGCTCCCGGCGCAGCTTGCGTTCCAGCGCCTGCCGGGTGAGGGCGGTCGCCAGCTCGGCGAGGGTGGCCGTGACCTCGTCGGCGGGCAGTTGCCCGGCCAGTCGGCGGTACAGGGCGGAGCCCGGGTCGCCCAGTTCTTCGCCGACCGCGGCGCAGGCACCGAGTACGACCTCCGTGGGCAGCGGGCGCGCCAGGATGCGCCCGGCCGACTCGCACAGCCCGTCCATCCGCCGGGCGGCCTCGGCGTCGTCGACGAACTCGCCCTGCCAGAGGTGGAGTGGGGAGGTGGTGGTCACGACATTCCCTTCATCAGCTCGGCAGCGGCGACCGCACAACTGCGGTTGCGGCTCACCCCGGCACGGCCGTGCACGGTGAACCAGTCGGTGGACAGCGGGCAGGGGCATTCCTCACCCGGATGCAGCGAGGCGACGTCGCCCATCACGACGCTGTGCGCCGGAACCGAGGTGATGTACGGGCTGACCAGGTGCAGGAAGCCGCGTTCCCCGTACGGCAGAGGGCGCAGCGTGGCCGGGTCGCGGACCGCCGCGCGGGACCACACGGGTACGTGCAGGCGGTGGTGGGCGCACTCGACGTACGGCACGCAGTGCTCCACGGAACCGAAGGTGTCGCGGATCCGCGCGCCCGGGATGCCGAGGCGTTCGGTGACTTCGGCACGGAAGTCGTCCTTGCCGATCCGGCGGTCCGCGTGGCCCTTCCAGCCGCCGCCGAGGACCACCAGCGATCCCTCGGGCAGCCGCAGCGGCGGCAGCCCCATCACCCTCATCCGCTCCAGGGTGAAGTGGAGGAAGGCCGGGAAGCCGAGGATGCGGACCGGGAAGTCGTCCTCGGCGTAGCGCTGGAGCGCCGCGATGCAGCCGTGCACGTCGAACTCGTGCCCGGATCCGGTGTGCCGCAGTGCGTGTGTGGTGTGCCGTGCGGGGGCGAAGTCGCACAGGTAGTTGTCGGTGAACGACGTGCCCAGTCTCAGCGACGGTGCGGGCTCGTAGCTGTAGAGCAGGTAGTTGACCGGTCGATCGGGGGTGATCCAGCCGTAGTGATCGAAGATCCGGGCCACCATGCGCTGGGCCGACCGGATCGTCCACCGGTCGAAGAACATCTGCGACTTCTGTCCCGTCGTTCCCGAAGAGGTCAGATGCAGGAACACCTCGTCACGGGGCACGGAGAGCACCTCGTGGCGCTTGAAGAAGGCGGCGGGCACCAGCGGCGTGCGCACGCCGAGCCCGACGGTGGGCGCGGGCGTCTCCGGCGGGTCCTGGAGGAGGGCGGCGAAGAACGGGGAACACTCGGCGTGCCAGGCGTTGGCCTCGGCCATGGCGGCGGCGAACAGTTCGTCGGCGTGGGTGCCGGCGGCGTACGGCTCGGGCAGGTCGCACAGCCGCTGCACGTGGCCGAGCGCCGCCGGGTCGGGGACTTCGACGGGAGCGAGATGGGGGTTCATCGGGACACCTCGTGAAGGGGCAGATAGGTGGAGGCCCAGGCGCTGAGATAGGCGCTGAGGTAGGGCTGGAGCAGTGGGCTGACGACCGCTCTCCGGAAGTCGATCTGACGGCTGGTGCGGGAGAGCACCACATAGTCGTGGAGGCGTTCCTGGACGCGGCGCATCGCCGGGTAGACCGCACTCGGTACGAATCCGGAGGCGAGGAAGATCTCCAGGGCCTCGGTGTCGGACAGGGGCAGCAGGGTTTCCACGTAGTCCGCCCCCGCCTGGGTGACCGCGGTCATCAGCGACTCCAGAGCCCCGGTCAGCGCGGACGCACGCGGATGGACGGCGACCAGGGCACAGCTGCCCGCCACCGGGTCGAGATCGGCGTAAGCCTCGAATCCGCCGTCGGGGGCGACCAGGACCGTGTTGGGGGTGTGCAGAGGGAAGAAGCGGTCGCCGGGGTGGGGGAAGCGTTCCAGGAAACGTCGGCGTACGAACGCCGGGGCGGCGATCACCTCGATCGGCCCGGCACCCGCTGTCGTACGCGACCCGCCCCGCACAGGAACGCGACCCGTGCCGGCGCAGTCGATGCCGATACCGGTGGAGGCGGCGGCCAGCAGCCCCGTCAGAGGTTCGGGTACGTGCTGCACGAGGGCCCGTCGCTGCAACACGCCGTCGGCGTACCGGGCGAAGAGCGCGAGACTCTCGCAGCCATCGACCTCGACCGCGTTGGGCAGCAGGCCCAGCGGCCGAAATCCGTTGCGCACGACGACGTGCTGCGGGCCCTCGGTGACGACGCGCACGGTGGCGAACACCGAGTCGAGCAGTCCGGCGGCGAACGCCGCGTCGCAGACCGCGCCGGTGAGCCGGGAGGCCAGTCCGCCGCCCCGGTGGCAGGGGTGTACGGCGAGTCCGACCAGTTTGCCGATACGGCTGCCCGGGTCGGTCTGTACGACGGCCGCCCCGACGATGTCCCCGCCGTGCGTGCGGGCGGTGAGCCAGTGAACGGTGCCGTCGGTGAGCAGCCGGCGCATCACGGCCGGGTCGCTGCCCAGCGGCACCGGGTAGCCGTGTCCGTACACGTCGAAGTACAGCTGCCGCAGTTCTGCGATGTCCCGGACCCCGGCTGGGGCGAGGGTCGCGCTCATGGCGCCTCTCCCATCGGGGCCGGGTGCGCTGCCGCGATGCCGGGGGACGTGCGCCGTCCGTCGGGTCCCGTCCGGCTGCCGAGCCACCACAGGGCTGCCGCGACGGGGAGCAGACCGGCGCCCTGAATGAGGCAGAGCGTACGAGCCGTCAGATGGTCGCCGAGCGCGCCGAAGACGAAAGAGGACACGGGGAACGTGGCGCCGAGCAGCGCCTGCATGACGGCGAAGAAGCCCGGCTTGTCGGCGGCGGGAACGAGCCGCTGGAACAGCCCGACGAACCGGACACCGATCACACCGACGCACCAGCCCGCGACGGTCATCGAGCCCAGGGCCACCGTGTGTGTGGCGACCAGGCCCGGCAGGCACAGTGCCGTGGCCATCACGGCCAGGCAGAGGCTGCCGACGGTCGTCGGCCGTCCGGGGACACGGGCTCCGGTGAAGGACCCGACGAGCGTGCCCGCGCCGAGCGCCGCCTCCAGCGCGGCGACGGTCGAGCCGGTGGAGTGCAGTACCCCGCGCGTGTAGAGGGGCATGACGACGTAGACGGCGGTGGTGAACAGGTTGGCGGCGGCGAAGCAGACCAGCACCCGGCGAATGAAGGGAAGACCGGCCAGGACCTGGCGCAGCGTTCGGCGCGCGGGCGCCGTGCCGTGCGCCGCGCCGGGGCCGACGCGTGTGCTCCCGGGGCCGTCCTTGGTCATTCCGGCATGTGCGAAGCGGGCCGAGACGACCAGCACCGCGGCGAGCAGATAGGCAAGGCCGCAAGTGGCGACGACTCCCGCGAGCCCACCCGCGTCGACCGCGAGCGGTCCCAGCAGACCACCGCCGAGCCCGGCCATCGACTGGGTGGACAGCTCGAATCCGGTGGCCGCCTCGATGTCGGCGTCTGCGACCAGTTCGGGCACCGATGTGGTCAGACAAGGGTCGAACAGCGCCTGACAGGAAGCCAGCGCCAGACCCACCGCGTACACCGCGGCCATGGGCAGTTCCCCGGCGTACGCCGCGAGTGCGGCCGCCGCGGCGACGGTGCCCGCGACGGCCGCAGCGCCGGCCAGCACCGTGCGGTGCGGGTGGCGGGCCACGACGCGGGCGACGACGGGGGCGAGCGCGACGGCGGGAAGTGTGCTCACCGTGAGGAACAGCCCCGATTCCAGACCCCGTTGATCGCCTTCGGCGGCGAAGCCGACGAGCCACCAGACCGCGCCGACCTGGAACATCCGGCCGGCGGCCTGGGTGAGGAGCTGAGCGGTCCAGACTCTGCCGAACGACGAGTTGCGCAGCACGAGCGGCAGACGCCTGCCGCGTGGCTCGGTCGCGTTCATGCGCACGGCCGCTCGTCGACGACGCGCACCAGCTTGCCGGAACGGGAGTTGACGGCGAGATCACGGTGCCGCACCCATTCGACGGTGAGCGGATCGACGTGCCCCGCCGCGGCCGCAGTCCCATAGGCCGGGCGTTGCGCGAGCACAGCAGCGGCGATGGCAGCCCCCAACGCGCCCTGTGCGTCCTTGGGTTCGCCGGTTGCCAGCCGCAGTACCAGACCGTCCCGGCCGTCGCGGCGGCGTACCACGAGCTGCAGACCAGTCACCTCGCCGTCCGTGTCGGCGGCGCGCACGATGGCGTGGACGTCCTCGGTGTAGAGGGAGACCGGACCGACCCGAACTCCCTCCTCGGCACGGCCGAGGATGCGGAAGACTCCGGCGTCGGGGTCATCCCACTCCGCCCGGTCGCCGACCGGATAGCGCAGTACGGGCATCAACCGCCGGCGCAGATCGGTGACGACGAGCCGACCCGGCACCCCGGCCCGCTCGACGGGCAGCTCGGTGTCGTCGTCGACGATCTCGACGATGGTGTACGGGGCGAACGCGCGGTGGACCCGGGGGTCGCCGCCGGGCACGGCCTCGCCGAGCAGGCCCGCGTCCACGCTGGCATAGCCGAGCGAGCGGGGCTCGGCATTGGGGAACGCGGCCCTCAGGAGCGGAAGCTGGTCGCCGAAGAGACACTCTCCGCCGAAGAAGAGCAGTTCCACGTCGGGCAGCGTCAGGCCGGCGGCGGTGAGGCGCTCGGCGAGCGAGCACAGTGTGGTCGGCGTCGCGGCGACCACCTGAACGCGGAACTCCTCCAGCGTGGTCACGATGGATTCCCAGGGCGCCGCGCCGCCCAGGGGCAGACGCACGTTGGCCACGGGGGAGCGGTGCAGTGAGTCGAGGACGAAGCTGAAGCTCGCGTAGAGGTCGCCCGCGTAGAACAGGTCGGCCACTCGGTGGCCCTGTCGAAGGCCCGCGTTGACGAGTCCGGCCCCGAATACGGCGGTGAATTCCCGCCATTCCGTGCGAGTGTAGTAGGAGAACTTGGGGGACCCCGTGGTGCCGCCGCTGCGGAATACGACCGCCTCGTGCAGTGGAGCCGTCAGCAGCCTGTTGTCACGGGGTGAGTTGGCCCGCCAGAAATCCGCCTGAGGCACTATCGGGAGATCCGTGAGGTGCGCCACATGGTCGGGGAGGTGCGAGTAAAGGTGCTGGTAGAACGGCGAGTTGTGGCGTGCGAAGCGTATGAGCTCCGCCAATGGTTGAACGGGCATCAATTCCTGCTTGAAGATGTGAATCGCCGGCATGCGAAAAGGCACGACGGGGTGCGGCGGATGGGTCCGCTCCTGCAGTTCGGAGAACCATTTCATCAGCCGATGCGACGCCAGCGTATCTCACCATTCGGACGCCGCTTGCCAACTCGCCATTCAGGTGCCGAGCTTCGGACCTGCGGACGAGTCATTGCTGATTTCGGTTCCCGGTGAAACGGAGACCATGGTCACATGCCGGCCCGTTTCGGTTCGGCTGCTACTGAGCGCAGACGTCACCGTGAGGGCGGCGAGGACCGGCGCAACATGGTCTTTGTCGCCGCTCCACTCTCTCAGGGGGTTTGACGGGCAATAGGGCTTCCGCATGGAACCGCAGAGCTTTGCCCTCGTTGAGGAACGTGGACGTGTCTGTAGCCCTCCTTCTGGGTGAAGGAAACTGCACAGGCAAGAACACCAGGGATCGAGTGGCATGGGTTTGACCAGCGAAGCGACCGTGTACGTCACGGCGGCCGTGGCCGCCGTCTGTGTGGCTCTGCTGGTCTGGCTGTGGCCACAGCTTGCCAGTCGCGGGCTGCGGCACGTGCTCGGACGACTGGCGGCCATCGGAGTGACTCAGGCGGCGATCATCGCGGCCTTCGCATGCTGGCTGAACTCGTCGTACCAGTTCTTCGGATCGTGGGGCGAGCTCTTCGGCGACACCGAGACCGCACCCGTCGGCGTGACGCAGGCGTCCATCGGCCACGGCACGGGGAACGGCCCCACGGCGAAGGGTGCGCTGGTGCAGCCCGCCACCAGCGAGCAGTTGAACCGGGTCAGCGGACTGCCCTCCGGTCCTGCCGCGGTGAACGGCCGGGTTGAGTCCGTGAAGGTCATCGGCCGCCGCACGGGCGTGGTCGACCCCGCGTTCGTCTACCTGCCACCTCAGTACTTTCAGAAGGCGTACGCCAGGCAACGCTTCCCGGTGATCGTGACGCTCAGCGGCTATCCCGGCAGCATCTTCAATCTCGCCGAACACCTGCGGGTGTCACAGACCGCCGGGGAGCTGCAGAAGAGCGGCCGGATGCAGCCGACGATCATGGTGATGATCCGGCCGACGATCGCTCCGCCGCGCGACACGGAGTGCGTGGATGTGCCGGGCGGACCGCAGACCGAGACCTTCCTGGCCAAGGACCTCCCGGAGGCCCTGAAGTCCGCCTACCGGGTCGGCCACGACGCCAGTGCCTGGGGCGTCATGGGCTATTCGTCCGGCGGCAGTTGCGCCCTGCAGCTGACGATGCGCAATCCCGGCGTGTACACAACGGCCGGCGCCCTGTCGCCCGACTACAAGGTCAAGGACGACCCCACGACCGGCAACCTCTTCGGCAGCGGGCCGGGTCGCGTCAACCGGGTCAACGAGCACGATCTGCTGTGGCGGCTGAAGCACCTGCCCGCACCGCAGGTCTCCGTCCTGGTCGCCGAGAGCAAACACGGCGAGCGGGGTTACCCGCAGACGCTGGCCTTCATCAAGGCCGTCAAGGCACCCATGCGCGTCGCGTCGATCCAGCCCGACCAGGGCAGTCACAACTTCCCGACCTGGGTACGGGAGATGCCCGGCACCCTGCAGTGGATGAGCCGGCAGCTCACCTTCCCCCAGGACGTGGTGCCCCGGCACCACCCCAAGAAGAGTGCGGCGCCGGGAACCGCGCCCATCGGCCGGCGTCCTTGAGATCCGTGGCGAGAGTATGGGCGGCCTGCGAGCGCGGCAGGTCTGCCCAGGCCGTCAAGTTCCCAAGGCGAGATCCGCCCATCGAGTAGTCCTCTCGGGGTGGCGTGATATTCCGTGTTGTGCGGAGAGGGCCGCGACGATGTCGGCCCCGCGACCGTTTTCCCTGCGCTCGGCGGGGTGAGGATCGTCGTGTGGTGGGGGTCGTTGAGGTACCGGCCCCGCGTCGGTGACCTCGATCCGGAGGGCGCGGCGGCTGCCGGCCCCTGGCAGGGACAACCGCAGTACTGCCGGTGGCAGTGCGTGGGCGATCGCGTTGGTGGTCAGCTCCGAGATCACCAGGAGGGCGTCGTCGACTGTCGGGGTGGGCACGCGCCACTGGGCGAGGACAGTGCGTGCCCGGCGGCGTGCTGCGGAGACGGCCTCAGGGATGTGCGGCAGCGCGCAGAGGTGCTCGACCCGCAAGGGCAGGGCTGCATGGGCGTCAGGGGTGCTCGTCGCAGAGGCGCTCACTCTCGGCCACCTCCACTGGTCTTTGCTTCTCATGTCGCAAGCGGCGGCGGGTTTTGTGCCGTTGGTGGCGTCGGGTCACTCGGCGCCGGCGAGGATCTCGGCCAATGCCGTGACGGCCTGTTCGGCGTCGTGGCCTTCGGCGCGGACGGTCACGGTGCTGCCGACCGTGGCGCCCAGACCCATGACGGCGAGGACACCGGTCGGATTGACCGTCCGGTCGGCATACTCCAGCTGTATGGCACTGGTGAATGTGGCTGCGGCCCGGGCGAGTTGGCCTGCGGGTCGGGCATGGAGGTTGGCGGGCAGGATGACAGCCGTCTCGTGCTTGGACGCGGTCGTGGCGCCGGTGGTGGTGGAGTCAGAGCTTGTGGACATGGCGGGCCTCCTTGGCGGCCTCGGTGACGGTCTTCAGGTCGGCACCGGATGCGGCGGTGACGACGGCTGCGACGGCTCCTTCGACGAAGGGCGCGTCGACGAGAAGCACGTCGGGGCGGGGGTGGTCTTCCAGGACGGTGCGGGCGGTCAGCACGGAGCTGCCGAGGTCGGGCAGGACGACGACGCCCTGGCCGCGGTCGACGCTGCGGATGGCGGCGAGGACGAGGTCGTAGCTGGTGCCGATCCGGCCGTCGTCGGTGCCTCCGGCCGTGGCGAGGGGGACGGTGTCGGAGCCGATCTGCTGCACCAGCAGGCGAAGGCCCGAGGCGAGCTCGGCGCTGTGTGACACGAGTACGATGCCGACAGATGCGCTCATGAACAGTTACCTTAAATCTCGGAACGCTGTTCATCAATGCTGAATCAAGGAGAATTTTTCGATGGTGCAGGCGGTACAGCGGGCGGTGCAGATCCTGCGGGAGCTCGCGTCCACCGGGCCCCGGCTGGGCGTGACCGAGCTGGCGGACCGCCTGGGCGTGGCCAAGCCGACCGTGCATGCGCTGCTGCGCACGCTGGAGGCCGAGGGGCTGGTGGTGCAGGACCGGCACAGCTCGAAGTACCAGCTCGGCCCGGACCTGGTGCAGCTCGGCAACGCCTACCTGGACACGCAGGAGTTGCGCACCCGCTCGCTGACCTGGGCGGACCAGCTTGCGAACCGGGCGAACGAGGCGGTCTGGGTCGCCGTGATCAACGGTGACCACGTCCTGGTGGTGCACCATGCCTTCCGGCCCGAGGGCGCGGTGCAGATCCTTGAGGTGGGCGCCAGTATTCCGTGGAGCACGTGTGCCCTGGGCAAGGCCATCGTGGCCTTCGTTCCGGCCGGCGAGCGGCAGCGACTGCTCGCGGCCGAGCCGGCCGTGCTCACCGGCGCCAGCATCACCGACCCGGAGGTGCTGGCGGGTCAGTTGAAGGAGGTCCTCAGGACCGGGTATGCGATCGAGGACCAGGAGTCGGCCATCGGGGACGCGGGCATCGCCTCCCCTGTCTTCGACCGTTCCGGCGAGGTGGTCGGCGCTCTCGGCATCATCGGCCCCGTCGAGCGGCTGCTGGCCGAATCGGCACGTCAGGAGCTTGCGGTCGCCGTCCGGGAGACTGCCCGCAACCTCTCACGCGACCTGGGTGCCCCTCGTGGCGCGGCCGCACGCACCACGATGACCTGACCAGCCGGATTCGCCCGGTGGCGGTCGTGCTCCGTCCGGCACGCCGCCCCTGATCGAGGCCCCTCGGCTCGCCGCCGTGGGGCCTTCTTCTTTTTGTTGATGCGCCCGGTGCCTGCCGAACCTCTTGACAGGCCGGAAACGCCCCCTTAATTTCCGGAACAACGTTCATCCATAGCGAACAACCCGCCAGTGAACAACCTGCCGCCGGATGCTCAAAGCTGCCCGGCTTCCCCCTGAGCGGCCGCCAGGCTGCCCGACCCCGACCACCTGGCGGCCACCTCCCTTCACAGCCCGCTCCACGCGGAGGAGGTGAGACGCCCGAGCCGCCGCTTCGGCGCTGGGCGCCTTTCATGGAAGAAAACACCTACCCACAAAAGCTTGTGGCCGAGATGCTGGGCACCGCGATGCTGGTGTTCATCGGCGTCGGTTCGGTCCCCGCAACACTCATCGTCAACGGCAAGGCCCCGTTCACCTTCGCCGACCTGGGCATGATCTCGCTGGCGTTCGCCACCGTGGTCATCGCGATGGTCTACGCGATCGGCCATGTATCCGGCTGCCAGATCAACCCGGCCATCACCCTGGCACTGGCCGCGACAAGGAAGATGCCCTGGCGGGACGTACCCGGCTACGTCGCGGCCCAGGTGGCCGGCGCGGTGCTGGGCGCGCTGGCCATCGTCGGGGTGCTGGGGAAGAAGGCGGTCGACGTCGGCCTCGGCATCGCCGCCTACGGCAGTGGAGTCGGCGCCGGCCAAGCGTTCTTCGCCGAAGCCGTAGGCACCTTCATGCTCGCCTTCATCGTCTTCGGGGCCATCGACCGCCGCGCGTCAGGCGGCTTCGCCGGTCTGGCCATCGGCCTCGGCGTGTTCGCGATCATCATCCCGGTGGCCCCGGCCACGGCGGCGTCCATCAACCCTGCCAGGACGCTCGGTCCGATGATCACCGGCCAGCTGTTCGGGGGCACGGTCCACTGGGACCAACTGCCGGTCTACCTGGCCGCCGAAGTGCTCGGCGCGGTTGCCGCCGGCTCCCTGTACGTCGCCCTGAACGCCCGCCGCGGCGTCGCCACCGTCACCGAGGCAACGACCGAGCCGGTCGCAGCCGCTTGAGGAGCCCTGTCATGAAGAAGTTCATCAACGCCCCCGAGGCGGTGCTGGCCGAGGCGCTGTCCGGGATCGCCGCCGCCCACCCAGGACTCAAGGTCGACGCGGAGAACAAGGTGATCTCCCGCGCCGTGGGTACCAAGCCGGGCAAGGTCGCCCTGGTCTCCGGCGGCGGTTCCGGACACGAACCCCTGCACGGCGGCTTCGTCGGGCTGGGCATGCTCGACGCCGCCTGCCCCGGCGAGGTCTTCACCTCGCCCGTGCCCGGCCAGATGGTGGCGGCGGCCCAGGCCGTCGACGGTGGCGCGGGCGTGCTGTTCGTCGTGAAGAACTACACCGGCGACGTCCTCAACTTCCAGATGGCCGCCGAACTGGCCGCCGAGGAAGGCATCACCGTGGAGACCGTCCTGGTCGACGACGACGTCGCCGTCCAGGACTCCACCTGGACCGCCGGGCGCCGAGGCACCGGAGCCACCGTCTTCGTCGAGAAGATCGCCGGAGCGCTCGCCGAACAGGGCGCCGACCTCGCCGCCGTGGCGGAGATGGCCAAGCGGGTGAACGCCGCCTCCCGGTCCTTCGCCGTCGCACTGACCGCCTGCACCACCCCGGCCTCCGGCAAGCCCGGTTTCGACCTGCCCGAGGACGAGATGGAGGTCGGTGTCGGCATCCACGGCGAACCCGGCCGCCGCCGCGAGAAGTTCCGGTCCGCCAAGGAGATCGTGGCGACCGCGGTGGACGCGATTCTCACCGATCAGCCACTGACGGCCGGCGACGAGACCATCGTCATGGTCAACGGCCTGGGCGGCACCCCGCTCATCGAGTTGTACGTGGTCTTCAACGAGGTTGCCGCCACGCTCGCCGACAAGGGTGTGCTCGTTGCCCGTACTCTCGTCGGCAACTATGTGACCAGCCTGGACATGGCGGGCGTTTCCCTCACCGTGTGCAAGGCCGATGCCGACATGCTGTCCCTGTGGGACGCTCCCGTGAACACCCCGGCCCTGCGCTGGGGCATCTGAACCGAGCCGGGGGAGGGGCCGCGCCACACGCGAGGGCCGGGCCGGAGCGTTCCCGCTGCCGACCGCCCGCCCGGACCGCACCCCTCGCGCCCTTGCCCCGCCCCCGGCTCACTTCACCGCCGACCCACCCCGTACCGACCACGAACGGAGACTCCGTGGACACCGACCTCGCCCGCACGTGGGTGCAGGCCATCGCAGCCGCCGTGGACAAGCACAAGGACCACCTCACCCAGCTCGACTCGGCCATCGGCGACGCCGACCACGGCACCAACATGCACCGCGGCTTCTCCGCCGCCGTCACGGCCTTGGCCGACTACGAGCCGGACACCGTCGGGGCCGTACTGGTCAAGGCCGGTACCACCCTCATCTCCACCGTCGGTGGCGCCTCCGGGCCGCTCTACGGCGGCGCTTTCCGCGCCATGGGCAAGGCCCTGGACCTCCCCGCCGCCGACACACGGCAGTTGGCCGCCGCACTGGCTGCCGGCCTTGCGAGCATCCAGAAGCTCGGCGCGGCCGCGCCCGGCGACAAGACCATGATCGACGCCTACGCCCCCGCACTGGCCGCCTTCCAGCAACAGGCCGACGCCGGAGCCGGGATGGCCGCCGCGGCCCTGGCCGCCGCCGAAGCCGCCGAAGAGGGCATGCGCGCCACCACCCCGATGCAGGCCCGCAAGGGCCGTGCCTCCTACCTCGGCGCCCGCAGCATCGGCCACCAGGACCCGGGCGCCGCCTCCACCGCCCTCGTCTTCCGCGCCCTCGCCGAGACGCTGGGGGACCGATGACCGGCCGTCGCACCTACACCGGGCACGCCGCCGCACCCGGCACAGCCCTGGGCTTCGTCCACCGCACCGACCGGCCGCCCGCCAGAACGGCGCTGCCCCACCGCACCAGCGGCAACCCCACGCGGCAGATCACCGACGCCTTCGACGCCGTCGCCACCCGTCTGCTCGACCTGTCCGCCTCGCTGCGCGAACAGGGCAAGGACGAGCAGGCCGACATCATGGAGGTCAACAGCTACATCGCCCAGGACCAGGATCTGCGCGACCAGGCCGTCAAACGAGCGGACGGAGGCCACCCGGTACCCGTCGCCGTGCGGCAGGCCATCGACGCGTACGCAGGAACCATCGCCGCCCTGGACGACCCCACCCTCGCCGAACGCGCCGCAGACGTCCGGCAGGTCGGCCGCCGCGTCCTGGCCCACCTCCACGGCGACACCAGCCCCGCCCCCGACCAGCCCCTCGTCCTGATCGCCCATGAGGTCGGCGCCGCCGACCTGCTGGAACCCGGCCAGACGGTGACAGCGGCCATCTCCGTGACCGGCGGCCCGAACTCCCACGCCGCGATCGTCGCCCGCTCGCTCGGCATACCCTTCCTCCTGGCCGTGGACCCCCAGCTGCTCGAACTGCCGGACGGGCAGGAGATCCTGCTCGACGCCGATCAGGGCAGCGCGGTCGCCCACCCCGGCGACGACGAACGCGCCAGGGCCCTGCACGCAATGGAGACCGCCCGAGCGCGCAGACTCGCCCTCGCCGAAGAGCGTCATCTGCCCGCCGAGACACTCGACCGGCACCGCATCGTTCTGCGGGCCAACGTGGCCACCCCGGCCGAGGCCCGCGCGGCCCTGACCACGGGCGCCGAAGGCATCGGCCTGCTCCGCACCGAGCTGCCCTTCCTCAACCATCGCGCCTGGCCCACCCGCGATCAGCACGCGGCCACCCTCGTCCCCGTCCTGCGCGCTCTCACCGGGCAGGTCGTCACGGCCCGTACGCTCGACTTCGCCGACGACAAGCTCCCGCCGTTCCTCGCCCGCCGCCAGGGCGCACGGATCGGCCGCGGCCTCCCCCTCATGCTCGCCCAACCGGACGCCTTCGCCGACCAGTTCCGCAGCCTGCTGAACGCCGGAGCCGACACCGACCTGCGCATCATGATCCCCATGGTCGCAAGCGTCGACGAACTGCACGCCTGCCGACGCCTCCTCAAGGCAGCAGCCACCGAAGCCGGCGTCCCGATGCCACCCCTGGGCATCATGGTGGAACTCCCCGAAGCCGTTGCCGCGGCCGACGACCTCGCTCGCGAAGCCGCCTTCCTCTCCATCGGCAGCAACGACCTCACCTGCCAGATCCTGGGCCTGGACCGGCGCGACCCCACAGCCACCCCCGCCATGGCGGCACACCCCGCCGTCCTCGACGCCATCGCCCGCGTCGTCACCGCCGCCCACCGCCACGGTCGTCAGGTCTCCGTCTGCGGTGACGCCGCCGCACACCCCCTCGTGACACCCCTCCTCATCGGCATCGGCTGCGACAGCCTCTCGGTCGCCCCCGCAGCCCTCGACGAGGTCCGGGCCCGCATCCGCCGCCTCCACCACGACACCTGCGCCTCCCTGGCCACCATCGCCCTCACCCGCGAAACCCCCGAGGAAGTCTGGAGCCTCGTCGAGCAGGGCTGCCGGCCATCGCTGCCCTGACCCGAGCCGTGCACAAGGCGATGCCCGCTGCTGCTCCTAACCGGTCCTATGCCGCTATGCAGTTGCCCTTGTGCGCGACGGCGCTGTCACCCGGTTCTCAACGTTCAACGCCCCAGCGTTGTGCAATGGCCTCAAGGCATTCGAGTTCGCGTCGCGCTGCGGTCGGGTGTGCGAGATCGAGGGCCATCCCGGCGCGGGCGGTGGTGTAGAGGATGTCCTGGCGGGTGCTGCAGTCGAGCCCGGGGGCGGACTGGCGGCGGCGGCCGGTGACTCTCAGGAAGATCGCGATGGTCTCGAGTTCCTCGCGCACGTGCGCGGGAAGCACCCGCCGAAGTTCGTCCTGGCATAGTCGCGCGCCTGCTTGTCCGCCTCGCAGGGGCTCGGCGCCATGGGTGCCCAGGGAAGGCCGACTTCTCGGGCGTCGTCGTACATGTCCGCGACCAAGGCGCGTGCGGACGCGGGATCGCCTTCAGCGACGGCCGCGCGGGCCGCCTCCAGGGTGGAGCGAAGCCGGGCACGAGCCTGAGGATCCTCGCCGGTGCGGGCGTCGAGATAGCCGGACCACACGTCGAATGCCTTGTTCAACTCGGCATCCAGCATGATCTTGTACACGTCCGGCACTCCGTTGCTCCTCCTGTCGAACCCGTCCCGGCATGGACGGCAGCGGACACGATAGATCGGGTGTCGGGCCCATTGCCTGCGAATTACCTTGTGGCCGCTGCCCGGGAGGGCACCCTGGCGTGCTGCGGGCGTCCGGCCCGGTTGATCGGCCCGTGCAGGAGTGGCCGTGGCTCACCCAGCCTGCCCGTAGTTGGTGAAGAAACCGACGAGGCTGTGCGGGGCATTGTCGTCGAGACACAGCTTGTGGACCTGGAGAGCCTGGGCGGCAGCGGCGGCACTGCGCGGGAAGAGAGCCTCCTCGTACGCGGTGAGCGCGGCCTCGATGTCGTCCGGTTGCGCGGCGAGGGCGTTGCCGAGTTCGGCGCCGTCGTACATGGCGAGATTGGCTCCCTCACCGGACGGGGCCATCAGGTGGGCGGCGTCGCCGAGCAGCGTCACGCCTGGCAGGCGGTCCCAACGGTGCTCGATCGGCAGGGCGTTGATGGTGCGCGGGACCGGGGCGGTCTCGCCGTCCGTGATCAGGGCGGTGAGTTCCGGGGCCCAGCCGTGGAATTCCGCTGCGACGCGGGCCGTGGCCGCGCCGACGTCGCTGAAGTCGATGGCGTCCATCCACTCCTGCGGTTTGCTGAGTGTCACATAGGTGTGCAGGACGCCGTCCGGCTCGCGGTGGGCGGAGATCCCCTTGCCGGGGGCGAGCGCGAAGAGCGAGCCGTCGCCGACGGCTCGGGCGCTGGCCGGGTGGCGGGTCTCGCAGTCGAACAGGTAGGTCTCGATCAGGGACGTGCCGACGTACTCGGGCTTGGCGTCGGACAGCAGCGGACGGACCCGCGACCATGCTCCGTCCGCGCCGACCAGCAGGCTGCTCGTCACGGTCGCTCCGTCCGCGAACGACACCTCGTGCCGGCCGCCCCCGAGGGGCCGGACCGTGGTGACCTTGCGTCCCCACTGGATCGTGTCGGTGGGCAGCGAGTCGAGCAGGATCTGCCGCAGAGCGCCGCGGGGCACCTCCGGACGCCCGCCGGTGCCGTCGTCGGGCTCGTCCAGCAGGACGGTTCCGTCCTTGTCGAGTACCCGCGACGCCTCGGCGCCCTCGTGGACGATGCCGAGGAACTCCTCGAACAGCCCTGCCGCCTTGAGCGCGAGCTGCCCGTTGGAGTCGTGGATGTCGAGCAGGCCGCCCTGGGTGCGAGTCGTCGGCGATGTCTCCGCTTCGTACACCGTCGCAGGGATGCCGTGGACGTGGAGGACACGGGCGAGCGTCAGTCCTCCGAGCCCCGCGCCGATGATCGTGACCGGAGTGGTCATGGTGCTTCCTTCCTGATCGCGGACCGCTGGGCGGACACCCGGCAGGGAATCCTAGCCATCCTGGAACATCGTTCCAGTGCCTAGACTGGAACGGCGTTCCACGTATTGTCAAGCCGGAACGATGTTCCAGGATGGCTAGGATGGAGGCATGGCAACCAGGGCGCGTCGTCCGGAACGACGGCAGGAACCGCTCTCCCGGGAGCGCATCGTCCGCGCTGCGGTGGAACTCCTCGACACGGTGGGCGAGGGCGGTCTCACGTTCCGCGCACTGGCCGAACGGCTCGCGACCGGCCCAGGGGCGATCTACTGGCACGTCACGGGCAAGACCGAACTGCTTGCTGCGGCCACCGACGCTGTTGTCACCACCTCCATCGCCGCCGCCGACACCGACGCGACGCCGCAGGAAGCGATTCGTGGGCTCGCGTTGGGCCTGTTCGACGCGATCGACGCCCACCCATGGGTCGGCACCCAGCTCGCCCGCGCGCCCTCGCAGTCGCCGATGCTCCAAGTCTTCGAAGGCATCGGTCGCCAGGTCCAGGCACTTCAAGTGCCCGAAGCCGCCCAGTTCACTGCGGCGTCGGCGCTGATGAGCTACATCCTCGGAGTGGCGGGCCAGAACGCCGCCAACGCCCGAGCGCACCAGCCGGACACGAACCGGACCGAGTTCCTCGACGCCGTGGCGACCGCATGGACAGAACTCGATCCCGACCAGTACGCGTTCACCCGAAGTGTCGCCGAACAACTGCGCAAGCACGACGACCGAGCAGAGTTCCTCGCCGGCATCGATCTCATCCTCACGGGAATTGCCGCCGGCCAGTAGCGGACCGGCCACGCGAGCCGGTGGCGCTCATGCGGGAGTTCAGTGCCCTGTTCGCCGACCTCGACCAGCGGTTGGACGAGCGGCGCGCGCCGGAGGGCCAACCGTTTCCGATCAGCCCGAAGGGTGCGTACGACGGTGGCCTCGCGGTCGACGACATCGAGTGCTGACCCGCGCTGCCACCGCACCGCATCACAGTGTCGCGGTCGTCCCCTCCCCGGACGCGCTGCCCGCGAGCCACTCGTCCCAGCCCAGGTTGAAGTCGGCGTAGCCGTTGTCGGCCGGGGCCTTGGCACGGGACGAACCGGTGATGGTGACGGGGTCGCCCTGCTTGACCTGGCCGTAGAACCACTTGGCGTCCGACATGGACAGGTGGACGCAGCCGTGCGAGCCGCGGGCGCTGCCGCTGCCCGGATTGGGGTCGCCGGTCGAATAGTGCACGTACGTGCCGGACTGGGTCAGATGGACGTCCCAGGGCAGCGTCAGGTCGTAGTAGTTGGGGCTGCCCTTGTCGCAGCTGATGCCAACGCTGCAGGAGGTCATATGGACCTTCTCCTGCTTGTCGATGACGGCCATCGTGCCGTTCCACGTCGGATACTGAGGGCTGCCCGCATTGATCGACAGGGTGCGCAACTGCTTGCCGTTGCGGGTCACCTTCATGGTGTGGCCGGTCACCGAGACATCCGCGCGCACGTCGTCGCCGACCTTGAAGGTGTGCGTGTAAGTGCGCACGCCGTAGCGCCCGTTGCCGTTGCTGACGCCCTTCATGTCAGCGTCGATCTTCACCGTCGTGCCGGAGGGCCAGTACGCCTTCGGTCGCCAGTCGGCGCGCCTGTCGCCGAACCAGTGCCAGGCGCCGGCCACCGGCTGCGAGGCGCTCACCTTCATGTGCTTCTCCACCGTGGCCCGTGCCTTTGCCGACACCGGGTTCGTGAAGACCACCGAGATCGGCATGGCCACGCCGACCGTGGTTCCCGTCTGCGGGGTGATCGTCTCCAGCAGCATCGGCGGGCCCGCGGGCTTCGTCGGTGACGGAGAGGCGTTCGCACTCGGCTTGCCCGACGCCTTTGAGTCGTCCCCGCTCGCCTTGTCACTGCCGCCCGCGCCGCAGGCACTCGCGCCCACCAGCATCGCACCCGTGACCAGTGCGATCCCTATGCTGCCGTTGCGCCGTCCCACGCCCTGCCCCGCTCTCTCGTTCCCCGGCCCTGACGGGCCCGACTCTCTGTCAGACAGTGAGAGTGGGGGCCGCAGTTGCATGCGTCGCGTAAAGCGTGTCTCAAAACTCGGTGCGCACCGTCGCACCGTCGCCTCGCGAGCAGGGGACGTGGTGCGCTCGTGCGGTCACATTCCGATGAAGCTCACTGTTTCTGTCATGTCCGCCCGCCCGGTACGCAGCCGTGGCACGCCTTCCTTCTCGAATCCCACCGCGACACCGCAGAAGAGGACGAGCCCGTCATCGGCACCGACCATCCGGCTGACAGTCCTGCGATACATCGTCCACATCACCTGGGGGCAGCTGTGCAGCCCTTCTGCCCTGAGCAACAGCATGACCGTCTGCAAGTACATCCCCGCATCCCCCCACTGTCCGGGCCCCATCGCCCGGTCGAGGTAGCAGAACAGTACGACCGGCGCACCGAACGCCTCCGAGTTCAAGGCAGCGATCTTTCTGGGCCGTTCGAGGTCGTCGCGCTCGATTCCCAGCGCTTTGTAGCGCTGGGCGGCCGCGGCGGAAAAGCGGTCCAGATACGGCGAGGACAGTTCGGCCGGGTACATCGGATACTCCCGCTCATCACCCGGATCTCCCGCCAGCGCCCTGGCCGTTGCGCGCCTCTTCAGTTCGGCCAAGGGCTCGCCGGTCACGACGTACGCATGCCACGGCTGGAGGTTCCCACTCGACGGAGCCCGCGTCGCTGCCGCCAGCACTCGTTCGAGGATCTCTCTGGGCACCGGTTCGTCGCTGAACGCCCGCACGGCCCGGCGACTGTCCACGGCCTCATACACATCCACGTCTTCTCGTCCTCTCGCTCAACGACAGGGGTTGTGAGACTGGTGCGCGAACCACTCCTGAAGCTCCCGATGCCTGAACTGAAACGCGCCACCTGCTCTACGTAGTAGCCCAGCGTCATAGCTCCACGAGAGAAATGGTGAGAGTCGGGTGGGAAGAATCCTCCACCCCACCAGGCGCATGGCAACATAGCGGCGGCCGGCGTAAGTGACGAGAAATGCTGTAATGATTCCTGCGAGAATGAACCAGATCGCAATTCCTGGCCATCGTGAGGGAAATCCACCCGGAAAGCGAGAGAGGTGTGGAATGGCGTACTTGTCGAGGAAGTATGCACTTCGCTCCTCGATCACCGAGGCGAGTCCTTTGGGCGTGTAGTTGCTGGCATGAAGATTCTTGGCGTGGTCCTGTTTGAGCCGACCGGAAATCTCGATCAAGGTCCGCACGAAATCGTGCGGCAATCTTAGGAATAGAGCAGCGTAGGCACCCGCCATGAACCCGATCAAGAGGTTTTGTCGAAGCTCTGCCTTGATCGGAGCCGTGGGATCCGCGACCTCGACGTTCCACTCATCTGTGAAGGCGGCATAGAACAGAGGCGTCAATGCCGCAACGAGAAGCGCCAGGATCGTGGCGCAGGCAAGCAGGTCGTAGGGCTGGTATTTGATGCCTGCCGTGAAAGGGAAAGATGCCATATTCTTGGTCAGTAAGAGTTCTGCTGCGAAAAAGAGAAGGAATATCGCGGCTGCAATCAGTGAAGCTTGTCGACTTCCGTATCGGTGTCGCAACTGTCTCCAGGTGGCATGCTGCGGCTCGATCGTGCTGGAATCCATTGACCTGTACGTCAGGGTGATCAATCCCGCGCAGGCCAGGAGAACCCCCCAGATCGGCACAGCGATTTCAAAAATTACGCAGGCCAGGTATGTCAGGGCGATAGTTGGAACGGAAACGATTACGGATTCGGCCGCGAGTGGTGCCCGGCGACCGGTGATCTTCCATAATTCGTGCAGCCTGATGTCGGAGGTGCCTGTGTTGTTGAGATGCACCGCAATGTTCCCCAGCCACGTGATCACTTTGCGGGGCTGGTAAGTGATTCCCTTGCTTCTTTCGTGGATGCTGGTGACAGCGTCGACGTAGCGGGCCATCAGATGGCGCCCTATGTCTTCATCCGTTGTCTCCCAAAGCAATTCATCGGGGTTCTTGTCGGCACTCTCTGTGTATGCCGTCGACGCCAGGGTGAGTCGCCATGGGGTGGAGAGGGACTGGGTCAGGACGCCGTGAGGGTCGGTCGTCAGGCGCTGGATCACACCGTGCCATTTTCCCAGGCAGTGATTGAATCTCCGGTGGAGGTAGCTTGCGGCCTGGCTCGCGGTCAGCGGCTGCACGACAACCGGCGCAACATCCAGGATGTGCACTCCGTAATTCGACGCCAACTCGTCGAGAAAATCCTTGCGACAGGTGACTACAAGAGGCGCACTCTGTCGTCCGATCCTGAACCTATTGATAGAAGTGATCGCGGACACTGCCCGAGTTGATTCGGCGCCTTCCGAAGACATCTCGTCCAGACCGTCCAGAATGGGCAGAATCAGGCCCATCTCGACGAGTTTCTTTGCAACGGATAGATTGATCTTGAAATCGCTGGATATTCTGCTGGAGATCCAATCGCCCAAAGCTTCTGTCCCGTACCAGTCCGACAGGGAGAATCGCACCGGTACCGCACCCTCTGCGGCCCGCTCGTCGAGCATCAGGAGAAGGAGGTCAACAGCGAGGACTGTCTTTCCTGAGCCGCCGGCACCTGTGATGAGCATCCGCCGAGGAGTCAGATTCCGATAGTACGTGTAGATGGTTTCCAGTGTTCCAGAAGGGCCCGCATCGCTGAGCCGACGGCCCATATCATGGGCCAGAACGAATTCTACGTCGATGGGGATGACATCTCCACCGAGCCAACGTGATCGTTGTTCGCCTTCCAGCCTTCCTACTTGTGCGGCCAGGTTGTCTGCGGCACGTTTCACGCCCTCGGCACTGAGGTCCGGTCGAGCTGCAATGAGCATTTGAATCAGAGTGATAACAATTGCTGCCACGCTCAGGAAGATGCTCCAGAGTGATGCCATGAGTGAGGGATCCTTCGACCCCTGCCCCACCTCGATGGTCCATACCGTCACGAACGCGAGAATGCCGATGAAGGCAGCGAGTCCCAGCCTCAACAAGAAGGATCTTGCCCCTCGCCCAGGCCCTGCTCTGAAGCTCATGGCTCGATTGAAGCCCATCACGCCCTTCACATGCAGCCAATTCTGAGATTTTGGGCCCTTTGAGATCATGACGGCACAGAAGTGCGCTCGCGCTTTTGAGAGGAGAACAGGGGGAGGTACGGGGATGCCTGCGCAGCAACCGTCATCCGGCCGGCTGCGCGCTGTGTTCCCGCCGGCGCTCGCCGCGTCAGACGTGCGTGAGAAGGCGCTCCAGCGGCCGAGGAACGCGCTCCAGGTCCAAGTGCGCGACCAGCGCCTGCGCATAGAGCGCCTTGCGACCGCTGTGCGTGCCCATGAAGCGCCGCAGTTGGTGTTCCACGGGCCGTTCCCGCTGCGCCGGCTGGCCCTGGAAGGTGTGGAAGGGGCGCATCTCGCCCTGGGCCTTGATCACCTGCTGCACGCCTTCGGCCCCCACGGCGCGGATCAACTCGTCCTCCAGGTCGGCGACGCACACATGGAACCCGAATGTCTCCAGTTCGGCGTGCGTGAGACTCGACCCGAGCCCGACCCGCCCAAGATGACGCCGGAAATGCCGCTCCTCGCCGATGTCGCAGAGGCCTGCCAGCGGGAGGCCGAGCCCGTCAGGACCGCACACGTCCAGGAAACGCCCGATGTTCGTCGCACCTCCGAGCGGGACTACCGCGACGCCCTCTGCACCGAGGTCGCGCCCGTAGCGCGTGGCCAGTGCTTCGAGCGCGACCTGATCACTGCTCCCCTCGACGAGCACGATCGTCCGCACACCGCCGTCGGCCAGCTCCCGCGCCACCGCGGCGGCCGCACCGGCCTCCGCTCCACCGGCCGCCCACGCGACCAGCGCCTGGCGGAATCGCCTCAACCCGTCCACGAGACCTCGCTTCCCGACGGCATCCTGGCACGGCTGAGGACTCGTACGCACGCACGTTTTCCCGCGGCCGTAGCCGTCCCGGCCCCGTACTTCGTGAGGGCCCCCTGCTCTTTCGCGGCCTTTGCTCCGTGGCGTCGGACCGTGCGCAGGGAGACTCCGAGCCGTTTGGCTGCCGCCTCGTCCGTGATACCGGTGGCGAGGAGGTTCAGCAGCCCGGTGTCGGAGGCGCAATGGCAGGACCAGGACGGCCGCATGGCGCCCCTGTCCTTTGAAACCTGCGTTGGTCAGAGACTCGTCTCAGGCTCCGAGGCTCGGGCGCCGTCGCGCGACGAGGGCAGCGACGTCATCGTCGAGTTCGCCGCCGCTGTAGGCGATCAGGTCGCGGTGGAGATGGTCGAGGAGCTGGTGGGGCGCCTCGTCGCCCCATGAGCGGATGCGTTCGGCGAGGGGGTAGAACACGCCGGAGCGATCGCGAGTCTCCGTGACCCCGTCGGTGTACAGCAGGAGCTGGTCTCCGGGGTGGAAGGGCGCGAGGTCGACGTGGTATCCGTCGCTCACCATGTTGCCCAGGTTGAGCGGCGGCGAGGGAGCGGCGGGCTGCAACTCCCGGACCTCGCCGCGGTGCAGCAGCAGCGGGGACGGGTGGCCGCAGGTGACGGTCCGGAGGACCGGTTCATCATCCGGGACCTCGGCGAGCAGCGCGGTGATGAAACGTTCGGCGATGTCCGAGCCCGGGACCTCCGGATACTGGGAGGCGTTGCGGCTCACGCTCGTCTCCAGGCGGCGTGCGAGGTAGGGCAGGTCGGGCGCGTCGTGGGCGGCCTCGCGGAAGGCGCTGAGCAGCATCGCGGCCGTCTGCATCGCGAGCAGGCCCTTGCCGCGTACGTCACCGATGAGCAGTCGTACGCCGTACGGGGTGTGTATCGCCTCGTACAGGTCGCCGCCGATCCGGGCTTCCGCTGCGGCGGCCACGTAGAGGCTCTCGAGCGTGACGTGCCCGAGGTGTCGCGGTATCGGATGCAGCACTGCCATCTGAGCGGTCTCGGCCACTGAGCGGACCTGAACCAGCTGATGGGCACGCCGGCCCAGCAGACGATTGAAGATGACGGCAAATGCCCCGATCGCCACGAGGGTGACCAGCTCGGAGTAGGCGGTCGCATCCTGGAGCGCGTCGAAGTCCGCCATCAGGCCGACAAAGATGGCGCACGCGGCCACTGCGGTGAGCACGGTCCCCCACAGGGACAGCAGCGCGGCGGCAGCGACCATGGCCGTGGCGAGGAAGGCATCCGGCCTGATCGCGCGGGGTGTCAAGAGGCCGACGAGCAGGCCGATGACCAGCAGAAGAGCAGGCAGGACGGTCAACAACCTGCCCCGCGCACCAGTGCTGCGCGGGACTCCGCGTACCTCAGGAGACCTCGCCTCCATGCTGCGCCCCAAGGTCACACAGGTCGAGCGGCAGCCCGGGCCCGGAAGCCAGGCCACCGATTTGGCTTATTTTATCGCTGTTCGTCTGGCGGCCGAGGTTCTCGACCGCGGCCTTCGGAGGCAGTGCCGGATGGGACAGTGCGGCCTCAGGCCGCGCCGTCTGCCCGGTGCTGTTCCGGGGGCGTGAGGTGGGCCAGGCACAGCGAGGGCTCGACGAACGGCTCCAGCCGGTCGACGCCCAGCGGGGCGCGTACTTCCTTCAGGGCGCCGCGCATGAGGCCCAGGTGCAGGGAGCACACCACGTCGCGGTGTTCCTCCGCGATTTCCCGGAACGGGCAGTGGCGCAGCGGGACGACCGGGCCCGGCCGGTCCTGGACGGGACCGGGGGCGAAGCCGACGTCCGCGAGCACTTGGGTCAGTCGCCGGATGGCCTCCTCGGTGTCGACGCGCTGGGTGGGGGAGGGGGTGTCGGCGAGGTAGCGGCCCCATGCCTCACCGGCGTTGACCGCGGCCTGCGCCGGTTGCGGCAGTGCCTCGGTGACGAGGCCGGTGAGCATCTGGGCCAGCAGCTGGTAGCTGCGGCGGCCTGCCGGAACCTGGGAGGAGGCCGCGGCGCGGTAGACGGTGCGGGGCCTGCCCGGCCGGCCGCGCCCCTCGGTACTGCGCTCGGCAAGCCCTTCCTTGACCAGCGTGTCGAGATGGAACCGGGCCGTGTTGGAGTGCAGGCCCGTCTGCTCGGCGATCTCCCGTACGCCCACTGCTTCAGGCGCGGCGCGCAGTACGTCGAGCACATGGGCCCGGCTCTCGCCCACGGCGGGAGGATCGGTCGGATCATGCAACGTCTGCTCGCTCATCTCGCCAATTTTACCCAATGTGTGTCGTAGAAACGAGAGAAATCTGTCACCTGTACTCACCGCCGGCGGATCTGCATACCGGGGCGGCGGCGGTGGACGGTCACGTAGGCCAGGCCGTTGGGTCCCGCGGTGATGCTGCGGGTCGAGCCGTGCGGCAGCCACAGGAGCCCTCCTTCGGTCAGTGGCAGCGCACCTTCGGGGGAGTCCATCACGCCGTCGCCGGTGACGATGAGGACCAGGACGTCCAGGTCGGGCTCGGAGTGGGTGCCGATGTGCCCGCCGGCGGGCAGCCGGACCAGGTTGGCGTCGAGCTGGCGGCCGGACTCGGCCAGTTTCCACAGGACGCCGGCGGATTCGGGGAGTTGGCCGGTGAGGGCTTGTACGTCGCACAGCAGGCGTGCCACGGCCGCCTCTTCCGGCTGTCCGGCGGTCGGTGTCTCAGGCATTGTCGACCACCCGTTCGACGACGGCCTGTGCCTGCACGGCTGGGCGGGCGTCGATTGCCGGGGCGTACACCTCTGCAGCGCGTGGCATGCGTGGTCCTCCTTCTTCTGGCTGGGGCGAGTTGCCCCTGGAGTCGCCGCAATTATTACGTGCTTCTTCGTGAAAACGGCGGGTGGTGGGCGTCATCGAAAGAGAGTCGTGTTCTGTCCCTCCTCACCCTCAGGGGGTGGTCAAACGCTCTGCTAGCAGAGCCACTTGAGCCAGTCGGGGTGCGTCGTACCGTCCAATGGGGCTGGGGACGTGCCGGGAAGTGATCGTGGAGTGCTCTGCTGTGTGTGAGTCGGTGTGCCGCAAGAGCTTCGGTGGACCCTCAGACAGGACAGGCCGTTCTCGCCTGCTGTGAGGCCTGCGGCGGAGCCTCGGGGTAGCCAGAGCAGCGTTCCCTCGGTCAGATGTTGGGGTCCGTCCGGGGTGGGAACGGTGGCGTCTCCGGCCAGGATCAGCAGGAGAACGTCCGGGTCCTCCTCGGTGTGGGTATTCACGTGTTGCCCAGGCAGCAGGTGGGTGATGCCGGCGTCGAGTTCGCGTCCGGGCGTGGACAGTCTCCACAGTTCCCCGGCCGGTGCCGCGGCGAGGACAGTGAGGGCCCGCGTGTCGCACAGCAGACTCGGTTCGGGGGCACCCCAAGTACTGTCGGAAGGGCGACTGTTGAGGTCGTCCGTGGTGGTGGGTGCGTCAGTCATCAGGGGTGACCCGTCCGATGCGGTGCTGGTCGAGGCTTCCGCCGTCGACGAGGGTCGTGAAATGTGCGGCCAGGACGGCGAGTTCACCGCCGGACAGATCGGCGAGGGCGGGTAGGAGTACGGTCTGCTCAACCGCGAGGTGGGTGGTCAGGTGCGCCTCGATGCTCTGGGCGACGCCCTTCGCGCGGTGCGTGTCGTCGGTGCGGGCGAGGGTGTCGATGTCCCGGTCGAGTGCGGTCGCGGCGGTGCGCAGGGCTCGGATGAGCAGGCGGGTTTCCGGGGAACCCGCTGCGGGGGTGTACAGGGCCCGGTCGGTGGCGTTCAGGTAGCGGCGCACCGGGCCGGTGCAGAAGTCGGTCAGGGTCGCCAGGGCGGCCTCCCGGGCGTCGGTGCCCAGTTCCAGTTCGGTCAGCAGCGCGACCTTCGGCCGCAGCGCGGCGAGCAGCCGCCGCTGGCCGCTGCGGATCACGGCCCGGGCCCGGATGGCCGGGTCGGCCGCGGTTGCCTGCATGAAGACCTCGGACGTCAGCGTCATGGCTCTGACCCTTCTCCTGCCTCGCCCCGAACGGACGTAGCCAATTATTACATGTATTATTTGTAGAAACCTCGTGCTGGAAACCTCTGCCGAAGAGAGGAGGTGCGCCGATGACCTATGTGATCGCGCAGCCTTGTGTGGATGTGAAGGACAAGGCGTGCGTCGAGGAGTGCCCTGTGGACTGCATCTACGAGGGTGAACGGTCGCTGTACATCCACCCGGACGAATGCGTGGACTGCGGGGCGTGCGAGCCGGTCTGCCCGGTCGAGGCGATCTTCTACGAGGAGGACGTGCCGGCCGAGTGGAGTGAGTACACCCGGGCGAACGCCGAGTTCTTCGACCCTCTCGGGTCGCCCGGCGGTGCGGCCAAGCTGGGGTTGATCGAGCGTGACCATCCGCTGATCGCCGCGCTGCCGCCCCAGGGAGAGTAAGAGGGCCAGGAGCCGCCCCGCAGACCGAAGGCCGCACTACCCGCATACCGAAGAAGGAACGTCATGTTCGTCGCCGAGATCGCCACCTTCCCCCGCCGCCGCGCGCCCGTGCCCGGCGGCCCGACGGCAGCCGTGCTCACCACCGCGGAGACCTCCGACCAGGTCGCCGTCCTCCATGTGGAACTGGCCCCGGGCACCACCATGCCCGAACACGAGCACGGCGCCTCGCAGGTCGTGCTGATCCCCCTGGCCGGCGCCGTCGAGGTGCACCACGACGGCCGGGCCCGGACGCTGACGGCCGGTACGGCCGCCGCCCACATCGGCGTCGGCGAGCGCGTCAGCCTGGCCAACCCCGGTGCGGAGCCCGCCTCCCTCATGGTCGTGGTCTCGCCACCGGAGTTCGCGGACCGGCTGGCCTCCTGGCCACAGGCCTGATCCACCACACCCCCACAGCCGTCCTTCGACACGACAGAAAGGCAACGCATCGATGAACACCGTGTCGGCCGCGACCGCGGGCGCGGTCACCTTCCTCTGGCTCGGAATGGTGCTGGCGATCTCCTTCCTGGAGGCGCCGCTGAAGTTCCGCGCCCCCGGGGTGACCATCCCCATCGGGCTGGGTATCGGCCGCCTGGTCTTCCGTGCGCTGAACCTCGTCGAGGCCGCCCTGGCCGCCGTCGTCATCGTGGCGGTGGCCGTCGGCGGCCCGTCCGTGGTCATCGTGGTGCTCACCGCCGTCGTGGCGGTGGTGCTCACCATGCAGTTGGGGGTGGTCCGCCCACGGTTGAACCGTAGGTCGGACCGGGTTCTTGCCGGGGAGGACCTGCCCCGCTCGCGCGGGCACGTGTACTACGTGGCCTTCGAGATCACCAAGGTCATCACCCTGACGGTGCTGGGGATCAGCCTGCTGGCGCAGTAGCCCGCCCCTCTCCCAGGGGCGGCGCGCCGCCGTGGCCTGTTTCCGACCGGGAGAGCGCGTAGTGTGACAAGGCAGGGCGACATGATGACGGTGCCCGACGGCGCCAGGAGGAAGCACCATGGCGCACGATCCGTGGCTCCAGCGGGGACAGGGCCAGGCCCGGGACGGCGTGGCCGCGCGACCGCCGCAGCGTGCTCTGGACAGGCACCAACTGCGGCACCTGCTGGACGGTGTAGTGGCCGTCAGCGTCAATTTGGACACCCGCACCGTGCTGCAACGCATCGTGGAAGCGGCCACCGACCTCCTCGCCGCGCACTACGGGGCACTGGGTGTGCTCGCGGAAGACGGCAAGGTCATCGACCTGATCACCGTGGGCATCGACGACCCGCAACTGTGCGCTGCCTTGGGCCTGCCGCAAGGCCATGGACTGCTGCACACCATGCTGGACGACCGGGCGCCGTTGCGGGTGGCGGACGTGGACGGGCACCCTCGTTCGGCCGGCTTTCCGCCCGGACATCCGGTCATGCGGACTCTGCTGGGCGTTCCCCTCATGGTGCGCGGCACGCTCTACGGCGACCTCTACGTCGCCGACAAGATGGACGGCACGCCCTTCGATGACGACGACGAGGGCCTGCTGACGGCGTTGGCGAGTGCCGCGGGCGTCAGCCTCGAAAATGCCCGCCTGTACGAGCGCCTCAAACGCGCCGCCGAGCACTTTCAGCGCCGTATGCTCCCCGTTCTTCCCGACCTCACTCCCCTTGAGGCCGCCGCCCGTTACGAGCCCGCCTCCGAACTGCTCAGACTGGGCGGGGACTGGTACGACGCCATGGTCCTGCCCGATGGCGCCACCTGTGTGGTGGTGGGCGACGTGACCGGTCACGACGTGGAGGCCGCCCCGCTGATGGGGCAGATCCGCAGCATGCTGCGGGCGATCGCCCTCGACCGCTGCGGGCCGCCCGGCCAGGTCGTTTCCCGACTGGACCACGCCCTGACGATGTTCGAGGACCCGCCCACGGCCACGCTGGTGTTCGGCCGCATCGAGCGCGGAGAGGGCGGGGAGTACACCTTCGGCTGGAGCAATGCCGGGCATCTGCCGCCGCTACTGGTCGACGCGGACGGCGGCACGCGCTACCTGGCACCCACCCGGCACGGGATCCCGGTGGGCATGGATGCATCTGTCCCCCGGTTCAGCCACGAACACCCCTTCCCGCCCGGCAGCACCCTGCTGCTGTTCACCGACGGGCTGGTCGAGCGCCGCGACCAGGACATCGACACCGCACTGAGCGACCTGGCCGAACAGGCCGCCCGCCTGGCCACCTCCCCGCTGGAGGAACTGTGCGACGCTCTGATCAGCCGAAGCCCGCAGGTGTTCGACGACGATGTGGCCGTGCTCGCCCTGCGCACCCCCTCGGACAGTTCGACACGGTGACAGACACGCGCCCGGCTTGCTGACGTCGGCGGGGCAGGCCGGACAGGCCGCGGCTCCGACTTTCCGAAGTTCAGGGACCACGTTGGAGTCGGAGGTGTTCGATGGTCGGATGGACGAGCAGGGCCCCCGCGGTGGCGCTGTGCGGGCTGGCACTGGCCGGGCTGGTGGTGGTCGTGGCGGCATCGCCGCTGTACGGGCCTGAGGGGCTGCACGGCGTGGTGCGAGGTGTGGTCGTACGGCCGCCGGGGCAGGACCCGCGGTCCGGCGCCGGCGGCGGGAGCGGCACGTACGTGCCGGTGAACGGTGATCCGGTGCGGGCGCATGACGAACGCGGACACGTGGTGGCGAGCACGGTCACCGCGCCGCCGGACGGGTCGTTCTCCTTCACCCTGTCGCCCGGGTCGTACCGGATCACCGAGGACATCTTCGGCATCGGCCGGCAGGTCGAGCTGCGCGGCGGCTCGACGGTCTCGGTGACGCTGACCATCCCCAGCGCACACTGAATCCGAACGCCCGGACGGCGTGCCTGTTCGGCCGGGGGGATGGAGTTCCTTCGGCAAATGAGTGGTACCCGCCCTGCCCGTGTTGCTCCTGCCGCGGACCCGCGGGCTCACGGCCACGCTGCTGATCGCTCGTATCTCTCGACGAGGGGATTCGCACGTGGACGCCGTTCCACCTTCGCCCGCGACCGGGCGGTCACCATCCGTGTTCAAAAATGTACTCATCGCTGCCTGCACGATGGGGCTCACCGTCGCTTCGGTGAGCCTGCCCGTCCAGGCCCGGGCCGCCACTCAGCCGCCGGCGCCTTCGGCGTACGAACAGCAATACCTCAGCAGCAGCCCGCCGGATCTCACCGTGCCCGCGGGAATCGCACGCCCGCGGTCGGTGCGTCCGCGGCAACTGCCCGGGGCGGCCGAGGCGTTCGTCATCGACGCGGACGCCTCCGCCAGCACGAGCACGGGCGGTGGCCGCGGCGAACCGTCCATTGCGATCAACCCGGCCAACCCCGACGAGATCGCGATCACCCGGTTCAACTTTCAGTTCTGGCAGAACGGCAACGCGGATCTGCTCTACTCCGACGACGGCGGGGCCCACTGGACGGAGAACCACACCATCCCGACGCCGGGCCTGACCGACGCACCGAACGGCCCGTACGACCAGACCATCGACTACGGCCGTGACGGCAGGCTCTACGGCTCGTTCCTCGCGTGCAACGCCCCGACCGCAGGGCCCCCTGCAGTCCCGGAGTGCAACACCACGCGCGTGGTGACCGGTTCGACGACCGACCCCACCAATGCCGCGTCCTGGAGTTGGAACGGCAACCCGGCCCAAGTCACCAGCGGCACCCGCACCGGCGTCGATCAGCCATGGGTCCTGGTCAATCGGGACACGACGACGGCGGCCCAGGACAACGTCTACGCCGCCTACCAGGACTTGGCCGGCACCCCGGACGCCCGGGTGGGCGTCTCCTACGGCGCCAATCCCGTCAACATCACCGCGGACAATGTCGCGGGCACGATGAGCCCGCTCACCACCAACGGCGGCCTGCGGCTGGCCAAGGACCCGCGCAATGGCACGATGTACGCGCTCTACCAGCAGTCGACGGGCACGTTCCAGCCCAACAGTGTCCTGCGGAATCAGCCGGTCAGAGTCACCTACCGGCTCAACCGGTCGGACGACGGCGGGGCGCACTGGCGGCTGAACAACGACAACGACGGCATCGTCGTGGCCACCGAAGACAGCGACCAGGGGCTCGGGTACAAGTTCGGCGGTGTGAACGCCCTGCTCGGTGGCGTGGACCACGCGGCCGTCGACCCCGGCAACGGCGATGTCTACGTCGTCTACGGGGCGGATGTGTCGGGGAACAACCAGCTCAGGATCCGCCGACTTACCGACAACGGCTCCGGCGGTCTCAATGTCGGTGCCGCGGTGAATGTCTCCGGGGCGACGAATGCGGCGCTTCCCTCGGTGGCGGTGCTCAGCGACGGAACCATCGGGGTCCTCTACGACACCTTCGACGGCAACAACACCGCGGGCTTCCCCACCTTCACCGCGCACCTCGCCCGCAGCAAGGACCACGGCGCCACCTTCACCGACACGGTGCTGCAGACCTTCGCCTCGCCGGAGCAGGACCGCACCGGCTGCAACGCCACGACGCAGCCGCCCAACCCCAACCCGCCCGACCTCGACTGTGCGCGGCAGCGTGTGCTTGGCGACTATCAGCAGCTCAAGGCGGTCGGCCACACCTTCTACGGCACATTCATCGGAAACACCAACGGTGCCAACCCGACGACGACCCCGCCGATGCACGCGATGTTCTTCACCGTGCCGCAAAAGTCGCAGACATCACTGGCCTCGTCGGCCAACCCGTCGGTGTACGGCCAGCCGGTGACGTTCACCGCCACCGTCGCCCCGGTCCCGGACGGCGGCACGGTGAGCTTCGAGACCGACGGAAGCGCCCTGGGCGGGCCGGTCCCGGTCAACACGACGACCGGTGAGGCGACTTCGGCGGCGATCTCGACGCTGAGCCCAGGAACTCACACCGTGAACGCCGCCTACAGCGGCAACGACAACTTCCGGCCGAGCGCGGCTCCCCCTCTGATCCAGACGGTGAGCAAGGCGCCGGTCGCCACGACGCTCTCCTCCAGCGCGAACCCGTCCGGCTTCGGCACCCCGGTGACCTTCACCGACACGGTCTGCCCGAGCGGTGCGAGCACAGACCCGGCCGCGCCACCGACCGGAACCGTCACGGTCAAGGACGGCACCACCGTGCTCGGCACACCGACCCTCACCCCGGGCGGCGGACCCCACTGCAGCCAGGTCCAGGTCACCACGTCCAACCTGCTGCCCGGCCCGCACACCATCACCGCCGACTACGGCGGCGACGCCGACTATCTGGCGGCCGGTACCGAGACACTCGCGCAGACGGTCAGCTGCACCCGGACCATCACCGGCCAGGTCAACAACGCGGTCATCGCGACCGGTGACAGCACCTGCATCATCGACGCCACCGTGCGTGGCGCGGTCGTCGGCGGGGCGAACGCCGCGCTGTTCATCAGCAACTCGACCATCGGGGGCGGCGTTCAGTCCTCGGGCGGCACCCTGTTCGGGATGTGCGGCAGCACGGTCGTCGGATCGGTTCAGGTCAGCCGTGCCTCGGGCTTCGTCGTCATCGGCGACCCGGGGGACGACCACTGCCCGGGCAACCACCTCCGCGGCGTTCAGCTCACCGACAATCATTCGGGCGCCGAACTCGTCGGCAATGACATCGGCGGCTCGGTGCAGGTGAACGGTACGACGGGAACCGGGCCGTTCCCGGTGGACGATCGTGCCGCCATCGTGGGCAACACCGTTCAAGGCTCGCTCTCCTGCGTCGGCAACACCCCACCGCCGACGAACCGCGGTACCCCCAACACGGTGTTGGGAAGCCGAGCCGGCCAGTGCTCGGCCCTGTGAGGTCGAACCCATAGCGTCAACCGCAGAGGTACATGTGCGCCCCGACCGGCTTCCGGTCGGGGCGCACCCGTGTGCGGGGGAGTGTGACCGGGGACGTTGCCGCACTTGCGACTGGGGCGCCCCGCTAGGCTCACGCCATGTCCGACAACGGTCCGGGACGCGTGGAGATCACTTACCGCCCAGGGGATCCGCAGAACTCGCAACTGCGACTGCGAGTAGGGGACGAGGTCTCGGTCACTCTGCACGGTTCGCCGGCCTACGGCTGGACCCCCGTCGAGGCCGTCGGCGGCCCCCTGACGCTGATCGAGACGGCAGCGGTCGCGGGAACCGCCCGGGCCGCCGCGCGAGCCACCGCTCCTGGGGAGGCGGAGTTGCGTTCGGCGTCGTCATTCCGCGGGGATCGGTTCGGGCCGCAGACCCGGCTGTGGCGACTGCACGTGCACGTTGATCCGTAGCGGGCGTCGGGTGCGGGCCACGGAACGACAGTGAGTGTCAACTGCCGGGCCGGTACAGGGAAAACCCCGTGTTTTTACTGTGAGTTGACTGTACTCCGTAAATTCTCGGTTGCTTGGCGCGATACAGCCGCCACTCCTCTTGTTGCGTGACATGTCCGGTGCAAGCATCCCGGACTGCGAACACGCGCTCTATCGGCGTGAACGTCCTTCTCTCCCCACATGCCGGGGCAATCCCGGCTGCACGAAAGGATGTTCAGTGTTGCGAACCAGACCCAGACGCGGCCGCACAGCCGCGCTCACCGCGATCCTCACCGCCGTTCCCGCGCTCTGGCTCTCCGCTCCGGCGGCCCATGCGGCCCCCGAGCCCACCGCCGCTCCCGCCGCGCACCGTTCGGCCGACACCGGCCCCGCCGTGCGGCACGACACCTCCCCCACCCTGCGCTCCATGGCCGCCCATGCCCGGCATCACGGCCACCACGGCAAGAAGGAGCAGGACGACGATCCCGGCGAGGAGCGGCTGCCGCACCCGCCCGCCTCTCCCATCCCCGACCCGGTCGTCCAGTCCAGCCCCGGCGGACCCTCCGCCCCCTCGACGGGCACCAACTTCGAGGGCATCGGCGCCGGCAACTACTCGATCACCGGCGTCCCGCCGGACCCGAACGCCGCCGTCGGCTCCAGCCAGATCGTCGAGACCGTGAACACCGCCTACGCGGTGTACTCCAAGTCCGGGACCACCGTCCTCGCCCCGACCGACACCAGCATCCTGTGGTCCGGCTTCGGCGGCTCCTGTCAGAGCACCAACGACGGTGACGCGGTGGTCCGCTGGGACACCCTGGCCGGCCGCTGGGTGGTGACCCAGTTCGCGAACGTCTCCTCGTCCTCGGGTCCGTACTACGAGTGCGTGGCCGTCTCCACCGGTGCTGACGCGACGGGCAGCTACTACCGTTACTCGTTCCAGTACGCCAACTTCCCGGACTACCCGAAGCTTTCGGTGTGGCCGGATGCGTACTACATCACCTACAACATGTTCACCGCCTCCGGCAGCTTCCTGAACGCCGAGGCATGCGCGCTCAACCGGTCCGCCATGCTGACCGGCGCGAGCGCCACCCAGCAGTGCTTCACCACCTCGTCCTCCTACGGCGGTCTGCTGGGCGCGGACCTGGACGGCTCGACCGCGCCACCGGCCGGCGAGCCGGAGTTGATGGTGGGCCTGGGTACGACCAGTACCACCCTGGCGTACTGGAAGTTCCACGTCGACTGGACCACCACGTCCAACTCGACCTTCACCGGTCCGTCGACGCTGACCGTCGCGTCGTACACCACCGCCTGCGGCAGCTCGGGCACCTGCGTCCCGCAGAGCGGGACCAGTACGCAACTCGACTCGCTCTCGGACCGCTTGATGTTCCGGCTGGCCTACCGCAACTTCGGCGACCATGAGTCACTGGTGGTCAACCACGCGGTCACGGCGGGCAGTTCGGTGGGCGTCCGGTGGTACGAGCTGCGGCTGTCGGGCGGCAATCCGACCGTGTACCAGCAGGGCACCTACGCCCCGGACTCCACCTACCGCTGGATGGGCTCGATCGCCGAGGACAAGGTCGGCAACATCGCACTCGGATACTCCCAGTCCTCCTCCTCGGTGCATCCGTCGATCCGCTACACCGGGCGGCTGGCCGGCGACACCCTCGGCACGATGACGCAGGGTGAGGTCACCGCGATCACCGGCGGTGGGTCGCAGACCAGTTACAGCCGCTGGGGCGACTACACCTCGATGGTTGTGGACCCGGCCGACGACTGCACGTTCTGGTACACGAACGAGTACATCCCGTCCAACGGCAACTTCAACTGGCACACCAGGCTGGCCTCGTTCACCCTTCCCAACTGCGGCTCCACGGCGACGAACGACTTCTCGGTCTCCGTCAGCCCGGCTTCCTCCAGCGTGACCGCCGGGTCGTCGGCGACCACGACGGTGTCGACGGCAGTGACGTCCGGTTCGGCGCAGTCGGTGAGTCTGTCGGCGTCCGGCCTGCCCAGCGGGGCGACCGCCACCTTCAACCCGACCTCGGTCACCGCAGGCAACTCATCCACGCTGACCGTGGCCACGTCGTCCTCGACACCGGCGGGCACGTACAACATCACCGTCACCGGCACGGGCTCCTCGGCCACGCACACCGCCACCTACACCCTGACGGTCAGCTCCGGCAGCGGCGGCGGGATCACCAACGGCGGCTTCGAAGCGGGCAGTCTGACGGGCTGGACCTCGGCGGGCACCACGACGGTGGTGAACTCCGGGGCGCACAGCGGCACCTACGCGGCCCGGGTCGGCGGCACCTCACCGACCAACGGCGACTCGTTGATCGCCCAGACCTTCACCGCGCCGACCGGGACCAGCACGCTCGGCTTCTACTACAACGTGACCTGCCCGGACACGGTCACCTACGACTGGGCCAGGGCCACGCTCAAGGACAACACCACGGGCACGACCACCACGGTGCTCGCCAAGACCTGTGTGTCGTCCTCCGGCTGGGTCAACAAGACCGCCTCGGTCACCGCCGGGCACAGCTACACGCTCACGCTCATCAGCCACGACGACAACTACACGGGTGACGCCACGTACACCCGCTACGACGACGTGACCGTGTCCTGACCCGCATCAGGACACAGGTCGGTTCCCGAGCGTCGTCCTCGGGGTGGATCGCCGGGTGTCCTCCGGCGGTCCACCCCCTCTCAGGCGCCCCGCCCGGGGCGCACCCCCCTCGACGACAAGGGGTCTCCTCATGTCGCGCACCGTATTCCGCAGATCCGTCGCCACCGCCACCACCGTCCTGATCTCGTTGGGCGGCCTTCTGCTCGCCTCGCATCCGGCACTCGCCGACGTCGGCAACGGTGGCTTCGAGTCCGGCAGCCTGACCGGCTGGACGAGCACAGGCACAGCCTCCGTGGTCAACTCCGGCGCACACAGCGGCACCTACGCCGCCCGCGCCGGCGGGACGTCACCGACCAACGGTGACTCATCCATCGCCCAGACCTTCACCGCGCCGAGCGGCGCCACCCACCTGTCGTTCTGGTACAGCGTCACCTGCCCGGACACGGTCACCTACGACTGGGCCACGGCCACCCTCACCGACACCACCACCGGCACGACGACGACCGTGCTGGCCAAGACGTGCACCAGCGGCCAGGGCTGGAAGCAGGCCACGCCGTCCGTGATCGCCGGGCACAGCTACACCCTCAAACTCGTCAGCCACGACGACAACTACACCGGCGACGCCACCTACACGCTCTACGACGACATCGCCTTCACCACCGCCACCCCGCCGCCCGGCCTGACCCAGGTCAGCACCGACCCCTTCACCAACACCTCCAGCCAGCACGCCACCGAACTCGAACCCGACACCTTCGCGTACGGCAACACGGTCGTCGCCTCCTCCCAGGTCGGCCGGTTCACCGACGGCGGTGGCTCCGACATCGGCTGGAACACCTCCACCGACGGCGGCACCACCTGGCAGCACGGCATGCTCCCCGGCATCACCACCTACCAGGGCGGCAGTTGGGCCCGCGTGTCCGACCCCGCAGTCGCCTACGACGCCAAGCACGGCACCTGGATGGTCGCGGGGCTGGTCATCGACTCCAACGTCAACGGCGCGGGCGTGACCGTCAGCCGCTCCACCAACGGCACGACCTGGCAGAACCCCGTCATGGCGGTCGGCAACGACGGCCAGGGCTACGACAAGGAATGGATCGTCTGCGACGACACGATCTCCAGCCCGTACTACGGCACCTGCTACATCGAGGTCGACCTCACCTCCTCGGGCAACCGCGTCGTCATGAGCCGTTCCACCGACGGCGGCGCCACCTGGTCGGCTCCAGTGTCTCCGTCCGGGAATCCCAGCGGGCTCGGCGGCCAGCCGCTGGTCCAGCCGAACGGCACCGTCGTGGTGCCCTACTCCGCCAACGGCTCCTCCGTCCGAGCCTTCAACTCGACCAACGGCGGCTCCAGCTGGTCCTCCAGCACGCTGATCGCCAACGTCTCCAGCCACGGCGTGGCCGGGAACCTGCGCGACGGTGAGGGACTGCCGTCCGCCGAGACCGACGGATCCGGGAAGATCTACGTCGCCTGGCAGGACTGCCGCTTCCGCTCCGGCTGCCCGGCCAACGACATCGTCTACGCCACATCGACCAACGGCACCAGCTGGTCGTCGGTGACCCGCGTCCCGATCGACGCCACCACCAGCGGCGTCGACCACTTCATCCCCGGCATCGGCATCGATCCCGCCACCTCCGCCAGCACCGCGAAGATCGGCCTCTACTACTACTTCTACCCGACGGCCAACTGCACCGCCTCCACCTGCCGACTGGAGGTCGGCTACATCTCCTCCGCCAACGGCGGCAGTACCTGGAGCACGCCGACCACCGTCGCCGGACCCATGTCCCTCTCCCAGATCGCCGACTCCACCCAGGGCCGTATGGTCGGCGACTACCTGTCCACTTCCGTCATCGGCGGCAGGGCGGTATCCGTATTCGCCGTGGGCAAGACCCCGACCAACGGGCAAGCCTTCGACGAGGCTCTCTACACCGCAGGCCCGCTCACCGTCACCGGCGGCAGCACACCCTCCACGACCCACGGCGCGGCGGCCGTTGCCGCGCCGCACAGGTCCGCCGGCTCGGGGCCCCTGCCCCTGCGGCGCTGATCTCTCCACTGCCCACTCAAGGTGCAAGCAATCCGGGGCTCGGGCGGCGTACCGCCTCCGCCCGGCCTCGGGCCATGCCCGCACAGGAACCGACCGGCAGCGTGGAAAGTCCAACCCTTATGAAGAGCCACCTTCGGACTGCGCTCGCTGTCCTGGCGCTCGCCGCCGCGGTCTCGGCCGCCGGATGCGGGGACTCTCATGGAGCCGGATCGCCGGACGCGTCCGACTCCGGGATCAAGGGCCGCACCATGGTCGACGGCGGCTGCCCGGTGATCCGTGAGCACAGCCCGTGCCCCGACCGGCCCCTGCGCGCCCGGCTGACCATCACCAGCGGCGATCCGGCACGGACGATCACCCAAGCCACCAGCGATGCCGGGGGCCACTTCCGCATTTCGCTGCCGCCGGGCACCTACACCGTCCGCCCCGCCAACCTCACCGGCGCCGTCGCTCCGATCGCCCCACCGGTGTCGGTCACCGTCGCCGACGGGCGGTTCACCACGATCGTCATCCCCTTCGACTCTGGCATCCGTTGAAGCTCGTGACGGGGGCGTTGCGACACCAGCGCACTCCTCGTCACATCGTGAAGTCTCAGTCGGTACTCCCGGCATGAGGCCGGGCCAGGCCGTGGTCGTAGGCGAAGATCACGGCCTGGATGCGGTCGCGTGCGCCGATCTTGGCCAGGACCCGGCCGACGTGAGTCTTCACAGTGGACTCGGAAAGGACGAAGTTCGAGGCGATCTCGCTGTTGGTCCAGCCCCTCCCGATGGCGACGAGGATCTCGCGTTCCCGGTCGGTGAGGCTGCCCAGTCTCGGATCTTCGGTGAGGTCACCCGAACGGGGCACAAGCTGGGCGAACTCGTGCAGCAGGCGGCGGGTGAGCGCGGGAGCGATCACAGCGTCGCCGACGGAAACGGCACGGATGCCGGAGAGAAGCTCTTCCGGGCGGACGTCCTTGAGGAGGAAGCCGCTCGCTCCGGCGCGCAGGGCGGCGTGCACGTATTCGTCGAGGTCGAACGTGGTGAGCACGAGGACGCGGGATCGGTCGCCCGCGGCGGTGATGCGGCGGGTGGCCTCGATACCGTCCATGCCGGGCATGCGGACATCCATGAGAACGACGTCGGGGCGGAGCTCGGCCGCCATGCGGACCGCTTCCGCGCCATGGGCGGCCTCACCGACGACCTCTGTCTCGGGGACGGAGTCGAGCAGCATGCGGAAGCCGTAACGTTGCAGCGGTTGGTCGTCCACGATGAGTACGGTGGTCACTGAGTACCACCAGGGGATACGAGGTTGAGGGTGGCCTGTACTGTCCATCCGCGGCCGGTTGGACCCGCGCTCAGGGTCCCGCTGTAGAGAGCCGTACGTTCTCGCATGCCCACCAGACCGTGTCCTTCCTCCTTCGCCGGGCCCGGACGGCCGGACGTGGCATCGGCCGGACCGGTGTCCTGCACCGTGACGGTCAGCCGAGTGTCCTTCACGACGATCGACAGGTTCACCCGGTTGCCGGCTCCGGAGTGCTTGAGCGTGTTCGTCAGGGCTTCCTGAACGATGCGGTAGACCGTCAGTTGTACCCCGCTGTCGAGAGCGTCCACGTCACCGGCGGTCCGGTAGACGACCGCCAGACCCGCGGCGCGCACCCCTTCGCAGAGTGCGTCGATGTCCGTGAGGCCGGGTTGCGGGCTGAGCTCGGGCCCGTCCTGCGGGCCGTCCGACGCCTCCCGCAGGACGCTGAGTACGCGTCTCAGTTCGCCGAGAGCCTGGCGACCCGTGTCGCCGACGAGGAGAAGGGCTTCCCTGCCCCGCTCCGGAGCGACGGCGGTGGCGTAGGCCCCCGCGTCGGCCAGGGTGATGATGACGGACAGGTTGTGGCCCACGATGTCGTGCATCTCGCGGGCCACTCGGGCTCGTTCGGCCGCGGTGGCGAGCCGGCTGCGCTGGTCGCGTTCGATCTCCAGGCGGGCCGCCCGGTCCCGCAGCCCCGCGAGCTGGGCCCGGCGAATGCGCACCACGAGGCCGAGCGCGAGGGCTGCGGTTGCCGTGCTCAGCAGGAAGAACAGCGCGTCCCAGACGGAGACGGCCACCGACACCCGCACCGCGACCAGCATCATGGCCGCTGCCATGACCCCGCAGGCCCAGGGCAGCTGCCGTATCCGTCCGTGCAGGGCGAGACTGTACAAGGCGATGAACAGGGCGATGTCCGCGCGCAGCGCGGCACCCAGCGACCACTGGAGGACGAACACGGCCGTGGTGGCGCCGAAGGCGACCGCCGGCGCGCGGCGGCGCCACAGCAGGGGCACTACGAGCCCGGTCTGCAGCGCCAGCATCCCCACGACGGGAAGCCGGGTGAACGCGAGGCGGAAGCGCCGCGGCCCGTCGCCGTCGCCGCTCCCGGTGTGCAGCAGGTCCGGCAGGCAGAACATCACGAAGGCCAGTGCCACCACCGTGGTGTCCAGTACCCATGGATGTGCCTGGTCGGCCTGCCGCAGCCGCTGGCCGGCCCGGGAGAGGCGGGCGACCAGCGGTCCCATCCCGTCGAGATCTTCGGTGGACGCGGTGGACGCGGTGGCCTCGGAGGGCACGGAGGTCACGGTGGTCATCTGATCATCATGCAGGGTGTCAGGCGTCGCTGCGCAGCAGCCTGTATGCCGCCCCGGACAGCGCGAGCGCCGTCCAGCCGAGGAAGACCAGCAGCCCGGACCCAGGGGACAGGCTGGTGGTGTCGTGGGTCAGCGCGAACATCGATTCGCCCGCGTTGCTCGGCAGATAGGGGCTGATGTCGTCCTGCCATGAGCTGGGCAACAGGGAGACCAGCCCGGGAATCAGCATCAGCATGGCGACCAGGACCGAAATGCCGCCGGCCACCGAGCGCAACAGAGCGCCCAAGGCCGTGCCGATCACGCCGACCAGGGCGAGGTAGAGTCCGGCTCCCAGCAGGCTCCGTACGACTCCGGCATGCGAGAAGCCCATGGCCGCGGGCGTGCCGGAGACGATCCGGCTGCCGAACAGGAAGGCGGTGAACACGCCGAGCGTTCCGGTGACCAGCGCCACCACGCCGAATACGGCCGCCTTCGACCACAGCACCGGGAGCCGGCGCGGCACCGCCGCCAGGGTGGATCGGATCATGCCGGTCGAATACTCACCCGCTGTGATCAGCACGCCGAGGACACCCAGGGCCAGCTGGGCGAAGTTCGTACCGAAGAGCGACAGGCTCACGGCGGTCGAACGAGCGAAGTCCCGGTCCATGCGGCCGGAGCCGATCCCGGACTTGTAGCGGCTCGCGGCGATCAGCCCGAACGCGACGAGGAACAGCAGCCCGAGTCCCAGCGTGATCCAGGTCGACCGCAGTGACCAGAGCTTGGCCCATTCCGAGGCAAGCACACGCCGACCGGTCACCCGGTAGGCAGGGCGAGCGGTCTCGGTCGGAGGTGCTTCCGTGGTCGCAGTGAGGGTGCTCATGCCGTCCTCCCGAGGGCCTCGACGGTCTCGGTGCCGGTCGTGGAGCCGTGATACTCCACGGCATCCCGGGTCAGGTTCATGAACGCCTCCTCGAGCGGCACCTGGCGCGTGCTCAGTTCGAACAGTGCGATCCCGTGCTCGGCGGCCTTCAGGCCGATCTCGCGCGAGGTCAGCCCGGTCACCTGCAACTCCTCCGAACCGATGTGCCCGGTGATGTCGACGCCCGGCCCCGCCAGGACGTCCCTCAACCGCGCCGGGTCCTGCGTGGCCACCCGCACGGTGTCGCCACCCGCCTCGCGGACCAAATCCCGCACGGTCGTGTCGGCCAGCAGCCGACCGCGCCCGACGATGATCAGGTGGTCCGCCACCAGCGCAACTTCGCTCATCAGATGCGACGACACGAACACCGTGCGTCCGTCCTCGGCGAGCGAGGTCAGCAGGTTGCGGATCCAGAGCACTCCTTCGGGATCCAGTCCGTTGACGGGTTCGTCGAGCATCACCGTCTGCGGGTCGCCCAGGAGTGCCGCAGCGATGCCGAGCCGCTGGCCCATTCCCAGGGAGAAGGCGCCGGCGCGCTTTTTGGCCACGCTGCCCAGGCCCGCAAGGTCGATGACTTCGTCCACTCGGCGGCGTGGGATGCCGTGGGTCAGCGCCAATGCCCTGAGGTGGTTGTAGGCCGAGCGGCCCGGGTGAATCGACTTGGCCTCCAGGAGTGCGCCGACCTCCTGCAACGGCGCACGGTGCCGGGCGTAGTGGTGGCCGTTCACCGTGACGGAGCCACTCGTGGGGGCGTCCAGCCCGACGATCATGCGCATCGTCGTGGACTTACCCGCTCCATTGGGGCCCAGAAAGCCGGTCACCGTACCCGGCTTCACGACAAACTCCAGGCCGTCGACGGCTGTCTTCTCCCCGTACCTCTTGGTCAGCTGCCGTGCGTCGATCATTGGCGCTCTTTCTCTCGGGCTCGGCGTCCGTCGGGTCTGACGCCACACCCACAACCTAAGTTCGGAATCGCCCGGATCGGTGGTACCGAAGGCTGAACCCGGGCGCTGCGGTGGTACCGCGGTACTACGCGATGCGGGGCGATCTATCACTGACTCAACCAGCCTGAACAGGGATTTCGTCAAGGTGTTCAGGTTGCGGTCAGGCTGGCCGTACGGTTTTGAAACTCATGCATTAGAAGCCCCAAAACAATGGCAAAGGCACCTGTAGCACCGGGACTTCACCGTGTCATCGTGCGCTTCATGACCACAGAGCACCTTCTCGATGACCGCCCCCTCGTCCCCCTCCGTGCCATGGCCAACAAGGTGCCGGAAGTGACTGTCTACTTCTGGATCATCAAAGTGCTGACCACGGGGATGGGCGAGACGGCGTCGGACTTGCTGGCCCGTTTGCTCGGCCCGGTACCAGCAGTCGCGCTCGGTGGTCTGGCCCTCGTGGCTTCCCTGGCCGTTCAGCTCGCCGTCCGCCGGTACGTCGCATGGGTCTACTGGACCGCCGTCGTCATGGTCAGCGTGTTCGGCACGATGGCGGCCGACGTCCTGCACGTCGGCCTCGGCATCTCCTACACGGTGTCGACACCGCTCTTCCTCACCGCACTGGTCGCCGTGTTCGCCCTTTGGTACGCCGGCGAGCGGACCCTGTCGATCCTCAGCATCCGCACCCGCCGCCGCGAGATCTTCTACTGGGCGGCCGTTCTTGCCACGTTCGCCCTCGGCACGGCGGCCGGCGACCTGACCGCCACCGTCGGCTTCGGATACCTCGGCTCTGTCGCCCTCTTCGCCGCCGCGATCTGCGTGCCCGCGGTTGCCCATCGCTTCGCCGGCCTGAACGCCGTGACCGCTTTCTGGACGGCCTACGTGATTACTCGTCCCCTCGGCGCCTCCCTGGCCGACTGGATGGCGCTCGGTCATGCCCGGGGCGGGCTCGGACTGGGGCTGGGTCCGGTCACGCTCGCCTGGACGGTGGCGATCGTGTCCTTCGTGGGTTACCTGGCCATCTCCCGTGAAGACGTGTCGGGTGGTCAGACGGTCTGACGGCCGGGGCTGAGCGTCGGATGGCGGGCGTAGTGGGTTTCGGGCGACCGTCGAAGTCTCATCCGCGCTCGCGGAGGTACGCCTCCAGTTCGGCGGCCCCGGCCAGGAGTGCGCGCCCCCGGGCGGACAGCCGGCCGCGCCAGTCGCCCAGTGCGGCCTCCAGCGGTTCCAGCCCGCCGGCCGCGCGTACCTGGGTGATCAGCGGGGCGATCTGCTCCAGCAGGTAGCCGCCGCGCCTCAGCTGGTGGGCCAGCCGGGCGTCCCGCACGTCGGACTCGTCGTAGACGCGGTACCCGGTCAACGGGTCGCGGCGCGGGCGCACCAGTCCGGCACGCTCCCATTTGCGCAGCGTCGCGGGACGGATTCCGAGCTTCTCCGCCAGCGGCCCGATGAACGTGCCGTCGGGCCCGGACGCGGTGTCGGGGTGGGACGCCGTGGTGGGCTCCAGATCGCGCAGGGCGCGCTCGACGGCCTGGAGGGTCCGGCGGTCGTCGAGGAGCTGGGCGTGGCTCTCGTCGATGAGACGGAACGCCTCGTCGACCGCGCCCTCGTTCACCGCCCGCATGATCGATGTCGCCGTCGGGTGACCGTGGCCGGGCACCAGGGCGAGGAACGTGCGCAGGGCGCGCGCGTGCAGCGGCGTATAGGTGCGGTAGCCGTGGGGTGTGCGACCGGCAGCCGGAAGGATGCCGGCCTCCTCGTAGTTCCTGACCGCCTGCGTGGACAGACCGTGCCCGCGTGCCAGATCAATCGGCCTGAGCCGTACCTCGTTTTGAAGGTTTTGCCCCATGGGGCCGACGATATCGCGGCAAAGTTTCAACCGGAGGTTCAGCGATACCGTTTAAGGCATGGCTACCGACATCAAGGACACTGTCCAGGCCGTCGAGGCTGCCGCCCTCATGAGGCTGCTCCCGGTCCGGCCCCGGCTGCTCGCCCTGGGTGAGCCCACCCACGGCGAGGACACGCTGCTGGAGCTGCGCAACGACCTCGTCCGGCAGCTCGTCGAGCAGGAGGGCTATCGGACGATCGCGATCGAGAGCGACTGCATGAGGGGCCTGGTCGTGGACGGTTACGTCACGTCGGGCACGGGCACCCTCGACGAGGTCATGGAGCACGGATTCAGTCATGGCTGGGGCGCCTCCGCGGCCAACCGCGAACTCGTGCGCTGGATGCGTGCCTACAACGACGGCCGGCCCGCGTCCGAACAGCTTCGCTTCGCCGGTTTCGACGGCCCGCTGGAGATCACCGGCGCCGCGAGCCCCCGGCAGGCCCTCACCGCGCTCCACCGCTACCTCTCGGCCCGGGTGAAGGCGAACCTGCTCTCCTGCACGGCGGAAACACTCGACCGCCTGCTCGGCACCGACGACCGGTGGACGGATCCCGCCGCGATGATGGACCCGGACCGGTCCGTGGGGCAGTCGGCCGAGGCCAGTCAGCTGCGGCTGCTCGCGGACGACCTGGTGGCCCTGTTCGACGAGCAGACGCCACACCTGATCACGGCAACCTCGCGGGACGACTGGGACCGGGCACGCCTGTACGGACGCACCGCCACCGGTCTGCTGCGCTACCACTACTGGATGGCCGACACCTCACCGGCCCGCATGACCCGGCTGGTGGGCGTGCGGGACCAGATGATGGCCCACAACCTCCTCGCCCTCGCCGAACGGGGTCCGGCGCTCATCCACGCCCACAACTCCCACCTCCAGCGGGTGAAGAGCTCGATGCGGTTGTGGGAGGGGCCGGTGGAGTGGTGGAGCGCCGGTGCGCTGGTGAGTGCCCGGCTCGGCGAGGGGTACGCCTTCGTGGCCACGGCCCTCGGCACCATCCGGCACCAGGGAGTGGACACGCCGCCGCCGGACACCGTCGAAGGACTCCTGTACGCGCTCCCGGAGGACCGCTGTGTCATCGACGCCCCGCGGCTGGCCACCGCCCTGGGCGATACGCTCCCCGCGCCCCGCGTCTCGCCCTGGTTCGGCTACGCTCCGCTCGACCCGGCACACCTGGCGGACAGCGATGCGATCGTGTTCGTCAAGGACGTCCCACAGAACCAGCGCTGATGGCTCTCGTTCACCGCTGTCGGCGACTCGTCGGCCGGCAACCCGGTATGTGATGGGTGCTCCATGACGGGAGGCTGCTGAGTTCTCGGTCGTTGGACAGGTCGAGTGTGAGTGTGTTGAGGCAGGCCTGGGCGTCGATGTAGGCGATGACCAGTCGGTCCCGGCCATCCAGGGAAGTGGCCGGGGTGTGGATGAACGGGCCGCCGCCGAGCGGCGTCCACTCCTGCTGTATCGGGCTGCCGTCGAGGGGTTGAACGCAGAGGCTGAGTCCGTGTTCGTCGGTGCGTTGAACCAGGGCCGCGGCTTTCCCCGCGGCCAGCACGGTGTGGGCGAGGGGACCGAAGCCAGGAGTGGTGGTGGCGATGTCGGGCTGCGTGTTCCATGTGCCGTTCGGACGGTGTTGACGGTTGGCGACGAGCCACCCGGTCCCGGGCTGCCTGGAGTACATCAGGAGGCTGCCGTCCGGCTGCTCGATGAGGGTCATGGGGGCGGCGGGCTGGGCGAGTTGGGTGCCGTAGTCGCGGGTGAAGGCACCGCCAGGGGTGGTTTGGTACCAACGTAGGACGCCCATGCCGCTTGTGCCGCTGGTGGCATAGAACTCGACGGTGCCTTCGCTCCTGGCGACGGCAGTTATGCCTTCCAGAACACTGCCTTTCAGGTCGCTCCAGGGCTCCCATCCCTTCTCGGTCAGGAGACGGGAGCTGAGACCGGTGCCGAAATTGCGCACCGCGACCTGAACGCCGTCACCGGACGCAACGACTACCGGCATGCCCAGGGCCCGACGGTGCGGCTCATGTTCGGCCGACGTGCCGTACGGGCTGCCCAGGTCGTTCCAGGCATCGAACTCGCCGGTCACGGGGTCTTCGGCGATGTGCAGGAGGTTGCGCTGCTGCTGTTCGGGGGAGGGGCCCACCGCAGCCCTGACCGCGATGACGTGGACGCGGCCGCCGGCGTCGCGTGTAGCGTCGAGACGTGCGACGACGCGACCGCTGCCGGCCGGCAAGTGGCCCAGTGGTGCCGGTCCCGACCACGAGTCACCGCCGGGTTGGTCCTGGGTCCACATGACCGGTCGGCCGCCGAGCACGGCGAAGGCGGCGAGTCTTCCGTCGGACCGCAGTTGGAGCCAGTTGGTGCTGGAATGCCATCGATGGTTCGTGCTCTGCCCGTAGAAGCGGTTGTAGGCACGGTTGCCGAGGGGCCTGTCACCGCACAGGCCCGGGGGTTGCTCGCAGTCATGGCCGTCCTCGCCGCCGTAGACCTCCAGGTAGGAGAACTTACGGGCGGCCTGCTGGGGGCTGAGGTTGCGGGGGCGCAGCTTGTTGCAGTACCCGACGTAGCTTTCGACGGCGGCGGGCCGTTGTCGGCCGGTTCGCTCGTACTTCTCGAGCGCTGCCATGGCGAAGAGGGCCGCCGCCGTGTGGTCGGAGTTGTCGCAATAGGTGATGGCGCCTGTCTTCTTGTCGATCACGGTCCATTGAGGATCAGGGTTCATGATGCGAACGACAGCGGGGGAGTAACCCTGCAGAATCTCGGTGAGTGTGCCGATGAGGGCATCTCGGGTCAGCGACTGCCCGTCGCATCTGGAAGGGATGGGGCTGGAGGTCGGGCGCAGCGTCGCGAGCTTCTTACCGGTCTGCTGCCACAGATCGAGAAGGTTCGCGTTCTGCGCGCCCCGCCCGGTGCGCAGGTTGAGGAAGACGAGTGTGATGCCGCCCTCGTCAAGGTGGTTGATCTCTGCTGTGACTCCCCGGATCTTCATGGCGGAGCGCTGCCAGGGGGCTCGGCGGCTGCCGGTGACCATGAATGCGTAGGCGGCCCGGATGCCATGCTGGCGGGCGGCCGTGTAGGCAGGGAAATCAGGCGTGGCGGTCTTGCGGGCGGCGTCGTCCATGGCGAGGTTGATGCCGTCGGCTTCGCCCGTCGTCAGGTAGACGTTGACCTGGGGTACTCCGGAACGCACGGACTGCCACAGGTCTGGCGTCATGAAGTACAGATCGTCGTCCGTGTGGGCGCAGATCTGTACGTGGGGTGCCACGACTGTGGACGTGCGCTTGCCTGACGACGCGACGGCGGAGAAGGGATTCAGCAGACGCATGGTGTGGAGAACCTTCCTGGTGATCAGAGTTGGGCAAGGCCTCGCTTCAGGCGGCGTCCGAGAGGGCGCTCGACGTATCGGTGCACCAGCCAGGCAAGAATCAGCATGGCTGCGACCACCAGGCACAGCAGGGCGCCGGACGGTGCGCGGGGAGACAGCAGGCTGAACAGCTCCCGGCCGATGTCCTGATGGAGCAGGTACACCGGGTATGTGAGGGAGCCCGCGCCGGTGAGCCATCGCCATGACATCCAGGAGAGTTCTGTCGTGGCGACGAGCGTCATGATGCCGAAGCTCGCCGCAATGATGACGATCACTGGCCATGACGGCACCGTGTGCCCCATGTATGTGCCCGTGTTCTTCCATGTGTTCAGCGCGAAGGGGAGTGACGCGCAAAAGCACAGCAGGACAATGCCGGACAGCATCAGATTCGGGCGGTACCGGTGCATGAGATAGAGCGCCATGCCGGCGATGAAGTACCAACTGCTGTCCGGCATGAGCAGGAGCCGTACCGGGTCGTTCACCGGTGCCCGCGCGTAGAGTGCGCCGGCCGCGGCCCAGACGCAGCAGAAGAGCAGAACACGGCGGTACGTCAGTCCCCACCACGCGACGATCGCGAACAGCAGATAGAACCGCAGCTCCACGAAGAGCGTCCAGTACGCGCCGTCCACATGGGGGACACCGAGGGCCTCTTGAAGCATCGTCAGATTGGTCAGCACATCGCTCCACGGCAGTGGGCGCGCACCACCGGGGATGGCCGCGACGGTCACCGTGGTGGCGACGACCGCGAACCAGTAGGCCGGGTAGAGCCTCACCACACGCGAGGCGAAGAACTCCCGCAGCGACTTGTCCCAGCAGCTCATGCAGATGACAAAGCCGCTGATCAGGAAGAAGAGTTGGACGCCGAGCCAGCCGTATGCGGCAACCGGGAAGGCTGAGGGGAATATCGCCTTCACGTCTGTGTGCCAGCCGCCGCCCCGGGCCAGGTAGTGATAGGCCATCACGGCGAGCGCGGCCATGAGCCGCAGCGCGTCCAACACATGGAGTCGCTGGGGGCGGTCACCGGCTTCCGTGGCGTCCCTGCTCTCCCGCGGTGGTGAACTGCGCGCGCGGCTGACTTGATCGAACACGGCCTTGTCTCTCCTGTGGGGAATGTGAAGTGCGTCGCCGAAGCGCGTGTGCGGTCAGCTCCTTTCGAACCGCGACGGCACGGGAAAGTAGGCGGTGAGGAAGGCACGTAGGACGCGGTCCTGTTCGTCGACCGGGACTTCTGCGTTCGGAGATTCGCCGATGCAGAACACGCTGTGGCTGCGTGTGGCGAGCAGACGGCTCAGACGGGTGTGGTGGTCGTAGCGGCCGGCGTTGATGAATGAGCTGGAAAGGGTGGACGGGTGTGACCGGCCGGTCAGATAGCTGTAGTGGTGGTGCAGTGAGGAGGGGACGGACAGGTCCGTCCTCGCCCGGAAGGCGCTGGACGCGGTGGCGGCGATCTCGCTCGGGTACGTCTCCTCGATCTCCGTGAGTACGCTGCGTCGCAGCGGGTGGGGGGTGTGCAGAAAGCCCTGTGTCGTGGTCCGTTGGAAGTCCCGCTGGAGCAGGGCCCGGTTGTTCTTGGCAGCGGCGAAGTAGCCCTCGTCCTCATGGGACAGCGGCACGGGAGGAACCGCGGTGGGTGACCAGAAGAGGCGCGTGTGGCCGTTGCTGGTGAAGAACGACTGAGGGGTGAGGGGGCGGCCCAGGAAGACGTCGTCGTTGAAGTAGAGGAAGTGCTCCGACAGGCCGCTGATGTGGTGGAGTTGGCTCTCGATGGCGTGCGAGTTGAAGGTGGGCAGCCAGTCCGCCTTGGTGAAGATCTCCCGGTGGCTGACGATCGTGATGCCGGGCTGGGACGTGTCCAGCCAGTGCGGGACCTGGTCGCCGGTGACGAGGTAGATGTTGCGGATCCAGGGGGCGTACATGGCCAACGACCGCAGGGAGTAGCGTAGTTCGTCGCGGTTGCGGAACCGCACATCCCCGCTGTCCGCTTCTTCGTCGGCGATACCTGCGGCCTTCCTTGCCGTGTCGCGCCGTTCGCGCCACTCGGGGTCCGTGTCGTCGACCCAGGTGTAGACGGCGTCGATGGGGAAGTCGATGTCCCCGATGAGGCGGTCGGTGAACGCCGTCGTGGTGGGATAGTCACGCTCGCCGATGCGCAGCCGCGCGGTGGGCTTCAGATCGGGCAGGCAGGGCCCGACCAGGGTGGATCCACGGGGAGCCTTGCGCCAGCCGGGCAGCTCCTCGCCCTCGTCGTTCTCGGCCCAGAATTCGACCTGGCAGCCGTACGCCGGGCCATAGCGCAGTGTGCGGCTCTCGGTGGTCACCGGTTTGAAGACGCGCAGGCCCATGACGTCCCCGACCGCTCGCAGCCGCTCGGCCAGAACCGCACCGGGCGCCACTCCCTTGGGAGTGATCAGCTCCGCGTAGACGGGTTGGGCGTGGAGCGCGGTGGCGAGAGCGTGGAGAACCTGCTCGCGGTGTTCGATCTCGACGGCGAGGCGATGGGTAGGAGTGCCGTCGCGCACCATGAGGTAGGGGACATGGTGTGTGGTGAGCGCCTCGGCCACGAGCTCGAGGTTCCACTCGGCCATGCGTGCCGCGGAGATGTCGTCTCGTACCTCGGCGAGACGGCCGGCACTTCTGACGAGATTCCCCGTACGGTCCTTGGCCTGGAGCATGACCTCTCTGGCCTTTTGTTCGTCCGTGGAAGCCGCCAGCGTGCTGACGGGGGCAGCGATGTTGAAGTGGCGGCTTCCACCGGCGGCGACCCGGCGGGCCATGCGGTCCGCGCGGTCGGCGGTACGGGAAGTCGTGGCCCGGCGGGCTGCCAGGCGGGTGAAGAGTTCTTCCCACTCAGAAGTGATGCGCTGCGCCGAGAATCGCTCCCGCACACCGGCGCGTCCGGCTGCGCCGTACGACCGGCGCAGCGCGTCATCGGCCATCAGCGTGGACATCGCTTCGGCCAGGGCTTCCTTGTCCGCCGCGGGGACGAGCAGGCCGTCGATTCCATGGCGGATGATCTCGGCGGGGCCGGTGACGATGTCGTAGGCGATGACGGGCAGGCCGGCAGCCATCATCTCCAGCAGGACCAGCGGGAACGCCTCGTTGCGGGAAGGCAGCAGAGCCATGCCCGCCTTGGCCCACTCGCTTTCCATCTGGGGGGACTGGCCGAGGAGTTGGACGCGGTCGTGGAGGTTCAACCCGTCGATCATCCGTCGGAGACGAACTTCCTGCGGGCCGTCCCCGAAGATACGCATGGTCCATTCGGGGTGCTCGTCGGCGAGGGATCCGAACGCTTCAATGGCATGGTCGAGCTGCTTCTCGGGCGTCATCCGGGCGGCCAGGACAATCGTCTTGTTCGTGAGGTCCGAACGGGGCCGAAAACCGTCCGGCACGGCATTGGGTATGGCAGCCAGGACCGGTGCGGCCGCGCCGAGGGAGTCGGCGAACCACTCGCTGGTGCGTTCGGTGAGTGAGACGAGCGCGTCGACCGCGGGTGCGTACATCAGCAGTGGTTCGCCGGTGACCCCGCGCAGCTGGGAGGCGCGGTGTTCCTGGTGGATGGTGATGACGTTCCAGGGCACCAACTCCGCTGCGGCTGCCAGCAGAGCCGGAGTCGTGGTGATCAGCACGTCGGTGTCCAGGGCGGAGAGCGCTGCCGTCAGCTCGATGTCCGAGAGCCGGTCGAACGTGGGTTCCCAGTCAGGCTTGATGATCTCGCTGGGGAGCGAGGTGAGGAAACGGCACGTCCCCTCGTCGAGCGTGCTGGCGCGCACCAGCCGGCCGATGTGTCCGGTGCGGTCGACGAGATAGCGTCGTGCCACCCCGCGGCCCGCCTCGAAGAAGGGTTCCTCAAGGGTCTTGAAGACGCTGAGCACCTCTACTTCATGGCGTTGTGCGAGGTGTGCGGCTTGGGTGTAGACAGCCATCTCTGTGCCGCCCATGCCGTCGGCCCAGGTGAGCAGGAAAGTGATCTTCATCGGGTGCGGTCCTCGGGTGTGGGAATGATGGTGCAGCTCACCGCGGCCCTTCCGGCTCCGGAGACATGGGCGTGCACCCGCAGCAGCGTGCCGTTGGGCAGCGCGACGGTGCGGAACGGAGTACGGAAGACCTTGCCGGGGTATCGGACGTCGGTCAGTCGTCGACCGATCTTGACCTTCGTACGGCCGCACCGCAGACGCAGGTCCCACAGATGCCCTGTCTTTGCTCCCGCGGACATGGCGGCGAGCGGTACATCGAACGTGAACCGGTCGCCCTGCCACTCGGGGCGGATCGGGACGATGCTGCCCATGGTGCGCGGCACCGCTTCCGCAGTGAAGTGTGAGGGCGGGAGGCCTGGCGCGATCAGCCGGCCGTGGACGGTGATGCGGTCCCAGCGCACGGAGTAGCCGGTGAGTTCGGCCTGCCGGCGTGGGGCGACGACTTTGAGCATCACGTGCCCCTCGATGGAGCGCACCAGCCGAAATACCGTGCCGGAAGCAGCACTTGGGCAGGACGGGCGAGTGGGACCGTCCCCAGCGGGCGTGGGCGGCGCCGTCACAGCGAACCGTGCCGTGGAACCCGAGCGGTATGCGACGACGACAGTCAGCCGCCACAGCCCGTCCCCGAGGCTGAGCCCTGGCTGCTGCGGATCGTCATGGTGTGGATGACACAACGCGGTGGTGGCCGTCAGCAGAGTGGATCCGTCCTGCTGGTCCTCCGGATCCAAGGCAATGCGACGTGACTCCGTGCGCCGCTCCATGTGCAGGAACGCGGACGCGAGTTCGTCATGACCAACGGGAGCGGGCACAGCCACGTTGAGCGTCCCACCACCGAGCACCGAGAGGTGAACCGGGCGCAGTACCGACTGGCCACGCCCCGGACCACCGAAGGCGGGCACAGTTCTGATCTGCCCCATGCTGCCACGGGCCCGTCTCACCGTACGGCGGGCCCGCGCCGCAAGGGTCACGGCATGGGACAACAGAGCTTGGTTCATGACACCCGATTACCTCTGCTTGCGCTTGACGGTGGAACACAAGAGTGGACACACACTTGTTGGCCAACAGGACCGCTCCCGGCCACCATTCGTTCCCGTCTGAGTCTGTGATCCGTGTTACGGCCGTGACAGTGAACCTGTCAGTTTTCGGCGGCATCCTCACCGAGGCGAAGGTCTCTTGCTCTGCCGGCGCCATGCCCGGCAGCCCTGGAGAGGCCGGGAAAGGTAAGGCTCACCATGGACCCAACCGCCGCCGAACAAGAACTGCCGCAGTCACCGACGCGGTCCCCGACTTCCCCAGCTGAACCCCGATCCACCAACAGCCGCTCGGTCAATGCCGAAGGTGCCGCTCTCGTCAGGGCCTACCGCGCGTTGATGCCTCACCGGCTGCGCCGAACCATCGCCCGCCGTTACTCTCCCGAGTCACGAAGAAAACTCAAGGCATTGGTGAGTGGTGCGTTCGTGACGGCCGCGGTGCGTCGCGCGATGCTGTCGGTGCTTGCCGTGCTGTGTCGTTCACGGATCGCGGCCACCGGTGCCGTCGTCACGTGGGCCCATGGCCGTGCGCGTATCGCATTCAGTGAGGTGAACCTTGCGCCGCATGTGGCCCGGGCAGGCAACCTGTCCAGAGTGACAGCCGCCCTGGAGCGGTCCGGCATCCACTACTTCTGCATACGCGGCCAGGAGAGGCACTCCACCATCGTTGCGGTGCCTGTCGGCGACCGGCAGCGGGCCGTGAGCTCACTGCGCAAGCTGTGTCATGAGGTTCCGGGGTATCTCGTGCGCCGAGGCGCCCGCGGCCCCCGTGTCGTTCCCGCTCACCGGGCGCGCGCGTGGCGGGCGGGTTCGGGTGCGTCGACGCTGAGCCTGTTCTGGTTCCACACCGAGCCCAGTGAACAACTGGTACTGGGGCCCGAACATGCCTGCGAGATCGAGTTCTGGGCGCCGGAAGACGGCATGCTCCGCGCACCGCGACGCAACGCGGTCACCGAGTCCGTACCTCTTGACGAGCCCGAAGTGCGGTCTCCCCTTTCGGACTTCACGGCTCCGGCCGGGCTGCATGCCACTTCCACTGCAATGGTGCGCACCCACAAGGCCTTCACAGCCCTGCTCCCAGGAGACGTCGACTTTCCCGTGGATGCGGTCTACACCTGGGTCGACGGCAACGATCCGGCGTGGCTGCGCCGCCGGGCGGCGGTGTCGAGCGAGGGACTTCATGTGGAGGCGGCCAACGCGGGCCGCTATGCGGACCACGACGAACTGCGATACTCGCTTCGTTCGCTGTCCATGCACGCCCCGTGGATCCGCAACATCTACCTCGTCACCGATGATCAGACGCCAGGGTGGCTGGACACTGCCCAGCCCGGCATCACCGTGGTCAGCCACCGCGAGATATTCAGTCGGCAGGAGTACCTTCCCACGTTCAACTCGCACGCCATCGAAAGCCAACTCCACCACATCGAGGGCCTGTCCGAGCAGTTCCTCTACTTCAACGACGATGTCTTCCTGGGGAACGAGGTCCTTCCCGAAGACTTCTTCCTCGCCAACGGCCTGAGCAAGTTCTTCCCTTCACCCGCCCTGGTGCCCCTCGGGCCCCGCCTCACCGAGGACCCTCCGGTTTCCCTCGCGGGCAAGAACAACAGGGCCATCGTCCAGGACCGGTTCGGCAGGCTGCTCGTACAGAAGATGCGCCACGTCCCGCACCCCCTGCGGCGCACCATTCTCGACGAGATCGAAAAGGACTTCCCCGAACAGCATCAGCTGACGGCCGGCACGCGCTTCCGAGGGCCGGACGACCTGGCTGTGCCATCGTCGCTGTACCACTACTACGCGTTCCACACACAGCGGGCTCTGCCTTCGGAACTCTCCTATGTCTACGTCGACGTGTCGTTGCCCAACTCGGCGAATCGACTCGACCAGTTGCTGCTGAAGCGCGACAAGAAGGTGTTCTGCCTCAACGACACCTGCTCGACGGAAGCAGACTTCGACCGGTGCAACCGGCTCCTGAGGTCTTTCCTCGACGCCTACTTCCCCGTGCCGAGCCGATTCGAGAAACACTCCTGAACCTGAACCGCCTACTCCTCCGGCTCCCAGGCCTGGAGCAGGTCGAAGAGACGTCGGTCGCCGTCGAGCTTCAAGGAGTCCACCGGAACACGGCCGTACAGGGCCAGGACCAGCTCACAGGCCGAGCCCAGGGCGGAGGCGTCGGCCGCGTCCGGGCCCTCGCCGGCGGCGGTGGCGGGCATTGCGCCGGGCGCGGGGAGACGAGTGGTCCGTGCGCCGTCGGCGGAGACCGAGAGGCGCCAGAAGCGGCCCTCGGTGGTGTGGTAATCGACGACAGCGGGCTCGTGCGGCCAGGCGCTCGTCGTTGCGCAGCAGGTGGACAGGAACTCGTCGACACCGTCGAGGGCCACCTCGTCCGGCAGCGGCTGCGGGGCACCCACGGTGATCTGGGCGTCGTAGGTGTGCAGCGCGACCTCCTGGAGCTGGTGCCGGGCCACGGCACCGCAGGTCTGCGGCGACTGCGACGTACCCCACCACGTCCAGCAGCCGCGATCCGGGCCGGCCTCCCGCAGTGCGTCCAGTAGCTGCCGCGTCGACGCGGCCAACCAGGCCACCAGGTCCTCGCGCTCCCGAGGCGCGGCCGGGGCGCCCTCCGATGCGGACTTGGCCGGGGGAGCGGAGGCAGGCCCTGCGGCGACGATGGCGGCCCAGCGGCGGCGCCCCTCGCCCAGGTGCCGCACCAGATCGAACAGCGTCCAGTCGGGGCAGGTCGGCACCTGCACGTCGAGGCTGGGCGCGGAGGCGACCGCGGCGCAGAAGGCGGTCGACCGTTCGTCGATCAGACGCAGCAGGTCAGGGAAGTGCAGAGTCTCTTCCACTCCGGTTGTCCATCACCGTGATCCGCCAACCGGCATGCGATTTCCTGTCGAGCAGCCACGTACCGCGTGCAGACCATCCGTGGTCGCCCTGCGTGAGCACGCGCTGATCGTGCGTGCGGTTGTCGTCCCTCCTGTGGCACGGGATGCTGAGGGAGCACGGAGGGAAGCGGTGTCATGGATCGTTTTCCGAATACGGCCAACGTCGATTTCCACAGCCCTTTGGACCTCTCCAAGGCCGCCGCCGCAGTACTGGACGCCGAAGGCCGCATCTCCGGATGGGGAGCCTCGGCCCAGCGCCTCCTCGGACATTCACCGCAGGACGTGCTCGGAAAGCCGGCCGGTCGACTGCTGGCGTCCACCCCCGGGCAACGGCTGTCGGCCCTCTGCAAGACGCACAAGCCCCGCAGCACCGTCCTGGACCTGTGCTGCCGGGACGGACGCACCCTGCGCGCGGCCGTGACGTTCAGCCCCCTCGAACACCTGGGTGTCGCCGCGACCGTCGTGGTCGCGGCCGAGCTGGAGGCGCTGCGCGGCTGGGAGGCGCAGCTGGCCATGCTCCAGGGAATGGCGACCGAGTCGACCGTGGGCCTGACCATCTTCGACACCGACATGCGCGTCGTCTGGGGGAACGTCTCCACCGATCTGGAGCTCGCGGGGATCGCCCAGTACGTCGGCCGGCCGGCCGCGGATCTCTTTCCCGAAGGCGAGTTCATCTCCCGGCACCACCCCCCGGACGAGGACCAGATCATGGAGCACGTCATGACGACGGGCGAACCGATCATGGGGATGCACTATCGCGGCCGCGCCCCCGCCGACCCGGTGCGCGAGCACGTCTGGTCCTGCTCGTACCACCGGCTGGTGGACGCCCGCGGCGAGCTGCTGGGACTGTTCGAGGAGTCCCTGGACATCACCGACCGCTACCGCGCCCAGGAACGACTGTCGCTGCTGGTCCGGGCAGGAAAGCGCATCGGTGCCTCGCTGGACGTGCGCCGTACGGCCGCGGAACTCGCTGACGTGGCGGTACCGCAGCTGGCCGACGAAGTGCTGGTGGATCTGCCGCCGGCGGTCATCGAGGGACGGCAGCCGCCGACGGGCTCGGCACCGGGTCACAGTCTGCTGCGGCTGCACGGCCGGACCCCGGAGGAGTTCCGGACCAGTCCCATCTCCTACGCACCGTCGTCACCGCAGGCTCTGAGTCTGGCCACCAGCCGCCCCGTCGTCGACGACTCACCGCCCGAGGCACCGGGCGAGAGGGGATCGGCCGCCTCGGCCTCCTGCCTGTTCGTCCCGCTCCTCACCCGCGATACCGTCCTGGGCCTTGCCACCTTCCGGCGCAGCAGCAACCCCGACCCCTTCGGGCCCGAGGAGCAGACGCTCGCCGTGGAACTGGCCGAGCGAGCCGCCGTCGGCATCGACAACGCTCGCCGTTACACCAGCCAGCACGCGGCGGCCCTGGTACTGCAGCGAAGCCTGCTGCCACAGCACCTGCCCGAGCAGAGCGCGGTCGACGTGGCGTACCGCTATCTGCCTGCCGACAACCGCGTGGGCGTGGGCGGCGACTGGTTCGACCTGATCCCGCTGTCCGGTGCCAGAGTGGGCCTGACCGTCGGCGACGTGGTGGGCCACGGCGTGCACGCGGCCGCGACCATGGGCCGGCTGCGCGCCACCGTACGAACCCTCGCCCTGCTGGACCTGGACCCGGCCGAGTTGCTCACCCGGCTGGACGGCCTGGTCGCGCAGGACTCGGAACCCCACGCGAATGACTGGCTGAGCGACGAGGCGCTCGGGGTGACCTGCCTGTACGCGATCTACAACCCGGTCAACGGCCGGTGCACCTGGGCGAGCGCGGGCCATCCCCCGCCGATCGTGGCCGATGCGAGCGGCTCGGTGGCCTTGTCCTCGCTGACGCCGGGACCGCCCCTGGGGCTGGGCGGCCTGCCCTACGAGAACGTCGACCTGAGCTTGTCCAGCGGCAGCTTGGTGGCGTTCTTCACCGACGGCGTCGTGGAGGACCGGCGCACCGACATCGACAGCGGGATCGACCGCCTGGCCCAGGTGCTCACCTGGCAACGATGCCCGCTGGAGGAGCTGTGCGACCGGGCGCTGTCGGCCTTGCCGCCCGGACCACAGGTGGACGATGCCACGCTGCTGCTCATCCGCACCCGGCGGCTCGACGCCGAGCATGTGGCGGACCTGGAGCTGCCGCCCGACCCGGCCATGGTGGCTCACGCCCGCACACTGACCGAGCGCCAATTGGAGACCTGGGGTCTGTCCGAACTTTCGTTCAACGCCGAACTCGTGGTGAGCGAGCTGGTCACCAACGGCATGCGGTACGCCACCGGACCCGTCATGCTGAGGCTGATCAAGGATCGCTGCCTGCTGTGCGAGGTGTCCGACAACGCGCACACCGCACCACACCTGCGGCGAGCGCGTCGGGACGACGAGGGAGGCCGGGGCCTGTTCCTCGTCGCCCAGCTGTCCCAGCGCTGGGGCACGCGGTACACCGCATCCGGGAAGACCATCTGGGCCGAACTGTCCTTCCCTTAGCCGGAGATCGGATGCGGCCGCGCTGCTCACCGACGCCGGTTCGCCGAGGGTGCGGGGCGGTGCAAGCTCCGTTCGGAGCGCCCACCCCGCAGGCCTTTCCCGGCCGGGGCCGCGCTGCCCGCATACACGAATTGGGATCATGTGCATGTGATGACTTGAAGAACTCTTCAAGTCATGAGCACACGTCAGCCCGGCTCTGGGGCGGCTTATACCTCGATCTGCTCCTCCACCTTCTTGAGTTGATGGCGAGCCATCGCCAGGTTGGAGCGGGTCTTGTCGAGTACGAGGTACAGGAACAGCCCGTTGCCGTTACGGCCGGCGACCAGCCGGATGAGGTGGTACTGCTTCTCCAGGGTGATCAGGATGTCCTCGATCTGGCCCTTGAGACCCAGATGCTCCATGGTGCGCACCTCGGCGCGGATGACATCCGTGTTCCCGGCCGCGGCGACGGTCAGGTCCAGGCCCTTGCCCCCGCCCAAGGTGCCCAGGGCCATGCCGCTGGTGTAGTCGACAACCGCCGCCCCCAGCGCCCCGTCGACCCCCGCCATCATCTCCTTCAGTGACACTTCCACACTCGTCATCGAAGCCTCCCCTTTGGTTGTCGGCTGCGGCGGGCCGCCGGCTTGGGACCCGCCCTCGTGGCCGCACCGTAGGGGGGCGGATCCAGCCCGAGGGGTGTCTCTCCACAGGTGACACACAATGATCGAAAGGCGGTCTGCGAAGGTCGCCCGATGACCAGGATTGACGCGCGGGGCTGGATGCACCCGCGGGACGGATCGAAGCGCGGTGGCGCGGACGCAATGGCGGCCGCTCCGGCCTGAGGGTCACTGAGTCTTTTCAGCACTGCCGCTCCAGGGTGAGGACAGCCTTGGCGGCTGACACGAGTTGGCTGGGGCTGCAGCGGGCATGGCGGAAGATGCGCCAGCGCTTGACGGTGGCCACGCCGCGTTCGACTGGGACTCGCAGTCGAGCGTGCGCTTTGTTCAACGACCTCTCCTTCGCGGTGAGCTCCTGCTTGGGACGCCGGCGGACCGGGACGGCGACGCCGGGGCCGGCCCCGGTATATGCCAGGTCCGCCAGCGCGGGGATCTTCAGGCGGGCACAGGTGGCGAGGATGCGGTGTCTGCGGGCTGCGGTGAGGTCATGGGTGCGGCCGGGCAGTGAGCGGGAGATCCACACGAGCTTGCCGCCGGAACCGGTGATGACCTGCAGGTTCACCCCGTGGCGGCGGTGCTTGCCGCTGTAGTCGGCTCGTCCGTCGCCGACCCGGTCGCACTCGGCGAGGGTGCCGTCGATCAGTACGTATTCCTCCTTCGCCTCCCGCAGGGCGCGGGTCAGTCCTGGCGCCTTGCCGGCGAGTAGGTCGGTGACCTGGTGGACGTAGGCGTGGGCGGTGCCCACGCTGATCCCGAAGCCAGCCGCGATCTGAGCCAGGGTGTCGTGCTTGCGCAGGTACACCAGCGCGACCAGGGCGCGCTGGGAGGGGCGGAGCTTGCAGCGCCGGTCACCCTCGCGAGTGACGATGAGCATGGTGACCCACTCGACCAGCGCATGCGGGAGGTCAAGTGCGGCAGGATAGACGACCAACGAGGCCCTTCGGGTGACGAGTTGAGGCGTAGAGCACCTCTCTCAACACCCCAAGGGCCTCGGACGTTCTTCCGGCTTCGACGCGGCCTCTGACGTCACCCGACCGGTGGCCAGCCTGAAAAGGCTCACTGTCAGACGCGGAGCGGCCGTACACCGAGGGTGCTCCGTCCCTCGGTGGGGAAATGGCCTATTGCACTGTCACGTTGACAGTGGGGGAGTGGGTCTTGCCCGAGGCGACACGGAATTGCTGTGTGCCTTTCATGTTCACTCGGGTCGCGAGGGCGTACGCGTTGCCCTTCTTGATCTTGGAGTTGATGTGAAGTGGAACCCACTTGCCGTTCTTGTCCATCTGCAGCATCACCGATGCCCCGGCCCGAACGCCGGAAGTGTGCCCGGCGAAGTGGACCGTGTGCCCGGCCTTCACGGTCGTGGGGCTTGCCTTGACCGTGATCGAGGCGGGATGCGACGGCTCGTAGCAGCCATGGCTCCACCTGCGCCGACGGCGAGTAGCGCGGCCGACATCGCTCCCGCAGCGAATGACCGTGCATGCACGTACATGGCGGCCTCCGTCGAAGAGAAGGACGACCCGTCAAAGACCATGATTGTACGGGGCGCTTCGTGCAATAACCACGCTAGTCCGCCGACTCGGATGAGGCATCCAAGCGAAAGTACATAGGTAACTACGACGTAATAGATCGGTAAGTGAAATAGCCGGAGACCGGCAGTGCATCCCGAGTCTGGTCACACACGGAAATGCCGATTCCAAAATACGGACAAAATTATCGCCCGGCATTTACCTTCATGCCGGCCGGCGGGCCGTCGGCGGTGGCCGCCGGTACCCGGCCGCCCTCCGTGCTCACCCGCACGTCCCCGGGGTCCACCGTCACCGGTACCTCGATCTGCCGCAGCAGTCACGCTGTCACGCAGTAGCGGCTCTCAGTCGTCGGTCAACTGTGGTGTCAGCCTTGCCAGTTGCGGCCCGGTCTCCTACATTAAGCGCGGCATTAAATCCACTTAACTGAATGCTTAAGCGAGGTCGCCGTGCCGTACCGCGCAAGACCGCGTATGCGTTGGGTCGCCGCTGCCGGGGCTGTCCTGGCCACCATGACGGCGCTGGTCGGCGGAGTGAATCCAGGGCGGGCGGAGGCGGCCGTGCCTCCGGTCCGCACTCAGCACGTCGAGTACTTCCCGGGACCTTTGTCCGAGCCCCGCCAGGTGACCGTCCCGGCGGGCACCCCCGGCCGGATCGCCCGCCGCACGCCGACACCGGCGGGCGCCACTTCGGCGGTGAAGGCACTCCAGCGCACCGGTCCGGTGTCCGGGCGGTTAGACCTGGTGGTGATGGGCGACGGCTACACGGCCGACGAGCAGGGCGAGTTCGCCGTCGACGCCGAGGAGAAGCTGGACGCTATCTTCGGTATCGAGCCGTACCGGAGCTACCGCGGCCTGTTCAACATCTGGTTGGTCAACACCGTCTCCAACGAGTCCGGCGTCTCCGGTGACCCGGGGACCGACGTCGTCAAGGACACCGCGCTGGACGCCTCCTTCTTCTGCGACGGCATCGAGCGACTGCTGTGCGTCGACACCGATGAGGTCGCGCGGTACGCCGAGTTGGCCCCGGACGCCGACATCGTCTTCGTCGTCGCCAACTCCACCAAATACGGCGGCGCGGGCTACTCCGCTGCCGACCTGCCGTCGGGCTCGACCTTCCACGGGGTGGCGACGATGTCCTCCGACAACGACAGGTCGTACCTCATAGGCGCCCACGAACTGGGCCACTCCATAGGTCACTTGGCCGACGAGTACCAGTACACGGGCTACGGCACGTACCCCTCCGCCGAGGAGCCGGCCGCCGCCAACCTCACCCTCCACCGCGATCCGGGAGCGACGAAGTGGTACCGCTGGCTCGGGGAGTGGGACCCGTCCGGTTCGGTTGTGGGCACGTACGAAGGCGGGGGGTACTACGAGGCGGGCGTCTACCGTCCGACCGAGACGTCCCTCATGCGCTCCCTGGCCTCGACCGAGTTCAACGTCGTCGGCCGCGAGGCGATGATCGCCGGCTTCTACGCCGACGCGGACGCGCTGACCTCCTCCCTTCCTCGATCCCGGCCGATCGGGCCAGGGCGCCGGATCACGGTACGCCTCGTACCGCTGACCGGCCTCGCCGGCCTCGAACTGACCTGGTACGCCGACGGCAGGCAGGTGAGGTGGGCGACGGGCGAGCTTTCGGTGACACCACGTGAACTCGGCGTCCGAGGCCGCGGCCACAAAGTCACGGCCACCGTGACCGACCATACGACGGCAATACGGGATCCAGCGGTCCGGGCACAGACGACCACCTCACTGACGTGGACGGTGCGGTGACACAGCGGCCCGCCCGGGACGGCGGGGGAGGAGACGGGTACCGGACACCCGCGCTCGCGGGGAGCGCCGTCAGCCGGTCGTGTCCGTCGAGGCCAGGGCCGTGAGGGCGGCGTCGAGGCGGCGGGTGGCCTCCTCGGCGACCGGGCGGAGGGCGTCGAGTTCGGTGAGGGCGACCATCGTGTTCGGGTCGAGGACCTGTACGGCGGTGCGGTCGCCGTCGCGGCGGACCACCACGTTGCAGGGCAGCAGCAGACCGATGGAGCGGTCGGTCTCCAGGGCGCGGTGGGCGAGGGGAGGGTTGCAGGCGCCGAGGATGACGTAGTCCTCCATGTCGTGGTCGAGCTTGGCCTTGAGTGTGGCGGTGACGTCTATCTCGGTGAGGATGCCGAAGCCCTGGGCGGCGAGGGCGTCGCGGGTGCGGGCGACGGCGGTGGCGAAGTCGGTGTCGAGGTGGACGGTGCGGTCGTAGCGCATGGCGGTGGTCTGCCCTTCTGATCGGCTTGCGTGGCGCGGGGCGGGTGTCCGGCCGCGTGCGACGTGCTCATGAGGTGTTTCCCCGGGCCTTTCGGCCCTTGAAAATACCCCCTGGGGTAATCATGTTACCTTCCTATGTATACCCCCTGGGGTAATCCATCACTGGAAGGGAGTACCTCGTGTTCTTCATCGACACGATCGAGGTGTCGGGACTCGGCAACCGCAGCTATCTCGCGGGCGGTGAGCGCACAGCCGTGGCCGTCGACCCGCCGCGCGACCTCGACCAGGTGATCGCGGCGGCCGCTCGGCGCGGGGTGCGGATCTCGCACGTCGTCGAGACGCACGTGCACAACGACTACCTCACCGGCGGACTGGAGCTCGCCCGGGTCACGGGCGCCGACTACCTCGTGCCCGCCGGAGCCCGCGTCGCCTTCGACCGCGTACCGGTGCACGACGGTGACCGTACGGATGTCGACCCCGAGGCGGGCCTGACCCTGCGTGCGCTGTCCACGCCCGGGCACACCCCCCACCACACCTCCTATGTGCTGGAGGAGAACGGCACGGCGGCCGCGGTGTTCACCGGTGGCTCGCTGCTGATCGGCACCGTCGGCCGCCCCGATCTGGTCGAGCCCCGGCTGACCGACGGGCTGGCCCGCGCCCAGTACGCCTCCGCGCACCGGCTGGCCGCCGAGCTGCCCGAGGAGACGGCCGTGCTGCCCACCCACGGGTTCGGCAGCTTCTGCTCGTCCTCCCAGGCCGAGGGCACTGCCACGACCATCGGCAAGGAGAAGGCGTCCAACGAGGCCCTCACCCGGGACGTCGACACCTTCGTCGCCGACCTGCTGGCCGGCCTGGACGACGTCCCCGCCTACTACGCGCACATGGGCCCGGCCAACGCCGCCGGACCTGCGCCCGTCGATCTGACCCCGCCCGCCGTTGCCGACGCCGAGGAGATAGCCGCCCGGCTGGGCGCGGGGGAGTGGGTGGTGGACCTGCGCAATCGGGTCGCCTTCGCCCATGGGCATGTCGCGGGCTCGTTCAACTTCGAGGCGGAGGGGCAACTCGCCACGTATCTGGCCTGGCTGATCCCCTGGGGCAAGCCGGTCACCCTGCTCGCCGAGTCGCCCGAGCAGCTCGCTGTCGCCCAGCGTGAGCTGGTGCGGGTGGGTATCGACCGGCCGGCCGCCGCGGCCACGGGTGGGCCTGCCGACTGGATGCGCGAGGGCGAGGCGCCGGCCTCCTTCCCGAGGGGAACCTTCGCCGACCTCGCCGGGCGGTCCGAGGACGTCGTCGTCCTGGATGTGCGCCGGGCGTCGGAGCGGGCCAGTGGGTTCGTCGAGGGCTCGGTCCACGTGCCGATCCACACCCTCCACCGCCGCCTGGACGAGGTTCCCGAGGGCGAGGTGTGGGTGCACTGCGCGGGCGGAATGCGCGCCGCGATCGCCGCCTCCCTGCTGGACGCCGCGGGCCGGGACGTCGTCGCCGTGGACGACTCGTTCGACGCGGCCGAGAAGGCGGGACTCACCGTCCGGACCTCCTGACGGCGCAGGGCGCAGAGGCCGAAATTCCGTACCGACATGGGACACAGGAGCCAGAAACCGAGATGAGCATCTTCCGACGAGGCCGGCGCGGCCCGGGGCGCGTGAGCGTTCAAGAGGCTGCCGTGCGCACCGGGCACGGCGCCGCCGACGACGGCGGTGACGCCGTGCTGCTGGACGTGCGCGAACCGTACGAATGGCAGGCGGGACACGCGCCGCGAGCCGTGCACCTGTCGCTGTCCGCACTGGCCGCCGGGGCGGGGCTGCCCGCTCACGCGCAGGCACGGCCCCTGGTCGTGATCTGCCGCTCCGGCAACCGCTCCCGACAGGCGGCCGAACTGCTCGCCGCCCGCGGCTCCCAGGCCGTGGACGTGATCGGCGGGATGCGGGACTGGGCCGAAGCGGGTCTGCCGGTGGTGGACGAGCACGGCCGTAACGGCACCGTCGCGTGAGCGCGGTCATACTCGCCCTGGCCGCCGGAGCCGTCATCGGCCTGGCGCTCGGCGCGCTCGGGGGCGGCGGCAGCGTCCTGGCCGTCCCCGCGCTGATCTACCTGCTCGGCTTCAGTCCGGTCGGGGCGACGACCGCGAGTCTGGTCATCGTCACGCTCACCTCGGTCACCGCGCTGGTCGCGCATGCCCGCGACGGGAATGTGCGGTGGCGTACGGGGCTGCTGTTCGCGGCTGCCGGGATCGGTCCGGCCATGCTGGGCGGCGCGCTCGCCGCCCGCGTCCCGGAGGCCGCACTGACGGCGGCGTTCGCCGTGGTCGCGGGAGCGGCCGCCATCCGCATGCTGCGTTCCGGGCCGGCCGCCGAGGGCACCGTGACGGTGCGGCCGGGGCGCGCCGCGGCGGCCGGTGCCGGGCTCGGCGCGGTCACCGGCATCCTCGGTGTCGGCGGTGGCTTCCTCGCCGTACCGGCGCTGGTGGGTGTGCTCGGCATGCGGATGCGCAACGCGGTGGGCACCAGCCTGCTGGTCATCACCGTCAACTCACTGGCAGCGCTGGCGACCCGGGCCGGTACGGTCGAGGGGCTGGACTGGGCGGTCGTGGGCCCCTTCATCGGGGCCGCGATCCTCGGCGCCTGGGACGGCAGGCGGCTGTCCGCCAAGGTCTCCGGGCACACGCTTCAGCGGATCTTCGCCCTGGCGCTGCTGGCCGTGGCCGGCTTCATGCTGATCGACGCGGTCGCGTGAGGCCGCCTCAAAACATGATCACGCCAAAGACAGGAACAGCTTCTCCAGGCGGGCGCGCATCGCCTCCGGGTCCTCGCCGTTCTTGCGGCCGGACTCCATGTCCGTCACGCACTGCTGCAGGCCCGTCGCGATGATCGCGAAACCGGCGCGGTCCAGCGCGCGCGAGGCGGCGGCGAGCTGCGTGACGACGTCCTCGCAGTCGCGCCCCTCCTCGATCATCCGGATCACACCGGAGATCTGTCCCTGTGCCCGGCGCAGCCGGTTCAGCACGGCCTTCAGGCCCGCACCCTCAAGCTCCAGTTCCACGATCACTCCTCGAAAGATACCCCTAGGGGTACTGTACGTCCCGGTTCGGGACGACGTCGACCATTAAGGATCACAGCTGCCATGACCAACTCCCCCGCTCCCGTCACACTCGGCACGGACCAGGCCCGCACCCGGTTGCACGAGTTCACCGTCATCGATGTGCGCACGCCCGCCGAGTACGCCTCGGGCCACCTGCCCGGCGCGCTGAACATCCCCGTGGACCACATCCGGCGGGCGCTGCCGGAGATCCGGGACGCGGCCGAGCGCGGTGACGTCCTCGTCGTGTGCGCCTCCGGAGCCCGTTCCGAGAACGCCTGCCGGCTCCTGGCCGCGCACGGCATCGCCACGGCGACCCTCGCCGGCGGCACCGGCGCCTGGGCCGCCGAGGGGCACGACCTGCACACACCGGCGGCCTGCGACACCCGTGCCGGCTGGAGCATGGAACGCCAGGTGCGCTTCACCGCCGGCACCGCGGTTCTCCTCGGCCTCGCCCTGGGCCTGCTCGTGCACCCCGCCCTCCTGCTGATCTCGGCCGGTATCGCGGGCGGCCTGGTCTTCTCCGCCCTGACGAACACCTGCGGCATGGCGGTCATGCTCGCCAAGCTGCCGCACAACCGCCCGCGCGCGGCCGACCTGGATGCCACGCTCGCCGCTCTCCGCAACCGCTGAACCCTTGCGGTCCAGGGCACCCACGCAGCCGCCGTGGGTGCCCTGTGCCGTCAGTTCCCGCCCACCGGACCCGCGGCGGCCTGCCGGCGTACGTCCTCCATGTCGACGGCCCGGATCTTGCCGATGAGCTCCTCCAGCGCCTGCGGCGGCAGGGCGCCCGGCCGGGCGTACAGCACGGTCCGGTCGCGGACCGCCATGAGCGTGGGGATGGACGAGATCTGGAAGGTCGCGGCGAGTTCGGGCTGTGCCTCGGTGTCGACCTTGCCGAACACGATGTCCGGGTGGCGTTCGGCCGCCTTCTCGTAGACGGGGCCGAACATCCTGCACGGTCCGCACCAGGCGGCCCAGAAGTCGATCAGCACGATGTCGGAGCCGGTGACGGTCTCCTCGAAGTTGTCCTTGGTCAGTTCGACGGTCGACATGGGGCTCCCTCTCCTCCTGGCATATATACCCGGTGGGGTATCTGCTGGGTTCAACCGGTGCTGGGTCGGGTTTGTTCCATGCAGACCAAGACCAGTGGTGGCTGAAGGGATCGGCCTCAGGGCTCCAGCGCGATGTCGATCTCGGGCGGCTGGTGGAGAGTGTTGTGGACCGTGCAGTGCGAGGCCACGGCCAGCAGCGCCGCGCGGCGCTCTTCGGGCAGCTCCGGCGGTGGGACGACCACGACCTGCAGGGAGGCGACCCGGGCCGGGCGGTCGGTGGCCATGGTGAACTCCGTGCGGACGCGCAGGCCGGCGCGGGGGAGTCCGTGCCGGTGGAGGTAGCGGCCCGCGTAGAACGCGACGCAGGTGGCCAGCGACGCCGCGAACAGCTCCGTCGGGGTGGGTGCGGTGTCCGTACCGCCCGCCTCCGGCGGCTGGTCGACCCGGAGGCGGTGTCCTCGGACGTCCACCGTGTAGGCATCCTGCTCGACGTGGGTGACCTCAAGACGGTGCACGGCCGTGGACTGCGGGCGGTTCGTGCTGAGGGTGTGAGGTGTGCTGCCGGTCATGGCCGAGCCCTTCTCGCTGGTGTCGGCTGCTCCGGAATCCAGTCGACCACTGAGTGCGGGTGCGGGGCGAGGGGCCGACGGGGTCTGCCGAGGACCGTTCGGCCCTCGCACCCGTTCTCGCGCCGGTATACCCTGCGGGGTATTTTTCCAGGGGGTTCGCGGTGGATGGGCGGACCCCCAGGGTCGGTGGTCCCGGCCGAAGACATACCCGGGTGGGTACCCGAGTGGGGACTAGAGGCCCATGCCCGGCCGGCATCTCCCGTACGACAGTGAAGGCATGGGCAAACACATCGTGATTCTCGGCGGCGGAACCGCCGGCACCATGACGGCGAACCGCCTGTGTCGCACATACGACCGGCGCGAGTGCCGGATCACGGTCGTCGACCAGGACGACGACCACCTCTACCAGCCCGGCCTGTTGTTCGTGCCGTTCGGGCTCGCCCAGCCGCGCCACCTCGTGCGGTCGCGTCCCCGGCAGCTGGACGCGGCCGTCGACTACAAGCAGGCGCGGATCGAGCGGGTCGACCTGGACGGCCGCACGGTGCACCTCGCCGAGGGCATCCGGCTGTCGTACGACATCCTCGTGGTCGCCACCGGAGCGACGCTGCTGCCGGAGGAGACCGAGGGCCTGACCGGTCCCGGCTGGGGCGAGAAGGTCTTCACCTTCTACGACCTGCCCGGCGCGACCGGCCTGCACGACGCGCTGGAACGCTTCGACGGCGGCCGCGTGGTGATCGACGTGGCGGACCTGCCGGTCAAGTGCCCCGTCGCGCCACTGGAGTTCGCGTTCCTTGCCGACTGGTACTTCCAGCGGCGAGGCATCCGGGACCGGGTCGAGCTGACGTACGTCACCCCGCTGGACGCGGCCTTCACCAAGCCGGTCGCGGCCAAGACGCTGGGTGGGCTGCTCAAGGAGAAGGGAGTTGAGCTGGTCACCGAGTTCACGCTCGGCGAGGTCGACGGTGCCGGGGGCCGGCTGGTGTCGTACGACGAGCGCGAAGTGCCCTTCGATCTGGCAGTGGTCGTGCCGCTGCACGCCGGCGCGGAGTACGTGGGCCGCTCCGAGGGGCTGGGCGACGAGTTGGGCTTCATCCCCGTCGACCCGCACAGCCTCCAACACCCGGACCGCCCCGAGGTGTTCGCCATCGGCGACGCGGCCGGTCTGTCGGCGTCGAAGGCGGGCTCGGTGGCCCACTTCGAGGGCGAGGTGCTGGTGCACAACATCGCGCGCTACCTCGCCGGACAGCCGCTGGACGCCGCCTTCGACGGGCACACGAACTGCTTCGTGGAGACCGGCTTCCACAAGGCCCTGCTCATCGACTTCAACTACGACACCGAGCCGCTGCCCGGCCACTTCCCCGGCCCCGTCGGCCTGCCGCTGCTGAAGGAGTCGCACGCGAGCCACCTCGGCAAGCTCGCCTTCGAGTGGCTGTACTGGCACAGCCTGCTGCCCGGCCGAGAAGTGCCCGGCATCGGCTCGGCCATGCCCGAGCGCGGCAAGAACCACGTGTCCGCCTGACCGAGAGGAGCACACCGTCATGCCCACCGCCACCTACGCCGACACCGCCGTCCCCGTCGACGACGAAGGCTTCTTCACCGACCCCGCGCAGTGGACCGAGTCGATGGCCGAGCAGATCGCCCGCGAGCAGGGGATCGACGAACTGACCGACCGGCACTGGACGGTCATCCGCTTCATGCGCGAGCAGTACACGGCCAAGGGCACCGGTCCCACCGTGCGGGTGCTCGGCAAGACCTCCGGCGTGAGCGTCAAGGAGCTCTACCAGCTCTTCCCGAAGGGCCCGGCGAAGATCGCCGCGAAGATCGCCGGGATTCCCAAGCCCCGCGGCTGCATCTGAGGAGGGTGCCCGTCATGGCCGACACCGCAACGATCGAGAAGGTCTCGATCATCGTCTCCAAGGGATCCCTGGAAGGGATCTACCCGGCCCTGATCATGGCCAACGGCGCGCGCGCCGAGGGCATCGAGGCCGACCTGTTCTTCACCTTCTTCGGCCTGGACGCGATCACGAAGAAGCGGTGGGAGCACATCAAGCTGGCCACCGTGGGCAATCCGGGCCTGCACCTGCCGACCCTGCTGGGTGGCATGCCGGGCGTGCCGGACCTGGTCACCCGGTACATGGAACGCAAGATGGACAAGCTCGACATCCCGCCGATCCCCGAGTTCATCGAGATGATCGCCGACACCGGCGCGGGCATCTATGCCTGCAAGGCGTCCGTCGATCTCTTCGAACTCGACAAGGACGACCTGGTCGAGCAGGTCCAGGGGATCATCACGGTCGGGGAGTTCTACGAGCGTGCGGCCGGCAGCCAGATCATCTACACCTGAGCTGACCGGGGTCCTCGCGGGTCGGTACGACGGGCTGGGCGCCGCGCTCGGCCTGGCCTGCCTGCAGAAGGAGCAGGCGGGCCAGGTCGCGTGCCTCGTCGGCGGTGAGCGCCGCCCATACGCCCGGTTCGCCGCCCTGGTCGCGGCCTACGTCCAGGGTGACCCGGCCGATGGGCCGGTCCGCGGGCGCCAGCTGCAGATACTGCACGGTGATCCTGCGCCCGCAGGTGGTCACGACGCAGTTGTCCTCGCTCGTCGGGGGCCGGTCACGTCCTGCCGTCGTCATGGTCCTCACGCTCCTCCGCCGGGTTGCTGACGGTCCCCCTCGGCTGTCGTCTGTGATCTGAATACCCAGAGGGGTATAAGCGACAGCGTCACGCGGGGCCGCATTGTTCCCCGGCGCGGGGTGCGCGTTTCCCGTTCACGGGCGGGTGGCGAGGCGATCCGGGCTTCCGTTGTCCGGCATCGCCGGGGCGTCGCTCGTCTGCTCCGGCGTTCGTCCGGAGCGCCTGAGCATGTACCAGCTGAAGGCGATCCCCGCGGCCGCGGCCACGGAGGCCCATGTCCAGGGGCTGGTCAGCAGGGTGTGGCGGAGGTCGGTGCTGATCTGCTGGCTGAGGACGAACACACCCATGACGGCGACGAACCAGCCGAAGGACTTGCGCAGCGCGTCCTGCGGGATACGTCCGGCGACCAGACCGCCGAGCACGCTGCCGACCACGGCGGTCGCCGTGACGAGTGCGGCGAAGCCCCAGTCGATGTGGACGCTGGCGAGGTAACCGGCCAGGCCCGCGAAGGACTTCATGGCGATGACCAGCAGTGAGGTGCCGACCGCGACGGTCATCGGCAGGCCGCCGAGCAGCGCGAGGGCGGGCACGACGAGGAAGCCTCCGCCGGCGCCGACCAGTCCGGTGACCAGGCCGACGACGATGCCGTCCAACAGGACGTGGAGGACGGGGAGTTCGTGGTGGACCTTCTTCGGCGCCTGCCTCCGCCCGCGGATCATGGCGACCGCGGTGGCGATCATCATGAGGGCGAACGCGATGAGCAGGACCGTGCCGGGGATGAACTCGGCCAGACGTCCGCCCGCGTAGGCGCCGGTCATGCCCGCCAGACCGAACAGCAGCCCCGTACGCCAGCGGACGCGTCCGGCACGGGCGTGCGAGACGACCCCGGCGGCACTCGTGACGCCGACCACGAACAGGGAGGTGGCGATGGCCTCCTTGGTCTCCATGCCGGCCAGGTAGACCAGAATCGGCACGGTCAGGATGGATCCGCCGCCGCCCAGGATGCCGAGGCTGACGCCGATGAGCAGGGAAGCGGCGATGATGACGGCGATCATGACGCACCCCGCAGGGCGGCGACGACCGTGTCGAGGCCGGTGCGCGGGCCACGGTTGTAGGGCAGCTTCGACAACAGCATGCCCATCGCGCAGGTGTTGGTGAGCGCGGCGATTGCCAGTCCGGCACCGACGGCCGTGCCGATCAGGTGCAGTCCGGGCACGAACAGGCCCGCGACGCCCGTCACCAGCACCAGGCTTCCGGCGACGAGCCGGACCTGGCGCTCCAGGTCCCAGCGCTCAGGCCCTCGGTTGAGCGGGCCGCCGGCGGACTCCCATGCCATGACGCCGCCGTCCAGGACGCGCAGGTTGGGCAGCCCGGCCTCGGCGAGGGCCTGTTCGGCCTGGGCGGCGCGGGCGCCGGAGCGGCAGATGAGGACGACGTCCTCGTCGAGGTGGTGGAGCAGTTCGGCGCGGTGCTCGCGCAGGGTGTCGAGGGGGACGTTGTAGGAGCCGGGGATGTGGGCGGTGTGGAACTCGCCGGGCGTACGCACGTCCAGCAGACGCGGGCCCTGGCCCGACTGGGTCAGCTCGCGCAGAGCGGCGGGATCGAGACGTGATGTGTCGGCATGGAGGGTCATCGGGGGTTCCCTGTTGTCCGTGAAGCGTTCTTTTTGTCTGTGAAGCGTTTTTTCGATGGGGGCGGGCGGCGGCCGGTGCCCCGGTCGCCGCCCGGTTCGCGGGTGGATCAGACGTCGGCCGACGCGGGCAGGGCGAGCCACGCGCCGTAGCCGCCGAGCAGGTCGGAGACGTCGGTGCGGCCCTTGTGGCGCAGCAGGCTGGCGGCGATGGAGGAGCGGTGGCCGCCTGCGCAGTGCACGACCAGAGGCCGGTCGGCCGGGATCTCGTCGATACGGCGGGCCAGTTCGGCCAGCGGGATGTGCAACGAGCCCTCGATGAAACCCTCTTCGCGCTCGGAGGTGTTGCGCACGTCCAGAACCAGAGGTGCTTCGTCGCCGTCCAGCAGCGGACGCAGTTCGTCGGTGGTCAGGCGGCTGGCCTGCTCCATCTCGTCGGCCAGGGCCGGGAAGGCGCCCTCGGGCTCGCGCAGATACCCGCCGACCTTGTCGAAGCCGATCCGGGCGAGCCGGGTGACGACCTCCTCCTCGCGATCCTGCGGCGCGACCACGACGACCTCCTGCTCGGGGGCGACGACCATGCCCGCCTGCTCGGCGAAGCGGCCGTCCGCGGGCACGTTGACGGAGCCCCGCAGATACCCGGGCGCGAAGTCCTGCGGCGAGCGGGTGTCGATCACGACGGCTCCCGCCGCGCGCCGCTCCATGAACTCCTCCACCGACAGCGGCCGGGGCGCGGCGGCCGCGTCGAACAGGCCGTGCTCCTTGCGGTTGAGGATGGCGTCGTAGACGAAGTAGGCGGGCGCGGACGGCTGTCCCGCCGTCACCAGCTCCACGAACCGCTCCTCGCTCATCGGCCGGCAGGCGTAGTTGGTGGCACGCTGCTGGCCGATGGTGGACTGGCGCTGGGTGGAGAGGTTCTTGCCGCAGGCGGAGCCGGCGCCGTGGGCGGGGAAGACCCGCACGGCATCCGGGAGGGCCATCAGCTTGTGCTGGACGGTGTCGTAGAGCATCTTGCCGAGTTCCTCGGCGGTCACCCCGATCGAGGCCAGCAGGTCGGGGCGGCCGACGTCGCCGATGAACAGCGCGTCACCCGTCAGTACACCGTAGGGGAGCGTGTCGTCCGCGTGCTCGTACACCAGGACGCTGATCGACTCCGGCGTGTGACCCGGGGTTTCGAGGATCTGGAGCTGGACGTCGCCGAGGCTGATGCGTTCGCCGTCGGTCAGCTTGTGTATGGGGTACTCGGCCTCGGCGCGCTGCCCGTAGCCGATCCAGGCACCGGTGCGGTCGGCGAGCTCCAGGTGGCCGGCGAGGAAGTCGGCGTGGAAGTGGGTGTTGACGACCGCCTCGATGGTGAAACCGTGGGCGGCGGCGTCGGTGAGGTACTCGGAGACGTCGCGGCGCGGGTCGACGACGACGGCCTTGCCCGTGGTCTCGTCGGCGATCATGTACGAGGCCTGGGAGAGGCAGTCGAGGTAGTACTGGGCGAAGAACATGGTCGGGTGACCTCCATAGCGGATGGGCTAATTACCCCGGGGGGTATATAGAAGGGTCTGGTCCGCCCTTGTCGGAGGACGGGGCGATGGCCGGCCCGGGTCGGGGGATGCCCGGGCCGACCGGTCAGAGGCGGCCGGTGAGCATGCCGTGCCAGTACACCGGCGGCAGCACATACCGCTTGAACACCCACATGTCGCGCCGCTCCTTGAACGTGTTGATCAGCGGGAACGAGGGCGTGGGGTTCAGGTCGTAGTCGAACTCGGCGAGCAGCATCCGGTCGCGGGCCGTCACCAGCGGGCACGACGTGTAGCCGTCGTACCGGCGCGACAGGGAGCGTCCGTGCATCACGTCCAGCAGATTCGCGGCGACCACCGGGGCCTGCTTGCGTACGGCCGCGCCGGTCTTGGAGGTGGGCAGGTTCGCCACGTCGCCGAGCGCGAAGACGTTGTCGTACGACGGGTGCTGGAGCGTGTGCTTGTCCGCGGCGACGAAGCCCTGGGGGCTGGCCGGATCGGTGAGCGGACTCGCCTTGACCCAGTCGGGCGCGCTCTGCGGCGGCACGGCGTGCAGGAAGTCGTAGCCGAGGATTTCCTTCGTGCCGCCGGTGTGGTCGGTGACGGTGAGCTCGCGGGCGTCACCGTCGACGGCGGTCATCTCGGAGCGCAGCCGCACCTCGATGCCGTACCGGTCGGCCACCTTCTCCAGTACCTGTGACCACGCGGGCACCTTGAACATGGCCGGATCGGGGATGACGAGGACGATCCGGATGTCGTCGAGGACCTTCCGCCTGCGCCAGTGATCGGCGGCCAGGTAGGCGATCTTCTGCGGAGCGCCGCCGCACTTCAGCGGGGTTGCCGGATGGGTGAACACTGCCGTGCCCGAGCGCATCTGCTTGATCAGCTCCCAGGTGCGCGGGGCGTACTCGGGTGCGTAGTTGCTGCTCACCCGGTCGTGGCCCACGGCCTCGCCGAGGCCGGGGACGCCACCCCAGTCGAGCTGGAGTCCCGGTGCCATCACCAGGTATTCGTAGGCGAGTTCGGCGCCACCGGACAGGGTCACCGTGCGGGCCTCCGGGTCGACGGCCAGGGCGCGGCGGCGGATCCAGCGCACGCCGTCCGGTATCACCGACCCCTCGGGGCGCCGGGAGGTGCCCAGGGTCGCCTGGCCGCCGCCGACCAGGGTCCACAGCGGCTGGTACCAGTGGGTGTCGGACGGTTCGATCAGGGTGATGTCGTTGACGCCTGCGCGGCGCAGGCGGGCGGCGACGCTGATGCCGGCGCTGCCGCCGCCGATGACGGCGACGCGGTGGCGGCCGGAGATCGGTGCGTCGGCGGGGGAGGGGGTGGCGGCCAAGGCGGCTCTCCTTTCCAGCTGGCGGGTGTGCGGGTGTGCGGGTGTGCGGGTGTGCGGGTGTCGGACGGGGGTCAGGCGGCGTGCTCGTGCGAACCGGCCGCGAGGGGGCGCCCGCCGCGGGCCCAGGCGTCGGTGCCGCCCGACACGGAGTAGGCGTCGATGCCGCGGAAGGTCATCAGGTCGGCGGCGGTCCTGCTGCGGTTGCCACGGGCGCAGATCACGTACACCGGCCGGTCGGCGGGCAGCTCGTCGCACCGGGCCGGCACGGTGCGGAGCGGCATCAGCCGCGCGCCGGGAACGTGCCCGGCCGCGTACTCCTCCGCCTCCCGTACGTCGACCACGAGCGCACCGTCGGCCCAGGCCGCGGCGCATGCCTCGGGTGTCACTTCACGAGCCAATTGGTTGCCTCCTCAATTACCCCCGGGGGTATCTATTCGGCGAGAGTACGACCATCCGGCGAGGAGCGTCAAATACCCCACGGGGTATTTGCCAACGGGGCAACCCGAGGCTCGGCGCCAGGGCCGGGAACCGGTCGTGATCGCTGTGGTGGGCTCTGGGCGGCCGTTTCGGAGCGTCATCCGCGTCCCACGGCAGCGCTGACGTCGATCGGCATGACGCCATGCCGGGTCACCGTGGCGATCCCGATGACCGAGCCTGGCGCCCAACTCGCCGTCCCGACCCTGATGCCGGACGTGTGGCACCCCGGGTCGATGACGCTGCTGGTGCTGGCCGGGGGGGGGGCGATCGCCGCACGGGCGCGGTGATCCCGGCGTGCGCGGCGGCACGGCAGACCGTCGCCCGGGTTCTGCGTGCGGAGTGAGTGGGGGCCGCGGTTACGGGCGATGGCGACCCGTCAGGTCACTGGCCCACGTGCGGAGGCCCGGTTCACGGTCGTATCGGAGCGCATGAGATCGGCCGGATGGGCCCGATGGAAGCCGGACCGCACACCTCGTGCTGCCGACCGGGTCCGTGAGTCTGTGCTCATCGGCTCGCCCGGCTCCGGCGGCTGTGGCATCGGTGCAAGCCGAGGGAAGAGCAAGCGTGCGATTAGTGATGCTCGCGTCGAAGGCAGCCGGCCGTGAAGGTGAGGGGCGTCGGCGTGTGGCCCGGCTACGGCGGCAATGACAAGGCACTCTTCCTGGCTGACGGGAAGTCACCTGTGGAACTGGACCGAGGGTCCCTATTGCGGCGGTGTGTGCCGTGTCACGCATTCCAAGGCTGCCCAAGTTGCATGCATCACAGCGGAAATGTCCATTTAGCGTCCATGCTCGAAACGGCTACCGACTCCCGAAGTGGAGCCCATCGGCAACCTCTTGGGCGCGAAGTCTCAAAGTGACCCATGACACAGCACTCGTGACATTCCTGCTTGTTCCCCCGGAAAGGTGCCCCATTATGGCCGCTTACCTCTGTCCTCCTGCCGTAATACACGGCAAGCACGCCGTGAAGACCAGCCAGATCGTGGCGGAGGTGCGCGACCGGCACCCGCACGCGGCGTGGGCGCCGCGGATCGACGGCATCGCGGCCAGTACGGGCATCGAGACCCGCGGGTGGATGCTGCCGCTGGAGACCGCCGTCGCGCCGGGCAAGGGCAACGGCCTGCAGGCTGTCGGCATCGGGCCGGCCCAAGAAGCGCTGGCACGCGACGGGTTCAGCCAGCAGGACGTGGACCGCGTGATCGCCGCCCTTGAGGCGATACCCGCGCCGCAGACCGTCCAGGAGCGCACCGCGCCGGCCTGGGAGGCCGTGCAGTCCTACGGGGAGCATGCGGCGCGCGGTGCCCTGCAGATCGCCGGGCTGGACGCCGCGGACATCGACTGCCTGATCACCAGTCACTCCACCACCCCGGCGCTGCCGGGTCTGGACATCTCCCTGGCCAACAAGCTTCAGCTTCGCAACGATGTGATGCTGCTGCCCGCCTCGCAGTGGGCCTGTATCGCGGGGACCCGCTCCCTGGCGCTGGCGGCGGAACTCGTGGCCGCGGACCCCGACCGGGTGGTCCTCGTCGTGATCGCGGAGGCGCTGAGCACGACCTACCAGCCCGCGGACGACACCCTCGAGTCCCTGATCGTCCGGTTGCTGTTCGCGGACACCGCGGTCGCCGCGGTGGTCACGGGCCGCCCGAGGCGCGAGTCGATGCTGCGGCTGGACGCCGCCTGGCACCACACCCTGCCCGGCACCCACGACCTGCACCGCCTGGAGACGCGGTCGGACGGCACCCACTTCGTGATGGACCGGCGTGGGCCGCGCGCCGTACAGGAGACGGTCACCGCGATGTGGGAGTGGCTGCGCGTCCGTTACCAGGACAACCCCGACTCCTGGCACCCCGACGTGCTGCTCGCGCACCCCGGCGGGACCCGGGTGCTGGAGTACATGGAGCAGACGATGCCCGACACATGGCCGTCGGGGCTGCTGGACTACAGCCGGGACAGCTACACCAGCGGCAACCGCGGAGGCGCCGCCGTGTTCGACATCATGCGGCGGGCGCACGACGCCGGGCAGAAGTCGGGCAGCCGCGCCGTCCTGTACGCGGCGGCACCGGGCCTTACCGCCACGGCCCTGGAGGGGGAGTGGATGTAGCCCGAGCCCGCGCGGCCCGTACCAGCAAAACGGTCGCCCGCATCACAGGTCACGACACTTGTACAGCTGAGGGCGCCGTGCGTACCGTCGGTGGCTCCGGCGGACGCGCACGCCGCCCGTACCCTCGCCGCGCCTCAGGTGCCATACGCCGGCCGCGCCCCGCCCTGCGGCCGCGTCACCTGGCGACTTCCGCCCAGACCACCTTGCCGGTGTCCGTCCACCGCACCCCCCACCGGGTGGTGAGCCTGTGCACGATGTACAGGCCACGACCGCCGTCGTCGAGGAGGCCGCCCCGGTTCAGACGCGGACTGCCGTTGCCGGTGTCGCCCACCTCGCACAGCAGGCCGTGACCGGCCCTGATCAGCCGTACGGTGATCGGACCGGTGGCGAAGCGCACCGCGTTCGTGACCAGCTCGCTGATCAGTAGCAGCACGTTGTCCAGGGTGTCGTCCTTGGTGCGCCATTGCCGCAGCAGCGCGGATACCTGTGCGCGGGCACGGGCGGGTGCGTCGTAGCGGGCGGGCAGCCGCCAGGTCGCGGTGTCCCCCTTGCGGTAGCCGATCATGCGCGCGAGAAGCAGGGTCACGTCGTCGCGTTGACGCACGGGCGCCAGCGTGGCGACGACACGCCGTGCGGCCTGCTGCAGGGTGTCCCACGGGTGCACCGCGGACACGGCGTCCGCCAGCCTGCCGATGCCCTCGTCGATCGACAGGGCCGGATCCTCCACCAGGCCATCGGTGTAGAGGGCGAGCAGGGAGCCCGGGGGTGCACCGAACGTGTGTACGTCGAACGGCTCCCGCAGCGCGAACTCGGCGCCCAGCCCGGGATGAGGGCGGACCGCGAGCGGGCCCGCGTGCCCGTCCGGGGACACCAGGACCGGGGGGAGATGGCCGGCGCTGGACAGCGCCACGTCGTGGCTGACCGGGTCGTAGAGGGCGATGCAGCAGGTCGACCCGAGGGCGCTGTAGCCGGCCGCCAGCCCGGACTCCGAGTCGTCCAGCAGCGTCACGGTCTCGTCCAGGTGCTGCAGCACCTCGTCGGGCGCCAGTCCCGCGGACAGCAGCGCGCGGGCCTCCATGCTCAGCTGGCCCATGGTTGCCGCGGCTCCCAGGCCGTGCCCGACGACGTCACCGACCACCAGCGCGGTACGGCCGTCCGGCAGCGGAAAGCTGTTCACCCAGTCGCCGCCGACGCCCGCGCTGTCGGGGGTGGCGGGCTGGTAGACGCTGGCGATCTCGATGGTGTCGCCGCCCGCCCGGGGCAGCAGCCGGCGCTGCAACGCCAGCACCTGTGTGTGCTCGCGCTGGTGCTGACGGGCCAGGTCGACGTGATGGACGGTCCTGGCCACCAGTTCCTGCAGGTCGAACAGCTCGCTGTCGCGGAAGGGAGAGTCCGCCCGCCGCCAGACCTCCGCCACGCCCAGTACGACGGGCGGCGGGCCGTCCAGGACCAGCGGTATGCATGCCACACCCGCCGAGCGGTCACCGGGCACCAGGGCACGCATCACTCGCGGACTGCCGAGTACCCGCTCGACCGCCTCCCGGTCGGGTATGACGATGGCCTGCGGGGCATCGTCCCGCTGGACCGCCTGCGCCAGCAGGCGACTCGCGTCGCTGGGAAGATCGTCGCCCGGAGTCACATAGCCCTCGGGCCATGCCCGGTCGGGCACCAGGGCCGCCCGCCGTAGCCGGATGCGCCCCTGCGCCCGCTCAGTGACTCCCTCGCCCGTCCACACGGCGAAGTCGAGGTCGACGGCGGCCACGTCTCCCCAGGCCAGCAGGGACTCCGCCAGCGACTGCGCGGTCTCGCCGATGTCCAGCGAGGTGCCGATCGCGGTCTCGGCGGCGTACAGGTGCAGCCGCCTGGCCATGGCGATCACGGAGACGGTCAGGCCTTCCTGGGGCACGGCGGCGGGCAGGATGCTCAGCGAGACCACCAGCTCCGACCCGTCGCCACGCCGCAGGCGCTGGATCCGGGCGACGTGCGCCTCACCGGTTTCCAGGACCTGCCGCAACCGCCTTGTGACTGTCGGTATGTCCCCGGGAGGCAGGAGATCGACGAAAGAGCTCCCGACCACGGCGTCCAGGCCCGCGAATACGGGGGCGTCCAGATTGCAGCGGGTGATTCTCAGGTCCCTGTCCAGGTTCACCGCGCCGAGAATCTGCTCCTGACGGCTGGCTGCCACGTCGTCGGGTACGCGTCGGCTGGTGGTGCGGTCGCCCTGCGCGTCGGCAGGACGCGCGGCCGCTGCCGCTCCGCCGCTCGGGATGTAGCGCCCCAGAGCGCTGCTGACCAGCTCGAACGGCGAAGAGGACGAAGGGGAGGGTGTGGAGTCCATGCGGCTCTCTCCCTGACGGGCACACCTCATTGAATAACATCGGGAGTCGCTTCGCCCACATCGGCGGATCACGCGGTGAACGCGGACAGTGGGGAATGCAGTGGCCGGCGGAGCGGTGCGCACCTTGCCGGGGCCGTGGCCTGCCAGGATGCGACGACCGCGGCAGGACTGCTGGGGCGCCGGCGCCGGCGGCTCCGGTGAGGTCCAGGCACGTCCGCGTCGATGACAGCGACGTGGAAGCCGAAGCCGGTCGGCGACTCGTAGTAGTGCGCCCTACTTCGGTGCCGGGAAGCCGCCGATCTTCTGCTCGAGCAGTTCGGCCAGCCGCAGCGGGGTGCGGTCCTCGAACATAGGACCTATGAGCTGCACTCCCACCGGCAGCCCCTCGGGCGACCGGCCCGCTGGTACGGCGGTGGCGGGCAGACCGGGCATGGTGGCCAGACCGGCCCAGACGAGCTGGTCGAAGTACGGATACTCGACGCCGTCGATGTCGATCCGGCGTTCCAGCGGATTGGGGTTGTGGTCGTGCGGGAACGCGGGAGTCGGCGTGATCGGACACACCACGGCATCGAACTCGGCGAAGAACTGCCGCCAGCCGTGACGGTGGAGCTCGCGAAAGCTGTTCGCCTCGATCCAGTCGCGGTGGCTGAACACCATCCCGCGCAGGCGCGCCGCATCGAGACTCTGGTCGTCTGCGCTCAGTCCGGCGGCGCGGGCCTGCAGCTGCTCGTACGCTTCGACGGGAAAACGTGCAACGGAGCCCGAAAACAGGAACTGCGTGTAGAGCACCGCGGCTTCGGTCAGATCGGGCAGCAGCGGACTGTCCCGCTCGACGCGGGCGCCGCCGTCGATAAGCGCGTCGGCCACCCGGTCCACGCCCGCACGCACAGCGGACCCGGTCGCAATGAGCGGATGCTCGTCGACGACCAAGACCCGGAAGTCGCCGAGCCGCTCGTGGCGCGCGGGCGGCAGCGTCACATCGTGCGCGACACCGAGCGTCAGCGGGTCCGGTCCGGCCATGACGTCGAGCAGGAGCGTGAGGTCGCGGGCAGTGCGCGCCATCGGACCGACGACGGCGAGGTCGAGGTCGACCGGCAAGGGCGGTGCGGGCGGCGCGACCATGCCGCGGGTTGCCGCCAGTCCGAGTGTCGGCTTGTGCGCATAGATGCCGCAGAAATGCGCGGGGGTGCGCAGCGAACCGGCGAGGTCGGAGCCGATGGACAGCGCGCCGAATCCGGACGCCAGGGCCGCCGCTGATCCGCCGGAGGATCCGCCCGGCGTGCGATCGTGATCCCACGGATTGTTAGTGGTGCCGTAGATCTCGTTGAAGCTCTGGATATCCTGCAGCCCCAAGGGCACATTGGTCTTACCCAGCACCACCGCGCCCGCGGCCTTGAGCCGCGACACCTGCACCGCGTCCTCGGCCGGCATGTAGTCCCGGTGCAGCGGCATCCCCCAGGTCGTGGGCAGCCCGGCGACGTTGTAGGACTCTTTGACCGTCACCGGAATGCCGAGCAGCGGCCGGTCCGCGCCGCGGGCGCGCGCCTGGTCGGCAGCGCGCGCGGCGGCCCGCGCACGGTCGAAGTCCGGCACACAGATCGCGTTGATCACCTTGTCGTCCCGCTCGATACGGGCGATCGCCTCGTCGGTCAGTTCCGCCGAGGTCACTTCGCCGGCACGTAACGCAGCCGCGAGCTTTTCGGCCGTCGGAAAACTCCACTCCATGAATCCGACCGTATCGGCCTCTGGAACAGGTCATGAAATGCCGTTTCGCACAATGGGGTTCAGCGCCGTTGGTGGAAATTTCGGGTGGAGGGTTCGTCGAGCAACTGGGCAATCGTTCACGGGCATCCGCTGTGCAGGCCGCTACCCGACTACCGTCGCTCCACATGACGGCCACCGAGATGGACATCACCGAAGACCTGATCCGGGACCTGCTGCGCGAGCAGCACCCCGACCTGGCGGATCGCCCCCTGAAGCTCGGAGCACTCGGCTGGGACAATCAAGTGTGGCGGCTCGGCGACGACCTCGCCGTCCGGCTGCCCTGGGCGACACAGTCCGCGGACGCGCTGCTGCGCAAGGAACACGCCTGGCTGCCCCTCCTCGCCCCGCACCTTCCTCTGCAGATCCCCGTCCCGCAGCGTCTTGGTGAGCCCTCCGAACGGTTTCCCCGGCCCTGGCTCGTCACCACCTGGGTACCGGGCGAGCCCGCCGACCGCGCCCCCGCTACGCGCGCCGCGGAGGCGGCCGTCACCCTGGCCCACTTCCTGACCGCCCTTCACCGCCCCGCCCCCGACGGGGCGCCGTCAGGCCGGGACCGCGGTGGCCCGCTGGCCGACACGGCCGAACGCTTCGCCCAAGGGCTTGCCTCGGCAACCGAGCTGGGGCTGATTCACGACCCGGACGCCGTCCGCGCGGTCTGGGAGGATGCCGCCGCCGCGCCGGACTGGACGGGCCCACGTCTCTGGCTCCACGGCGACCTGCATCCAGCCAACATCCTGACCACGAACGGCACCTTCTCCGGCGTGATCGACTTCGGCGACCTCTTCGCCGGCGACCCGGCCTGCGACCTCGCCGCCGCCTGGATCCTGTTGCCGGACGGCGCAGTCGACCGCTTCCACGAGACCTATCGGCCAAGTCCGGACGCCGCGACCCTGCGCCGCGCCCGCGGATGGGCGGTGCTGCGCGCCCTCGCCTGCATCCGCATCGGACACGCCGGCGTTCACGGCCGCCCCGGAGGCAAGCCCACCTGGGGCCCACCCGGCCACGCCGCACTGCAACGCCTCACGGCATCGGTCCACCAGTGATCAAGCACCCCGGCGAGTGGGTACGAGACGTCGTGGCGGGTGGCGCGGATCAACGTGCCTTCGATGATGGGGAGTTCGTCCTCGACCCGGTCCGGGCCCATCCGGCCGAGCGTGTCGAGGCGGACCGCGTCCCGGAGCCGGCACCACGAGGTGCGGCCCGTCTCACGCCTCTGGCGACGCCTGCCCGGCGAATTCCGGACGAGTGAGCGCGTGCGATGCGACGTTCGAGGCCAGAGGTTGAAAGGCAAGTTGAGCGAGCGTGCCGGACGATCAGTCGCCGAAGTAGGCCCGAGTCGGCGAACAGCGCCGCCGCCTGCGCACTCTGCCCCTCGGCGAGCAGCGTCAGCCCGGGCGGGGCGGGGTCCGCCTGCCCTGTGGGTGCACGGCTCCTTCGGTGGCCGTCGGCTGAGCTGCTCGGCGAGTCCGACGACGATGCCCTCGGGACCGCGGACGTAGCCGGGCCGATAGATGTTCTCGTACTGCACGATCTCGCCGACGAGTTCGGCACCGTGGGCCTGCAGCCGGGCAACGACGTCCTCGACGTCCTCGACGTCCTCGACGTCGTCGACGGCAAACATGATGCGACGAAGGCCGAGCGTGTTCGCCGGTGCGTCTTTCGGCTCGGGGGTGATGGCCTTCGGCCTGTGGAACTTCGCCGGCTCTACGGCGCACGGGCGCGCACGTCAGTCTTCGTCTGCGCTGGACAGGGCCTCGGTGATCAGACGGGTGGCGAAGTCGCGGTCGTCGGTGAGTCGGTTGATGTGCTCCGCTAGGAGGAAGGTGGTGGCTTCCAGGGGAGTCAACTCGTCCTTGGTCCAGTATCCGTACTGCTTGCGCCACAGGCTCGGGCTCAGGCCGGTGCCTGCAGCGATGAGCAGGCCGGCCATGGTGGGGATGGCCTCGGGACGGACGCTCCTGGGCATCATGCGCATGGAGGCCACGAGATTGGGCACCACGCACTCGATGACGTCCTTGCCGTGGTCCTCGTAGGCCATCCGCAGCCACTGCATGAACATGTAGATGAGTGTGCACGTGCCGTCCAGCATGTCATCGATTCCGCCGGGACCCAGGGACGCGGCGAACTGGTCGGTCAGCGCTTGTTGTTCGGCGTCGGTCTGGGTCTTGTGGTCGTAGACGGCTTTGAGCCGAGAGTCGATCATCATGAGGGCTGCGCCCACATCGCCGGCGGGGGCGTACTCGGGGTCGCAGGGTGATGACACAGGATTCCTCCTCGGGTGGCCGTGGGCAACGCGGCGTGTTCGTACAGTAGTCAGCCGGTGACGCGAGGGATCGGTGAATTCCTGCGAAGGGCCTTTGGGTGGCGCAACCCGAGGGGTTTTTGAGGCTTGTGTCTGTTTGGTCGCAGGGGTTGAGTGAGGCGGTGATCAGGATCTGACCCGGCCGGCGGCAGACCCGGCGTGGCCCCGCCTCGCATCTGACGGTCTTCATCTTTCTACGTCTCGTAGTAGCCGGAGAGAGCCCTGTGGGGCGGAGGTGGGGTCGAGCAGAAGGAGGTGTCCGCGTGACGGGCAGCAAAGAGTCCGGGCGCCGCGCGCGGGGAGCTGGAGGGCGAGGTGCTGGCGGCCCTGTGGGCGGCCGGCGAGCCGGCGACGGCAGCCGCGGTGCACGAGCACCTGGGCGGGGACACGGCGTACACCACGGTGCTGACGATTCTGACGCGGCTGTGTGAGAAGGGGTTGGTGACCCGGCGGAAGGAGGGGCGCAGCCACCTGTACGTGCCCGTGCACGACCAGCCGGGGCTCGCGGCGGCGGGGATGCACTCGCTGCTGGACGAGGGCGGGGACCGTGCGACGGTGCTGGCGCGGTTCGTGTCGGACCTGTCGCCGGAGGACGAGCGGCTGCTGGGGCAGCTGCTGCACGGTGACGGCTCCGAGCGGGGGTAGGACAGTTTTCTGGCCGGTGCCGATGTATCTGCCGCTGCTGGTGAGCGCGGTGCTGGCACTCGTGGCGCCCTGGGCGGGGCGCAGGCTGCCGCCGCGTGCGGGGACGTGGGCGATGGTGTGCGCGGCGGTCGTGGCGGCCGGCACATGGGCGACGGAGCTGGCGATCCTGGCGTTCACCGCCGTCGGGCAGGTGCCGCTGGTGGCGGCGCAGGGGCCGTGGTCGGTGGGTGTGCTGAAGGCGGAGGACCCGGTGAGCCGGGGAGCGGCCGCGGTGTGCGCCGGTGTTGTGCTCGTCGTGGTGGTCAGTGTGACGGTGGCGTCCTGGCGGCGGGGACGTGCGCTGGTCGACGCCTGGCGGCAGTGCCGCCATATCGCCGCGGGGGGTGACCCGGCCGTGGTCGACGACCCGGTGCCCACGGCGTTCGCCGTGCTCGGCCTGCCGGAACGGGTGGTCGTCTCCTGCGGGATGCTGCGCTTGCTGAACCCGCAGGAGCGACAGGCCCTGCTCGCACACGAGCGCGCGCACCTGCGTAATCGGCACCATCTGTTCTCGCTCGTACTGCATCTGGCGGCGACGGTCAATCCGCTGCTGCGGCCGGTGGAGCGGGCCGGGGCGCTCGCGGCGGAGCGGTGGGCGGACGAGGAGGCCGGGCCGTGGTCGCGGACCGGCCGCTGGTGGCGCGGGCCATCGCGCGGGCGGCTCTGGCGGCGAGCCGGGCCCGCAAGGGGGCGCTGGCCGCCACGGGAGGCCCGGTGCCGCAGCGCGTGAAGGCGCTGCTGGCCCCGCCGGTGCCCCGCCGCAACGGTGCGATGGCAGCGTTCGCAGTCCTGGTGGCGGCGTGCTGCACGAGCCTGGCCCTGACGGCGCACGACACGGAGCGTTTGTTCGAGGCGGCGATGCACGCCCATGCGGCCGGTGCCGGCCTGCATGCGCGGTGACCTGACCGGCGTGACATCGGGATACGCCTCCGCCGGGGGATGGGCGCGGTCGCGCTGGGGGATCGTGGTTCGACCTTGCCCGTGCCCGCGACGCGGTGGCCGACGTCACCGGACAGCTACCCGCGCTGTTCCGGCCCCCGTACGGGGTGATGACCACCGTGGCCCATCTGGCCTGCCGCCGCCTCGGGTTGACCCCGGTGCTGTGGACCTGCTGGGGCGAGAACTGGCGCAAGCGTGCCACTTCCCACTCGGTCCACGACACCGTCCTACGCGACCTGCGCGGCGGCGGCACCATCCTGCTCCACGACTCCGACTGCACCTCCGCCACCGGCTCCTGGCGCACCACCCTCCGCGCGGTGCCCCGCATCCTCGACGCCTGCCAGGCACGCGGCTGGCAGGTCGGGCCCCTCCACGAGCACGGGATCCCCGACCGTCGACTGCGGCTCGTCTGACCGCCGGCCTCAACAGGCACAACTGAGCGTGCCTCCCGCGCCCCTCGGGCTTTATGGGTCGAGATCAGGAAGGGCTCACCGCACCGGCCGGGCGGTCTCAGTGTTGGTGGTCCATGCCCCCGTGGGACGACTCGTCCTCCGACATGGCGGCATGCGGCAGAGACACCGTGGTCTCCGGGTTTTCGGGCACGACCGGGGCTCGCGATGTGAAGGAGATGCCGTTGGGGGCGTCACCGACCGGAATGCGGGCGACCACCTTGAGCGCAGCGAGGTCCAGCACGGCTACGTCGTCTTCGTAGACGTTGGTGATGAAGGCATGCCTGCTGGTTGCGTCGATGGTGATGCCGTGCGGGCCCTTGCCCACGGTCGGCCTGGCCACCACGGTGAACGTCGCCGTGTCGATGATCGAGACCGTCTTGCCCGGTTGCGCCTCCGTGCCTTGATTGGCGGCCAGGAGATAGCGGCCGTCAGGGCTCGCGTAGATCTGGGCGGGATGCGGGCCGGAGGGAATCTTGGCCACGACCGTGCGCTTGGCGACATCGATCTTCGCGACCGCGTTCTCGCCTCCGAGTGTGACGTAGGCGTACCGGCCGTCCGGTTGGAAGGCAACCTGTACCGGGGAGGCTCCCACCGGGATGCTTGCCACCTGGCGGTCCTTGGCGGTGTCGAGCACGCTGACGGTGCCGGCGACCATGTTCGCGGTGTACACCCACCGCCCGTCGGGACTGGGTCGCATCCCGTGCGGGCCCTTGTCCACGGTGATCCCTCCGCCGCGGGTCAGTGACTTGGCGTCGAAGACGGAGACCGAGCCGTCTCCGGCGTTGGACACATAGGCCTGTTTGCCGTTCGTGCCGAGGATGACGTGGGCGGGCATGTCTCCGGTCGCGGCCGTGCCGAGGAGCGAGTAGCGGGAGCCATCCAGCTTCACCACCAGGTTCGCCGGTTCGCTGACCGCCCATACGGTCCGCCCGTCCGGGGCGGCCTGCACATTGTGGGGACCGGCGATTCCCTTCACCGTGGCGGTCACCCGGTTCGTCGAGGCGTCGATCGCGGTCAGACTGGCCCCTTCCTCGTTGGCCACCCAAACGGTTCCGGTCACCATCCCCCGGTGCGCGGCAGCCAGTTCGGCAGATGGTGTTCGGCCGGGCTTCTGCGGCTGATCCGGGAGTACCAGGAGGACAGCGGTGGCGGACAGGCCGACGGCTGCGGCTGTCAGAAAGACACGGGATTTCCTCACGGGCTGACCTCTCGTAACTGTGTTGAGCGACCAGGTCCGATGGTTCCGGCGAATCATGACGATCCCGTCAAGCTTCGACGTTGCTTCCCTGAAGGTCGTGGCGATTGCTGAGGTCGTGGCGATCGCTCGCTGCTGGAAGGCCGATACGGAACACGGCCCCCTTGCCCGGTCCGTCGCTGCTCGCGGTGATGCTGCCGCCGTGCGCGTGGACGAGTGCACGGGCGATGGCCAGGCCGATGCCCGTGCCGCCGTGCTCCCGGTCGCGGGCCGTGTCGGCCCGGTAGAAGCGTTCAAAGACGTGTGGCAGGTGTTCCGGAGCGATGCCCTCACCGGTGTCGGCGACGCTGATCACGACGCCCCCGTCGGCGGGCACGGCGGTGAGGGTGACCCTCCCGCCCGCCGGGGTGTGACGTAGGGCGTTGGTCAGCAGGTTGACCAGCACCTGGACCAGCCGGTCCCGGTCCGCGTCGACCGGAGGTGTGCCGGGGGTGACCGTGACACGCAGGTCCACGCCCTTGGCCTGGAAGCCGGTGCTGACCGCGGTCGCGGCTGCGTCGGCCGGCCGGGCCACCGGGAGGGTGGCCCGGGCCAGGCTGAGCCGGTGTTCCTCGGCGCGGGAAACCAGCGAGATGTCCTCGACCAGCCGGTGCAGCCTGGTGGCCTGCGCGCCAAGGACATCCAGGGTGTGCTCGTCGAGCATGCGCACCCCGTCGGCGAGGCCCTCCAGATACGCCTCGATGGTCGCGAGCGGGGTGCGCAGTTCGTGGGCGACATCGCCGAGCAGTCGGCGCCGGGTGCGCTCGGTGTTCTCCAGGGCGTCGGCCATGGTGTTGAAGGCGCTGGTGAGAGTCTCAAACTCAGGGCCGAGGAGCGTCGGTCCCAGGCGCGCCGTGTAGTCGCCGGCGGTGACGCGGTCAGCCGCATCGGCCAGCTCATGGATGGGACGGGACAGCCGTCGAGTGATGAGTACGGCAGCGGCGACGGCAGCGGCCAGGAACGCCGCGATGCCGATGCCGAGAGCGATGCCGCCCGCAGCCAGGAACGCATCCTGCAGATGCCGGGACAGCTGGGGGGACACCGCCCCCATCGCGCTGCGCAGGTGGCGCCTGAGCAAGGGCGGGCCGACGGCGAAGGCCACGGCGGACAGAGTGGCCAGGCCGACGAGCACCACGAGCAACTGAGCCATCACCAGCCGTGCCGTGAGGCCGGGGCCCCAGGTCATCAGCCGGTGCCCATCCGATAGCCCACCCCGCGCACGGTGTGCACGAAGCGTGAGACGGCCGGGTCGTCTCCGAGCTTGCGGCGCAGTCGCGCGACGTGGACGTCCACGATGTGCTCGTCACCACCCCACTCCGGTCCCCAGACCCGGTCGATCAGCTGCCGTCGGCTGAACGCCAGACGCGGGCGGGACGACAGCGCCTCCAGCAGGTCGAACTCCAGCCGGGTCAACTCCACCGGACGGCCGCCGAGGGTGACCTCCCGCGCCTCCGGATCGACGGCCAGGTCGCCGAAGCGGCGAACCGGCTCCTGCCCCGGCATCGGCTGCCCGCCCCGCGGCCGGCGCAGCATCGCCTTGACCCGGGCGACCAGTTCCCTGGGGCTGAACGGCTTGGTCACGTAGTCGTCGGCGCCCACGGACAGGCCCACGAGCTTGTCGACCTCGTCCGCACGGGCGGTCAGCATGATCACGTATGCGTCCGTGAAGGTGCGCAGCTGCCGGCACACCTCCACCCCGTCGATGCCCGGCATCATCAGGTCGAGCACCACGACGTCGGGTTCTGTGGACCGGGCCGACGCCAGGGCGTCCGCACCGGTGGGTACGACGTCCACGGCGAACCCTTCGCGGGACAGGTAGTCGCCGACCAAGCGGCCCAGCTCCACCTCGTCGTCGACCACCAGGGCCCGCCGGGTGCCCGCTGCTACAGGGCCGTCGGTCATCTGGGTCCTTCCTCCTCCGGAGACCTCCACGTTTCCTCGCGCAAGGGAAATCGCGCATGGGCACCAAGGGCCTTGACCGTGGGCCGAACGGCCCTCTTGGAATGCAGCGGGCGTTACACCGGGCCTCGTACGGTCGGGTGAACGTAGGCGGTGAGACCGGTTCCTGGCAGGGGCTGGGCCGTCCAGCCGCGGGCGTAGTGGGGCGGGCGGGATCCTCTCCTGACCAGAGCGGCGGTGGGTACGCGCTCGGCGCGGTGCACCAGGGCACGCACGGTGGTGTTGCGGTTGTTGCCGCGGACGTTGGCCGAGGCGCAGTCGGCGTAATAGCCGATGGGCGGGGCGTGTTTGCCGCTGACCAGGCAGGGCGCGGTGAGGCCGAGCCGGCGCAGGTCGTGGGCGGCGGCACGGTACCGGTCGGAGAGGACGCGGGCGTCGGCCGCCTGGTGATGCAGGATCGCGAACTGGGCCGACAGGTGCAGGGCGAGGAGCCCACCGAGCAGGCCTGTGGCGAGGGTACGGGTGCGGGGTCGGTGGAGGGCTTCCACGGCGTGTGCGCCGAGCGTGGCGAGCGGGAGGGAGAGCAGGGCGTAGGTGGGCAGCAGGAAGCGCGGGGCGGAGTAGCCGATGAGCAGGAGATAGGGGACGCTCAGCGCGGCGGCGCAGGCGACGGGCAGCAGAGTGACTGCCGGGCGGCCCGTACGCTGGGCGACGACGCAGGCGGTGAGGGCGAGGGCGGGCAGGGCGAGCCACCACAGGGTGAGTTCGGGCCGGGTGAGCGGGACGTGGCAGGGGCGGCACAGCAAGGGGCCGTTGAGGCTGCGCCAGGCCAGGCCGCCCGCCCACTGCATCCGCATACCGCCCTCCGTGCCGCTGGCCGCGTGCAGCCGGGCGCCGACGCCGCCCCAGCGGACGTATGCCTCGGCAACCCATTCCGTCCCGCCGACGACGAGCCCGCCGACCACCGCGAGCGCGGGTGGCGGACGCCGCCAGGCCGGGACGACCGCACACGCGGCGAGGAGCGGCAGGGCGAGCCAGATGCCGTCGGAGAAGCGGAACAAAGTGGCGGCCGCGACCGTGGCGCCCAGGCCGGGCAGTGCCCGCCGTCGTGCCCCGGTCGGTGCGGCACGCAGGAACCAGCCGACCGCCGCCACCGCCGACAGGGCCACCCACAGATTGGGCATGGCCAGCGGCCCGTACAACGCGGTGGTCCACAGGCCGGCGAACAGCAGCGCCGCCAGGGCGGTCCGGCCCGGGCCGAGCAACGGCCGCCAGGTGCGGTAGGCGGCGTAGAGGGCGGCGGCGGACAGCAGCGCCAGCACGATACGGAGCGCGGTGGTGGATCCGGTGACGGCGAGCACAGGTGCGGCCAGGAAGCTGATGCCTCGCGAGCGAGGTGCGCTGAAGTACGCGGCCGGGTGGCGCGGGTCGACCTGGGAGACGTACACCGTCTCGTCCCAGCCGAGCCCCACGTGTGGGACGACGAGCGCGAGCTGCACCCCTGCGTAGGCGAGCGCCACAAGCGCCAGCCACGGGACGCCGCCCGGGGACCGGAACCGGGCCGTCGGGGGCGGCGTGGCGGCGGCCGACGGGGTCATGCGCTCAGCGCACCGGTGGCCAGCAGGCCCAGCAGCGCCACCCCGACCACGATCCGGTAGACCACGAACGCGTTGAAGGAGTGCTTCGCCACGAACTTCAGCAACCAGGCGATCGAGCCGTACGCCACCACGAAGGACACGGCGGTGCCCACGGCCAGCGGCGCGACACCGACCCCCGCGCCCACGGCGTCCTTCAGCTCGTACAGGCCCGCGCCGGTCAGAGCCGGAATGCCGAGGAAGAACGACAGACGGGTGGCCGCCACGCGGTCCAGGTCCAGGATCAGGGCCGTGGACATCGTGGCGCCGGAGCGGGAGAAGCCGGGAAAGAGCAGTGCGAGGATCTGCGAACTGCCCACCAGCATCGCGTCCTTCAGTGTGGTGTCGTCCTCGCCGCGCTTGTGCCGGCCCATCTGGTCGGCCGCCCACATCACACCCGACCCGACGATCAGCGAACCCGCGACCACCCACAGCGAGGCCAGCGCGCCCTCGATGAGAGGCTTGGCCACCAGGCCGACGGCCACGATCGGGATCGTGGCGTAGATGACCCACCAGGCGAACTTGTAGTCGTGGTGATACCGCTCCTCGCGGTGGACGATGCCGCGGCCCCATGCGGAGACGATCCGCACGATGTCCTTGAAGAAGTAGAAGAGAACGGCGGCGATCGCGCCGACCTGGATGACGGCGGTGAAGCCGACCACGGAGGTGTCGTCGACCGGGATGCCCATCAGCCCCTCGGTGATCTTCAGATGGCCGGTGGAGGAGACGGGCAGGAACTCGGTCACCCCCTCGACCATGCCGAGGACGACGGCCTGACCGAGGCTGATGGCACTCATCGGGGTCCTTTTCTGTTTCTGTGGTGGGCGGGGTAGAGGTGTCGGTGGTCGGTACAGCGGCGGAGCTGTGGTGGGTGCGGGTGCGGGTGCGGGTGCGGCGTCAGCGGCGCAGTTTGCGCAGGGCCCGGCCTGCCCGGCCGCGCCAATTGGCCCTGGTGCGTTGCCGGCCGCGGGAGGCGCGGGTGGCGGCGAGGTCGGCGAACAGGTCCTCGTAGAGCCGGGCGATCCGCGCGGGGTCGAAGCGGTGAGCTGCGCGCCGGGCGGCTCGGCCCATGCGGCGGCGGTCGGGCTCGTCGGCGATCAGGTCGAGCAGCGCGGTGGCCAGTGCCTGCCGGTCGCCCACGGGGACGAGTCGGCCGTCGACGCCGTCGTGGATGATCTCGGCGGGGCCCAGGGGGCAGTCGGTGGCGACGACCGGGGCGCCGCACCGCATGGCCTCGACCAGGGTCATGCCGAAGGACTCGGCATCGGAGGCGGAGGCGACGATGGATGCCTTGGCGAACTCGGCCTCGATGGGCGAGGCCACGCCCATCAGCACTGCCCGGCCGCCCAGCTCATGGTCGTCGATGAGTTGTTGCAGGCGGCTCTTGTCGGTTCCGGCGCCGTAGATGCGCAGCGTCCAGTCCGGGTGCTCGGCGGCGACCTCGGCGAACGCCTCGATGAGCAGGTCGAACCGCTTGCCGCGGGCCAGACGTCCGGCCGCGGCGATGACCTTGGCACTGCTGTCCGCGGCCGGAAGGCCGAGGTCGGGCACACCGTTCGGGATCGCCAGGACCCTGACCCCCGGCAGGCGCATCTTCGCCCGGTAGACGGCGGCATCCGCCTCGGTCGTGGTGACCACGGCGTCCAGGCGCCGGTAGGGGCGGGCGAGTTGGGCGCGCAGCTTCGTGCTGTGGCTGTCGTGGGTGAGGTGTTCCTGGGCGATGCGCAGGGCGTGGGGCGGGGCGAATCGGGCCAGGTACACGTTGACACCCGGCCGGGTGCCGATGATCACGTCCGCGTCACAGGCCCGCACGTACTGCTCGGCTCGCTGGTCGGTCAGGCGGCTGTACTGCCCGTACCGCTTCTCGGCGGTGGGGAAGACCTCGGCCGGCCGGTGCAGCAGCGGGTCCGCCGTGTCGGCGCTGTTGTCGCGTATGTCGACAAGGGGCACCACCGTCACCCGCGGATCGACGGCGAACCGCGGACGGGTGCGGTGACGCAGCATCGAGACGACGGTCACCTCGTGCCGGTCGGCGAGCGCGGCGGCGAGATTGAGTGTGGTGCGGATGGTGCCGCCGATCCCGTACACGTTGTGGATCAGGAAGGTGATCTTCACTCGGAGCTCCCCGGGGTCGGCTCCACGACGGTGCGGGTACGACGGCGGGACCTGACGATTTCCAGGGCCAACGGCAGCAGAGAGACGCCGACGATCACCCCGACCAGGGGCAGCAGATAGCGGTCGACATTCGGGATGCTCGACCCGAGGGCGTATCCGCCCAGCGCCAGACCCAGCGTCCACACCAGTCCGCCGGTGACCTGCCACAGCGCGAAGGTGCGGGTGGGCACGCCCACGATCCCGGCGAGCGGGTTGAGCACGGTGCGCACCACCGGGATGAACCGGGCCAGCACGATCGCCTTGCCGTGGCCGTACCGGGACAACAGCTCCTCGGCCCGCGTCACACCGTTCGCCAGGTGAGGGTTGCGGGTGCGGGCCACGAACGCCCGGCCGGCGCGGCGGCCGAGCAGATGACCGACCTGGGCACCGAGCAGCGCCCCGGCCACCGCGGCGGCCAGCACGGCGGGCAGCGAGAGATGCACACCGTTCTGCGTGGTCGCGCACAGCAGACCGGCCGTGAACAGCAGCGAGTCGCCGGGCAGGAAGAAACCGATCAGCAGGCCGGTCTCGGCGAACAGCACCAGGAAGACGCCCGCAGTGCCGAGTGCCGTGAGCAGTGAGGTGGCATCCAGCGGATTGAGGGCTTGCGGCACCTGGGATCCTTTCCGGCCTGTGCTGTCCTCGGGCACGGACGCATGGCACACTCGGACCACGGCAGCATTTACACGGCCGTAGAAGTTCTACACGACTGTAGAAGATGAGCGGGAGAACGACAAACCCCATGGGAGCCGACACACACGGACGCGGCCCGAAACGGGCCAACGGTGCCCGCGAGGCGGAAATCCTCGACCTGCTCCAGCTAGCCGAGGCAGCGCTGACTCCCGGAGAGGTCGCCGAGCGGCTCGGGGGCGAGCTGACGTACAGCAGCGTGGTGACGATCCTGACCCGCATGCACACCAAGGGCCTGCTGACCCGCACCCCGCGCGGCAGGGCGTACGCCTACGCCCCCGTCACCGACGACGCCGGCTTCGCCGCCCGCCGTATGCGCACCGTTCTCGAGGAACGTCCCGACCGCGAGGCGGTCCTCGCCCGCTTCGCCGACGGGCTGTCCGACACGGACGCCGACCTGCTGCGCCAGTTGCTCGGCCCCGACCAGCGCCCCGGACAGTACTAACAGGAAGGGGTCGCTCGGATGCACGTCGCCGTCTATCTGCCGCTGCTGCTCTCGCTCATCGCCCCGCTCGGGGCCCGCCCGCTGGCCGAACGCTGCGAGCCCCGCCTTGCCACCTGGCTGCTCGCCGCCTCGGCCCTGGTCCTGGGCGCGGCGACCACCATCTCCCTGGGCCTGCTCGCCGTGGCCGGCCTGGTCCGCATCCCGCAACTTGCGGCTCTGGGGCATTGGTCGGCACAGACGGCACGGCACGACGACCCCGCCGAACTGTCCGTTTCGCTGATGGCCGGCCTGCTGCTCGGCGGCGCCGTGCTCATGGCCGCCCGGATGCTGTGGCGACGCGCCCGCTCACTGGCCACCGCCGCATGGGAGGCCGCCTGCATGCCCGCACGCGACGGCCTGGTCGTCGTCGACGACGACACCCCCGACGCCTTCGCCGTCCCCGGGCTGCCCGGCCGGGTCGTCGTATCCACCGGCATGCTGCACACCCTGGACGAGTCCGAGCACGACGTCCTGCTCGCCCACGAACGCGCGCACCTCACCGCCCACCACTACGCCTTCGTCGCCCTCACCCAGCTCGGCGCCGCCGCCAACCCGCTGCTGCGCCCTCTCGCCACCGCCGCCACGTACACCATCGAGCGCTGGGCCGACGAGAACGCGGCCACCGCCACCGGTGATCGCACCCGCGTCGCCCGTACCGTCGGCAAGGCGGCCCTCGCCGCCCACCGCGCCCCGGCGCGCGCCCGCGCCACCGGTGCCGCCCTCGGCATCCTCGGCCGCCGCAGCCCCCTCGCTTCTGCCGGCCCGGTGCCCCGCCGCGTCGCCGCACTTCTCGCGCCGCCGCTGGGGCGTCATCCGGCCCTCACCGCGGCGACCGCAGTCGTCCTGACCGCCGCGACGCTCTCCACCGCGGAGGCCGCCCACGATTTCCACCTGCTGCTGCGGACCATCGGTGCCTGGTCGTGACTTCTCAACGCGTCGGATTGCAGCCACGGGTGTCGTTGCAGAGCGGGTGCATAGGATCGCCGGTATGGCACTGCGACCTGTGATGGTGAACATCAAGGCTCTTGATCCATCGGCCGTCGGCCGGTTCTGGGCCCAGGCGCTCGGCTGGAGTGCCTACAGTCCGGGCGTGACCACCTACGTCGGACCCGCCGGCGGCCTCGTCTGGCCGGACCCCGTCGCCGTCGGCATCGACATCGTTCCCGTCCCGGAACCCAAGACAACAACAAAGAACCGTGTGCACCTCGACCTCGCCACCACCTCTGCCGCCCATCAGGCGGACCTGGTCGCGCGCCTGACGGCTCTCGGTGCGACGCCCGCCCACGTGGGCCAGGGCGACGTGCCGTGGACGGTCCTGGCCGACCCGGAGGGCAACGAGTTCTGCGTGCTGGAGCCTCGGGAGGTCTACCGGGACACCGGGCCGATCGCCGCGGTGGTGGTCGACTGCGTCGATCCGCGGGCCATGGCCCGGTTCTGGGGTGAGGCGATGGACTGGACCCTGCACGAGGTGACCGACGATCAAGCGGTGCTGCGCTCCGCCAAGGGTGTCGGCCCATATCTCGAGTTCCTCCGCACGCCGGGCGTGAAGACCGTGCCGGACCGCGTCCATCTTGACCTGCTGCCGTACCCCGGTGACGACAAAGCAGCGGAGGTGGCCCGGCTGCGGGCCCTCGGCGCCACCGACCTCGACCTCGGCCAGGGCGACGTCCCCTGGACGTGCCTGGCCGACCCGGAGGGCCACGAGTTCTGCGTCCTCGCCGGCTCATGAGCCACGACCCCGGGTGGGTCGGGCTGCGGAGTCTTTGTCGATTCCGGCGGCAGGCAGGGGCCGGCGTCGCTGCCGAGGCTCAGCCGGAAGCAGTTCACGCAGCGTGAGGCGATGATGTGCGGGTGTTCTACGAAGATCTCAGCGAGTACACCTACCAGGACGAGGACACGTTCGGGGACAGGGGGTCGTTCTACGAGCTTTGGTACCGCCCTGAGTACATGCGCCTGAACGTCGGATGGCTGGAAGTCGGCAAGCCGTACTCGACAGGGCTTGTTCCCACGGGCTTCGTGGAGAAGCTGCAGGCCGTCCAGCAGGTCCAGCGGATGAACGTCTGCCTCGGCGTCCATGAGTGCGACCTGTGTCCTGAGGCAGGGGAGGCCCTGGAAGGGAACGGGGAGATACGGATCCCGGGCGAGATCGGCATCGCCTACGCCGCCCCGTTCCTGATCACGCACTACATCACCGTTCACGGCTACCGGCCGCCTCAGGTTTTCATCGATGCCGTTCTCGACGTCGATCTCGACGCGTGGGCTGCCACCCGCTGGCCCGACGTGCCCTTCCCATGGGTCCCGGAGGACGCCGAACGCCTGCTGGAGTAGGGGCAGGCGATCCTCACCGGCGCAGCCAGTGCGGCGGCGGTAGATCTCTGTGCCGAACGCGCAGTCCCGGGACACGGTCGGTCACGCTGTGCCGACCACCGTGCCCATGAGGCATGAAGCGGGTGATCCGGCGGACCAGAACCGGAGAGTGCCCGCGTGCCGATTCTCCGAGCCTCGGCATGGCCGAAGGGCTGGCGAAAAATCCGTACTTGAAGGACAGTTCTCATGGCTGGGTTCGGGGTGTCGCGGACACGTGCGGCGGAGGAGGAGGCGCGATGCATCGAGGCGCTCAGGCCGCCGCGTGTGTGGTGCTCGCCGTCGGCGTCGGTGTAGTGACCAACATTCTCACCAGTCATGTCAATGTGGCGCTTGTCGTCGCGCTGGGTGTGATGGTCGCCGTTTGGGCCGCGCTGGAGTGGGTGCGCTCCGCACCGCCGGGTTCGAATCGCCCGCGCCGTGTCAGGGTGAAGCAGATCGTGCGGCGTTTGAGCGCGGGTCGGGTGGTCGGAGCCAGGCGCACGGGAAACGCTGACGTGAGCGTCGACCAGAACATCGGGAGCACGGACGGCCACGCGGAGATCATCGGCGTGGACGATGCCGACGCGTGAACCGGTCGGGCCCGGCGGTCCGATGCCGTCGGACGTCGTCGCGCGTTCGGCCGACTTCACCGGCCGCGGCTGGGCGATGCGCAAGATCGCGGCCTGGCTGCGTACGTCCGCCTCGCCCCTGTTGTTGATCACGGCTGGGCCGGGCTGCGGCAAGACGGCCCTGGCCGAGCGCCTCCTGCAGGTTTCGGCGGGGGCCGTTCCGGTTGACGGAGTCAACCGGACAGACTGCCGAATCGATGCGGCCAACTTCTGTGACCAGCGCACCTTCGCCTCGGTCGACCCGGTGCGGGTGTTGGAACGTCTGGGTGAGCAACTGGCGGAGAACGTCCCTGGCTACGGTGCGCAGTTGCTGACGGAAGCGGGCCGCAGTACGGGCGACATCTCCGTGCGCCAGCAGGTGCGGGCGCTTCCCGGAGCGGTCGTGTCGGTCCAGGCGGTGGTCATCAACTTCGGTGACCGCAACCCACGCCGGGCCTACGACGAGATCATCCGTCGGCCGCTGACGCGGCTGTACGAACAGCACGGCCGGCGAGTGGTTCTCCTCGTCGACGCTCTGAACGAGGCCGAGGCAGCGGCGAGTTCCCTGGGTGTGATGTCGCTGGGTGCGCTGCTGGGTGTGGAGGCGGAGGATCCGGTACCGGGGCTGCGCATGATCCTCACCAGCAGCCGCGGCCGGGTCGAACAGGAACTGGGTGCTGTCCGCCGCTTCGACCTCGTCACCGACGAACCCGAGGACAGCAGCGATGTGTACGACTACACGCGGGCGCGGCTCACCGGCCGAGTCGCGCAGGCCGAGGACCTGGCGCAGCGCATTGCCCGCGTGGACGGAGGAAACTTCCTCTACGCCCGGTACGTCATCGACGACATCCTCAGCGGACGCATACCGGCCGACCGAGCCGGACACGAGACTCTGCCCGCCGACCTCGCCCACATCTATGCGGGCTTCCTGCAACGCGAACGGAACCGCGGCCCCGCCCGGTGGTCGGAGCAGATGCGACCGGTACTGGCCGCACTCACCCTCGGTCGCGGCGAGGGACTGACGCGCGAACAGATTGCCCGTGCCACGGATCTGCGGGTGTCCACAGTCGACGACACGCTGCGCGTCTGCGCGCGCTATCTGCAAGGTGCCTTCCCCCACGGGCCGTTCCGCCCGTTCCATGCCTCGTTCACCACGTATCTGCTCACCAACACCGATCAGGACCTCTACGCGGCGGAAGCCGGCGTCGACCTCGTGGAAGGGCTGGTCCGACCGTGGGTGCGCCGATGGGAGGAGTGCGACGCACTGACGCTGCGGCATGCGGTGGAGCACATGGTGGAGGCCATCGCCCTGCAGAGCGCCGGGCGCGCACGCGACGATCTGGTGCGTCTGCTGGTGGACACCTTGCAGGATCCTGCGTATCTGGTGGCCATGGCGGCACGGCACGGGGTCGAAAGCCTGTTGGTGGCCGTGGAACAGGCAGCGCGTGTCACGCCCGAGTTGTCCCGAACCCTCGACCCGCTTCAGTCGGTGCTGTCGAGGCAGCTCGGAGTGCTGCTGGAACTCGACAAGGACTCCGGCACGTTCTTGTCCCAGATCCAGTTGGAGGCGGCCGCGCAGGGCGAAACCGCCCTGGTCGAGGCCATCGACTTCTTTCGCACCGGACGTGCGTGGCGTGGGCTGCGGGTGCTGGGCGGCACGACCTCCGAGTCTCCGTTGTACCGACTGTCCCTGGTCGGACACACCGAGGATCTCACCGCGGTGGCGGTGACGGATGACAGCCGCCACGCGATCACCACGTCGTGGGACCGCACCGCCCGCGTCTGGGACCTGCTGACCGGTCGTCAGTTGTCCGCCTTGGAGCACCGCGGCGTTCCCTGGCACGTGACGGCAGGCAACCGCTTCGCGGTTACGGCTGCGGACGAGGACGCCGTTCGGCTCTGGGACATAGCAAGCGGAATGCTGCGGCACGAGTTCGACCCCGCGCTCCCGGCACATGCGCGAGTCCTGCGCCTGGACGAGTCCCGCGGCCGCCTCACCACCGGCTGGAGCGACGGCCACATCCGCATCTGGGACATTCACACGGGCGACGTGCTCTACGACTGCGTGCCGACCGCGAAGGGCCGCCGTGATCCCGATCCAGCCGTAACCGCCCTCGACGTCGACTGGGACCGCGGACGTCTGGTCCACGGCACCAACGGCGGGACTGTCACCTTGTGGGAGCTGGGCAAGAAGGGCGCGCGCCGAGACAGGCAGTTCCGGCTCGAAGGTATGTATACGGCGCACAGTTGGGAAGTCGAGGAGTGCTTGCTGCATCCGGACGGCCGACGGATCATCACCGCTGGCTCGTTCGACCATTGCATCCGGGTCTGGGATCCCCAGCGCAAGCGCCCCGTGGTCGAGCTGCGGGGGGACATGTTCAGCCTCGCGGCGCTCCGGCTGATCGATGACGGCCGCACAGCGCTGTCCATATCGACGGCGGGCACTGTCGAGGCATGGGACCTCGACACATATGAACGATCGGCCTTCATCACGACGTCGAGGCGAGGAGAGCACATCGAGTTCCATGAGCTGTGCGCATGGGCGATCACCCCCGACGACGACCACGTGCTGGTCGGCTTCGCCGATGGCAGGCTCGCGGTCGTCGACATCCACCGCCAGGCCGTCATCGAGGTGCTGGAAACCTCACCCCGCCGCTACAGTCGGCTTTGCGGGGTGGCGGTGACGAAAGACGGCCTGCGCGCTGTCACCGCGTCCGCCGACCAGGACGCGAGAGTCTGGCGCCTGGATCCCCAAGGTGCCGGCCAGCGGGCGGGGACCCCAGCCTCCGACGCCCCCGCCCCCGACCCCGGCACCGACACCAACACGACGGAACTGGCTCGGAACATCGACTTCGGTGATGTCGGCGTAACCGAGCTCAAAGCCACTCCGGACGGCGGATCCCTGATCAGCGTCGCCGAAGACGCGATACGGGTGTGGGACACCAGCACCGGGCAGCAGCGCTACGCCCTGTTCGAGAAGGACATCCTCCACCGGGGCCAAGCATGCTGGCGTACGGAGACCCATGAGCGGGTGCTCACCTACGATCACGAATACGGCCACTGGTACAGCGCCTGTCCCGACTCGTTCGCCGCCTTCACTGTCGGCGACTTCATGAGAGACCTCGGCTCGTACTGCGAACACACAGTGCACACCTGCGCGGACGAAGGCACCCGCCGCAACGCGCCGGTGCGAGCCATGGTGCTTCCCGACGCCCATACCGCCCTCGCAGTCCAGTTGGACGGCGCGATCACCACCTGGGACATCGACACAGGCTCAGTCCTCGGACGCCTTCAGGACGGACCGCCGGGAATGCCGCGGCTACTGGCAGCCGGGCAGACTCTGCTGGCCGTCTGGCCCGAGAGTCTGCGGTCCTGGAACTGGACATCGGGACGCCCTCTGCTGGCGCTCGACGAGCAATTCGTCCCGGAGACCATGGCGATGTCCTCCGAAGGCCACCACGGCATCATCGGCACACCCGACGGCACCGTACTGGTGTGGCGCAGTCCGGACCCCGGCGACCTGCTGCAGTGGCAGGCGCATCGCAGCGACGTCACCGGCTGTGCGATCGACGAGGAAGGAACACTCGCCCTCACTGCCGACGCCACAGGTGCGTTGACCGCGTGGACCCTGACCGTTCGGCCGGGCGAGCCACAAGCGTTGGCAACCCTGTCCCTTCCAGCGCCGGCAGACTGGATTTCCTCCCTCGCGGACGCCGACCTCACGTTCACGGTCCACACGCAGTCCGAGAGCAGATTCACGGTCCGCGCGACAGGGGCGTAGCGTCATCCGCTCCCCTTCCCTCGCTATTGCGGTCAATGATCCGATGTATGGAGAGGCCTCCTGCGGGGCTGCTCCTGGCCGCCGCGGGCTGGCCGGAGCCGGGGCACTGGGCGTCGTGGCCCTGTGCCGCCGCCGTACGCGGGCCTGACCCCGGAAGCAGCGCAGGCACCGCCCGTCCAGCCAGGACGGGCGGCGCCTCTGCTCGGCCGGCCGCCTGAACGGGCCGGCGAGGGTCTTTAGAAGTCATCTCATTTGGTTGAGTCTGCGGTAGCAGATGAGGGTGCAGGCGATGCTGGTGAAGGCCAGGAAGTGGCTGGCCTTGCGTTCGTAGCGGCGGTGCAGCCGGCGGCATCCGGCGAGCCAGGCCATGGTC
>NZ_JBIAWG010000014.1:0-273148 GCF_042895285.1 Streptomyces sp. NPDC001406
CCGTCCGCTGCCTGCCCCTACCCCAGGGCGATCATGCCCCGCACACGAAGAAGCCCCTGCTCATCGAACAGGGACTCCCTTTGCCACAACGCACTGAGGTTCTCTGGGATGAGGTTCAGAAGATGTCGGCGACGGCGCCGCCCTCGTCGACGGCGAGCGATCCGTCGATCGCGAAGCACAGAGCCGGCATGCCGTCGATGCGCTTGCCGGACTTCTTGCGGTCGGGCTTGACCGGGCGGACGCGGTCGGGGTCGTCGGCGGGGTGCTTGGCTTCGAGGTTGTCGGCCATCCACCGGGCGACCGGATTCGCGTAGTGCTTCAGCTCGCCCGCCTTGAGCATCCGCATCAGCTCGGTCATCGGCTGCGTCATGCGGTCGTACGTCGTCCCGGACTCGATCATGTCCAGGCCGGTGCGGTCCTCGACCGCCTGCCGCGTGTTCTCACCGCACCACCGGTCGTAGGTGACGTCGACGATGACGAAGTCGCCGTTGTCCTCGTCGATCTCGCCGTACACCGTCTCGTAGTCGATGACGTTGCCGTCGGTGGCCGTCACCCAGCCGTCCGCCACCCACTGCGTGAACCGTCCGTTGGTGTGCTCGTCGAGCACGGGCACCACGGACTCCGGCACCCAGAACCGCCACAGCACGCTGCCGTCGGCGAACAGCAGGCACCAGGCCGTCATGTCGAACTTCGAGCTGAGGTCGAGCCCGGCCCAGCACTGGCGTCCTTCCAGGCGGACGCGCACCCACTCCGGAGTCGGCGCGATCTCCCCGCAGTTGGCGTCCCACAGGTCCATCGGGATGTACCGGGTGACCTGCTGCACGCGCACGTTGAGCTGGAACTGGAGGAACCCGTTCTCCTTGTGCGGGTCCCCGCGGGCCTCCAGCGCCTGGCGGCGCATCGCGTCGCGGGACTTGAACTGGTCGAGGCCCGGGTTGGGCCACTTCCAGTTCGCCTCGTCCCACGGGTCGAGGGAGACGGGCAGATCCGGGTGGCCGGGGAAGAGGCGGCGCAGCCGGTCCAGCTCGTCCTGGGAGCGGGGCGCCTTGCGGACGTAGGCGAAGATGTGCGGCGCCCGCTTCGGGTCCTCCATGACCCGGTCAGCCTCGTCGATCAGGTCGGCGCCGAACGACGCGGAGTCGTTGGTCTCCGTGGTGATCGCAAACAGCAGCTCCTGAAGCCGCGCACCCACCGCAGTGGTCAGCGCCTGCCACAGCGAGCCGTCCTTCTGGGACAGCACCTCGTCCAGGCAGAACCCGTGCGGGTTGTGGCCGAGCTCGCCCTCCGCATCCGCCGTGATGATCTCGTAGTAGGAGGCGGTCTTCTCGTCGATCAGCCGCCGCGCGTTCCGGTTGTGCTTCAGCCGCTTCGTCAGCAGAGGCTGAAGCTGCATCATGCGCAGCGCGGGCTCGAAGACCTTCCCGGCCTGCTTGGTGTCGGCAGCGGCGCCGTATACCTCGGCGGACTCCTCGTCATCCCCCACCAGCAGGTAAAGCAGCAGCCCCGCGGCCAGCTCGGACTTGCCGTTCTTGCGGGCGACGACGATGTACGCGATCCGGTAACGGCGGACGTAACAGCCGTACTCCGCCGACCAGAGGACCTCCCCGAAGAGAGGTCGGACGATCTCGTGCTCCTGCCAGTCCTTTAGCACGAACGGCTTCCGCTTGTGCGGGCCCTTCGTGTGCACCAGCAGCTCGGCGAAGAACCGAACCACCCGGTCCGCGCGCGGCTCGCAGTAGTGGGCAGCCCTCTTGGTGCACGTGACGCCGCGGAAGGTGTAGCCGCAGACCTCGCCCCGCCGGTCGTGCGGCCGCCACCGCGCGTCGTGGTCCACCGTCCAGGTGCGAGGCCGGCGCGAGGCCGTCTGCCCACCGCTGCGGCGCCTGGGCGGCATGCGATCTCCCAGGGAAACGTGTGGCACTTGGGCCAGGCATGTCAGTGGCACCGCCTACGCTGTGCCCCCAGCCCAGCCCAAGAGAGAGCAGGAGACGCCAGTAGTGGACGATCACTATCCGTACGACGCCCACCGCAAGGTCGAGGCGCTGATTCAGACGCTCGAAGCTCTCACCAAGCGCGACCCAGAGCAGGAAGTCCAGGGCATCGCCTTGCCCGTTCTGGATGCCGTGATCGAATCCGTACGCGCCGCGCTTCCCAACGATCCCGTGGTCGACGCCGTGCGGGGCATCGTGTCGGCGGATCAGATCGCCTTGGGCGAACCGGTGCGCGCGGCGGACGCCCTGCTTGTGGCGCGCCAGCTCGATGCGGCCATCGGGCCGGAGCCGCAATTCCTCGGTGGCTTCGCCTAGCCAGTCAGGAGGTCGTACTTCGGATCCTGCGCGTCGCCTCCGATACTCAGCGACGCGCGGTCCGATGGCGTCAGCCCGAACCGGGCACCGTATCGGCTGAGGATCTCGGCGTAGTCCTTCAGCGCCGTCAGCGCCGGGTTCTTCACCACGCCCCGTGCGCCCGCCACCGTCAGCCCGGACCGCGCCACCTCCAGCGCGGCCCGCCGGTGCCCGACCACGGCATCGCAGAACACGGCGAACGCCTCCACGTCCCACGCGGTCAACACCCGCTTGCGGATCAGGTCCGGGGCCAGACGACGCCACACGCCCAGCGCCGACCCCGTGCCCGGCTCCGCCTCGGCCTCCAGCTCCGCCAGCCAGGCCGGCGGCTGGATGTCCCCCTCGTCGGGCACTGGCTCCGCGGCGTTGATCCGGTCCGAGCGGTCCCCGTGCAACACCTTCAGCGCCGTCGGCTTGCTCGGGCGACCCTGCCCACCACGACCCATGATCACCACCCCCGGTACAGATTCGGATCTTTCGTCAGTGAGGGCTCCGCATCACCCCGGCGCTCCGTACAAGATCAGCTGAGATCGGCGACCCCGTCCCCCCTCCCAGTGATCACCGCCGGTTCCATCCGCCTGGCTGGCGGTGGGCGGTGGACTGGTCGTGGCATGTCTTGCACAGGCCGCGGCCGTGCTGGGGGTCGTTGGGGTCGAACCCTTGGGCGATGAGCTGCTTGCGGGAGCGCGGGTAGTGGTCGGCCACGGTGCTGGGCTCCGTACCGCAGAGGACGCACACCGGGTCGCGGGCGAGGACGGGCTTGCGGAACAGCTCGCGGTGCTCCCATCCGTAGCCCTGCTGTGTGGAGCTGCCGCGTGCCCGCTCGGCTGCCGCCTTGCGGCGGCGTGCGCACTGCGGGGAGCAGCTGCCGTCTGCCTGGCGGATGCGTCGGCAGCGTGGGCAGCGGGAGCGTGCGCGGGTGGGCACGGGGTCACCAGGTGTCGGGAGTCTTGCGTTCGGGCAGCGGGCCGTAGGTGACGCAGGTGATCCCGAACGACAGGTCGGTGATGCGGTCAGGTCCGGCGCGGCGGTGCGCGTGGATCTCGATCTCGCCGACGGGCTGCCCGTTGCGGTAAATGATCTGTTTGCGGTGCGGCACCTGGGTGCCGTCGCCGTACGTCTCGGTATCGTCCTCGGCCGGGCCGAAGGTCCACATGTCGGTCATGGATCAGGGCTCGAAGACGATGAACTTGATGTCGGTCGTCGCCCCGTCGATCGGCATCTGCGTGCCGTACAGCGCGGTGGGGAAGCTGCCGAACGTACGCGTCGCCGTGGCGGGGATCGACACCACGGTGTCCGCGACGGCCTTCCCGCCCACGGTGATCGGGGTGACGAAGGTGACGTTCTGCGCCAGCGTGGCGTGCGCGTTCCGCACGCGGATCACGGTCTTGCCCGTGTTCGCAACCTGGTTGCCATTGACGGTGTCGGCGGTGGTCTCCACGGGGTCGGCCACACCGGCGTCGGACAGCTGGGTCACGGGGATCTGCGTGCGCGGCATGGCGGTGGTCCCTTCGAGAGCCCGGACATGCGAAAGCCCGGCTCACTGGCCGGGCTTCGGAGGCACTACGTGCACCATGACACAGAATGCACACGCGCCCCACCACTGGTCAACTACGGCACCGGTGGCCGCGTAACGCTTTTGGGAGACAAGAGACGAGATCTCCTGCCCCGTCGACAACCGGGCGTCGCGCCGGTACCGTCCGCGCTGTGCGGCGAGTCATCTTCGTGTCATTGTTCGTCGTTCTCAGCACGGCTGCCTGTGGCGCGAAACCCACTGCCGTTCCAGAACGAAGCCGAGAGCCATCGGCACCGGCCGGGGTGGCTGGCTATCTCTCCACAGCCTCCTCTTGGGTGGCCTTCCTCCAGTGGAAAGCGGACGCCTCTGGTGAACTGGAGGGCACCATCGACCGGGCGATGGCATCCGGCAGCCCGCCGGACGCGACCGTCGAGACGAACACCGGTTCGTTCACAGGACGGATCGACGGCCGCTCGGTGACCCTTCAGATCGACTTCCACACCGACTACGGCAACCTGTCCGGCGGCACCCTCACGCTGAACGTGCGCCAGACCGACGGGAGCATACGCGCCGTCACCTACCACCGGGCTTCGCCGAGCGACTACAACCAGGCGCTCGCCGCGCTGAGGAATACGGTCACACGCGCCAACGGCCGCGCGCAGCAAGACCAGCAGATCAAACAGGAGATCCAGGCCCTCACGGACGACTACGCAACGGTCGGGAAGTACAAGGGCTCGCTCAAGGACGACCTGTCCACGCTGGCGTCCGACGTGTCCACGGCCGGCGACGACCTCAAGACCACCCACGACGACGAGAAGGCGGTCATCGCGGAGTCGTCCACGAGCGATGCGTCGGAGGTGTGTGTCGACGCTGACGGTGTCGCCGTGGACGCCGACGGTGTGAGTGTCGATGCCGACGGCGCGAGCACCGACCTGGTCACGATTACCGATGATCTGTCGGCGCTGCGGAAGACGGTCTCAAGCCTCCGGTCCAGCCTTCAGGCCGTCCAGAAGGACGTGCCCGACTACAGCGGCGGCAACGGGAGGCCGAGCCCTGCTGACGTCGAGAAGGCCATTACGGGGGCCAAGTCCTTCATCACTGATCTGGTCAAGCAGGTCAACGGCGATATCGACCAGATCAACGCCAACGTCGCCAGCGCCTATGGCTACGCAGCCTCCGCAAGCAAGGCTGGCAGCTGCGGATCCGCTTCCTCCGCGCCCGCCCCGATCGAGCACATCAAGTGAGAAGGACCCCTGACGGTCGCGGATCCTGATCAGGCTGCGGGTCTGCCGCTGCGCACGGCCTCACCGATATCGCACAGATCCCACAGTGCCAAGGCTTGGCCGCGTGCAGGGTTCGGCTGCCAGGCGGCGGGCCTGATGCCGCGCCGACGGGCCCACTCGCGGAACTGACCAGTCGTCTTCATGCCGAGCGAGTAGGCGGCCATGGCCGTGTCGACGAGCGGGCGTCCGTCACGCCCCAACGGTGTCCTCACGCCGCAAGTGTGCCCGGTGGCCTTCCATTACCTGACCGCGCCTGTGAAGATCGCCGCCTCGGACTCGAAGTCGGGTGCCACCTCGATCTGCACGTGGGACTCGTTCTTCGGCAGCGCGCAGCCCCACGGGACGGTCACAGTGCGGCCGGCTAGGAGCCTCGTCGACGGTGACCCGTCCAGCCCCTCATCGAAGATCGCTTCCCCTTCTTTGCCGTCGCCGCCGTACGAGCAGTTGACCGTGAGCCCGGTCACGTCGACGATCTTGTCCGAGCCGTTGACGACGCGGACGGTGAACTTCACGTACGGCGTGTTCTCCGGGGCCGCGTAGTCGCTGGAGACGGCGCGAGAGAACTTCTCCAGACTGACCTTGACGTCGTTCTCGTAGATGACAGTGTCGGTGAGTTTGTACGGCTGGTCAGAGGCTTCGTCGGTTGCCTCTTCGGTTGGCGTCTCTTCGACGGACGGGGTAACGGTGACATCGGGGGTGCTGGCGCTTTCCCGGCTGCCGGCGGTGGTGTCGTTGGCGGAGCAGGCGGCGAGAACGGCGGCGAGGATGGCGGCAGCTGGCAGCGCGGCTCTGGTGCGCATCGTTCCTCCCTGGACGACGCTGTCCTGGTGGCCCGTCAGTGTGGGGGCCTACCACCGGTATGGCGAGGGCATGTGCATGGTTCGTGGCCGATTCGTGACGGAGGCAAGTGCCGTGCTGCACAAGTGTGTTGGCCTCGCAACCATCGGCCGTCCCCGGTGACACTCCCGCCCCATGGTGCGCTGAAGAGAGTGACCCGATCATGAGGGTCAAGGCGCCTGCACTCCGGGGGGAGTCATGCGGGCGGCGACGTGCAGGGGCAGGCTCGTTCCCCCCGTGACGGGTCTGCCCCTGCTCGCGCGAAGCAGCCCGGGCACCCACCGCCCTATCACTGCCAGGGGCGATCTGGCCACATACGGGCCTCATCAGGCTTCGGAGTCCTGGGGCCGCGCCAGACGAGCGAGGCGAACCATAGGAGCAGTACGGCGATGACGCCGGAGCCGATGCGGCCTCCGATCCCGCCGGACAGAAACGTGCCGCAGGCGGCACCCACTCCCGCAAGCGTGATCCAGAAGGCGACGAGCTTTCTCATGCGCGGAGGGTAGGGCCCGTGCGTCGTTTCGGGAAGGCTTTCCCACGAGGCAGACGGACATAGGTCGGCCCGGGCGCCCAGCCGTGGTGTGGCGCCCGGGCCTTCACCGTGTTCGGGATACACAGGCGCGGATGCGGCATGACGTCTTCATGCCCAGCGAGTAAGCGGCCTGAGCCGTCGTCACGAGGAGCAGACCGTCACGGCCGAGCGCTGCGATCACACCGTAGTCGTACCCGGTTCGACCGGGGTGCGGACCTCCGACATGGCTTTCTTCACGATGACCTTGGACAGGTAGCCGGAGCCAAACGCGATGTTCATCACGACGTACCAGAATCTCTCCGCGCTGGTCATGGCAACGAGGCCGTATTCGCTCAGGGCTTTCTTGACGGGGATCTTGGCGAAGTATGAGGCGCCCAGGCAGATGCATCCGAGCACGTACCAGAAGCCTTCAGCGGCGGTGGTCTCGCCATGTCCGAGAGACTGTGCCATTTCATGACCTTTCGCGATGCGAGCGAGCGTCGAACGCGGGGGGTGGCGAGGACGACCGCCGATCATTGTGGAGGCGGAGTGAACGCCCGGCTAGGGGGCGCGCACCTTCGTGTCCGTCTCGTGACGCTGGCAAGTGCGGCTCTACGCATAGGTGTTGGTTTCGCAACCATGCGCAAACCCCGGTGACACTCGAGACTCACGACACGCTGGAGCAAGTGACCCCACCCGACGGGGTCGAGGCGCCTGCACTCCGGGGGGAGTCATGCGGGCGGCGACGTGCAGGGTCAGGCCCGTTCGCCCCCGTGACGGGCCTGCCCCTGTTCGCGTCACCTGTGGACACACCTTCAGCGTGCGCCAAACGCGCGGTACGCTCCGCCCGTCACCAAGGGGGGCACTTGAAGCGGTTGTTCACTGGCGCCGTTCTGGCGTCGATCAGCCTGCTCGCAATGACGGGCTGTTCAGCATCGCAGGAAGAGGTCTACTGGGACGCCTTCGACACTGGGGCCCAGATCGCTGCGGATTACGTGGCGCCGCCGCAGGATCCGCGGTGCAGCGACGGAAGTATCACCGATACGGCCGAGTACCTCAGGGCGTGCAGTGGGTGGGAGACGCCTTCGCAGTCCTCAGTCCGTGAACAGTGCGGCGAGCAGATGCCAGACGACGTTGCCGACAGGGCCACCTGGATGGAGGGCTGCACGGACGGGGCGAACGACTCGCCGAACTATGAGGTCTACGGCAATCACCCGTAGCTCAGCAGCCCAGCAGCCCAGCATTTCGGCGGATTGGTCGTACCTCAGAGCGGCAAGAACGCGTAACTTGCCTGACATGGATAGCACTTGGGCGGATCGTGATCTGCCCGTACTGGACGCGATAGTGAAGTACCTGGACGACGCCGCCGGTGCGAAGGTCCCCGAACTCCGGGATATCGTCGAGTTGACCAACCTGGAAGTCGTCGAAGTCCGCAAGGCGGCTCTCGCTCTCCAGAGCGACGGTCTGATCGATCTGCGGATGTACGCGGGTGGTCCTGAAACCTGGGATGTGCGAGGCGTATCCGGCGAGGCGCGTCGTCTTGTGGGTCAGTGGCCGACCGCCGAGCAGTTCGTAGACCAAGTGGTTCGGGGACTCCAGGCCGCTGCCGACGAGGAGCCCGACCCGGAGCGCCGTGGACGGCTCCGCGAGCTGGCCGGCTCCGCAGGCGGCATGGCGCGGGACGTCTTCGTCGACGTCGCGACGGCGGTCATTTCGAGGCAGATGGGGGTCTGAAACTGCGGGTGGGCCGGGGTTCTACCCCTCCAGGGCGCACGGGTTCGCGCGGTCCACCCGGAAGCAGGCGGTGTACGGCCGCCTGGTACGCCTGCCCCTTGCCAGGGCTCGAAGTCAGCGTACGCCGCTGCGAGGGCGGCCTGCGGGGCGCAGCCTGACAGGCCTGCCCCTCACGGACTTCTCCCGCCGCGCACGCCTCGCCTTATCTTGCTTCTCCGCAGCCCCAACTCGCATCCGCGGCACCCCATGGAGCAGCGACAAGATCCATGCATTCCATGGCAGTTAACCGTTCCTGGACGTCCCGTCCAGAGAAACTTGACGAAGCGTCGTCCACGGGCGCACCCTTGGGGGCATGACGTCCACCGACGCGCCAACTACTCAGGACCGGCTCCCCGGCCCTTCTCGGGTCGATGCGGCCCGTAGTGCCCCTGCTGGCCAGTTCATTGAGCAGGCCCGCCGTCTTGCGCTCCTTGCCGAGGACCTGCTGAAGGTGGCCGTCGTCGCCGAGCGCGCCCGGGGCACCTCGTGGGACGAGATCGGCAAGAGCCTGGGCGATGTCTCCAAGTCGGCTGCCCATGCGCGCTACAGCTCCATGGTCAAGGAGTGGATGGAGTCCCCAGCCCCCGAGGACGTATCGGAGCCGGAGCCCTTCGAGCTGTCCTACGGCGAGTTGAGCGAGAAGTGGGCCGAGGCCGCCCGCATCGTCGACGCCCAGGTCCTAATCGCCGAGCTCCGGGGCGCTGCGGCCAAAGTCTCGAACGTCGGGCGCCTCCCTGTCGGCGATGCCAAGCCCAAGGCAGCCGCGCAAGGACTGCCCTCGCAGGCGACGCGAGGAGAGCACGACCGCATCGACTCCGGAGAGTGCGACTTCACGAACTTCGATGTGGTGGCGTTGATCGCGCGTCTCTCCGGGGCGGACGACACTGAGGCGGGGAGGCTGCTCGCAAACGGCAGCCGACCGGTCAGCCCCTGGCTCTTCCAGACGCGCATGCTCTCCCAGGGCTGCACTCAGCGCTCGCACCTGAATGAGGTGCTCGCGCGCGATCGGCTGCAGGCCGCATGGGAGCGTCTGACCGCTGAACCGGCCGTTGAACACGAGGTGGGCTTCAGGGAGGGTGCGCGGCGCGATGCGATCCATCGCCGCCTGGCCGCTCTCTCCGCGGAGGAGGCGACCAACACCCGGTCCCAGCCCGACCTGGAGCAGCGAGTCGCTCGGCTTGAAGACCTGGTCGCCCAACTGATGCAGCAAACGAGCGCACCGTAGACATCCGCAAAAGACTCCGCCGGTACCCCCGAAGGCTTACCAGGGCAGTGGGGGCCCGGCGGCCAACCCAACCTCTACTTGAAAGGCAGGTCAGTTTCAGTATGCATAACTCCGTCTCTCAGAGCGAGGGGCCGCCACCATGGGGTCTCTTTGGCGTCACTCTCGTGATCGCCTACGCGCTCGGCTGGAGCGTCGACGAGCTTAAGCAGATCATCGGCGCGCTGTCCGTGGCGCTCATGAGCTGGCTCGCCATGCGACGCCGCATCTAGGGGATCGTCCCCTGAGGCCCGGGCGCCGGACTGCGGTTCGGCGCCCGGGCCTCGTGCGTGGCGGGGCCACAGGGGCATGGGGCCGCCGCTACTCCGGTGCGGGGCCAGGTCGGAATGCCTGAGCAATCATCGCGTAGTGGGCCGCGATCTGAAGTTGCCGGTCGCTGCTGATTGCGGCGTCGGTGGTCTCGGCCCTGGCAAGGAAGGCGCGGGAGCGCCGCAGGCAGTAGGCGCGGACCTCTTCGTCGGTAGCGTCCCCGATGTTGAACGCTTCGGGGGGTTCGGTGTATTCGGGCCGGTTCCAAGGCCTGTCCTTCGCCATGGGCTCATCCTCCCTCGGGGCGTGGCCGGGCGTCAGGAGTTCTTGCGCGGTGGACGCGTGCCGGCCTCGTACGTGCGGCGCCAGGCGTTGTGGAGGCGGCGGCCGCGGCGGAGCCGGTAGCGGTCGCCGTGGCAGCGCGGGCATGTCCGGGCGATGCGGAAGTGTTCGGTCTCGCCGGTGCCCGCGCACGTGCGGCAGCGGGTGAACGGCTGAGCCGCGCACAACGCTGCGTAGCCGATCAGCCAGACGACGGGCAGGGCGCAAGCAGTCAGCACCCGGTCTCAACTCCCCTCTCAGGCGGGTTTTCCCGGTCCCCGGGGTCCTCGCCGCTAGACGCTAGGTGCCTGCTTGGGGCCCGGTTGGGGTGCTAGCGGGGGTGCTAGACCTAGCAGGTGCCGGTGCTAGGCCTAGCAGCAGCCCGCGGCTTGTGCGGCGGCCCGGTCAGCGTCACGGCGCGTGATGGCCGCGGCCAGATCGGCGCGCTTGATGCCGCGCCTGGTGGTCTTCTCGCCGTCGTCGGTGGTGCCCCACACGTCGGTGGTGGTGATGCCCCAGGGGCGCAGCGCCGGGGCGACACTGGCCGTGGTCCACTCGCCGTACAGGTCGGGCCAACACTCGGCGAGGCGGGCGGCGATCCGCTCGCACCACAGCTGGTCCTCGTCGGCGTGGAACACCTTGAGCGTGTCGCCGAGGATGTCCATGCCGCGGTGCTCCGCCGGGGCTTCCCCGATGGCGTGGCCGGTGATGTTGCCGTACGCCTCGCGCACCTTCCGGGCCCGGGCGACGACCAACTCGGCGCCGGGTGCGTCGACGAACGCGGAGGAGACGATGCGCGGGTCGTCGCCCTCGCCGGACATCCAGCAGATCCCGAGGTCCGAGCGGGAGAACATGGTGGCGCGGATGCCGGCCTTGTAGGCGCCGGTTCCCAGCACCATGTCGTTGGCCTGGTGGCCCATCACCTTCAGGCAGAACCGCAGGACCGCGTTCGCGCTGATGCCGGGCGGGAGGGACTTGGCGTCGGGGCGCTGGGTGGCGAACATGCCGACGATGCCGAGGGCGGGACCGCGCTTGGTGATGTCGGTGCAGATGGATTCGATTTCGGCGCCGTACTTCTCGTGCTCGAAGAGCTTCTGGCACTCGTCGATGCCGATGGCGATGGGGTGCAGCCCGTACCGCTTGTCGCTGGCCAGCTGCCCGGTTACCTTCGACTCGGGGCAGATCGACCGCGGCAACGACTTGATCACCTTGGCGCGGCGGCGCAGCTCCTCCTTCAACTCCCGCAGCGCGTACAGGATGTACTGGATGTCCTCGTCTTCCTCGCCCGCGCGGTAGCGGTGGCAGACCGGTTCCAGGGCGCCCAGGTCGCCGGTGCCCTTCAGGTCGAACGCGTACAGCTGGGCACGCGGGTCGAGGGCGGCGATGAGCAGCAGCAGGCGCAGCAGGAACGTCTTGCCCATGCGGGGGATGGAGCCGATGACGATCGCGGCGAACATCAGCGTCACGGTGATGGGCCGCATCCGCTGGTCGTTGCCGAACACGACTGGTTTGAACAGGTCGGCCTCGCCGTCCTTCAGCAGCGGCCATGGCGGCTTCGTGGTCTCGTTCATGGGCCGGTCGCCCACCCACAGGATGAGGCGTCCCTCGTGCTCGTCGGGGTCGCCGGACGGCCACACGCAGCCCAGCTTGCGGCGCAGGCCGGAGGCGAGGGCCTGGCGCTCCTCCATCACGTCCTCGGGGACCACGCCGTACGGGAGGTCGAGTTCGGCCCGGTAGCCGGGCCCGTCGCGGCAGATCTCGGAGGTGAAGCGCATGCCGTTCATGTCTGCGCCCTTCTTGACGGCGGCGCAGATCTTCGCGTTGCCGATGGAGTCCAGGGCGCGCAGCACGATCGACCCGGTGAGCTTCTGGACCTCCGTCTTCAGCACCGCGGGCCCGATGACCGGGGCGTCCGGCTGCTGGCCGACGAAGCCGGCGGCGAGCACACTGCCGGCCGCGAACGCGTACAGCCAGGCGGGGGCCATGACGTACAGCCAGAAGGCGAAGCCGAGACCGAACACCGTGGCGACGGCGGTCACGAACAGGCGCAGGCGGACGCGTCCGGCGCGCAGGCGGGCCAGGCGCAGGTATTCCTCGGCGTCCTCGGTGCGCACGGCATGGTCGCGCAGCGGGGCGGCCTCGCGGTCCCACACCCACCGGTTCGTCGAGGTGACGAACCGGCAGGTACCGCGCGGCGCCATCGACGTGAGCTGTGTGGTGTACCAAGGGACGCGCAGCCCGTGGTAGAGCGACGCGTACAGCAGGCGCCCGGTGGCGAGCCGCGTGGTGGCGAGGAAGTCGCGCCGGGTGGTCATCCACGACGCGATGATCGGCCGCCGCCGGTAGTCGGTGATCCCGGGCGCGGGCAGCTTCGGGTTGTCGACGGGCAGCGGCGGGGAGGGCCCATTCTCGGGGACCGGGACGGCGTCCTCGGCGGCCTCGGGTGCGGCGTCGGGCGGGCGGTGGATGGTGTCGGTCATGCGGGGGCTTCCTGGTCGTGGCGGGTCAGCGTCCGCGGCGGATGTCGTTCCAGACCGAGCGCAGAACGAGGACGCAGACGGTCAGGGACACGGCGGAGATGGCGACGGCGACCGAGGCCACAGCGAAGGCCAGCAGGAAGACGGACCCACCGATGCCGATCCCGATCCACTTCGCGGCCCCGCCGGACGGCCGCGGTGCGGGCGGCGGCTGGCGGTGGCAGCAGCAGCCCGCGCTGTGACGGTGTTCGGGCAGACGCATCAGGCGTATCCGCCTTCCATCGTCTGGACCGCCGGGGCCCGGTCGCGCTGCTTCTTGGCGCGGGACAGCACGGTGCGGATGTACGGGTCGTCGACGATCAGGCGCCGCTCGTCGCGGATCCGGTCGGCGATCTCCCGCACCGACGCCTCCGGGCCGAGGGCTGATGCGGCCTCCAGCACCGCCCCGGCGACGTTCACCGCAGGCAGTTGGCTGACCAGCAGCGCATCACCCGTATCAGCACGCTCCAGCGTGACCTCGGCAGGGCCGTGGGCGAGCACCAGGGCGACCTGGACCGTGTCGACAGTGAAGCCGTACATGGCCAGCAGCGTGGCGAGTTCGGCGGGAGGCATATCAGGGTGCGCCGTGTGCGCGAGCCGGATCACCGCGGCGTTGCCTGCCTGCCCGGCACGCTTGATGTGGTCCACCGCCTGGGACTTGACCGTGCGCCCGGCCCTCCTCGGGGCGAGCGTCCACGCCCAGCCGCCCAGCGTCGGCAGCCGGAACGGCTTCTCGCCGAGCTCGGCGCGCTTCGCCGCGCGCGGGCCCGCCCACATCTCGGAGACGGCGAGCAGCGCGACGGTGGGCATGGCGAAGAACAGCGCTGCGGGTGTGCCACCACCGATCAGGTCGGCGTGCGTGATGTTCAGGTACACCGACACGGCAGCGGTCAGGAGCGCAGCAAACCGCGGGCCGACGGCCGAACGCCCGGCTGCCGACGCCTCGGAGGCGAGGTGCAGGCTCGCGTAGGCGGCGCCGTCGAACACGGCCACGGCCGCGCCGGCGATGACCATCGGCGCGTCATAGTGGCGGCCCATCGCGTACAGGGACCATCCGGTCGTGGCGACGGCGGCCGCGGAGACGAGGGTGAGCGCCGCACGCCAGGCTGAGCGGTTCACGCGGGCCTCCACACACGCCGGATGACGAGGACGGCTCCCACGGCGACCGCCAGGAGCACGGGCTGCGACAGCAGTGCCACGGCGCCGGTCAGCAGCAGACCGAGGGCCAGGGAGAGCAGCTGCGCAAGGTACCCGGCGAGCGGCGGCCACAGGCCGACGAGGACAAGCAGGAGGCCGGCGGCGAGCCACGACAGGACGGGGGTCACGGACGCCACCTCCTCGGCTGCACGGGGCAAGCGGCGTGCACGGGGGTACGGGTAGGCGTAGGGGCTCGCCTACGATCTGTGGTCATTGGTCTCGCCCTCTCGGCTTGAAGGTTGGAGGGTGAAAGGCCCCGGCCGGGGCGTGGAGGTTTCGGCCGGGGCCGTTGTGCGTAGGCAGCGTGGGCTGCCTTCCGTCACTGTAGGGGGACCCCCTACAGTCTGGGAAGGGCCCGCCCGGGGAAGGGAACGGGTGTGACGGGGCGTGAGTCAGAGGAGGCGAAGCGGGTGTTGGATGCTATGGCCGCGCTCGAAGAGATCGCCGACCCGGTCGAACGGGCACGAGCGCTGACCCAGGTACTCAAGAGCCTCCCCGACCAGAACAAGCGGCTGAGCCTGCTGCGAGGGAAGCTGGTCGTGGAACTGCTGGCCCAGCCCGGCGCATCCCTTGCGTCCGTCGGGGCCGAGCTGAACATCGACCGGCAGACCGTCCGCCAGATCCGGGATGCCTACCTGAAGAAGCTGGGCGAGGCCGGCGAGTAGGCCGGCTCCCGCTCACCACGCGTCGAGGTCGTCGCTGGAGTGAGGCTCCGGCCAGAAGGCGGCGTCGGGCCACTGGGGCTCGGGGCCGAGCGCGTCGCGCTTGAGGGTGAACAGCGGGCCCGGCCCGTCGGCGGTGGGGTCGGCGGCGTAGCTGGTGATCGGCAGACCCATCAGCGACATGACCGGAGACACGATCTCCTCGCCACAGGCGAACAGAGCGTCGTAGTGCCTCTCCAGCCAGGCGACGGCCGTCATGCGGCGGCCCATTACGGCCTCCAGCGGTGGGCATCGCAGTCGAAGGACACGGCGGCGGGCACCGTGCCCCGGAAGTGGTCGTCGCCCACGCTGTCGGCCTCGGCGTGGGCGGCGGTCCACTCGTCGGCGGCCTGCTCGGCGCCCAGCGCCCGCAGCAGTCCGGCGAGGGCGTCCAGCTCGGCGCAGTTGAGGGCCGGGGCCACGTTTTCGGTGAGGGCGCCGCACCTGGTGTCGGCGAACGCGTGGGCGACCTCGGCCGGGATGCTGACGGCCTCCGGGGCGGCCTGCTTGATGTCCGTCATCGGGGCCGTCCGTCATCCTCGCGCGGCGTGCAGGCGGGCGCTCCCGGGCACGGCCCGAAGCCGTTGTGCTGGGAGCACAGGAGCTGGAACGGGTACGGGCCGCCGCCCTTGAAGGGGTCGATGTAGTTGGCCGCCTCGACCGTCGTGGTCGCTGCGGCGAGGTGGCCGTGCGCCTGCGCCTCCGCAGCCTCCATCCGCAGGTCTTTGGCGGCCTCTCTGACCGCGTGTCCACCGATGCACTGCTGATAGCGCAGGTAGGTGTCCTCGGCGAGGATCCGGCGCAAGTGTTGATCCACCTCGGCGGGCGGGGCGTCGAAGCGCGACGGCAGAGCGACACCCGGGACCGGCTCGCGCTGGGCGGCACGTGCCACCCACGAGACCATGACGGCGAACGTGGACCAGTCCGCGAACTCCGCGAACCAGCGCACGATCCGCTCGTCATAGGCGCCCAACTCGACACCGGCCGCGTGCAAGATGTCCCGCAGGATGGCCCCCTGCTCGTCGCCCGGGCGGAAGCCGACAGGCGCGGCCTCGACAGGGCCAGCGGGGACGCCGAAGGCGCCAGCGGCATTGTGGGCCATTGATCTTCCTTCCTGGTGTGGGGCCCGGCGGCGGGAAGCGAGGCGGGCCGTCCGTGGGACGGGTGGTCGCATGTCCGGCCGCCGGGGACGGTGCGGCTGAGGGTCTGCCGTTTCAGGTCGTCGCTTCGGCGGGTGCCGGGCCCCATTGCTACGGCCGCGCGCGGTGGCTGTGCCGGGCCCTCAGCCGGTTGGGGGGCGGGCCGTGCCTCGCGGGTTGGGCGGGACGGGGCGCGGCCCTGTTGGCGGCCGGGCCGGGGGGATTCAGCCCGGCCGCCGGTCTCGGGGTCAGCCCTGCCGCAGGAGCAGCAGGCGCCGGTGGGCCTTGGTCTTCAGCTCGTCGTCGGCGCCTTCCATGACGGCCGTGGCGCGGGCTAGTTCCTCCGTCATGGACTTGCCGGGGCGGCGCGGGGCGACGTGGTCGAGGTAGCCGGTGATGGCGCGCTCGGCGGCGTACGCGGTGCGGCCGACGCGTTCGGTCTCGGTGTGGAACATGCCGTCGAGGGCGCCGAGCCGGTTCGCGTGGTTCGTGAGGGTCCGGTCCTTGGCGTCGTCGTCCAGGGGCCACAGCTCGGCGATCACGTCGTGGAACTCCTGCACGGCGATGTCCGTACGGGCGAGGGCCGTCTCCTCGGCGGCGAACCGCTCGAAGTAGTGGACCGACAGGCCGAGCGTGCGGCGGGCTTCCTTGATCTCGTCGATGGCGCCCTTGGTGTGACGGACGGCCCACCGGGTCACGGCGTCGCGGACGGCGAAGCGTTCGGTGTTGGCGCAGATGGGCCGCCAAGGGGTGACGACGCACTGGAACTGGCCGTTGCCGGAGTGGTCGTTCATGACGGCCACGTACGGGACGACGATGTCGTTGATGGCGTCGGCGTCGACCCGGACGGCCTCGGGCAGGCGGATGGAGATGAATACCCGCTTCCCGCCGCGCAGCAGCCCGGCCGACTCCCAGACGACGTCGAACTTGCCGACCAGCTCTTGCAGGAACTCGAAGCCCTGCCGGTTCTGGATCGGCGTGTACTTGCGGCCGACCGCGCCGAGGGCGGCCCCGGTGTCGGTGCGGACGGTGTGCCGCTGGTCGGCGTGCTCCCGCAGTTCCTCCCCCCACCGGTAGAGGGCCGGGACGGTGGTGACCTCGAAGTCCAGCCCGGACAGGGCCAGTACCCCGTCGATGTCCGTGGTGCCGCCGGGGATGATCTGGCCGAGGCCGTGCCATGCGGGCGAGGACGCGTACAGGGCGATCGTGCCGTCCGCCCGCTCGTCGAGGCCGTGCCGGGCGATGATCGCCTCGATCTCGCCCTGGGCGTTGCGGGAGACGGTGAAGGACTCGCCCCGGTCCCAGCCGGTCAGGACCTCGTACCGGTCGCCGCCGAGCAGGCGGATCTCACCCCGGTCGACGCGGGCCTCGAAGGCGCGCTCACGCTCGCGGACGGATTCGATCTGTGCCGTCTTCTCGGCGGCGAAAGCGGTGTTGACGTCGATGGTGGTGCTCACTGCTGCCTCCCAAGGCGTGCTGTTCGGAGTCACGCTGGTGGGACTCGAACCCACGACCCAGGACTTATAAGATCCGCGCTCTGCCAACTGAGCTACAGCGTGTCGATGTTGAGTTGTGCGGGCCGCCGCCCCGGTGACGGGGGATGAGTCGGGGCGGCGGCCCTGGGAGCGGCCGGGGTGGGTGGGGGGACAGGCCCCCGGCCGCTGGTCTGTCAGCCGCAGGCGGCCGAGCGGGTCAGGGACTGGCGGCGCACGTGGTGCGGGCCGGGCAGCTCACCCCACGGGTCGGCCAGCGCGAACCGGGACTCGGGAAGCCCCATGCGGTCGAACGCCCCGCACACCTGGCACGGGCACGGGATCGCCACCCAGGCGACGCCGTGCAGGAGGCGGATGGACCCGTGGTAGACGACCAGGTCGCCCGGCTCGACGAGGTCGAGCGAACGGATCAGCGTGTCGGACATGACTCCCCCTTGGGTGGTTACGGGTGGCTGCGGACGGGGCTGGCGGTCGGGGTCCACCGCATCGAGTCGCCGCTCCCGTTCCAGACCGGTGCGGTACGGCGGGGGCGGGCGACCGGAGCGGGGCGGCGCTCGGCGTAGCAGCCGTAGTGGTCCCACGCCTCGGTGAGTACGTGCCGCTCAGCCGGGCGGTAGGCCATGACGCGACGGAACCGTCCGTTGATGAACCGGAACGCCCGGCCGGGCTCGCACCGGTAGGTGTCGCGGTAGATCTGAGCGGCCACGCGGCCCAGCCACGACCCGTAACGCCAGTCAGCCGGAAGACCGCGCTGCACCAAGTACTCGGCGACTGTGATCCTGCGGATGAACTGGCCCTTCATGACGCCCCCTTGCCTATCTCCTGGACACTTCCAGGATGACAGATCACATCAGATCTGTCCAGATCTGCGCAGCGGGGAATATGGCGGATCCACGGCGACTCCCGCACCCGCGCCGCACGCGAGACCGGCTGAGACCCTCACGCGGGATGCCCGTGCGTGATGTTGGTGGTGAGCAGGTACAATCGGCCGCCCTCGTAACGGGCTGGCCGCCCCGTGTCCTCGTCCACGCACGCCGGGTTGGTGCACCAGGCGCGCGGACGGTCGCTGTCCGGGCGGGACTTGATCGACGCTTGGCCGCACACCAGGCAGCGCACATGCCGCATCTCCCGGGCGGGCGCCTGGAGGCCGAGGACCGTACGGCACGCGCTGTGCCAACCGCCCACCGTCGACGTGACCTCGCCGACCCGGCCGGTGGCCTCCGCCCCGTATGGGATGGCGCGCAGGGCCCTGTCCCACTGCTGCATGTGCGTCGAGCCGCGCAGCTCCATGTCGAGGATCCGGGCCTGCGCCTTGATCGCTGTGGACCAGTGGACGGCATCCAGCGAGGTGGGCGGTCGGGAGCCGGGCGGGGCGTGCCCGCCGGCGGGCGGCTGCCGTGTTCGCAGGGCGAGGCTGTCGAGGCGCGCTATCAGGCCGGGGCCGCCGTCGCCTGGGTGCTGCTCGTCGCCGGTGTAGCGATCGCCGAGATCGGCGACCAGGCCGTCAAGCGTCTGCATCGGAGGCCTCCAGCACGGGGGCGGCATCATGTCCTGCATGGATCAGGGGGTTGCCGCTGTATGGGCGGCGGGACTTGGCATCGCTGGAACCTTGCTGGGGGCGTTTGGAGGGGCCTGGGTTCAGGCCCGCACGACTCGCGCTCAGGTGGTGCATCAGGAATGGGCGGAAGTACGGCTCCGTATCCGCGATGAGCGACGCGCGGCCTATGCCGCGGTTCTTGAGCACTACGACCGGTCCAGGCAGGCCACCAGCATTGTGTTGCAATACCGGACGGATCACGGCGTACGTCATACCGAGGTTCCTGAAGACCTGCGCCGGGATGAACGTGTTGCTGTCGAGACTTTTCAACGAGCCGTCATGGACGTCGCGATCGCCGGTCCAGAGCGAATGACGACGCTGGCGGACGAAATCGCCGCCGCCATATGGGATCGGGTTATCGCAGTGGCCAACGGGCAACTCGACTACGAGGCACGAGTTCGGGACTACAACAACAGCACCACGCGTGGCATGAACGCCCGAATAGCCTTTGTGGAAGAGGCCCGCAGAGTCCTTTCGGCTCCTGATCGTCCTGTCCAGTGACCAATCAGACACCGACGGCCTCCCTTGGGTGGCGCGTGGCAACCTTCGGGCGCTCTGTCTCGAAGTAGACGACCAGCTCAGTGTCGTCGCCATGGATGTGCACGTCGCCGGCCCGCACCCCCTTGTTGGTCAGGGCGGCCCGCTCGTGCTCGGCAACGGCGACGGCCTTCTCCACCTCGGTGTGGTGGGCGGGGCTCTTCAGCGTCCACTCGTGCCGGTCGATCGTGACGACGCGGTGATCAGCGTCCATCGGTGTTCTCCTTGCTTCGTCGTGCACGCCAGACGCGGCAGCACCAGCCGCACATATCGCCGGCATTGGGGTACAGGTCGCCGCTGCCCTCACGCGGCTCGTCGCCGGGGCGCAGGGAACGGCGCAGGCCGGGGCAGGTCGGATAGATGTGGTCGGTCGGCCCCATCGGTGCGAGGTACCAGGGACTGACAGAGTTCTCGGGGCCGTTCCGATCCCGGAGGTCGGCGTCGGCGACCGCGAGCGTGGCCTCGATGACCGTCGGGTGCTGGAGGAGGACATCGGCGGGATGCTGGCCAGCCATCGGCCCTCCCCGCAGCCTCGTCGGCCGCCTTCTCATCGAGCGCCTGACGGTGCCTCTCCATGACGGCCAGGGCTTCGGGAGACCACTCGATGCGGGCGCCGCGGTAGCCCTTCAGCAGTTCCTCAACGGACGTCGCCGCGGACGCAAGCCCGTATTCGGGATCGTCGAGAACGACCGCGCGGCCGGACGGGAAACACGCGCCGTCGAGGGTGCGGCCGTCGGCGAGGTGCAGGCGGAAGCCGCGGGCAAGGGCCAGGACCAGGGCGATCACGACGCCGAAGAATGCGCCGATGAAGCTGACGATCAGCACGTCGCGGGGCGTCACGGAGCCACCTCCAGGCGCTGACGGGTATCGCTGCCGAGGCACCAAGTCAGGACGCGGTCGCCGAACCGGTCGTGGCCGGGCACCCGGTCGGGGTTGTCTTCGTCGGCGTCGACGACCTGACCGCAGACGGGGCAGTACCGCCGCACCGTGCGCTCCGGCACGTGCTCGTCCAGGAGGCCGTAGACGTCGGCGAGTTCGGCGATCTCGTCGGGGTCCGTCTCCTCGTCAATGTCCCGTTCGAGGCAGGCGCAGTAGCCGTCCTCGCAGCCGCCATAGGGGCAGTCGGCGAAGATCTGGAGCCGGGCCGTCATGACGCCTCCAGGTCGAACAGCAGCCCGTGCGCCCACGCGTCCGGTTCGGGTGCCGCGGCGGGCTGCGGCGGCTGGCAGACGGCGCAGCCGGACAGGTAACGGCACACCCGGTCGGCGAGCCACACAGCCACATACAGCGTCCGTTTGCGGGACACGGGCCACCACGAGGCGGGTGCACGCAGGGAGGTTTCCGCGCCGTACCCGAGCGGCCGCCAGGGCTTGCGGGGCGTGGCGTCGGCATACGGGTCCGTCTGCCCGGCTCGTACTGCTTCCGCCCGCTGACGCTCGTGCTGGCGACGGCAGCGGTCGTGCTGGCCCTCCGCACACCAGACGCAGGGCAACTGGCAGACGCAGGTGAGGCGGTCATCCGACTGGTCCGGGCCGCACCACCAATTGCGCTCGTTGGCGTCGTGGTAGCCGCAGATAACGTGCTCGTACACCCAGGCAGCTTCTTCCGGCGTCATGACGCCCTCGCATGCAGGTTGGGCAGCAGGCCGAGCCGTTCGCGGACGCGCCGCACGGACGGCACGCTGACGGCCATGCGGCGGGCGATGTCCAGGTCGCTCGCGCCGGTCATCCACAGGGTGTAGATGCGGCGTTCGTGGGGTGTATCGCCGCGCGGTCGGGGACGGGGCTTCGGTACGGGCGAGGGCGCCGCCAGCTCCGGCGCCGGCGCCGGCTCCGGTTCGGGCACGGCCGTCAACAGGTCCGGTTCGGCCATCGGCGACGGCTGCTGAACCGGGTCCGGTTCCGGCTCGAAGCGGCCGTCGCGGGGCCCGGACCGGTGACGGACGCGCCGCACCTCGCCGCTCCAGCACCGGTCGTCAACCTGCTCGCCGTGCGCGAGGTGCCTTTCAAGAGCCTCAGCCGTACCGCAGGGCTGTGGATCGGCCGCCGGTTCCTCCTCTTCGTCCTTGCCGGGTGCATCCGGGTCCAGCCGCCAGCGCTGCCTGCCGTCGAGGCCGGCGAAGATGCCATGCCGGTGGTCGCGGCCCTTGCCGCTTTCGGCGGCCATGACGGATTCGAGACAGGCTGCCCGGACCGGGCAGTGCACGACGCAGAGGGTGCGTGCCTGGTGCTGGGTGAGGTCGCTGAAGAACAGCTCCAGGTCCTCGTCGCGGCAGGCGGCTTCCTCCGCCCAGTCGCGGCGGCGCGCGGCCGTGTCGGGGATGGACCCGGTGTAGGCGCTCATGGGTCACCTCACGGCCGTCTCGGCAGGCAGCAGGTCGAGGGCGTGCTCGTAACGCCACTCCAGCTCGTCGAGCGCGGCCTGCGGGTCCGGGGCCCGCTCGGCCTCGGTCCTCAGGGCCGGCATGCCGTCGTCCAGGGAGGCCACCACCTCGTCACGGGTGGCGAGCCGGCCTTCGCACAGCCAGTGGGTCTTTACGGGCGCGGCGACGTCCCACAGCCGGGCGCCGCGCACCATGCGCCACGTGTTGGTGATCCACACCAGGCTCACGCCCGGGTTGCGGCGGATCATGACGCCCTCGGGGTCGATGACGTCCACGGGCATGTTGGTGTCGCGGCGGCGCATGCCGGGCGTGGTCAGGAACGGGCAGGCCATAGCGGCGTAGAGGGCGCAGTCGCGGTGCGAGGGCGGCTCCGAACTCACCCGGTTCACGGCGCACATCGGCCCGATGACGTACGCGTACTGGGTGGCGGCCAGGCCTAGCGTCTGGTTGCGCAGGGTGCCGCCGCAGATCCAGCAGCACCGGAACATGATCGCGCCGGTCATCTTGCGGTCCTCGGCGATGCGGAAGTCCGGCGCCCCGTTCACGCGGGCCACGAACCAGGGGATGGGACGGCCGTGCTTGTCGCGGGGCAGCCGGGCGACGCGGGGCGGCGGGGCGGGAAGGGGACGGGTCACGGTGTTCTCCTTGGTGCGCCCGGCGCCGGGCCGGTGACATCCCAGCGGCGGGCGGGTCTCGGGTCAGACGCGGATGCGCCCGGGGTCTTTGGAGGCGTAGGGGGCGCCGGTGATGATCGGGATGCCGCCCGGCACGGTCGGGTCGTCGTCGCCGAAGGTGGCGGCCTGGCTGACTGCGGTCGCGTTGGCGAGCTGGGCGCGCAGAGCACGGGTGTCCTCGCGCAGCTGCGGAACCTCGCGGGCCTGCTCAGCGAGTTCGCCGACGCGGTCGGCGGCCATGTGCGCCGCGTGCCGCCACGCCCACGCGGTGCGGACGGCGCGGTCACGGTCGTTGCTGACCGTGGTGAGCGCGCACGCGAGGTCTTCGTTCTCACGGTCGCTGCGGGCAAGTTCGGCGCGCAGTTGGCCGGGCGTCTTGGCGTACCGGTGCAGTCCGCTGCCTGCGGGGGCGAGACGCTGAATCACGCGTGGAAGCGACTGCCAGGCGAGCACCAGGGCACCGGCAGAACCTCCGGCTGCGAGGGCGTAGACGATCACGGCACACGCTCCGGCGCCGGGGCGAGCGGGAAGCCGTGGACGCTGCGGCCGTCCGGCAGCACGATCTCCCACGGGCCCGGAAAGAGTCCGTACGCCGCCCAGTCGCAGCTGCGGGTCTCGCGGCCCTCCAGGACGCCGAGGGTGCGGCCGATGCACTCCTGTCCGAGCACGTCGGAGGCGACGACGGGCTCGCCGTTCCGGTTCGTGCGCGGCTGCTCGGCGAGGGCGTCGCGGAAGTCCTGGCCCGTGGCAATGTCCTTACAGGAGGGGCACTGGAACGCCCACTTGAGCGGGTCGTCACCGAACCGTTCGCGGGCCTCGGCGACCAGCTCTGCCTGGGTGAGCTTGCGGTAGGACATTGATCAGTTCTCCTTGCTGGCACGGGCGAGGCGGCGGCCGGCGAGGAGCCACGCGACTCCCCCGAGGGCCGCGTAGATGACGGCGAGGACGTACAGGCGGGCGGCCTCCGCGACAGCGGCCGGACGGGACTCGTCGACAAGGGGCCTCAGCACGGGGTCACCCCCTCCGCCGCCGGCTCCAGCGGCGTGAGCATCCGGCGGCCCTCGAAGGGCTCGCGCGGCCACAACTCGCCCTGCCCGGGCGGCGTCGGGATGGGCCGGGGCTCCGGGTCGGGGTCGTCCTCGCTGCGGAACTCGGTGCACACGTACTGGTCGGCGATCCCGTACCGGCCCTCCTCGTCACGCGGGCCGTCGAGGAACTGCGCCGGGGTGCGGCCCATCAGCGTGATCAAAACGAGCGGGCAGCCCTGGGCGTCGTTGCCCTGGCGGGCCGACTTGTCGTGGATGCACCGGTCACAGTTCGCGGCCATCCAGCCGTAGCCCTCGGTGCCGTTGGAGAAGGCGGGCCGCTCGCGCGCCTCGGCGTACAGCCGGTCGTAGTCGTCAGGGCTCACCGTGCGGCTCCTTGTGCGGGCTGCGGCGCGACGTAGCGGACGTAGAGGTCGGCGCCGTCCTGGGTGAGTTCGGTGCGGCTCTCGAACGCTCCGGCGGGCTGGTAGGCGGGCATGCGCGCGTTGCCGGTGCGGACGTGCCAGGCAGCGGAGGTCGCGCTCTGCGAGCTGCCGTACGTCGCGGCGAGCACCCATGTGCCGGGCAGTTGCCGGGCCGTGGCGGCGGCGTGCCGGTGGTCGGCCCTCGTCCGGCCCTTCAGGCCGCTCATGACTCACCGCCGAAGATCGCCGCGTAGTCGTTGCGATTGCGCTCCCGCTCGTCCTGGTCCTCGACGTGACGGGGTTCGACGCAGTGCGCGTAGTCGCAGCCGGGCCGGGCCTGGCCGGTCGCCTCGCGGCCGGTGCGCAGCGTGAAGGCGACCCGGTACGCGCTGTACGGCTTTCCGTCGTGCATGAGCTGCGGGTTGCCGCCGCTGACACGGTTGCCGATCCAGCGCAGGTGCCCGCCCTCGACCGGCTCGATGCGCGCCCGGAACGCCTCCTCCAGACTCGGGTAGCTCTTGCGGCCGGACTTGTGCACGGGCAGCCGCAGGGCCTTGCGGACCTTGGCCACGGTCGTGTGGTGGGCTCCGGTCTGCCGGGCGATGCCTTTGTCGGACAGGCCGTCGCGCAGCAGCTGTTCGACGGCAGCACGCTTCTCGGGGCTGATCGTGCGGCGGCTCATCGTGCACCACCGGCGGGGCGGAAACAGGCGCGCACGGAGCCGAGCAGCTGCTCGTACAGGGTGATCTCCTGCGGCGACCAGCGGTGCTGCGGCGCGGCGTGGGCGTGCCGGAACCAGTCGTCGACGATGCCGAGCAGGAGTTCCTCGCGGTCGGCGTCGCGCATCGCGGCCACGGCCACCTCGGTCGGGTGGTCGGCGGCCAGTTGCGCGAACGCGCCCTTCAGGGCCGGGGCTTCGAGGTCCTGGCGGTAGGGGTGGCCGGGCGGGAAGGCCAGGCGCAGCACCTCGCAGCCGTCTGGGGTGCCGGCTTCGGCGGGGCGCCGGTGGTGGAAGTGCTCGGTCAGCCACGTGGTGAGCGCGGCGAGCGGGTGGTGTGGCGCGGCGATGTGCGTTGCGGTCATCGCCCTCATCTCCCTCAGGTGATCATTCGGTGGTGGGGGTCGGCGGGTGGCGCAGCGCCGAGCGGATCTCGGCGGCGCGCTGGTGGACCGTGTCCGGCGTGGCGGGCGGCGGCGTGGCCTTCCACGGCGGGGCGGGGCGGGCGAGGGTGGGCCGCCAGCCGCGCGTGCGCAGCGCGGTGACGAACTCGCGGGCGAACAGCTCGGCGTCTAGCCGCTCGCCGGGCGCGTCGGCGTCGCGCTGGCGAAGCCGGTGAGCGAGCGCCGTCACGGCGTCGCGGGTCTCCTGGTCGGGGTCGCGGTCGGCCATCACACCTCCCGGTGGCGGCGGTTGTCGGCGAGCAGCCCGCACAGCAGGCAGCTGGTGCCGTCGCTGTCCGCGTCGGGCTGGAACGGGTGCCAGTCGACGGCGGGCAGACCACCGCCCTGCGGCGGGGCGTCGCGTGCGCGTGGGCGCGCTCGCGTACGCGCTCGCTCGCCCCCCTCCGAAGGAGGGGGCGAGCTCTTACTCTCTGGCTGCGGACTGTCCGCGGACGTGTCACGTGACAGGGGTTTGACCTGCTCGTTCTTCCGCCTGTCGCGCTCCTTGCGCTTCCGGTCACGGTCGGCCGCCCTGCGCCGGGCGAGAGCCTCTAGCTCCTCCTGCCATTCCTGCCAGCGAGCGATCCGCCAACCCTCAAGCTGGTCGCGATCTCCACAGACCGGAATCCACAGCGAGGCCGCTACGAGTGCCTCGACCGACGCCGCGTACCGACGACGACGGAACAACGACGGGGCGATCGCCGCGGGGATGAAGCCACTCGTCTCCTGCGCTCCGGCGTACGCCAGCGACCGGATGAAGCCGATCTCGGCTTCGGCATCCGGGAGGCTCGCGACGGCCGGGTCCAGGTAGTACGAGGACGAGAGCTTCACCCAGTCCACCGCCTCAGTCCCTCTGGTCCGCTGCGGTGGGGGCGTCCAGGACCCTGCCGCACGCGCACGCCATCCGATCGCCTGCGACGGTCAGGTAGCGCCAGCGGTGGAACGCGCACGGTGCCACGAGGGCGGCCCCCGTGGGGTGCTGCACGATGGCCCAGCGCGGGTCGTACGGGCCGCCCATCGCCCGCAGCGGCTGGAGGTCGCCGCACACGAGACAGCGGCCCACGCGCCCGCCGGCCATCTCGGCGAACAAGGTGCGGCGGGAGCCGGGGCAGTTCTTCGGCGGGTCGATCCAGCGGGGCGAGAACAGCAACTCCCTGCCGTCGGGCCCGTCGACCTCTTGTCCGGCGCCGACCGCGCGGCCGTCGCACGTGCCGCACACGAGCTCGCCAGGCGGCGGAGTGTCGCACCCCAGCGCGGTGTCGTCGACGTAGCCGCCCCCGCACCACAGGTCGAAGACGGCCCGCCCGGTCCTGACGTAGCGGCGGCCGGAACGGGGCCGGTGCCAGCGGGACATGGCCCGCGTGCGAACGAACCGCGGCCCCACGGTGAGGGGTTCGGCATCGATCCGGCCGCACGACGTGGTCACCGGCGGCAGCAGAACCACGCTCACGGCGTCTCACCGCCGTCTTCACCACCGGAACGGGGCTGTGCGGTCTCCGGCCACCTGGCGGCCGACGGCTGCTGCTCGCTGTCGCCCTGGTCGTCGCGGGAGATGACTGTGCCGCGGATGACGGCGGGCGCGGAGCCTGCCTCGTCAGCGTCATCGTCGGCGCTGATCAGCTCAGACAGTTCGGTGGACGTCGGCACGACCTTGACGAGGCGGCGCACACAGGATTTGGCCCACATGGCGTCGAATTCGGTGTGCCAGGTGCTGTCCCGCTTGCCCTCGCGCTCGGCCTTCGCATAGGCCTTGCTGTACTTGTCGCGGATTTGCGTGGCCTGCTGCCGGTTCAGGATGATCACTTGGGAGCGGCGGCCCTCGATCCAGGCGAATGCCCAGGCGAGGATCACCGGCCCGCGCTCCTCCTCAGACAGGTCGACGCGTGGCTTGTGGAAGAAGTCGCGGGGGCTCGGCTCGGTGGGCGTGTAGTCCCACTGATCCTTCTCCCGGATCCAGCCGAAGTGGACGCTGTCGACGCGGGGGTGCCGGTACATCAGCTCGATGTAGCCCTCGTACATGGGCTGGAAGGTCGCGACGTCCTTGTACGGGACGATCGCGGACTGGCGGCCGTCGGGCTCCAGGCCGAATCGGGCACACGCGAGGAATGACCGCATGATCGACGCATTGGTGCAGTTCTTCAGGTTGGGCATCACCGACAGGGCGACCGCGGTGAAGTGCGCCTGGTCGACATGCCGAGGCAGGGCGTCGGTGAAATAGGCCTTGTGGCCCTGGAGCCAGGCGAGTTTGTCGTCCCGCAGTGCGACGTCGTGCGGCTGCGGCCCCTCCAGGGGCGGTTCCTGGTCACCGGTCGCCTGCTTCACGCGGTCCTTGAGGTCGGCCATGGTCATCCTTCCGTGGGCACGACGAGCCGCCGCGCCCGGTACTGGCGATAGGTCTCGGGGCGCTCGGCCTTCAGCCGGTCGAGGTCGACGGCCGGGACCGAGCGGGTGTAGGCGGCGGCGAGTTCGGGCTCGGCCTCACGGAACCGTTTCGCCGCGAAGGTGCCGTTCTGCCGCCACGTGTAGGCGGGACGGCCGCCGACGAGCGCCACCTCGGCTTCCCCCAGCAGGGCCCGGAGCCGGTTGTCGACCGTGTCGAGGTCGCCGCCCAGCTCGGCCGCGCGCGCGGCGAGCTCGCGCCGGCGGGCCAGCAGCAGCGTGGTCTCCACGGGGTCGACGTCGGCGGTCGCGTCCTGCTCGGCCTCCCACATGCGGGCGAGGAGGTCGGCGGTGGCCTTGGAGCCGTCCGGCTGGGGCGGGATGCCGGTGAGGACGTGGTGCTGCCAGAACTCGTCGACGGCGTCAGCGAGCAGCTGGCACAGTTCGTCGTCGCGTTCGAGGCGGAACCAGACGAGGTCGTCGTCGAGGAGACCGGCGATGTAGGCGTGCCGGTAGCCGGTCACGGTGAGGTACCAGTGGGCTTGCAGGGAGGGCCCGTCGGGCGGCTCCTCGCCGCGCCAGCCCTCGATGCGGGCGGAGCGCCAGGTGCGGGTCTTGCACTCCAGGACGCCGAGTTCGTCGCGGCCGGTGTCATCTGGTGCAACGGTGAGCCGGTCCGGGTTGGCGATCCAGTGCGGGTGGTCGATGTGCTGGAGGGTGCCGGGCGAGTCGAGCACGGTGAGGCCGGAGTCCTCGGTGAAGAACTCGGCGACCAGCGATTCCAGCCGGTGGCCGCGGCGGGCGGCGCGCTCCAGGCGGACGTCCCGCTCGGGCCGCAGCTGGCCGGTCTTGTCCTGCCACACGTGCAGGGGGCCCCGGTAGCGGTCCAGGCCGAGGATGGCGGCCACGTCGCTGCCGCCGGCCCCGGTCTGCCGCACCGTGCGCCAGATGTCCTCCGGGGCACCGGCAGGCAGCAGCAGGCGCGCAGTGGGCGCGACGAGGCGTCCCGGGCCGGACGTGGGGGGATGAGCCTCCGGCCCGGTGGAGGGGACCGGCGGCTTCACCACGGCCTCCCCGGGCGGATGGTGATGCCGGGCGTCGGGGCGGTGTGCACGAAGTCGGCGATCTCGCGGATGGCGGCGGCCCAGCGTGGCGGGTGGGCGGTGTGGCGGCCTTCGAGGGCGGCCGTCACCTCGCGGTGGAAGGCCGTCAGGAAGCCGGGCTGCGGCAGGGAGACGATCTCCGGCAGGCCGAGCGCGGTGTGACGCGGTTCCCACCCGGTGAAGACGACCGGCCCGGCGTACGGCTGCCGGAGGGCGCCGAGCGCGATGAGCACGCAGGAACCGGTGATGTTGCGCGGGTACTTCTCGGTCAGGACGTGGCCGACGTCGTTGACCCACCCGGCCACGGCCAGATCCGGCAGCCGGACCCGCGCCCGGCCTTCCGGCCCGATGACCGCGTTCCAGTCGGGCTCGCCGTCGTGGTGGGTGAGTTCGCCGTCCGGAGTGATCAGAGCCCACTTCATCGCCGAGCACCCGTCTGTGCACGGTTCGAGGGCCGGTTCACGGCGCGGGACGGGACGCGGTGCACCGTGTCGGCGGGCACCCACACGCCCCAGGTGATCCCCTCTTCGTTGTCCCAGTGCGCGAACACCATGGGTGTGCCGATGCGGCTGAGGCAGACGGCCGTCGGATCGCCGTCGAAGTAGCCGGGCACGTGCACGGGCTCGTCGGCACGGACGGTGCCTTCGCGGCCGGACCGGATGCTCTCGATGCGGCAGCCGACGGGGAACTGAACGGCCAGCGCCGCGACTCGGCGCAGCAGCTCATCATCGGCGGTGACGATGCCCCGCCAGTCGAGCTTCATGGCGGGCGTGTCGATGCTCATGCTGCGCCTCCGGGTGTGCGGATCAGGTCGCGGGTGTGGTGGGTGCAGCCGCTGGGGATCTCGATCTCGCCGAGGGGCAGCCAGCCCTGCCGGATGGCCACGGCGACGGCCTGTTCCATGGAGGCGACGTTCAGCCGGTCGCGGATCCGCTTGCGGCGGGAGCGGACGGCGTCGGGCGCCACGTGCAGGGCGTGGGCCGTCTGGACGACGTTCTGGCCGTTGGCCGAGCAGACAAGGACGTCGAGGTAGATGCCGTCCAGCGGGAAGGGCGTCTGCTGCACGGGCCGCCACCGGTCGAGTTCGTCGAGCAGCAGGCGGATCGTGCGCGCGGACGGCGTGCCCGGGTTGCGTTCGACACCCGCGCGGATTTGGGCGAGCACCGCCCGGCTCAGCGGCTCAGCCATTGCCGTCACCGTCCTCGGCGACCAGCCGGGCGACGTCCGGCCAGCGGCGGGAGACGGCTTCGAGCTGGGCGCGCTCGCGCTCCATCTCCGCCGTGGCGGCGGCCCACAGGTCGGCGTCACGCCACGCCCAGATCTCATCCTCGATGAGCCGGTCCAGGGTGGTGGGGTCGAGGGCGTCCAGCTCCCAACTGCTGCGCCCGAAGCGGCGGATGTAGCCGGACGCGCGGGAGTCGGTCAGCTTGGCCGGGTTCGGGGGCGGCTGGTGCTCCTCGACCTGCGGCATGTTCAACGCGATGCGCCGCACCGTGACGTCGGCGCCGAACAGGGCGAACCGCTCTGCGATGTCGCGGGTCATGTCGATGCCGGACGGGTCATGGTCCCCGAGGTGGATGACGACCGGCTTCTGGCCGTCCGCCTCGTAGCGGGCCAGGCGGCGGGCGGCGCCCCACAGTTCGGACTGCGAGGTGTAGCCCCGGCACGAGAAGTAGTCGACGTCGTTCCGGTTGCACGCCCCGGTGATCACACCGACAAGGGCGTCCTTTTCGATCCACACCTCGACCCGGTGCGGCTGGTCGGCCCACCGGTCGGTGCGGTAGCCGTACGCCACCGACCGGATGATCGACTCCGGGTCGTCCCAGTGGGACAGGCCGCGCAGGTTCCGGGTGCGCTCGACGATGTAGTTCCAGTCGAGCAGCCCGGCCAGGCGGGCATCGTTCACGATCGAGCCGAGCCGCTTGTACTCGGTCTGCTTGTTCGCCAGGTAGCCGCGCGCGACGAACTGGTAGTACAGCTGCCTCAAGGTCAAGTCGAAGCCCTGGCCCGCGTACTCGGCGCAGATGGCGTTGGCCCGGCTGATGATGGCCATGCTGGACGGGCTGAAGTTCTTCTCCACGTAGGCGATGCGCGGCATCAGACATCACCGCCCAGCGTCCTGGCGGTCAGTGCATACGGCACCGGCCTGTCCTCGGCGGTCTTCATGCGCAGGAAGGCCGTCTCCCACGGGATGCCCGGAGACGGGGTCTTGCCCGTCAGGACGGCTCGCAGCGCCTCGACGATGCGGGCCGAGCGCCGGTCCAGAAGCGGCGAACGCCCGGCGCCGTCCGGCACGTCGAGGGCTTCGACGATGGCCCGCAGCAGCTCGCGCAGGTCGTCCCGCTCGACCTCGACGGCGGGCTTGCCGCCCTCCACGCGCGGCGGCGGTTCGGGACCCGGCTGTGTCATGCTGGTCACGAGTCCACTTCCTTCCTGGTGAGGGTGAATTGGTGGATCATTCGGGGCCGTCGGGTGCACGACGGCCCCGCTCGCGTCAGTAGGGCAGCGGTCTGCCGCTGGGCGTCCGGTTGTCGATCGGCCGGGGTTCGCGCGGCCGGGGCGTGCGCGGCTGCACGCGGATCTGCCGGGCCATGGGCCCTCCCTCGTTCAGGCGTCTTCGAGGAGGCGCACGAGTGCAGCGGTGACGACGCGGTTGCGTCCTCCGAGGCGCAGGACCTTGACCGGAGCCTGGCCACGCCGGATGAGCTCGTTGAGGTGGCTCTTGGAGACGCCGAGCGCGGTCGCCGCCTGGGCAGGCGCGACCGTGGCGGGCCAGGCGCGGACCTGGTCGAGAGTCGGGCGGACGGCGCTGCCGGCCATCACGCCGCGCCCTCGCCGGACTCGCCGATCAAGGTGTTGGGCCCGAAGTCGGTCGCCGCGTCGACGCCGAGGATGCGGGCGAGAACCACGCGGACACGGGGGTCGCGCGGGGCGTTGATGCCGCGCTCGTATCTGCTGATCTGCGAGTTGTCGACGTCGGCGCCCTCAGCGGTGCACCGGGCGGCCAGCTCGACCGTCGTCAGACCGAGTCGCAAGCGTGCGTTGCGGAGCTTGCTGTTGACCTGATGCATGCGAGTGAGACTAACTCAGATCCACTCAGATCTCAACAGGTCTGCTGCCAGCATCTCGCGAGATCTGTGCACAGAAACAGAATGGCCGGGACTCCCCTCCTGCGTTCTGCTTTGATCTGCGCTAATCTGCGGAGGACAACAGGAGGAGCGATGGCCCCGAACCCCCACGAGCTACTTGATCAGGCCATGGAGGACCGACGCCTCGAACTCGGGATGACCTGGAAAGAGGTCTCCGCACAGTCGGGCGTCACCGTCGAGACCCTGTCGGCCCTGCGGAAGGGCCGGACCAACCCCCATAACGCCAGCCCCCTCACTCGGCGCGGCATCGAACGAGCACTGAAGTGGGCGCCGGGCGGCTATGGCGACGCCCTGGAGGGCCGCAAGCCGAAGGGCCTCGCAGAGGACGTGCCGCACCCGGAGCATGCACCCCCGAAGGCCGGAGCCGCCGACGAGGTCGAGGAGCTGGTCGAGCGGTTCCGCAGGCTTCCCCTGGACAAGCAGCGGGAGGCGTTCCGGGAGCTGTTCGAGGAGCTGCACCAGGCGACCGATACCCGGCGTGGGGAGGACCGCCAACGTCCTGCCGGGTGAGGTCAGTTCGGCCAGGCGACGGTCACGGTTCGGTCACGAAGCGTGCGCATATGCATGACAGATAGTCCAATGTAGCACAGAGTGTCTATCCCCCCACTCTACGTAACTGATGTTCGCAAGACCCGCGTGCACCCACCTGGGGATGAGGATGATCGAATTCATTCTCGCGGTCGCACTCGGCGTCTTAACCATCGTGATGGTTCTGCTTTTCCGGCGGATCAGCAGCATCGCGGGGCGCCAAGCCCGCTTTGACGACGCGATCCGGCAGCTCACCGATGTACACGTCGAGCTCTACCGCGAACTCACGATTCTCAGGCGCCGATCCAGCGGCGCCGCCCGGCCCGACACACACCTGTCCGAGAAACCGGCCGTCGTGGGCGGCGACCACCCGGGAAAAGAGCCCGAACCGGGTGACAGACCCGTCCGCGTCAAGAAGCACCTGCGCCTCTACAAGGGCGGCGCCATCGCCGTGGTCCTCGCATTACCCGGGCTCCTGCGCGAGGCCTTGCGGGAACACCGCGGCTACGTCGTCAGCACGGCGATCGGCGCGACGGCCGCCGGCGCCGCAACGGCCACTCTGCTCGTGATCACACCCTGGTATGCGGATGCCGACCACCGGCCGCCGTCCTCCGCACCGACGACGGCTCCCACCGCGACCGTCACACCGCCCCCGAACCCCCCGCTGGCGTCCAGCCAGAGCGGCCTGGCCCGGACCCCGTCGCCCGCTTCTGCGAGCGCGCCCGGCCCCAGCGAATCCGCCCGGCCAAGCTCTGTACCCACCACACCGGTGGCGCAGGTCGGCAAGGAGCCGACAGCCGCACCGGGCACCACAGTTGCCGGGCCCGGCCCGGGTATCACACCCACAGGCTCGCCCGACGAGCAGGAGTCCGAAGACCCGCAGGAGTCCCAGGACCTGGACGAGTCCGCGGACCTTGAGGACTCCCAGGACCCGGAGGACTCCGAGGACTTGGAGGATTCCCAGGACCAAGAAGCCCTTTGGAGCTCGCCGTTGCCCGCACCCGCCCGGAGCGGGCTCTGTGCCGGCGTCGGCGTCAGCCCGGTCCTGGACGTGGAACTCTGCCTCCCGTCCTTGGGAGGTGGATAGCCACCTGTCGAGAGAGAGGAACCAGTGGCAGAGATCAAGAAGATCGTCCTCAAGGGCGGTAAGACCAGATACCGCACCGTGATCGACATCGGCCGCGACGCTGACGGCAAGCGCAAGCAGCTGACCATCACCAAGGACACCAAGACCGAGGTAAAGAACGAAGTCGACCGCATCCGTGGGCAGATCACCGGCGGGACGTACATCGCGCCCAGCAAGACGACCGTGGCCAAGTGGATCGACGAGTGGCTTGAGCGCAAGGAGCGGGACGTCGAAGAGACCAGCCTGAACACCTACCGCCTCGCCCTCATCCACGTCCACGAGCACCTGGGGCACATCCGGCTCCAGGAGCTCACCGAGGACCAGGTGCAGAACTTCGTCGACACCCTCGTCGCCACGGGGCGCAGGACAGGCGGCACGCCGGGCACGCGGCTGGCCGTGACGACGGTCAGGTTCGTCCTGGCCCGGCTGCGCGAGGCCCTCGGGCGGGCCGTCGTGCGCGGGCTGATCCCCTCCAACCCCGCCCAGTACGTGAAGATCTCGCTGGCCGACAGGAAGACGGACAAGCGGCAGCGGCGCCGCGGGAAGCCGTGGACCGTCGGGGAGGTACAGCAGTTCATCAAGGGCATCGAGAGCGACCGCATGTATGCGGTGCTGCTGCTGTCCCTGATGGGCCTGCGCCCGGCCGAGGTGTGCGGCCTTCGGTGGTCGGACGTCGACCTGACGCTCGGCGCGCTGGAGACGGCCAATACCCGCACCATGATGGGCAACAGCAGGGTCGTCGAGAAGGACACCAAGTCGGAGGCCGGAGAGCGCGGCCTTCCCCTGCCGTCCAAGGCCGCCGACGCGCTGAAGAGGTTCCGGGCGAAGCAGGCCGCGGAGAAGCTGGCCGCGGGCGAGGCGTACACGGACTCCGGCTACGTCACGGTCGACGAGCTGGGCGCGGTCCTGAACATCCGCCAGCTGCGCATGTACGCCTACCGGTTGATGGGCGGCCTGGGCCTGCGCCGGGTGCGCCTGTACGACGCGCGGCACTCCTGCCTGACCTTCCTCGCCGTGTCCGGCGTCCCGGACGTGGTGCTGGCCGCGTGGGCCGGGCACACGAACGCCTCGTTCACGAAGAAGAAGTACGTCCACCCCGGCGTGGAAGATCTGCGCCCGGCCGCCGCTGCGTGGGACGTCTTCCACGGCGGGGATACCGCGGGGTCGTGAGTAATTGTGTGATTTCCTTCCCTGTGATCAAGGGGTGGGGCCTGTGATCTGGCCCGCTGCCTAGGTCCGTGGAAAACCGTTTGATTTCGACCACGCTCCGACGCGAACCTTTCACGGCTTGTTGCCGCTCCCCCACCTGACACGAGCCACTGGGACGTCATGCAGATTCAAGACCTTCCGTATCCCGACCCGGGCGTACCGGACGCTCGTTCGGGTCCCCGATTCCTGTGGTGGCTGGGGCGGAACCAACTGGGCGGACAGCTGAAGGCGCTGGCCTGGGGCCTGCTGCACTTCGTGTCCGTCTCCGCGCTGCCGTTCTGCGTCGGCCTCGCCGTCCAGGCGGTCGTCGACCGCTCCGGCACCCGGCTGGCCCTGACCGGCCTGCTGATGGTGCTGTGCGGTACGGGCATTGCCGTGGGCGACACCTTCCTGCACCGGACCGCAGTCACCAACTGGATCACGGCAGCCGCCCGCGTTCAGCAACTGCTCGCCCGCAAGGCCGCCCAGTTGGGCTCGGCGCTGACCCGGCGGGTGGCGGCCGGCGAAGTGGTGGCCGTCTCGACCGGCGACGTGGAAAAGATCGGCTGGTTCGTCGAGGCCGTGTCGCGTTTCACGGCGGCCGCGCTGACGGTCGTCGTGGTCTGCGTCGGCCTGGTCGTCTACCAGCCGGCGCTCGGCGTGATCGTCGCGGTCGGGCTGCCCGTGGTGGCGCTCGCCGTGCTGCCGCTGCTGCCCCGGGCGACCCGGCGCGCCGACCTCCAGCGCGAGAAGGCCGGCCGGGCCACCGAGCTGGCCTCGGACACCGTCGCCGGACTGCGCGTACTGCGCGGCATCGGCGGCGAGGACCTGTTCCTCGACCGCTACCGCCGCGCCTCGCAGGAGGTGCGGCACGCGGCCGTACGCAGCGCCCGGATGTGGTCCTTGATCTCCGCAATCCAGGTACTGCTGCCGGGGCTGCTGCTGATCGCGGTCGTCCGGCACGGCATCGACCTGGCCCACCAGGGCCGGATCACCGTCGGCGAACTCGTCACCGTCTACAGCGCGGTCATGATCCTCACCTACCCTCTGCGTCACTTCGAGGAGATCGCCATGGCGTACTCCTTCTCGCGCCCGTCGGCCAAACGGGCCGCGCGGGTACTGTCCCTGGAACGGGCCACGGACACCGCGGGGGCACGCGAGGCCCAGCTGCCGGGGGGCGACCTGTACGACCCGGCCACCGGACTGCTCGCGCCGAGCGGCCGGTTCACCGCCGTGGTGTGCGGCGACCCGGACGCGGCGGGGCGGCTCGCGGAACGGCTCGGCGGGCATCCCGCTGAGGCCGGTGTGCCGGTCCTGCTCGGGGGTGTGCCGCTCGACGAACTGCCCCTGGAATCCGCCCGCACCGCCGTCCTCGTCCAGGACAAGGACCCGGTGCTGCTGTCCGGTTCGCTGCGCGAGCTGCTCGACGTCCCCGCGTCCGGTGCCGTACGCGCCGAGGACGCGCTGGCGGCCGCGCAGTGCGGAGACGTCCTGGAGGCGCTCGCACAGGCGTCGCTGGACGCGGCCGGCCCGATGGACACCCGGATCACCGAGCGGGGACGCTCGTTGTCGGGCGGCCAGCGCCAGCGGCTCGCGCTGGCCCGGTCCCTGATCACCGACCCCGAGGTGCTCGTCCTGGACGAACCGACCTCCGCCGTCGACTCGCACACCGAGGCCCGCATCGCGGAGGGGGTGCGGCAGCTGCGGACGGGGCGCACGACCGTGGTGTTCACCTCGTCGCCTCTCCTGCTGGACCGGGCGGACCGGGTCGTCCTGGTGCACGAGGGCGAGGTCGCGGCGGTCGGTGTGCACCGCGAACTGGTGCACACGGAGCCCCGGTACCGGGCGGTCGTGACCCGCGAGACGGAGGACGGGACAGCCGCCCTGCGGGGTGTGCCGGACCACCACCAGGCCGCCCGGCGAGGGGCGTTCGAAGAGATCGAGGAGAGCGCATGATCGGCGTCGCGCCACCGGCGTACGACCCGGCAGCCCCGACGACGGCCACCACCCTGCCCGTCGGCGCCGCCGCGACCGTCCGCGACTATGTGGCCGAGCTGTTCCGCCGGCACCGCCGTGCCTTCCTGCTCCTCATCGGCGTCAACACCGTGGCCGTGGTGGCCTCCATGGCGGGCCCCTGTCTGCTGGGCGGGCTCGTCGAGAGGGTGTCCGACGGGGCGCGGGAGCTCCATCTCGGCCTGACCGTCGGGCTCTTCGTGCTGGCGCTGGTCGTGCAGGCCGTGTTCGTACGCGAAGTACGGCTGCGCGGCGCGATGCTCGGCGAACGGATGCTGGCCGACCTGCGCGAGGACTTCCTCGTGCGCTCGGTCGGCCTGCCGCCGGGCGTCCTGGAGCGGGCGGGCACGGGCGACCTCCTCTCGCGGATCACCACGGACATCGACCGGCTCGGCAACGCCATGCGCGAGGCGGTGCCGCAGCTGGCCATCGGCTCCGTGTGGGTCGTGCTGCTGCTCGGCGGGCTGGTCGTCACCGCGCCGCCGCTCGCGGCCGCGGTGCTGCTCGCCGTACCGGTGCTGGTCGTGGGGTGCCGCTGGTACTTCAGGCGGGCACCGTCCGGCTACCGCTCGGAGGCCGCCGGATACGCCGCCGTGGCCGCCTCGCTCGCCGAGACCGTGGATGCCGGCCGCACCATCGAGGCGCACCGCCTCGGCGACCGTCGCGTCGCCCTGTCGGATCGGCGGATCAAGGAGTGGACGGCCTGGGAGCGGTACACCCTGTGGCTGAGGTCCGTGCTCTTCCCGGTGATCAGCACCGTGCACGTGCTGGTGCTCGGCTCGGTGCTGATGGCCGGCGGGGTCTTCGTCCTGAACGGCTGGATCGACGTGGGTCAGCTGACGACCGGCGCGCTCATCGCCCAGATGCTCGTCGACCCGGTGAACCTGATCCTCCGCTGGTACGACGAGGTACAGGTCGCCCAGGTGTCGCTGGCCCGCCTGGTCGGTGTCCGCGACATCGAGCCGGAGGCCGGGGACGCCTCGCTGACCCCCGACGGACGCGACGTGCACGCGGACCGGGTGCACTTCGGCTACCGCGAGGGCGTCGACGTCCTGCGCAAGGTGTCGCTGGAGGTCGCGCCCGGCACCCGGCTGGCCCTGGTCGGCCCGTCCGGCGCGGGCAAGTCCACGCTGGGCAGGCTGCTCGCCGGCATCTACGCGCCCCGGGACGGCCGGATCACCCTGGGCGGCGCCGAACTGTCCCGGATGCCCGCGGAACGGGTCCGCTCCCACGTCGCCCTCGTCAACCAGGAACACCACGTGTTCGTGGGCTCCCTGCGCGACAACCTCCTGCTCGCCCGCACCGACGCCGTCGACGCCGAGCTGTGGGCGGCCCTGGGCGCGGTGGACGCGGACGCCTGGGCGCGGGCGCTGGACGACGGCCTGGACACCGAGGTCGGTTCGGGCGGTGTGGCGCTCACCCCGGCCCAGGCCCAGCAGATCGCGCTGGCCCGGCTGGTCCTGGCCGACCCGCACACGCTCGTCCTGGACGAGGCGACCTCGCTCCTCGACCCGCGCGCGGCCCGCCATCTGGAGCGGTCCCTCGCCCGCGTCCTCGACGGCCGCACCGTGGTCGCCATCGCCCACCGCCTGCACACCGCCCATGACGCCGACGTCATCGCCGTCGTCGAGAACGGCCGCATCAGCGAGCTCGGCAGCCACGACCAGCTCGTAGCGGCGGACGGAGCCTACGCGGCGCTTTGGCGGTCCTGGCACGGGTGAGCGAACAGGCAGGTCACCGGGCCCATGACAGCCGGCCGGGGTGGGGCGGGAGCCACCCCGGCAAAGCCGCCGGTCCGGAAGCGGCCGGCCCGGACAGCGGCATGCCCGCCCCGCGCCGGGCCGCCCTGCCTGCCGCCTCGGACCGTGGCGCGGACATGCACCCCCAGGCCAGGGCCCGTGCCGTTGCGCGGTGCCGAACCGGGGTGGAAGGCTGGAGGGCAGCACCGGTTCGGGGGACGCCCGGGAACCGTCCGGTTCGAGCCGGGTGAAACTCGTGCCGCGCGCGCCGACGGCCCTGCGCCGACCGTGGTGAGAAGGAGCCGTCCCCAGCACCTGGAGGTACCCGTGGACAGCGCCGACGGATGGGGAGACGACGTCTACCAGCCCGATGGATCCGAGATCCAGGAGGACTCGGGGCTGCTCGACGCGGAGGACACGCTGGTCGCCGACGGTGTCGACGATCCCCTCGACCGGGGCTGGTCCCCTCCCGAGCGGCCTTGGGCCGTGGAGCACACCGGCGTGACGGCGGCGGAGCGCCACCAGGGCGAGACCCTGGACCAGCGCCTCGCCGAGGAGCTGCCCGATCTCGCCGCACCGGACGACGACGGCATCGGCGACTGCCAGGGCACCGACGGCGAACTCCTGGACAACGAGGTCGGCGGGCTCCGCTCCGGCCGCCTCGTGGCACCCGACGAAGGCGCGCACGAGGACGAGGAAAGCGCCCTGGTCGCCACGGACGTCGGGATCGACGGCGCCGGCGCCTCCGCCGAGGAGGCCGCGATGCACATCGTGGACGAGGACACCTACTACGGCTGACCCCGACGTCCACGGCCCGCCTGCCGCCCCGTGCGAGGAGCATCCATGCAGCAGGACAAGCACCCCGACTACCGTCCCGTGGTCTTCCGCGACCGTTCCGCCGGATACGCCTTTCTGACCCGGTCCACCGCGACCAGCGACCAGACCATCGAGTGGGACGACGGCGAGACGTACCCCGTGGTCGACGTCGAGATCTCCTCGGAGAGCCACCCCTTCTACACGGGCAAGGCCCGCACGGTTGACTCGGAAGGCCGCGTCGCGCGCTTCGAGCGGCGCTACGGCGGGGCCGGGCAGGCCCCCGGCGGGAGCCGAGGAGCCGACTGACCCCGGCCCGGCCGTCAGATCACATTGAGGGCGGCCGCGCAGCCCACTCCCCCGAGCAGCATGAAGGCCGGCATCAGCACCTTGAGCTCGACCCAGCTGCCCGCCCGGAACCGCATGCCCTTCGGCGGACCCACCGGGTACCAGCGCTTGCGGCCCACCGGGATCGGCCACAGGATCGGGCAGCCGGAGACGGTCAGCGCGTCCCCGATGTCGTGCACCAGCGCCCCCAGTACGACCGGCAGCCCCAGCCACAGGTACTCCTGGCCCGGCGCGGTGAACAGCCAGTCCGAGCCGTTGCCCGGTTTGTCCAGGACGCCCGCGAGGATCCACGCGCTCGTCGCCGCCAGCAGCCAGACCAGGACGTCGGCGCTGGAGCCGCGGGCCGCCCGCCACAGCAGGCCCTCGATCGCCAGCACCATGTGCGCGAACAGGATCGCCAGCACCGCCCAGCGGCCGCCGGTGATCGCCGCCGCCGAACAGCCCGCGCCGATCAGAGCCGCCCACAGCCAGGTGTGCGTCAGCGTCCGGTGTCCACCGGAGCGGCGCGGGTCGCCCTGCTTCCTGGTGGCCTTGTAGACGGCGTACGACAGCTTGTCGACGATCTCGCAGAGCCAGCGCGACAGCGGCCCGAAGGCGCGCGAGATGGTGGCCGCCTTGTGGTCGAGGTCGGGGGCGAGCGCCGCGCCGGCACAGATCAGGGCCCCGACCAGCACGACCGGCCAGGGCATGGGGTGCCCGGCCGCGGCGGCCGCCGCTCCGACGCCGAGCCAGGCGGCGGCTCCCGACAGTGAGTGTGCTGGTCCCATCATGGCCGTTCCCCGCCCCATTCCTCGTGTGCCGCTGTCCAGTTGACCGGGTGCATTGACGCTCCGTCGGCGCCACAGCGTAGCTGCCGTGATCTTCGCACCCGCAGCCGATTCACCCATCGGCCGGGAGGCCAGGCAAGATGGGTGCGTGACCCTCATCGATCAGCTGCCGCCGACCGCCGACCCCGACGCCCTCTACGAAGCCTTCGAGTCGTGGGCACAGGAGCGGGGTCTCACGCTCTACCCCCACCAGGAGGAGGCGCTGATCGAGGTGGTCTCCGGCGCGAACGTGATCGTGTCGACGCCCACCGGCTCCGGCAAGAGCATGATCGCCGCGGGCGCCCACTTCGCCGCCCTGGCCCGGGACGAGGTCACCTTCTACACGGCCCCGATCAAGGCGCTGGTGTCGGAGAAGTTCTTCGAGCTGTGCAAGCTCTTCGGCACCGAGAACGTCGGCATGCTGACCGGCGACGCGTCCGTCAACGCCGACGCTCCCGTCATCTGCTGCACCGCCGAGGTGCTCGCGTCCATCGCGCTGCGCGACGGCAAGGACGCGGACGTCGGCCAGGTCGTCATGGACGAGTTCCACTTCTACGCGGAGGGCGACCGCGGCTGGGCCTGGCAGATCCCCCTGCTCGAACTCCCGCAGGCGCAGTTCATCCTGATGTCGGCCACGCTCGGCGACGTCTCCTTCTTCGAGAAGGACCTCACCCGCCGCACCGGCCGCCCGACCTCGGTGGTGCGCTCCGCCACCCGCCCGGTGCCCCTCTCCTACGAGTACAAGTTCACCCCGCTCACGGAGACGCTCACGGACCTGCTGGAGACCAGGCAGGCGCCGGTCTACATCGTCCACTTCACCCAGGCGCAGGCCGTGGAGCGGGCGCAGGCGCTCATGAGCATCAACATGTGCTCGCGCGAGGAGAAGGACCAGATCGCCGAACTGATCGGCAACTTCCGCTTCACCACCAAGTTCGGCCGCAACCTGTCCCGTTACGTCCGCCATGGCATCGGTGTCCATCACGCCGGCATGCTGCCCAAGTACCGGCGCCTGGTGGAGAAGCTCGCACAGGCCGGTCTGCTGAAGGTCATCTGCGGCACCGACACCCTCGGCGTGGGCGTCAACGTCCCCATCCGGACGGTGCTGTTCACGGCCCTGACCAAGTACGACGGCAACCGCGTGCGCACCCTGCGCGCCCGTGAGTTCCACCAGATCGCGGGCCGGGCCGGGCGGGCCGGGTTCGACACGGCCGGACTCGTGGTCGCGCAGGCGCCCGAGCACGTCATCGAGAACGAGAAGGCGCTCGCGAAGGCGGGTGACGACCCGAAGAAGCGCCGCAAGGTCGTCCGCAAGAAGGCGCCCGAGGGGTTCGTCGCCTGGACGGAGAACACCTTCGAGAAGCTGATCGCCTCCGAGCCGGAACCGCTGACGTCCCGCTTCCGTGTGACGCACACGATGCTGCTGTCGGTGATCGCCCGGCCCGGCAACGCCTTCGACGCGATGCGGCGACTGCTGGAGGACAACCACGAGCCGCGCAAGCAGCAGCTCAGGCACATCCGGCGGGCCATCGCCATCTACCGCTCGCTGCTCGACGGCGGCATCGTCGAGAAGCTCGACGAGCCCGACGCCGAGGGCCGCATCGTCCGCCTCACGGTCGACCTCCAACAGGACTTCGCGCTCAACCAGCCGCTGTCCACGTTCGCGCTCGCCGCGTTCGAACTGCTGGACCCGGAGTCGCCGTCCTACGCCCTGGACATGGTGTCCGTCGTGGAGTCCACGCTGGACGACCCGCGCCAGATCCTGGTTGCCCAGCAGAACAAGGCGCGCGGCGAGGCGGTGGCCGCGATGAAGGCGGACGGTGTCGAGTACGAGGAGCGCATGGAGCGCCTCCAGGACGTCACCTGGCCGAAGCCGCTGGAGGAGCTGCTCTTCCACGCGTACAACACCTACCGCAAGAGCCACCCCTGGGTCGGCGACCATCCGCTGTCGCCAAAGTCCGTCATCCGTGACATGTACGAACGGGCCCTTTCCTTCACGGAGTTGGTGTCCTTCTACGAGCTGGCCCGCATCGAGGGCATTGTGCTGCGCTACCTGGCCGGCGCCTACAAGACCCTGGACCACACCGTCCCGGACGACATCAAGTCGGAGGACCTCCAGGATCTGGTCGAGTGGCTGGGCGAGATGGTGCGCCAGGTCGACTCCAGCCTGCTGGACGAGTGGGAGCAGTTGGCCAACCCGGAGGAGATGACCGCCGAGGAGGCCCAGGAGAAGGCCGACGAGGTGAAGCCGGTGACCACCAACGCGCGCGCCTTCCGCGTGCTGGTCCGCAACGCGATGTTCCGCCGCGTGGAGCTCGCCGCCCTCGACCAGGTCGACGAACTGGGCGAGATGGACGCCGAGTCCGGCTGGGACGCGCAGGCCTGGGGCGAGGCGATGGACAAGTACTGGGACGAGTACGAGGACCTGGGCACCGGCCCCGACGCCCGCGGCCCCAAGCTGCTCGTGATCCAGGAGGAGCCGCAGAACGGGCTGTGGCGCGTCCGCCAGATCTTCGACGACCCGAACGACGACCACGACTGGGGCATCAGCGCGGAGGTCGACCTCGCGGCCTCCGACACGGAGGGCCGTGCGGTCGTCCGTGTGACCGACGTCGGCCAGCTGTGAACACAGGAGAATGCCGCCCATGACGAACCCGGCCGAGAGGCTCGTCGACCTGCTCGACCTGGAGCAGATCGAGGTCAACATCTTCCGTGGCCGCAGCCCCCAGGAATCCCTCCAGCGGGTCTTCGGCGGCCAGGTGGCGGGCCAGGCGATGGTCGCCGCGGGGCGCACCACGGACGGCGAGCGTCCGGTGCACTCGCTGCACGCGTACTTCCTGCGCCCGGGCCGTCCGGGCGTGCCGATCGTGTACCAGGTGGAGCGGGTCCGGGACGGGCGGTCGTTCACGACGCGGCGGGTCACCGCCGTACAGCAGGGCCGCACGATCTTCAATCTCACCGCCTCCTTTCACATGCCTGAGGAAGGACCTTTCGAGCACCAGCTGCCGACCCGTGACGTGCCGGACCCGGAGTCCCTGCCGACGGTCACGGAGGAGATCCGCAAGCATCTGGGCGCTCTGCCGGAGCAGTTGGAGCGGATGGCACGCCGTCAGCCCTTCGACATCCGTTACGTCGACCGGCTGCGGTGGAATCCCGACGAGGTCAAAGGCGCGGAGCCGCGCAGCGCGGTGTGGATGCGCGCGGTCGGGCCTCTGGGCGACGACCCGCTGGTGCACACCTGCGCGCTGACCTACGCCAGCGACATGACTCTCCTGGACGCGGTCCGCATACCCGTCGAACCCCTGTGGGGCGCGCGGAACTTCGACATGGCCTCACTGGACCACGCCATGTGGTTCCACCGGCCGTTCCGCGCGGACGAGTGGTTCCTGTACGACCAGGAGTCGCCGATCGCGACGGGCGGCCGCGGTCTGGCTCGCGGGCGCATCTACGACCTGGAGGGGCGCCTGCTCGTTTCGGTCGTCCAGGAGGGTCTGTTCAGGGCCCTGTAGGCCGGGGCTTCACAGTTCCGCGGGCCGGAGGCTTCTGCGGCGCAGCCGGCCCAGCAACCCGCGCGGCCGCTCCGGCGCTTCGGGCATAGGTGCGGGTGTGGGTGCCGTCGGGTCGTGTCGCGGTGCGGGACGCGGAGCGGGTCGGTAGGCGCGGGCCTCCTCCAGTCCTCGGGCCAGGTCGCTCCTCAGCCAGCCGAGCTCGTCCAGGTCGTTCGCCGTCATGATCTTCTCGGCGAGATGCGCCGAGGGCGATCCCGGTGCCCCGTGGGCAGGTGGCGCCGGGCGGAACCGGTTCAGATGGGAGCGCTCGTACGGGTCCTTGACCACGTCCGCGATATGGGCGGGGTCGAGGAACGCGGCGAAGGCTCCGGCGCGCTCCCAGGGATCGCCGGCCTGGCGGAGCAGGAAGCCGAGGTGACGTCCGCGCCAGTTCCGGGCGCGCAGATCCAGACCGGTGTCCAGTTGCGAACGCAGCACCTCGGGCGTACGTCCGGTCAGCAGGGACGCATTCTTCTCGTCGGCCGCGAACTCCCGCAGTTCCTCGGCAAGATAGAGCCAGACCACGGCTCGATAGCGATTCAAATAAAACTTCACCGGAACCACCAGCCCCAGGCGCGCAAAGCGGGTGAACCTGGTGGCCGACACGTTCATGATCTCCGCGCCTTCGGTGGTGCCCACGGCCTTGACGCTGTCGCGGAGCGCTTCGGGAAACCCCTCCCCCGAGCGCAGCCGGTCGATCTCGGCGCGCTCGACCCGGCGGCCTCCGCCTCCTCCCTCGTCCGGCACGGTCCTGATACGGCCGAGGTGCACGGCGAGGTCGAACTCACCTCGTTTCAGACTCAGTTCGCGTGCGGCGCGGCTCGGCGCGCAGGTGAGGGAACGCGGCTGAGTGACGGTGTTGCCTGACATGGTCGTACTCCCCCGTGGAGTCGGTGGCTCACGCCGTGTGCGCTCGCCGTGAAAAAAACCGTAGCCGGTTTGGCGAATCGCGTGGCAAGCCTGTGGATAACTCCGAGGGGTATGAAAAATGCGCAGGTCAGAGGTCTGCTGGGGAGGTTCGCTCGGGGCGTCGGGCGTCCACGCCGAGATGTTCGCCGACCCGGTTGACGAGCAGGGTCATCTCGTAGGCGATCTGACCGATGTCGGCCTCCGCGCCGCTGAGCACGCACAGACAACTGCCGGTGCCGGCCGCGGTGACGAACAGGACGGCGTCGTCGTACTCGATCATGGTCTGGCGCACCGTGCCCGCGCCGAAGTGGCGTCCCGAACCCTTGGCCAGGCTGTGCAGTCCGGAAGCGACGGCGGCGAGGTGCTCGGCGTCCTCGCGGCGAAGGCCGGTGCTCGCCCCGGTCACCAGGCCGTCGTTCGACAGGACCAGCGCGTGGCGTACGTGTTCCACGCGCTCCGTCAGGTCGTCGAGCAGCCAGCCGAGTCCCTGGTTCTGCGCCATGCTCCGTCTCCCCGTGTGATGTCTCCCCCTGGCCGGAGGGTCTGTCCGCCAGCCTTCCCCACGACCGCCGTCCGGGCAAGGAGGATGGGGGCATGGCACAGAAGATGACCGACGAGGAATGGCGGGCGTTCGTCTCGCACGGCACCCGCACCGGCAAGCTGGCGACCGTACGGGCAGACGGGAGCCCGCATGTGGCCCCCATCTGGTTCCTGCTGGATGGGGACGAAGTGGTCTTCAACACCGGCAAGGAGACCGTGAAGGGGCGCAATCTCGCCCGTGACGGACGGATCGCCCTGTGCGTGGACGACGACCGGCCGCCGTTCCACTTCGTGGTCCTGAACGGTCGTGCCCGGGTGTCGGAGGACCTCGACGAAGTACGGGCCTGGGCGACCCGGATCGCGGCGCGGTACATGGGTGAGGAGCGCGCCGAGGAGTTCGGCGCCCGCAACGGCGTTCCGGGTGAGCTCGTGGTCCGCGTCGCCGTCGACAACGTCGTGGCGGTGAAGGACCTGTCGGCCTGAGGCGCCCGCTCAGCTCACGGAGTCGAGGAGCCGGGCGGTGTGCATCCGCCCGGCGTATTCGACGAGGCGGATCAGTACTTCCTTGCCCGAGTCCCGGTCGCGGGCGTCGCAGAGGACCACCGGTGTTCCCCGGTCGAGATCGAGGGCGTGGGAGACGTCGTGGGGGCCGTAGGTGCGGGCGCCGGCGAAGCAGTTGACGGCCACGACGAACGGGATGCGCCGGTGCTCGAAGTAGTCCACCGCCGGGAAGCAGTCCTCCAGCCGCCGGGTGTCCGCGAGCACCACGGCGCCGAGTGCTCCCTGCGACAGCTCGTCCCAGAGGAACCAGAACCGGTCCTGGCCGGGTGTGCCGAAGAGGTACAGGGAGAGGCCGTCGCGGATGGTGATGCGCCCGAAGTCCATGGCGACGGTCGTGGTGAGCTTCTGGTCCACGCCGTCCGTGTCGTCCACCAACTGGCCTGCCTCGCTGAGCAGTTCCTCGGTGCGCAGCGGCTTGATCTCGCTGACCGCTCCCACCAGGGTGGTCTTGCCGACGCCGAATCCGCCGGCGACCAGTATCTTCAGCGCCAGGGCGGACGTCTCGCCATGCGTGGCATCGGAATGCTCGGAGACCATGATCACTTCTCTCGGGAGTGCCGACTGTGTGCGACGTCTGTGTGCGAAGTCAGCATCATGACAACTGACGTTCACTTCCGAGGGATTGCACCGATATCGTCACCATCCGACCGGATCGGGCCGGTTGTCGGCGGAAGGGAGTGCAACCCTGTGCCGTACCGCGGCTGGTTCTGAACCTTCATCTACAGCGCCCGCAGTCCCTCGATGACCTCGCGGAGAATCCGTTCATCGGGCAGTTGCGCCGGTGGCACCGGGCGGCTGACGGTGACACAGCCCAGTTCCAGGAGGTCACCGAGGAGCACCCTGACCACACCCACGGGAAGGTCGGCGCCCGCGGCGAGCTCGGCGACGGACTGGGATTCCGTGCGGCACAGGTCGAGGAGCGCCCGGTGCTCGGGCCCGAGCCCGGGGTCGTCGTGGGCGGCGGGCGCGGCGGAGTCGAGCGTCACAAGCGCGATCAGGTCGAACCGCACTCCGGTGGGCCCGGGGCTGGTACGTCCGCCGGTCATGGCGTACGGGCGGACCAGGGGCCCGGCCTCGCTGTCGTACCACTGGCTGTCCTGCTCCCGCGGGGCGCCCCTCATGTCCTGGGTCATCGGTGCCGACCGCCCTCTCGGCTCAGCGGGCGGCGGGCGGGCGCACGGCGACGCGCGGCGGCGCGCAGAGGTGCTCGCCGACGCGCTTGACCAGCCGGGCCATCTCGTACGCGACCAGTCCGATGTCGGCGGTCACGGCGGTGAGGACGGCGAGGCAGGAGCCGTCGCCGGCCGCAGCCACGAACAGGAACGCGTCGTCCATCTCCACCATGGTCTGCCGTACCCCACCCGTTCCGAAGTGCCGGCTCATGCCCTTGGCAAGGCTGTGGAAGCCGGAGGCAACGGCGGCGAGGTGCTCGGCGTCCTCGCGCTTGAGGCCGTTCGAGGCACCGACGGCCAGGCCGTCGGTGGAGAGCACCACGGCGTGCCGCACCTCGCCCACGCGTACCACCAGGTCGTCCAGCAGCCAGTCGAGTTCACCGGATCGCTGGGCGGCCCTCATGCTCGGGTCCTGGATCATGCAGGGTCTCCTTCGCTGCTGTCTGTGCCCGGTTCGGGGTCCGGGGCGGCGCCGCGGCCCGGGTGCCTGCCGCCGCCGCGCGCCCAGCCGTCACGGTAGGCCGCCATGCGGTCCCGCACGAGTTCGGGGGTGCGCCGGTCGTCCTCTCGCGAGGCCGGTGTCCGGGCCGGCTCCCCGGCGCGCCGCTCGCGCAGTTGGGGGACGAGGTTCGCCTGTCGTACCCGGCGCGGGAGGTCGTCCGAGCCCTCGGAGTCGTGGGGTGGGCGGTGCGGCCGCAAGGCGGTGACTCCAGGCGGCGGGGGGCCGCTCGGGGTGTCCGTCGGTGCCGGGACGGTGGCCGCCAGGGCGGGTCGGTCGGCCGACGCGGCGACGGCCTCCGGGAGCGAGGCGGCGCCGGGCACGCGCGCGTACTCGCGTTCCGCCGCCCGTTCCGCGTCCCCCGTCGAGTGGGGGGAACGTTCCGCCGCGCCGCTGTGCAGCAGGGCGGTGGGCAGCAGGACCACGGCGGTCGTGCCGCCGTAGGGCGAGGTCTTCAGATGGACCTTGATGCCATGGCGCGCGGCGAGTCTGCTGACCACGAAGAGCCCGAGGCGGTCACTGTCGAACAGGTCGAGTGCCTCGGACTGCTCGACGCGCCGGTTCGCCTCGGCGAGCGTCTCCTGGCCCATGCCCAGGCCCCGGTCCTCGACCTCCACGGCGTAGCCGTTGCCGACGGGTTCGCCGGTGATGCGCACGCGCGTGTGGGGCGGCGAGAACTGGGCGGCGTTCTCCACGATCTCGGCGAGCAGATGGGTGAGGTCGGCGACGGCCGCGCCGATGACGGAGGCCTCGGAGAGCCGGCGTACCTCCACGCGCGCGTAGTCCTCGACTTCGGAGACGGCCGCGCGCACCACGTCGGTCAGGGACACCGGCATGCGCCAGGCCCGTCCCGGTGCCGCTCCGGAGAGGATGATCAGGCTCTCCGCGTGGCGTCGCATACGGGTGGTGAGGTGATCGAGGCGGAAGAGGTCGCTGAGCTCGTCGGGGTCCTCGGAGCGGCGCTCCATGCTGTCCAGGAGGCTGAGCTGGCGATGGACCAGGATCTGGCTGCGACGAGCGAGGTTGACGAACACCCCCGAGATCCCGTCGGCGAGTTCGGCGCGCTCCACGGCGGCGCGCAGCGCGGCGCGGTGCACGGATCCGAGGGCCTCGGCGACCTGACCGGTCTCGTCCTCCGCTGGTGGTCCGGACGGCGCCTCGGCCCGGATGTCGATCTCCTCGCCCGCGCGCAGCCTCCGCATCGCCTCGGGAAGTTTGCGGCGGGCGAGATCCAGGGCGCTGTTGCGCAGGCTCACCAGTTCCACGACGAGGGCGCGCCCGATGCGGACGGAGATGACGAGCGAGGCGGCGACGGCGACCAGGCCGAAGAGGACCGCGGCGCCTGCCGGGGTGAGCAGACCTCGTGCGAACGGATCGGCCCGGCCCGCGACGGTGCGAGCGGCGTCCGTCTCGATGGACCGCATCCCGTCCCGCACGCGCGCGTGGGCCGCGCTCCAGGCGGCCACGGGGGCCGCAGCGAGCGCCCGGGAACCGGGAGCACCGGCGAGGACCTTGTCCTCAAGCGTGCCGACCGCGGTGTAGGCACTGCTGTCGGCGAGGTCCAGCCAGGCGGCGCGCTGGGCCTCGGGCAGGTCCGCCGCGGCGGATTCGGTGAGCGTACGGCGTGTGGCGGCGGCGCCGGTGAACAGCCGCAGCCGCTCGCCCTGGAGACCGCCGGTGGGGCGGGCGCTCGCCAGCACCGCGTCCTCCTGGGCCAACGCCTCCCTCGCGCGGGAGAATTCGAGCAGCACGCGCGCGTCGGAGCCGAGGTCGTCCGCCTGGACGCCGGTGAGGGCTCCGTCCACGGTGAAGGCCTTCGCGATGGTCTTCGTGTACTGCGCGTACGCGTCGTCCCAGTCGGCCCGGCGGTCGAGCACCGCCGTCCGCAACGCGGGCAGGTGCTCGGCTCCGGTGACGAAGTCGGCCAGCCGCCGGGCGACATCGCGGGGCAGTTCCTCGCTGTCGGCGACGGTGGTGTCGGGCCCGAGCCGTAGCCCGGCGACGGCCCGGTCGGTGCGCGCGGCGAGTGTGCGGAGGTTGCCGCTCCGTCCGGCGGCCGGGTCGCTCGCGCAGAGCACCGCTGCGGCGCGCTCGGCCTGCAGCGCGGTGACGGCGGCGGCGACCGGGGACCGCAGCTCGGAGTCGACGCGCTGGGACTGCCGCAGCCGGACGACGTCCTGGACGGTGCTGACGGTGGCGTACGCCCACAGGGCGAGCAGCGAGACGACGGGCACCATCAGCAGACAGACGACCTTGGCCCGGACGGTCCGCGGCCGTATCCGCCATCGCACCGCGCGCGTGGGCGGGTGGTCCGACGTCGCGCCCGCGGGTGCGTCCGTGCCTTCGTCGGCCGGCGGCCCCGCGTGCGCGCGGCGGCCGCGCAACGGTGGCGGGGCCTGCGTCTTAGCTGCTGCTGTGGGGGTCCTACGGGGTGTACGCATGGCCTCCTCGCTCGGTAGTGGTGCGGGGCGCGCCCTGCCGGGGCCCACTAGCGGGCGGCGGCGCTCTCGACCGTCCGCCGGGCGGCAGCGGACGGTTCGCGCTCGCCCGCCGCAGGCGAGAGGGCGACGAACGCCGAGGTGAGGAACAGATAGGACCCGAGGCCGACGGCGAGGGGGAAGATGAACTGCATCGCCGTGGCCCCGGGCAGGACCGAGGCGGAGGGCGTGACGCGCACGCTCACCGCGAACATGGCCGTGTAGTGCATGCTGCTGACGGCTGCTCCCATGACGAGGGAGGCGACCGTGACCGCGGCGGGCGACTTGATGTTCAGCCCCGCCCACAGGGCCGCGGTGGCCGCGAGCACGGCGATCACGACGGAGAGCGCGACGAGCACCGGGTCGTAGGTGATGTCGCCGTGCAGCCGTACCGCCGCCATGCCCAGGTAGTGCATGCTCGCGACACCCAGCCCGGTGGTGAGGCCGCCGAGGAACAGTGCCCGAGTGCGGTCCCGGCCGTAGCCCACGGCGAAGACGCCGACGCAGACGACGGCCATGGCAACCAGCAGGCTGAGGATGGTCAGCGGCACGTCGTAGCGGATGCCCGTGCCACTGACCCCGAAGCCGAGCATGGCCACGAAGTGCATGGTCCAGATGCCGGTACCGATCGCGGAGGCCGCGGTGACGAGCCAGTTGCGGCGCGAGCGGCCCGTGGTGCCGAGCGCGCGGACGGTGCAGCACAGTCCCAGTGCGGCGCCGACGCAGGCCATCGCATACGACAGCACAGGGGTCAGCCAGCCGAAGGCGGCGTGGTCGAGGTGTCCCATGGCCCCGGGACGCTAGGGGTGCATGGGTGCACGAAGGGGGCGCATTTCGAAAGGTGCTGGAATATGACATGGAGACGCGCTGGAACGATCGCGTCCCGCTCGAACATGCGCGTAGAAGGCACCCTGCGTCATGGACGTAGCGGCACCAGTGGACGTACGAAACCGTGCCGGTGAGGGATCATGCGGAGCATGAGCGACGACCACACACACGTCCAGGAGTTCTTCGGAGCCCGTGCTGCCGACTGGGACAGCAAGTTCCCCGACGACGGCCCCGCCTACGCGTCCGCCGTGGCCGACCTGGGGCTGCGCGCGGGGGACCGGGTGCTCGACGCGGGCTGCGGCACGGGACGCGCCCTGCCGCCGCTGCGCGCGGCCGTGGGACCCTCGGGCGTGGTCGTGGGGGTCGATCTGACTCCGGAGATGCTGGAGGCGGCCGTACGGGCCGGGAGGGACCGCGACGGCCGGCTGGTGCTCGCCGACGTCGCCGCGCTGCCGCTTCGGTCAAAGTCCCTCGACGCCGTGTTCGGGGCGGGCCTCATCGCGCACCTGCCCCATCCGGCCGAGAATCTGCGGGAGTTGGCGCGTGTGGTACGGCTCGGCGGCACGCTGGCGCTGTTCCATCCGATCGGCCGGGCGGTCCTGGCCGCGCGCCAGGGGCGGCAGATCACCCCGGACGACCTGCGTGCGGAGGCCAACCTCGGTCCCCTGCTGGCAGGCTCAGGGTGGCGTATGACGTCGTACGTCGACGAGGACACCCGCTTCCTCGCGCTGGCGGTCCGGGAGCGCTGAGCGCGGCCTCCCTGCCGCGCACGGCGGCGGGTCCACGCGCGCGGGGCGCCGCCGGGTCGTGTGTCGGAACGGCCCCTCGCACCCGCCCCTCACACCCTCCCCGCGACCGCCGCCACGAAGGCGTCCGGGTTGTCGAACATGACGTTGTGCCCGGCGCCGGGAATGGTCACCACGCGAACGCCGACGGCTTCCAGGGCTTCCCTGCCCTGGAGTTCACCGCTGAGCTCGCCCTGAAGGTACAGGCGGTCGATCTCCAGTCCTTCCAGGATGGTGCGCATGACGGGTTCCGAGCCGCGTCGGAGCCCGACGGCGGTGCGGTGCAGGGCCCGCGGGTCGGCGAGCCGCATGGTCGCCGCCCAGAGGGGGCCGACCTTGCGCAGCACGCGCGCGTGCCCCCCGTCGACGAACTCGTCCTCCTCGTAAGAGGCGATGCCGCTGCTCCCCGCCGTCGCCGGCGGGAAGGCGTCGAGGTTGGCCTCCGCGAGGACCAGCCGGGAGACGAGATCGGGCCGCCGACGGGCGAGCACGATGGCGACCGCCCCGCCCATGCTGTGCGCGATCAGCTCGGCCCCGGGGAGACCGGCCGCGTCCAGTGCCGCGGCCAGGGCGTCGGCGTTGTCCTCCAGCGTGTACCCGAAGTGTTCGGGCCGGTCGCTGATGCCGTGTCCGGGCAGATCGACGAACAGGCTCCGCCGGCCGGCAAGTTCCGGGCGTGCCGCGATGTGCGCGTGATACACGGACGAGACCGACCCCAGTCCGTGCACGTACACCCGCGCGGGCTCCTCGCCGGGCGTCTCCGTCCAGCGAATGCAGCTGCCCTTGCCGTCGAACTCGGTCTGCTTCACGGGTCCCCCATGAGTCGCTCGAATGCCGCGTTCGGCACGCCGCCAAGATACATCGGAACCGAGGTATATGTAAGTCGAAGTATCGAGGTCTCGATGTACAGCGCGCATAAGAGAGAATGCGGACATGCTGGAGCTCGCGATCCTCGGATTCCTCTACGACGCCCCGCTGCACGGCTATGTCCTGCGCAAGCACATCGCCGCGCTGACCGGACATGTCCGCCCCGTGGCCGAGAGCACGCTCTATCCCGCGATCAAGCGGCTGGAGAAGGCCGGCCTCCTGGCCCGGGCCACCGAGCCGGGGTCCGTGGCCGCGCCGCGCCATGTGCTCACGCTCACCGAGGAGGGCCGGAGCGAGCTGCGCCGCCGGCTCGCCGAACCGGCGCAGCGCGACATCACCGACGAGAACCGCTGGTTCACGGTGCTCGCCTTCCTCAGACACCTCGACGACCCCGCCGCCCAGGCGACGGTCCTGCGGCGCAGGCTGGCCTTCCTGGAGGAGCCGGCGAGCTTCTTCTACGAGGGTGACCGGCCGCTGCGCGCCGAAGAGCTGGACGACCCCTTCCGGAGCGGCATCCTCACCATCGCGCGTGCCACGAGCCGGGCCGAACTCACCTGGCTGCGCGACACCATCGCCTCACTCGACGAGGCCGGCCGCTGAGACGTCCGTGTTCGGGCCGCTCGAACCACTTCACCGATTCGACCCTCTTCTGTCGCCGAAGCTCCAACTCTACGTTGAACAGGAGCAGATGAACGATCAGAGTCGAAGCCACACAGGCGGAAGGCGGTCCGCATGTTCGACAGGATCCGTAAGTACGTCACCGGATTCCGATCCTCCACGAGCACAAAGGAGGCCGTCGGCCGGGAGAAACGCGCACACAACTTGTTCGAGGCGGCGGCCGCCTACGTGTCGGCCCGCGCGGAGGACGACCAGGACCGGATCGACGAAGCGGCGGGCTGGGTGTCCCCGGAGGCACTGTCGTTCGGGGTGAGCGAGCTGGCGTGCCGGGCCGTGATCGTGCTGGCCCGGGAGCGCGACGAGTCGCCCCGGACGGTGGCTCGCGACCTTCTCGGGCTGCCGGTGTCCTGATCTATCGGCCGCGGATCCGGTCGTTTCGCCCGCTCCAGGTGGAAAACTGCAGCTCCGGGTGTGATGGGGAGTCGTGACAACCGCCTTCCGCTCGCACTAGGGTGCGCGCCGTTGGACGAACCACTGGGGAGGCTGGGATGGCCAAGACAGAAGACGAGGCCGTCGCCGCCGCGGACGATGCGCTGTACGTGCTCACGGCGGTGCTGCTGACGCCTGCGCAGTTTCCGAGCGTGCTGGGTGACGACTATCCGGAGGCCTGTACGGCGCTGGGCCTCGCGCCGCGCGCCGACGGATACGGGCTGGTGCTGGGCCAGGACGGCGACGGGGCCCGCTGGACGGTCGTCATCGACGACGTCTCGCTGGTCGCGGTCGCGATCGCGTCCTGGGACTGCGGCATGGAGTACGAACTGTCGCCGGACGAGCGCACGGTCGTCGCCGCGCTGCCGGGCTGGCCCCTCGCGGTCGCCGTTGCGGCTCCGGGCGTACCGGCGCCGCACGATCCCGGCCCCGACATGGCGGACGGCAACCCGCTGACCCCGCCGGACACAAGTTCCTGGGGCCCGGCCCAGCGGCGCCTGGGCGCGGACGAGATCGCGCTCCAGTGGGCGGTGTGGCGGGAGCAGATCGACGACGCCGACTTCCCGACGCCGGGCAACGCGCCGGAGGAGGCGGGAGAAGACGCTCCGAAGGGCACGGAGGACGCGCTGAAGGGCCATGGCGGGGTCCGGCGGGTCCTGGCGGAAGCACGCGCGTACGTGGACTCGCCACCGCCTCTCGGCCGGGTCCGCTCCTCGTTCGCGCCCGGCGATGCCCGGACCCTGCGCGCCGACGGCCCCGGCTGGTCGATGGTGGCCCGGACGGACGACATCGCCTTCGTGCTGCTGGACGACGAGCCGGGCGAGGTCCTGCCGGTGGGCCGCGGCCCGGAGCTCCCCGGCCTTCTGGAGGCACTCGACAAGCTGGCCGTACGGCCCAGTTGAGCCCACGCGGGACGAGTCCCGGCCAACGGGCCGGGACTCGTGTCATCAGCGTCCGTCCGGGGCGCCGAGGAGGCCACCGAGGCGATGTCCGGGCGCCATGGGCGGGGACACGCCGGGGCGACAGCGCCTCAGCGACCGATCTCCTTGCGCGCGACACGGCGCAGCCTGCGCCGCTGCGAGGGGTCCAGCATGAGGTATGCGGCCGCCGGGACTCCCAGCACGATCAGGAACGACACCCACCAGGGCACCCAGATCAACAGGATGAGCCCGACCGCCACACCCCCTGCGGCGATCTTCGCGCTATTCGACATGTGCGTCGCCTCCTTCGCGGCCACTGCCGCTCTCTGATCTGAAAACGGGCCCGCGCCTCCCGCGGTTCCGGAGCGCAACCCTGAGACGTCCCTGAGACGCAACCCCTACGCGTCCCTGAGCGCCCGCACCGGCACTGCGAATCGAACACCTGGTGAAGTGGCTCGGGTCACAGCCTAGCCATTCCAGGTCGCCCGTCCATGTGCTGTACCCTCGGCAACCCGGAGCTCAGTAGTCAAATTTGAGGAGTGCGGGCAGAGCTGTGCAGAGAATCCCCGCGGCACCACTCTCCGACCTGTCCCAACTGGCCGGATGCGGCACCGTGTTCGTACCGGCGGATCCCGCTCGCACCGGCACCGTCGGCTTCTGGCGACCCGACGGCGAGGCTCCCCCGGCCGTCGCATCGGGAGCGGTCGCGGACCTGACCGTCCTGCTGCCCCGCGGGGGCGGCGTCGAGCGGGTACGGGTGCCCGCGGTGCTGATGCCGGTGCGCACCGCGCTCCCGCTCCTCACACGCGCGCGTGTCTTCCCGCACGCGCACCGGGCGACCGCGTTCTGGGGCATGGCGGGTGTGCTCGCCCTGCACTTCCTGGCGCGCGGTCTGCTGCTGCCCGGCCTGTCCCCCGCCGATCACGACGCCTGGCGGGTGGGGCCCCTGTCCGCCCGGGACACGGAACTCGTCCGCGAACTCGCCGCCGCCATGCCGCCCGAGGCCCATGCGGTACCGTCGGCCGGCTCCGCCGACGCGCCCCTGATGCCGGACCCCGAGCGGCTGCTGCGCGCCTTCCTGGACGCGGTGGCCGACGCGCTCCCCCGCTCCCCCGCCGCGCGGCTGGTGACGGGTGGCCCGGCCTACGCGGCGCCCGAGCCGCAGCACCTGCCCGCGCAACGGGCCTGGGCCGACGACATCGCCGCGGGCCATGACGCGGGCGTACGGCTCTCGCTGCGCATCGAAGTGCCCGGACTCGAGGACGCCGCGCACGACGCCGTCGACGACCAGGTGGGCGACGACACGCCCGTGCGGTTCCGTGCCGTGCTCCAGGTGCACCGGGTGAGCGGACCCGCCGTCGTCGCGGACGCGGCCGAGGTGTGGGCGGGATCCGGCCCCTCAGGCGGTGCCTTCGGCCCCCGCGCGCGGATGGACGCCCTCCTGGCGCTGCGCCGCGCTGCGCGCGCCTGGCCGCCGCTGACGCCCCTGCTCTCGGCGGGCGTGCCCGACGCCGTCGAACTCGCGGACGACGAGGTCGCCGAGCTTCTCGGGCAGGGCGGCCGCGCCCTCGCCGCGGCGGGTGTCGACGTGCACTGGCCGCGGGAGGTGTCGCGCGAACTGTCCGTCCATGCGGCCGTCGGTCCGCCGGACGGCGAGCCGGGGCGGGACGGGAATCCGGCGGACATGCCCTCGTTCCCCTCCACCGACGCCCTGCTCAGCTTCAGCTGGTGGTTCGCGCTGGGCGGGAGGGAACTCACGCGCGAGGAACTGGACCGCCTCGCGGAGGCCAAGCGTCCGCTGGTGCGGCTGCGCGACCGCTGGGTCCTGATCGATCCCGAGGAGGCGCGCCACGCCCGCGCACGGCAGAACCGCAAGGTCAGCGCGGTCGAGGCACTCGGCGCCGCGCTGACCGGCTCGGCGGAGATCGACGGCACCCCCGTCGACGTACGGGCCACGGGTCGGCTGGCGGAACTGCGGGACCTGCTCGCCGACCCGGAGGCGCGGGAAGAGGTCGTCCCACCGGCCGCCCTCGACGCGACCCTGCGCGACTACCAGCTGCGGGGCCTCGGCTGGCTGGCCCGCATGACCTCTCTGGGCCTGGGCTGTTGCCTGGCGGACGACATGGGCCTCGGCAAGACGATCACGCTGATCGCCCTGCATCTGCACCGGCGGACCGACGCGTCGGCCGCCGGTCCCACGCTCGTCGTCTGCCCGGCGTCCCTGCTCGGCAACTGGCAGCGCGAGATCGAGCGGTTCGCGCCCGGCACACCGGTGCGGCGGTTCCACGGGGCCCGGCGCAGTCTCGACGCGGTGGCCGACGGGGAGTTCGTCCTCACGACGTACGGCACGATGCGCATGGACGCCGCCCGGCTCGGCGAGGTGCCCTGGGGCATGGCCGTCGCCGACGAGGCCCAGCACGTGAAGAACCCCTACGCGGCGACCGCCAAGGCGCTGCGCTCCATCGGAGCACGCGCACGCGTGGCGCTCACCGGAACCCCGGTGGAGAACAACCTGTCCGAGCTGTGGGCGATCCTCGACTGGACGACCCCTGGGCTGCTGGGCCGCCTCGGCACCTTCCGCGCGCGGTACGCGCACGCCGTCGAGAGCGGCCGGGACCCCCTCGCCGCGGAGCGGCTCTCCCGGCTCGTGCGGCCTTTCCTGCTGCGGCGCCGCAAGTCGGACCCCGGCATCGCGCCCGAACTGCCGCCGAAAACCGAGACCGATCACCCGGTGCCGCTGACCGAGGAACAGACGGGCCTGTACGAGGCCTTGGTGCGCGAGACACTGGAGCGGATCCGGGCGGCCGACGGCATGGAGCGGCGGGGCCTGATCGTGAAGCTGCTCACCGGCCTGAAGCAGATCTGCAATCACCCGGCGCAGTTCCTCAAGGAGGACCGCCCGACGATCGCGGGGCGCTCGGGGAAGCTGGAGCTTCTGGACGAACTGCTCGACACGATCCTCTCCGAGGGGGCGGGCGTTCTGGTCTTCACCCAGTACGTACGCATGGCGCGCCTCCTGGAACGCCATCTGTCGGCCCGTGGCGTGGCGTCGCAGCTTCTCCACGGCGGCACGCCCGTCGCCGGCCGTGAGGCGATGGTGCGACGGTTCCAGGACGGTGAGGTGCCCGTCTTCCTGCTGTCGTTGAAGGCCGCCGGCACGGGCCTGAACCTCACCCGGGCCGAGCACGTGGTGCACTACGACCGTTGGTGGAACCCCGCTGTGGAGGCGCAGGCCACCGACCGCGCGTACCGCATCGGCCAGACCCGGCCGGTACAGGTGCACCGGCTGATCGCCGAGGGCACCGTCGAGGACCGCATCGCGGAGCTGCTGAGCCGCAAACGCGAGCTGGCCGACGCGGTGCTCGGAGCCGGCGAGGCGGCTCTCACCGAATTGACGGACGCGGAACTGGCCGATCTGGTGGCACTGCGCGGGGAGGCGCGATGAGCCGGTACGACGACGACACGGAGCGCACGTTCCCGGCGCTGGCGCCCGCGCGCGGGCGGGGCTTCGCCCGGACGTGGTGGGGCCGAGGCTGGCTGCGGTCGCTGGAGGACACGGCGCTGGACGCGGCGCAGGTCAAGGCGGGACGCAGGCTCGCCCGCGCGGGTGCGGTGGGCGCCGTGTCGGTGCGCCCGGGCCGTGTGACGGCGATGGTGCGCGAGCCGGGGCGCGCGGCACACCGGGCCGACGTCCTGCTGCCGCGGCTGACCGACGAGCAGTGGGCCCGTTTCCTGGACCTGGCCGTCGAGCGTGCGGGGCACGTGGCGGCGCTGCTCGACCGGGAGCTCCCCCCGCACCTGGTCGAGGACGCGGCGGCCGTGGGGATCGAACTCCTGCCGGGCATGGGCGATCTGGAAGCCGAGTGCGGCTGCGGCGCCTGGGACCACTGCGGGCACACGGCGGCGCTCTGCCACCAGGTGGCGCGGCTGCTGGACGAGGATCCGTTCGTCCTGTTGCTGATGCGCGGCATCGGAAAGAGCGCGTTCTTCGACGCTCTGCAGTCGCGCGGCACCTCCCCCGAGGAGCAGCCCGCCGAACAGGTGGGGGTGGATGCCGCGGAGGCCTGGGCGGCCGGAGACATCCTCCCTCCGCTGCCCGCGTTGCCCGGCCTCCCGGACGTGCCCGGCGCGCCTGCGTCCCTGGACGCCGAGGCGCCGCCCGCCCCTGGGGTCGATCCGGCGGCGCTGGCGTACCTGGCGGCGCGGACCGCCGCGGAGGCACACCGGTTGCTGGCGGAGGCACTCGGCGCCGTACCGGAACCAGGGCCCTGCCAAGCCGAGTTGACGCCGGAGCAGGATGCCGTGCGCCTGGCCGTCGGTGCCCCCGAGGGGGCCGTCGCGGACCGGCTCGCCGAGGGAGCGGGGCGTGGCCGGAAAGGGCTTTCGGCTGCCGTGCGCGCCTGGCGCCACGGTGGTGCGGCAGCACTGTCCGTGCTGGACGCGGAGTGGCAGGTGACGGGCGAAGCGCTCGCACGCGCGCGTGCCGCGCTCGAAGCGGCCTGGGGCGAGGACGACGATCGGCCGCAGCTGCAGGCGTCGGGCAACCGGTGGACGGTCCCGGGGGCCGGGATTCAGCTGCGCCTGAGCCGGGACTGCCGCTGGTGGCCGTACATCGAGGAGCGAGGCCTCTGGCTGCCCGCGGGAGGCCCGGAACGGGATCCGGCGACGGCACTTGCGGCGGCCCGGCTGTGGCTCGATGACGAACCGTCCGGAGGGTCCTGAGGAAGGCCGGTACCTTCTCGGGTTCCTGACGATCCGCCACTCATGCGATCCCCAGCCCCGCACGAGACCATCACGACCGACGAGTGGAAGACGCCCTCCGTTCATCCGACGGTCGTACGACGTTCCGTCGGGGACCCAAATCTGGCCGCTGTCAATGAACTTGCTCCCAGGAGGCCCGATGTCCCCGCACGCCACCGGCCGGCGCCGCGTCGTCAACCGTTCCGTCACGACGGGTCTGCCCCTGGCTCTCGCGGCCGCCCTCGTGGCCGCCGGCACGGCCGCGGCGGCACCGTCCGGGGACGCCGCGCACGTCATCCGTACGGCGACGCTCGGCGACATCCCGCTCGGCGCGTTCAGCAACGCCCTGCTTCCCGGCAGCGTGGACAACGACCGGGGTGTGGACCTCGGCGGCATCGGCAGCGACATCTACCCGGCGGGCCGCAAGGGCGAGTACTGGACGGTCACCGACCGCGGCCCCAACGGCCAGATCAAGGTGGACGGCAAGAAGCGCCGCACGTTCCCGGTACCGGGCTTCGACCCGGCGATCGTGAAGATCCGGGTGACCGGGGACAAGGTGGAGGTGATCGACGCGATTCCGCTCACCACCCGGTCGGGCAAGGCCGTCACCGGGCTGTCCAACCAGCAGGGCCGGGACGAGGCGCCGTACAGCTATGACGCGAAGACCCCCCTGTCGTACAACCCGAACGGTGTGGACACCGAGGGCATCGTGCGGGCCGAGGACGGGACCTTCTGGCTCGTCGACGAGTACGGCCCGTCGCTGATCCATGTCTCCGCGCGCGGGAAGGTGCTCACGCGTTACGTGCCCAAGGGGCTGAACCTCACGGGCACCGACTACCCGGTGGTCGAGGCGCTGCCGTCCGTGCTGCTGCACCGGAAGACCAACCGCGGGTTCGAGGGGCTGGCCCAACTGCCTTGCGGAGACCTGGTGATGGCCGTGCAGAGCCCGCTCTCGCTGCCGGACGCGAACGCCGGTGACGCCTCGCGCACGACGCGTCTGCTGCGGTTCTCGCCGAAGAAGAAGGCGGTCACCGCCGAGTACGCCTACCGGTTCGACCCGGTGAACGTGGTCGACCCGAGCGAGGACGACCCGTCCGAGCTCAAGATCTCCTCGGTGGTCGCCGTGGGCGGTGACCGGCTGCTGGTCGAGGAGCGCACCGACAAGACGGCCCGGCTGCAGCTGGTGAGGCTGGGGCACAAGGCGGACATCCTCGGCGGCCCCTGGGACGACGACACGACGTCTCCGTCGCTGGAGCAACTGGAGGACCCGACGGCCGCGGGCGTCCCGGTGCTCGCCAAGCGGCTCGTCGTGGACCTGGGCACGGTGAGCGGTGTGCCCGGGAAGATCGAGGGCATCGCGCGCGTGGACCGCGACACGCTCGCCCTCATCAACGACAACGACTTCGGTATGACGGACGGCCCCGGCGCCTTCGACGCACAGGGCCGTCTGGTCGACAGCGGCATCAAGACGACGGTGACCTACGTCCAGCTGCCCGAAGGCATCTAGCCGCCCCGTCAGGGAAGTTCACCCGCAAGGGACGGCAGGATCGATTCGAGGTCACTCGGCACCTCGGTGGGGAACCCCGACGGCAGCCCGCTCGGCAGCTTCGACGGCAGCCTGCTGGGCAGTTCGGTGGGGATGCTGAAGGAAGGCCGGGGAGAGCCGCCCGTGCTCGCGCTGCTCTGCGCGGGCGGCTTCTTCTCCGGCGAGCCGTCGCCGCCCGAGGCCATCAGGAACACGGCCGCGACGGCCGCCGCGGTCACGAGGACGGCCAGCACGGCGAACAGCGGGGTCCGGCGCCTGCTCGGAGGCTCGAGAGCGCTGAAGGGGGTCGTCGGCGGGTCGTAGCCTCCGGGCGGCGGTCCGAAGCCGCCGCCCGGAGGCGGGGTGTCGCTCGGAGGTCCGGGCGGCCGGGGTGGCACGGGTGGCATTGCCATACCGTCAAGGGTCGCCTCGTATCAGGCAACGCGCGACCCCCGCACGGAAGTTGATACGGACTCGTACAGGGATCGCACGGTTTTGGTGCGTTCCGTCCAGAAGCCGCTCGGCAGAGACCGACAACGGCACGCGCGCGTGGGGCAGCCATGAAACGGCCGCCCCACGCGCGTGCGGTTCAGCCCCGTGCGCCCAGCAGGTGGTCCATGGCCAGCTGGTCGAGCTGTTCGAAGGCCATCCCGCGCGCGGCGGCCGCCTCCGCGTCGAAGTCCTCGAACGCCGTGCGGTCGGCGAGCAGCGCCTGCAGGCCGTCAGCCGCGGTGGGCTGCGCCAGCTGGTCGAGCCGCGAGGCGCGCAGGGCCTCCTGGACCTCCGGGTCGGCGCGGAAGGCCGCCGACCGCTCCTTGAGGATGAGGTAGTTGCGCATGCAGCCGGCCGCCGACGCCCACACGCCGTCGAAGTCCTCCGTCCGCGGCGGCTTGAAGTCGAAGTGCCGGGGACCGTCGTATCCGGCGGTCTCCAGGAGGTCGACCAGCCAGAAGGCGGACCGCAGGTCACCGGCGCCGAAGCGCAGGTCCTGGTCGTACTTGATGCCGGACTGGCCGTTGAGGTCGATGTGGAAGAGCTTGCCCGCCCACAGGGCCTGCGCGATGCCGTGCGGGAAGTTCAGCCCGGCCATCTGCTCGTGGCCGACCTCGGGGTTGACGCCGTAGAGCTCCGGGCGCTCCAGGCGCTCGATGAACGCGAGCGCGTGGCCGACGGTGGGCAGCAGGATGTCGCCGCGCGGCTCGTTCGGCTTGGGCTCGATGGCGAAGCGCAGGTCGTAGCCCTGGGAGGTGACGTACTCGCCCAGGAGGTCGAAGGCCTCCTTCATGCGGTCGAGGGCGACGCGCACGTCCTTGGCGGCGCCGGACTCGGCGCCCTCCCGGCCGCCCCAGGCGACGTACGTCTTCGCGCCCAGCTCGACCGCCAGGTCGATGTTGCGGACCGTCTTGCGCAGCGCGTAGCGCCGCACGTCGCGGTCGTTGGCGGTGAACGCGCCGTCCTTGAAGACCGGGTGGGTGAAGAGGTTGGTCGTGGCCATCGGCACGGTCAGGCCGGTCGCGTCCAGGGCCTGGCGGAAGCGCTTGATGTGCGACTCGCGCTCGGCGTCCGAGGACCCGAAGGGGATCAGGTCGTCGTCATGGAAGGTCACACCGTAGGCGCCCAGCTCGGCCAGGCGCTGCACCGTCTCGACCGGGTCGAGGGCGCGGCGGGTGGCGTCTCCGAACGGGTCCCGTCCCTGCCAGCCGACGGTCCACAGGCCGAAGGTGAACCTGTCCTCGGGGGTGGGCTGGTAGCTCATGCCGCGACTCCTTGCTTGCTCCGACTATTTCGTCATGGCCGTTTACAAATTAGTATGCGCTCGCGTCTCTGGGAAGGGACAAGATGTCCTCGAAGGGGTGACGTACCGGTCGCCACTCCCTGGACACATCGGAAAACACCAGGCCAGATCCCGCGAGCCGGGGAAAAGGGAGAGCCCGATGTCAGCAGCCGAGGGTCCGCTCGTCGTCGGCGTGGACACGTCCACCCAGTCCACCAAGGGGCTGGTCGTCGACGCGTCCACCGGGGAGGTCGTGGCGAGCGGCCAGGCTCCCCACACCGTCTCCTCCGGCGCCGGCCGGGAGAGCGACCCGCGCCAGTGGTGGGACGCGCTGTGCGAGGCGTTGCGCCAGTGCGGTGACGCGGCCCACGAGGCGGCCGCGGTGTCGATCGGCGGCCAGCAGCACGGCCTGGTCACCCTGGACGCCCGGGGTGAGCCGGTACGGCCCGCCCTGCTCTGGAACGACGTCCGCTCTGCGCCCCAGGCCCGCCGTCTGGTCGAGGAGCTGGGCGGCCCCAAGGGCTGGGCGGAGCGCACCGGGAGTGTGCCCGGCGCCTCCTTCACGGTCACGAAGTGGGCCTGGCTCGCCGAGAACGAGCCGGACGCGGTCCGCGCCACCAAGGCGGTGCGCCTCCCGCACGACTACCTCACCGAGCGTCTCACCGGCCAGGGCACGACCGACCGCGGCGATGCCTCCGGCACCGGCTGGTGGGCGTCCGGGACCGAGTCGTACGACGAGGAGACCCTGCGGCACGTGGGACTCGACCCGGCGCTGCTGCCCCGGGTCGTACGGCCGGGCGAGGTGGCAGGAACGGTGCGCGACAGCCATGACCTGCCCTTCTCCAAGGGCACCCTGGTCGCGCCGGGCACCGGCGACAACGCGGCGGCCGCGCTGGGCCTCGGGCTGCGCCCCGGCACCCCGGTACTGAGCCTCGGCACGTCGGGCACCGTGTACGCCGTGTCGAAGCACCGCCCCACCGACCCGACCGGCACCGTCGCGGGCTTCGCCGACGCGCACGGCGACTGGCTGCCGCTGGCCTGCACCCTGAACTGCACCCTCGCCGTCGATCGCGTCGCGGCGCTGCTGGGCCTGGACCGCGAGGCCGTGGAGGCCGGCGGCTCGGTCACCCTCCTGCCGTACCTGGACGGCGAGCGCACCCCGAACCTGCCGAACGCCGCCGGTCTGCTGCACGGGCTGCGCCACGACACGACGGGCGGGCAGCTCCTGCAGGCGGCGTACGACGGCGCTGTCCACTCGCTGCTCGGTGCCCTCGACCTGGTGCTCGACGAGGACGCGGACCGCAGCGCACCGCTGCTGCTGATCGGCGGCGGAGCCCGCGGCACGGCCTGGCAGCAGACCGTACGGCGGCTGTCGGGCCGGCCGGTACAGGTGCCCGAGGCCAGGGAACTGGTCGCGCTCGGTGCCGCGGCGCAGGCGGCCGGACTGCTGACCGGCGAGGACCCGACCTCCGTCGCCCGCCGCTGGAACACCGCCGCCGGACCGGTGCTGGACGCCGTGGAGCGGGACGAGGAGACACTGGCCCGGATCTCCGGGGTACTCTCCGACGCGGCCCCACTGCTGGAGCGGGGGACGGACGCCCACTGACCGACGCCCACCGACGGAGCCCGGCGGAGGACGTCTGCCGGGGACACGGACCGAGGACTGACGGAGGCATGACCGCACCGCTGCACGAGGCCCGGCCGGCCGGTCCCGGCCACGCTCTGCCCGACACCCAGCAGGGCATCCGCCGCCGCAATCTCGCCCGCGTGATGCACGCGGTCAGCGCCGAGGGGTCGCTCTCGCGTGCCGCGGTCGCCTCGCGCATCGGTCTGACGCGTGCGGCGGTGTCGACCCTCGTGGACGAGCTGATCCGCACCGGGCTGCTGGAGGAGCTGGGCCCCGAACGGCCCGGCAGGGTGGGCCGGCCGGGATCCGCGCTCGCCGTCAGTGGGCACGGCCCGGCAGGCATCGGGGCGGAGGTCGGCGTCGACCATCTCGCGGTGTGCGCGGTGGATCTGCGCGGCGCGGTCCGCGCGCGGGCCGTGCGGCACGGCGCGAACCGCGGCCGCGCTCCCGGACCGGTGATCCGGGAACTCACCGCCCTGGTCCGCCGGGTCGTCGCCGAGGCGGAACGGGAGGGGCTGTGGCCGGCCGGGCTGGCGGTCGCCGTACCCGGTCTGGTGGCGCGCGACGCGCGGACGGTCGTACGCGCCCCGAACCTCGACTGGAACGACCTGGACCTCGGCGCCCTGCTGTCCACCGGCATCCCGCTGACCGTGGACAACGAGGCCAACTTCGGCGCGCTCGCCGAGCTCTGGCTCGGCGAGCGCACGCCCGGCGACTTCCTGCACGTGTCGGCCGAGATCGGCATCGGTGCCGCGGTCGTCGTGGACGGGCAGTTGCTGCGCGGCACCCGGGGCTTCGCCGGCGAGCTGGGCCATGTGCCCGTGCGGCCGGACGGGCCGCCGTGCCCGTGCGGCGGGCGCGGGTGCCTGGAGCAGTACGCCGGCGAGGAGGCGGTCCTGCGCGCGGCCGGCCTGGAGCCGGGCGAGGATCTCGTCGGTCTCCTGGCCCGGCGCGCCGAGGGGGGCGACGAGGACGTACGACGGGCCCTGCGGGACGCGGGGACGGCACTCGGCATCGCCCTGACCGGGGCGGTCAACCTGCTCGACCCGGAATCCGTCGTCCTGGGCGGCGCGCTGGCCGGGCTCTCGCCCTGGCTGCTGCCGTCGCTGGAGCGCGAGTTGGCCGACCGCACGGCGGGGCCCGCGTGTCCGGTGTCGGTGTCACGGCTGGGGTCGGAGGGGCCGCTGCTGGGCGCCGCGCACTTTGTGGTGCGGGCCGTCCTCGACGACCCGACGATGGTCGCGGCGCACGTCTGACGGCCCCTCAGGGCCTGTCGGTATCTCCGCGCCTGACGGCACCTCAGTCCAGGAACGCCGCGCTCGTGGTGCGGAAACGCTCGGGGTCGTCCAGCCACGGGAAGTGGCCGGCGCCGGGCTGGATAACGAACCGGGCGTCGGGAAACAGCCCGGCGAACTCGGCCATCGCGGGTGGCGGCGAGTTCAGGTCGAACTCGCCGGCGAGCAGCAGTACCGGCTGCCCGAAGGCGGCGAGTGCGGTGCGAGTGGCGTCGGGGGCGTAGGCGCCCTCTGCTCCGTAGACGGCTGCGGCCTGCTGGTTCCGCTGTGCGTCCTCCGCAGCCCGGTGAGCGCGTGCCGCCGCATCCCAACGGCCGTAGTAGAAGGGCGCGATGGCCTGCCAGGAGTCGGGGGTGGCCCGGCCCGCGACGATCGTTTCCAGCGCCGCGAAGGCCTCCGGGAACCAGGGCTCGTCCCGTCGGAGCATGGCCGTCTCGCGCCGCAGATCCCCGCTGATCGTGAGACCGACGGCCATCGGGCCGGGTGTGATCAGCGCCAGCTTGCCGACGCGGTCCGGATGGTGCTCCACGTATCGCACGGCCAGATTCGCGCCGCCCGAATGCCCGAGCAGATCCACCCGGTCCAGTCCCAGATGCTCGCGCAGCGCCTCCACGTCCGCGACGAGCCGGTCGCAGCGGTACGACGCCGGGTCCTCGGGCACGCCCGAGGACCCCGTTCCCCGCAGATCGAGCATGATCAACCGACGGTGTCCGGAAAGACCCCCGAGGTCGCCGAGGTAGGCGGAGGCCTGCATCGGCCCACCGGGCAGGCAGATCAGGGGTGGGCCGTCGCCGAAGGCGTGGTAGGCCAGCTCGGTTCCGTCGTACGCGGTGAAGTGGGGCATGGGGACGACCCTGGCAGCGGCGTTCGTGCGGGGCAACCGGGTTCCGGGCCGCCGGGATCCGGGCAGGGATCCGTCATCCGACTGGGGAGGCATGCGTGGCGGAGTGGGTACCCCGTGAGATCTGGATCAAGACCCAGCCCCAGGCCCTGCTCGCCTCGTGCGTGCTGATGCTGGACGCCCGTGACCGCATCCTGCTCCTGCGCTACGGGCCCGAGGCGCCGGTCGCCGGGACCTGGTGGCTGCCGGGCGGGATGCTCGACCACGGGGAGGACCCGTGGACGGCCGCACGGCGGGAGATGCGCGAGGAGACCGGTGTCGAACTCGGGCCCGCTCCCCGCCTGATCGGCGTCGACCACCGCAAGGACGTCCTCGGCACCGGGCCGGTCCTCGACTGCTTCTTCCACGGCGGCACCCTCGCCGACGACACGCGCGTCCGGCTCAGCCCCGAGCGCGACCGGCACGGGCTGTTCGCTCCCGGCGAGTTGGCCGCCATCCCGCTCACCGCACGGCTGCCCACGCTCACCGCACTGCACACCGCCGCGCTGTCCGGAACGGTCGCCTGTCTGCGGGAGGGGTCGCCCCTGTGACCGCGGCCTACTCGCCCTTCTTCCACGGGCCGACGGCGAACTTTCCTGTCGTGCCCAGGTCCAGTTCCGGTGTCACCATCACCGGCGCGGCACCCGGCTCGGCCCGCACCCTGACGTAGGGGGCGTTCACGGGCGTGCCGGAGAGGACCGTGTTGCGCCACACCAGACCCGCATGAGCCCGCTCCCCCGGCTTCAGCGCCAGCGGCCGGGGCGGGCCGTCGGCTCCGGTGCTCCCGGCGATGGACGAGCCGTCGTGCAGCACGCGCACCCCGTTCACCGGCCGGTGATCCTCGCCCAGGGGACTCACCCGGGGGTAACCGTCGACGCGGAACGTGCCGGTCCCGCAGTTCTCCAGATGGAGCGTCACCACGCGAAGTCCCATCGCGGCATCACCGTCGTCGGCGTACAGCCGCACCCCGGACGACGGGCAGCGCCCGCCTTCGGCCGGTGCCTCGTCGACGGGGACGCTCCTGACCTTCGTGACCTCGACGCGCGACCACTCCGGCGCGTCCGGCACGTCCGTGATCAGTGAGACGCTGCCCGTCACGGTCCGGCCGGGTCCGACGGACGGCACGGTCGCGGACCTGGACTCGGGCGCCGCTCCGGAATCGGAGACGAGCTTGAAGGTGACGGCGTAGGTGAAGGGTTCCGTCCCGCGGTTGGTCACCTGGTAGGTGGCGCACCGGTGGGGTCCGCCACCGACGCCGGTGACGACTACACCGTCCGTTTCCTCGGCGGAGGGCGCGCGGGACGCGGCGGGCTTCGAGGAGAACCCGGTGCCGCACGCCGAGCCGTCGGACCGGTGGGCCGCGCCGGTCTCCTGGCCGCAGGCCGTCAGGAGCAGGAGTCCGGCGAGGGCGGCGGACAGGCCGCGGGAGATGGCACGCATCCGCCGAGTCGATCAGAACGCGATCACGGCAGGCTGTGGCGGAGGCCACTCCTCCGGTCACAGGACCGTCACAGGGCCACCCGATCGAGTGGCCGAATTGTCCACAGTCCCGGCGTCGTCCACCGAACCACGTGACGGCCTTCTGCCCAACCCGCGATCCCCGTACCGTGATTCACGCGAGGCACCGCCGCAACGTGCATCACGGCGGTCGGCATTGCCTGATGGACGGGGTGTCCGATCCGGGCGCGGCGCAGGTCGTGCTGACACGGCGTCATCCGGGCCGGACCGGCCGCGACCACCGGCGACCGCCCACGACCACCGGCGACCACCGGCGACCACCGGCGACCGCCCGAGCCCACCTCGTCGAACCCGCCTGACCCATCTCACCCGTCTCACCCACCTCACCCGCGCCCAACCCGCCAACGGCAGAACGGAGCTGTGCAGCGATGACCGACCCTCGCATCCTGACGGTGCGCCCCGAACCCGGCGAGTACGCCTGGACGTTCGGCGGGGCACCGCCCGTGGCGCGGATCGTGCCCGGCACCGTCCTGGATCTGTACACGGAGGACTGCTTCGCGGGCCGGGTGCGGTCCGAGAAGGATCTGGTCTCCGAGGTCTGCGAGTTCCCGTTCCTGAATCCGCAGACGGGCCCCTTCCACATCGAGGGCGCGGAGCCGGGCGACACGGTCGCCGTGCACTTCGTGTCGATCGAACCGGCCCGGGACTGGGCCGCGTCGACCACCGTCGCCCTGTTCGGGGCGCTCACCTCGACGCACACCACGGCCACGCTGCAGCCGCCGCTGCCGGAGACGGTATGGATCTGGTCACTGGACCGGACCCGGCGTACGGCTCTGTTCCGGGCGCACGAGGGCGACATCGAGATCGAGCTGCCCCTGGACCCGATGCACGGCACCGTGGGCGTGGCCCCCGCCAATCTGGAGGTGCGCTCGGCCATGGTGCCCGACGCGCACGGCGGGAACATGGACACGCCCGAGATGCGGGCCGGCGTCACCTGCTATCTCGGGGTGAACGTCGAGGGCGCGCTGCTCAGCCTCGGTGACGGGCATGCCCGGCAGGGTGAGGGCGAGACCCGCGGGGTGGCGGTCGAGTGCGCGATGAACACGGTGGTGATCGTCGAGCTCCTCAAGGGGGCCGCCACCCCATGGCCGCGTCTGGAGTCGGACACGCACATCATCTCGACCGGCTCGGCGCGTCCGTTGGAGGACGCCTTCCGGATATCCCAGCTGGACCTGGTGCAGTGGCTGGTGCGCGACTACGGGTTCGGGCAACTGGACGCGTATCAATTCGCAACCCAGGCGGTGGAATCACCGTTGGCGAACGTGTGCGACACCAATTACACGTGCGTGGCCAAGCTCCGCAAGGACCGGCTGCCGAAGCGCGAGACTTACCGCGGGCTGCACGCCCGGCTGTGCGAGACCGCCGAAGGTCTCCGCCGGTGACTGCGTGCCGCGTGCCCCCGAACCCCCCACGATGGAAAGGCAACCGACCATGGACCGGGCAAGACCGATCCCCAGCAGGCGACGGTTCCTCAAGGGCGCCGCTCTCGCCGCCGTGCCGTACGCGCTGCTCCCCGACGCGCGGGCCGGTGCGCAGTCCCGCGCCGTCGACTACCCGCTCGCCGAGTGGCGGGCGGCCAGCACCTCCAACTACACGGCGTCCGACCGGCCCGGCAGCTATCGCGTCGACCGCGTGATCATCCACGTCACACAGGAGTCGTACACCGACACATTGTCGATCTTCCAGAACCCGAAGAAGGAGGTGTCCGCGCACTATGTGGTGCGGTCGGTCGACGGGCACGTCGCGCAGTGCGTGCGCGAGGCCGATGTCGCCTGGCACGCGGGGAACTGGGACTACAACACCCGCAGCGTCGGCATCGAGCACGAGGGCTGGGTGGATCAGCCCGCCTACTTCACCGACGCCCTGTACGCGGAGTCGGCGAAGCTGACCGCGGCGATCTGCGCCACGTACGACATCCCCAAGGACCGGGACCACATCATCGGGCACTACCAGGTGCCGGGCTCCGACCACACGGATCCGGGGCCGGACTGGGACTGGGACCGGTACATCGGACTGGTCAATTTCACGTAGGCCGGAGTCGAACCTGTTGCCCGCGTGAACACCCCGAGTGACGATGTCCCCAGCATCGCAGTTCGGGAGGCCGAGTTGTCCGATCCGTGGGTGGCCCTGGAGCCGGGGGCCGACCCTGCCGAGCGCGTACGGGCGCTGCGCCGGGCGCACGAGACGTTCACCACGGCCGGCACCGTGCCGCTACCGGTGCGGGCGGTGGTGGCGGACTCGTGGCGGCGTTCCGCGCGGGCTGGTGTGGGGCCGGACGGCAGCGCGAGCGTGGAGCTCATGGACGGGGAACTCGGAACGTATCGGGCGGAGCATCCGCTGGCCCGGGTGATGCCGCTGTTCCGCGAGTTGATGGGCACGTTCGCGTCCGACGGCGAGCATCTGCTCGCCGTGTGCGACGCGCACGGCAGGCTGTTGTGGGTCGAGGGTCATCCGAGCACTCGGCGTCGGGCCGACCGGATGAACTTCGTCCCGGGTGCGCGCTGGGCGGAGACCGCGGTCGGGACGAACGCACCGGGCACGGCGGTCGCCGTCGGCCGGCCGGTGCAGGTCTTCGCGGCGGAGCACTTCATCCGCCGGGTGCAGCCGTGGACCTGTGCGGCCGCACCGGTGCACGATCCGCGCACCGGGCGGGTGCTCGGCGCCGTGGACCTCACGGGCGGCGACGATCTGGCCCATCCGCACAGCCTGGGGTTCGTCCAGGCCGTGGCGCGCGCCGCCGAGTCGCAGCTCGCGCTGCTCGACCCGCCGCGGCCCACGGACCGGACGTCCGGGCTGACGGGGCTGGGCCGGGACGAGGCCGAGCTTGTGCTGGACGGCCGCCGGATCAGGCTCAGCCGTCGGCACAGCGAGCTGATGGTGCTGCTGGCCCGGCATCCGGAGGGACTGACCGGGGACGAGTTGCTGTGCGCGCTGTACGAGGACGAGTCGGTGACGCCGGTGACGCTGCGCGCCGAACTGGCCCGGCTGCGCAGGCTGCTCGGCCCGGGCATGCTCGCGTCGAGGCCGTACCGGTTGACGGCTCCGGTCGAGTCGGACGTCGCCGTGGTGGAGCGGCGTCTGGAGTCAGGGGCGGTCACCGCGGCCGTGGCGGCGTACTCCGGTCCGCTGCTGCCCGGCTCGCAGGCACCGGCGGTGGTGCGGCTCAGGCGGCGTCTCGCCGACGGGCTGCGCACGGCGCTGATCGCGCGGCGCGATCCGGACCTTCTGGCGGACTGGGCGCACGCGCCCTGGGGCGAGGACGACCTCGAAGTGTGGTGGGCGCTCGCGGCGGTGCGGCCGACGGCGACGGTACGGGCGCATCTGGCGGCGCTGGAGTCGGAGCTGGCGCTGCCGGCCCGTCGGACACCGCGCTGACCCGGCGCGCAACGTGGTTGCAACGTCCGCGTTCCTACCCTCCCGGCGGGAGCTGCCCAACGGCGGGCAGCGCTTCTGAAGGAGGCAGACCAGCATGACCCGTTACGCGGCGCCCGGTACCGAGGGCGCGATCGTCTCCTACCAGGCGCGCTACGACCACTTCATCGGCGGCGAGTATGTGCCGCCGGCTCGCGGGCAGTACTTCGAGAACCCGTCCCCGGTGAACGGGCAGCCGTTCACCGAGATCGCGCGCGGCACCGCGGAGGACGTGGAGCGGGCACTGGACGCGGCGCACGCGGCGGCTCCGGCCTGGGGCCGTACGTCGGTGACGGAGCGCTCCGACATCCTCCTCAAGATCGCCGACCGTATGGAGGCCTACCTTGAACCGCTGGCGGTGGCCGAGAGCTGGGAGAACGGCAAGCCGGTGCGCGAGACGCTGGCGGCCGACATCCCGCTCGCCATCGACCACTTCCGGTACTTCGCGGGCGTGATCCGGGCGCAGGAGGGCTCGCTGAGCCAGGTCGACGACGACACGGTGGCGTACCACTTCCACGAGCCACTCGGTGTGGTGGCACAGATCATCCCGTGGAACTTCCCGATCCTGATGGCGACCTGGAAGCTGGCGCCGGCCCTCGCCGCGGGCAACGCGGTCGTCATCAAGCCGGCCGAGCAGACCCCGGCCTCCATCCACTACTGGATGAGCCTGATCGCGGACCTGCTGCCGCCGGGCGTGGTGAACATCGTCAACGGCTTCGGGGTGGAGGCGGGCAAGCCGCTCGCGTCCAGCCCGCGGGTGGCCAAGGTCGCGTTCACCGGGGAGACGACGACGGGGCGGCTGATCATGCAGTACGCCTCGGAGAACATCAAGCCGGTCACGCTGGAGCTGGGCGGCAAGTCCCCGAACATCTTCTTCGACGACGTCTGGGCGCGTGACGACGACTTCCGGGACAAGGCCCTCGAGGGCTTCACGATGTTCGCGCTCAACCAGGGCGAGGTCTGCACCTGCCCGTCCCGGGCACTGGTCCAGAGCGGCCACTACGCGGAGTTCCTCGAAGCGGCGGTGGCCCGCACCCGGCTGATCAAGCCGGGGCACCCCCTGGACACGGACACCATGATCGGCGCCCAGGCCTCCAACGACCAGCTGGAGAAGATCCTCTCCTACCTGGACATCGGCCGCCAGGAGGGCGCGAAGATCCTGACGGGCGGCGAACGCATCGAGTACGACGGCGAGTTGAAGGGCGGCTACTACGTCCAGCCGACCATCTTCCAGGGCGACAACCGGATGCGGATCTTCCAGGAGGAGATCTTCGGCCCGGTGGTCTCCGTGGCGTCCTTCGACGACTTCGACGACGCCATCAAGATCGCCAACGACACGCTGTACGGTCTCGGCGCCGGTGTGTGGACCCGCGACGCCAACACCGCGTACCGCGCGGGCCGCGCGATCCAGGCGGGCCGCGTCTGGACGAACTGCTACCACGCGTACCCCGCCCACGCGGCGTTCGGCGGCTACAAGCAGTCCGGGATCGGCCGCGAAACGCACAAGATGATGCTGGAGCACTACCAGCAGACGAAGAACCTGCTGGTCAGCTACTCCGCCAAGAAGCTGGGCTTCTTCTAGCAGCGCCGAAGGAGCTGCCCGGCCCGGGATCTCCCCCGGGCCGGGCGGCTCGGCGGTCGTCCGGCCCCGGCCGTGCTGTTACGGCGCCATCTCGTACGCGCCGGACAGTGCCTCGACGCGCTCCCAGACCCGTGCCGAACGTGCCTCGTCGATCACGGGACGCCGGACCGCGCCGAGTGCCCAGCGCTGCTGGGCCTCCGTGGCGGAGTCTTTGCCGTGCAGTTCGACGGCGTGCCCGGAGAAGTCGCGGACCAGCACGGAGAACAGTTCGTCGAGCACCGACTCGTCCAGGTCGGTCAGGCGGGCCTGCTCCAGGATCAGCTGTCCGTGCACCACCAGCGCGAACAGCTGGCCCACCGAGAGCAGGAAGTCGAGGTCGCGGCTCTGGCGCTCATCGGGGGCGACGGTGGCCACGAACTCGCACAGGGCGTCGGCCTGCTCGCGGAAGCGGGCGACGTTCGGCACGTCGGCGTACGCGTCGTAGGCCGTGCGCCAGTCGTGGAAGCGTACGGAACCCAGGCCACGGGCCGGCCCCTGCCGGAACAGGAAGTCGTCGTCGGCGGCGTCGAGCCGGGTCGGCACGGCGGGGTACGCCACCGGCTCCAGCAGATGGTTGCGCATGAACTTGAGGATCAGCGCGAGGTTGACGTGCACCGTGCCCTCGAGCTTGGGCAGCCCCCGGATCTCGACGGCGGCCTGGGCGAAGTAGTTGTCCTTCTCGAAGCCCTTGGCGGCGATGACGTCCCACATCAGGTCGATGACCTTCTCGCCCTCCGTGGTCACCTTCATCTTCGTCATCGGGTTGAAGAGCAGATAGCGGCGGTCGTCGGGGCCGGCCGAGCGGAAGTAGTCGACGGCGCGGTCGCTGAACAGCTTCATCCCGACGAGCCGGACGTACGCGTCGGCCAGCTCCCGGCGCACATGCGGGAAGGCGGTGACGGGGCGGCCGTAGAGGATGCGGTTGTGCGCGTGGGTGACGGCCTCGTACATCGCGTGCTCGCAGATGCCGATCGAGGCGGTGCAGAGGTTGAACTTGCCGACGTTGACGGTGTTGAGGGCCGCGTCGAAGGCGGCGCGGCCGGTGTGCAGCACGTCCTCGGGGGCGACCGGGTAGTTCTCCAGGCGGAACTCGCTGACGTACTTGGAGGAGTCGACGACGTTCTTCACCAGGTGGTACGCCGGGTGGCGGCTGTCGGCGGCGAAGAAGACGTACCCGTCGGGGCCCTCGATGTCGGTGCGGCGGCCGAAGACGGAGACGAGTCCGGCGGCGTTGCCGTTGCCGATGTAGTACTTGGAGCCGGTGGCCCGGAAGCCGCCGTTGCCGTCGGGCTCCAGCAGCATGTCGGTGGAGTAGATGTCGGCGCCGTGGGTCTTCTCGGACAGGCCGAAGGCGAAGACCTCTCCCTGGGACAGGAGTTCCGCCGCCCGGCCGCGCGCCGCGGCGTTGTCGCTCTGCCAGACGGGGCCGAGACCGAGGATCGTCACCTGCCACGCGTACCAGTAGTCGAGGCCGTAGAACCCGAATATCTCGTTGAGGGCGGCGATCCGGGCGGTGTCCCAGCGCTGGTCCTGGGAATCGGCCGACGCGGCGGAGGCCGGGGTGAGGAAGGTGGCGAACAGGCCCTCCTTCGCGGCGAAGGCGAGGAAGTCGCCCAGCCAGGCGCGGGAGCGGTAGTCCTCGATCAGCTTCCGCTTGCCGCGCTCCTCGAACCAGTCGACGGTGGCGCGCAGCAGCCTGCGGGTCTCGGGGTCGAAGTGCGCCGGGTCGTAGGTGTGCGGGTTGAAGAGCAGGGGGTCGGCCATGGGAGGTCCACCTTCTGAGGGGTCGGGGGCAGGGGTCGGTCGAACGTGGTTCAGGCGGAGGGCGGGGGCGTGCCGGCGAGGCGGTGGAGGGTGGTGAGGACGTCGTCGAGCCAGGCGACCGTCATCCGCTCGTAGGCGATGCCGCCGCGCAGCACGACGTGCTGCAGTTCCTGGCCGGCGTCGAGCGGAGCGGGCGCGTCGGGCCCGGTGAAGTCACGCAGCTCGCCGGCGAGGTAGTGCGCGAGCCGGTCGCTGTGCACCTGGTGGTGCCGCTCCACCTCGCGGACGAGCGCGGCGGGGTCGTCGAAGGCCGCGCCGCGGATCTTCACGGCGAGTTCATGACGGATGCTCTCGGGCTCGATCGGCTCGTGCAGCCACTGGGAGAGGGCCGTGCGGCCGGGGCCGGCGACGGAGTACTCCCGCTTGTCCGGCCGGCCCTGCTGCGGCACCTCGCGGACGGCGAGCAGGCCGTCGCTCTCCATGCGCTTGAGCACGCGGTAGATCTGCTGGTGCGTGGCGGTCCAGAAGTAGCCGATGGACCGGTCGAACCGCCGGGCCAGCTCATAGCCGGAGCCCGGCTTCTCCAGCAGGGAGACGAGGATCGCGTGCTCGAGCGCCATGCCCTTGATCCTGCTATGCAACTCGTTGCATAGACAAGAGCCGCCGCACGCGTGAGACACGGCTCACCCGTGCGGCGGGGCATGGCGCTGGGGGCGCGGCATCAGCCCAGTTCCGCCTCCAGCCACTTCAGGACGTCAGGCGTCACGGGGTCGGTGATGTCGGCGAACTCCTCGTGCTTCAGCAGGAACTTGGCCACGTAGGGGCAGACCGGCACGATGCGCTTGCCCAGTGCGCGCACGTCGGTGAGCGCCTGCTGGACCAGCTGCCCGGCCAGGCCCTGCCCGGCGTGGGCGTCGTCGATCTCGGTGTGGAAGAAAACGCGCTGCTCACCGCGGTCGCGGTATGCGGTGAGGCCGGCGCGTTCGCCGTCGACCTTGATCTCGTAGCGGTGCCGGGCGTCCACACGCTCGACGGTCGGTGCCGTGGAAGGCTGGTTCATCGCGATTCCCTTCGGATGCGGTTCATGGGGTGCGGTTCATGGAGGGGTGCGGTTCGTTGAAGTGCGGTTCGGCGGGGTGCGGCCCCTCGCATGTGGTTCGCCGGCTGCCGTTCAGTCGCGCGGTGGATTGCCGCGCGGTGCGAGGTTGGCGTTCGGCAGGGCCGGGGCCGGCAGCCGGTCCCCGGGGTATCCGTCGACGGCCCCGAAACGGTCGGAGGCGTTCTCCCATTCCTCTCGGGCCCGGACGATGTCCTCGTGAGTGCGGCCGATGAAGTTCCACCACACGACGATCTGTTCCTCGAACGGGGTTCCGCCGAGCAGGACCGCGCGAGCGGGCTCGTCCGACTCGTTGACGAGGGTCAGGGTCTCGGTTCCGGGGTGGATGCAGCCCAGTTCGGCAGGGCGCAGCGCGGTGCCGGCCGCGCGGACGTGCCCGTGGTCGACGAGGAGGCCGTGTTCGAAGCCGGGGTCAACCGCGAGCGTGATCGCCGCTTGCGGTTCGAGGGTGATCTCGGCTCCGAGGAGGGGCGTGAAGGTCCGTACCGGCGAGACGGCTCCGGCGAGGGCGCCGAGGAAGACCCTGACCTCGGCGCCGTCGATCCGCACCGGCTCGGGCACGTAGTGCTGGAAGGCCCGCTCGGCGTCCCGGTGTTCGCCGGGCAGGGCCACCCAGAGCTGCACGCCGTGCAGGACGGTGGTCCGCGGGGTGGAGACCTCGGAGTGGCTGATGCCGTACCCGCCCGTCATGAGGTTCAGCTCGCCGGGCCGTACGTACGCATGGCTGCCGAGGCTGTCCCGGTGCTCGATCTCGCCGCTGAACAGCCAGCTCACCGTCTGCAGCCCGGTGTGCGGATGCGGGGCGACCTCCATGCCGCCGGTCCGGGCGACGTCGTCCGGGCCGTAGTGGTCGGCGAAGCACCAGGCGCCGATCAGGGTCCGGGCCCGCTGTGGCAGCGTGCGGCGCACGGTCATCGCCCTGGGGCCGCCCAGGGGCACGTCACGCGGGGTGAGTATGTCGACCTTCCACTCATCGGTCGTCGCCGCGTCGGCCTCGCCCATCGGAACCACCTCTCGAAATCATGATAGTTTCGAATTCAACAATATAGCCTCAGTGGTTATGCCCGAGGGAGCCCCAGATTGAGCAGCAGCCCCGCGCCCGGGTCGGCGGACCGGCGGATCTTCGTCGACAAGCAGAGCCCCAAGCCGTACCACGCCCTGGTGCAGACGTCCGAGGCGGTGCGCACCACCGCGGCCGAGGCGGACCTGGACCGCACCGTCGTGGAGCTGATCAACCTGCGCGTGTCGCAGATCAACGGCTGCGCCTACTGCCTGGACGTCCACACCCGGGCCGCCCTGCGCGCCGGTGAGACGACACGCCGGCTGGGGGTGCTGGCGGCCTGGCGGGACACCGAGGTGTTCACCCCGCTGGAGCGCGCCGCGCTCGCCCTGGCCGAGGCGACCACCGAACCGTGCGACGCCGTCGCCCAGGAGGCCGCGTATGCCGCCGCGCGGGAGGTGCTCACCGACGACCAGATATCCGCGGTGATCTGGGTGGCGGTCACGATCAACGCGTTCAACCGGATCTCGATCATGAGCAAGCACCCGGTGCGGTGACGCGCGCAGCCCCCGGTACTCGTCACCGGGGCCGGCTCAGCCCCACTGGGTCGTCGTTCGCCGGACCACGTTCTGCAACTCGGCCATGGCGGCCTGGAAATCGGCTCGGTCCGCGCTTCGGAAGCGTCGGAAGTACCAGTTCGGGACGCGTGTGTTGTGCTGCCGCGACTGGAAGATCACGTCCTGCACCTGCCGGGCCAGCCCCAGCAGCCGGTCGCTCCCGCCGCGCTCCGCGACCGCGCGGTCCAGCAGGGCCAGCACCCGCTCCCGCTCCGCCGCCACGCTCCACTGCGTACGACAGGTGTCCAGCCCCATCATCACCGCGGCCAGCGAAGGCACGTACCACTGCAGTGCCAGGTCCAGCACGCTCAGGCCCGCGGCCACGCCGGCCACCAGTCCCGCCGCCAGCCAGGTCAGCACGAACGCCAGCAGGACCCGGGCGTACCGGCGCCGGACCCGGGCTCCCCAGCCGAGGTTCTGCTGCTGACAGGCCAGCACGTCATAGGGGCGCGGCAGGTCGGGCACCTCGTAGTAGTCGCGCAGTTCGTGCTCGTCGCCCCGGAAGCGCCGGCTGAGACCGCTGACCTGCTGCGCGCCGGGTGGCGCACCGACCAGGACGTCGTTCCACGGCAGGCCGTAGAGCCGTACGTCGAACAGTTCCTGGAGCAGCGCCGCTCGCCGGGCCGCGCCGTCCTCCCAGGAGGTGAGGCCGACGGAGTACGCGACGGCCCAGACCCCGCCGAGCACGGTCACCGGTACCGCCCACGACGGTTTGACCGTGCTGACGAGACCGGCGGCCGCCAGGAGCACGGAGATACCCATCCGCACATTGGCCAGTCGTACGGCCTGGGCATGGGAGACGGACATGGCACGCAGCCGCCGCATCGCCTCGTCGGTGTTCTGCTCGGTCAGTATCGAGGACTCGTCCCCCGACGCGTTGCTCATGACGCCCCCCGCCGTCCGGCACCGTTCCCTCACTGTGCCGCCCCGGGCAAAGGGTGTCCATAGGGCCCTCGGCCGATGAGAAGCAGTGCTGGACGGGCCCCCGGCGAACCGTGAGACTGGACCGACCCGACCCGACCCGGCCCTACCCGGCCGGACCCGACGCCTCACCACGCCACGTCACGCCCCAGGACGGTGACCATGGATCAGGACATCCCCCGCGTCGAACTCACCCCGCAGGCCGCCGACCTGGTGCGCCGGCTGCGCGCCTCGCACGGGCCGCTGATGTTCCACCAGTCGGGCGGCTGCTGCGACGGCAGCGCGCCCATGTGCTATCCGGACGGCGAGTTCCGCACCGGCGGCTCCGACGTGCTGCTGGCCGAGCTGGAGGTCGAGGGCGTCGGCGAGCCGGTCACCTTCTGGATGTCGCGGAGCCAGTACGAGGCCTGGCGCCACACGCGGCTGATCGTGGACGTGGTGCCCGGCCGAGGGAGCGGTTTCTCGCTGGAAGCACCCGAGGGGGTACGTTTTCTCACCCGTTCTCGTGTCATAGAGGTCTAGCCACCCCGGCGGAAACCGCGTTCTGGTGCACTTCCCCTGAGTCCTGGCAGAGTTGACGAGACTTCAGGGGGAGAAGTGACGCGTCGTCACAAGCAGTTGACCGCTGGAAGAACCGTACTGACGGTCCTCACGACGTTCGGTGTGCTGGCCGGTGCGGCCCTGACGGGGGCGTCACCGGCCGACGCCGTTCGGAAGACCGTCCCGATCGCGCAGGGCGTCTCCTACGAGCAGTTCGACATCGCGGCGGCCAAGGGCGTGACCCACGCCCATGTGCTGCTCGTCGACCTGCGCAATACGCATGTGCACCTCGACCTGCTGTACCCGGGCGCGGTGGCCGCCCGCACCCCCGTCTCGAAGCTCGCGAACTCCGCGGGCGCGGTCGGGGGCGTCAACGGCGACTTCTTCAACATCACCGAGACCCAGCACCCCGGAGTCGAGGCGACGGGTGCGAGCGTGGGACCGGCGATCGCGCACGGCCACGTGCTCAAGGCGGCGGTGCCGACCGGACAGCGGTTCGGGCCCTCGCTGCCGCCCGGTACGAACACCAGGGAGGTCTTCGGCGTGGGCGTGGACCGGCGGGCCCGCCTGGACCGGCTCACACTGCTCGGGACCGTCCGCACGGCCGAGGGGCCGCTGCCGATCCGCGGCCTCAACCAGTACGCGCTGCCGGTGGGTTCCGTCGGCGCGTACACCGCACGGTGGGGCAGCGTCTCCCGGATGCGCGCCACCTGCGGCACCGACACCGACCGGGCCGCCGCGTGCAGCAAGGACACCTACGAGGTGACGGTCCGCGGCGGCCAGGTCGTGTCGGCCTCCACCACCCCGGGCAAAGGGCCCATCGGAGCGGGCACCACGGTCCTGGTGGGCCGGGAGGCGGGCGCCCAGCAACTGCGCAAGCTGTCCCTGGGCGAGCGGGTGAGCGTCTCCACCCGGCTGCTGCCGTCCGCGTCCAAGACCCCCTACCGCTTCGCTCTCGGCGGATATCCGGTCCTCCGCGACGGGCAGCCGCTGGCCGGTCTCGACAACGCCACCGCGGCCGTGCGCACCGCCGTGGGCTTCGCGTCCGGCGGACGCCGACTGGTGCTGTTCGCGCTGGACGGGGCGCCCGCCTACCGCAGCGGAATGACGATCGCCGAAGTCGCCGCCCAGATGCGGAAGTTGGGATCGACCGACGCGTTCAGCCTGGACGGCGGCGGGTCCACGACGCTGGTCGCCCGCACACCGGGCGAGAGCACCGCGTCGGTACGCAACCACCCCAGCGGCGGCGCCGAGCGCCCCGTACCGAACGGCATCGGGGTCTTCTCGGCGCCGTGACTCAGGGCCGCAGGCTGCTCACCAGGTCCGCGGTCGCGGTGAGCCCGTTGCTGATGGTGGGCGCCATGCTCGTGCTCGCCAGGTAGAAGCCGAGCAGCATGCAGACCAGAGCGTGGGAGATCTTCAGTGCGCCGTTGCGCATGAAGATCACGGCCAGGATCAGGAGCAGCAGCACCACAGAGATGGAAACGGCCATCGCGAACCTCCTCCGCCACGCCCATTTCGCGGCGTTAGGCCGCAAGTGTGGCGTAGCGGAGGGTTCATCCGGGCGGCTGACGTGTCCTCCGATCGTGTGGTGTCGTCCTGCCGTGGGGGGGTTGGGCGGATGTCAGGCGGTGGGACGGGCGTCCAGGAACGCTTCCAGACCCGCCAGGTCGTCCGTGTTGAAGTAGTCGACGTCCGCGGCGAGGAGCTCCGTCCACAGCGCGTCCCGCGCCGGACCGGCCGCGTCCGGTGTGGCCCAGAACCGGACCCGCTGCCCACGTGCGTGCGCGGCCTTGATGATGCTCCGCAGCTTCTGGCGCTCGGCGTCCGGGAACGGACCGTCGCCCAGCCAGCTGAAGTTGAGGGTCCAGTTGTCGGAGATCAGCGGGATGAAGGAGGCGGGCGCCGAGGTGCCGAGGTCGGTGAGCCGGCCGTCGTAGAACGCCCGGCGCACGGTCTGGGCCTCCATCGGCACGCGTGCGGCGCGGTCGCCGGAGATCACGGCGGTGACCGGGCCGGGGTGGACGCGTCCGTGCGCGAACGTCGTGAACAGGTGCTTGTAGCGCTGGAGGTGGCGGTCGAGTTCGAGGTAGGTCGACGAGCCCTCGGTCTTGATGTCGATGAGGAGCTGCAGGGGCCTGCGCCAACCCCGGTAGACGGAGCCGTGGTTGGCCTTGACGCGGGCGGCCAGCGGGTCGAGGTAGAGGGATTCGAGGGTGCGGGTCGGATCGAGCTCGGTGGCGTCGTGGGCGACGAGGAGCTGCTCGCCGACGAGGAAGATGTCGGCCTCGACGCTGCCGAATCGGTGGTCGAGGGCATCGAACAGGGGTCGCGGGTGCTCGTAGTCGTTGTGGGCGTGGGCGCGCCACAGCGGACGCGGGCCGTGGTGGCCGCCGCCCGCCCAGGCCTGTGCGGCGGGCAGCGCGAAAGTGCCCGCGAGGGCGGCGCCGAGGGTGGTGAGGGCTCTGCGACGGGTGGTGAGGGCCATGCTCTGCCTCCCTTGTAGGGCCGTATGGGACCGAAGGGAGTATGCGTTCGATCCGTGCCCAAGTAGCCCTTTCCTGCGGGGAGTTGTCCGGACCGCCGTCCTCTGTTCACTTGCGCGCGAAGAGGCCCGCCCCAGGTGGGCGGGCCTCTCGTGGTGCGGTCAGGGTGCCTGGAGGTCGACCAGTTCGGCCAGTGCCTCGCGGTGGGCGCCCGCTGTGCCATAGGCGATCGAATCGGCCTTCGCCCGCTTGAGGTAGAGGTGGATCGGGTGCTCCCAGGTCATGCCGATACCGGCGTGGAGCTGGAGCGCCTCCTCGGCGGCGTGCACGGCGACGCTGGACGCATAGGCCTGGGCGACGGCGACCGAGACCTCCGCGTCCTCGCCGGTGGAGAGCGCGTCGGCGGACTTCCGCGCGGCGGCCCGGAGGTTGACCACCTCCAGCCACAGCTGGGCCAGCCGGTGCTTGAGCGCCTGGAAGCCGCCGACCTGCCGGTTGAACTGCTTGCGCTCCTTCAGATACCGGACCGTCTCGGTCAGCGCCCAGTCCGCGACGCCGAGTTGCTCGGAGGCCAGCAGCCCGGCCCCGGCCCGCAGAGCCCGTCGTACGGCCGGTTCCGCATCGCCCAGGCGGCGTCCGGCGGCCCCGTCGAGGGTGACGGTGGCCACCGGCCGGGTCAGGTCCAGGGAGGTCTGCGGGGTGACCGTGACGGCGTCCGCGCCGACCGCGTAAAGGCCGCCGTCGGCAGCCGGGACCAGCAGGACGTCGGCCGCGGCCGCGTCCGCGATCCCGGTCAGCTCGCCGTGCAGCCGGCCGTCCTCGACGCGTACGGTCCTGACCGCGGCGCCCGGCGCGGTGTGCAGGGCGACGGCAAGGACGCCGATGGTCCGGCCCGAGGCGAGCCGGCCGAGCAGGTCCTCGTCCCCGCAGGCCAGCAAGGCCTCGGTGGCCACGACCGCGCTGGTGAGGTAGGGCACGGGGGCCACGGCGCGGCCCAACTCCTCCAGGACCACGGCGGCTTCGCGATGCGAGGCGCCCTGGCCGCCCTGTGCCTCCGGAACCAGGAGTCCGGCCAGGCCCATGCCTTCGGCGAGTGCCTTCCACAGGGCGAGGTCGTGCGGGGCGTCCGACTCGGTGCGGGTGATGACACCCGCCGCGTCGCAGTGGTCCGTGAGCAGGTCGCGGACGGCGGCGCGCAGCGCCTCTTCCTCCTCGGAGTAGAGAAGATCCGGCTGTGTGCTCATCGGGCGAGGTCCTTCCAGGCGACGTCCTTGTCGGTGCGCGGCTCGGCGGGCAGGCCCAGGACGCGCTCGGCGACGATGTTCAGCAGGACCTCGCTGGTCCCGCCCTCGATGCTGTTGCCCTTGGCGCGCAGATAGCGGTAGCCGGCGTCGCGGCCGACGAAGTCCACCAGTTCGGGGCGGCGCATGGTCCAGTCGTCGTACAGCAGGCCCTCCTCGCCGCCGAGTTCCACCTCCAGGCCGCTGATCTCCTGGTTGAGGCGGGCGAAGGCGAGCTTCATGCCGGCGCCCTCGGGGCCGGGCTGTCCTACGGCGAGCTGCTGGCGCAGGCGTTCACCGGTGAGCCGGACGACCTCGGCCTCGACCCACACCTTGAGCAGGCGCTGGTGCAGGTCGTGGGTGCGCAGCTCGGGGCGTTCGCGCCAGGACTTGGAGATCGGGCCGATCATGCCGCCCTCGCGGGGCAGCCGCATGCCGCCGATCGCGACGCGCTCGTTGTTCAGGGTGGTCTGCGCGACCCGCCAGCCGTCGCCGACGTCGCCGAGGCGGCGGGAGTCGGGAATGCGAACGTCCGTGAGGAAGACCTCGTTGAACTCGGCCTCGCCGGTGATCTGCCGCAGCGGCCGCACCTCGACGCCCGGGTCGGTCATGTCGCAGATGAAGTAGGTGATGCCCGCGTGCTTGGGCACGTCCGGGTCGGTGCGGGCGATCAGGATGGCCCAGCGGGCGATGTGGGCGCTGGAGGTCCACACCTTCTGCCCGTTGACCACCCAGTCCTCGCCCTCGCGCACGGCACGGGTGCCGAGCGCGGCCAGGTCGGAGCCGGCGCCCGGCTCGCTGAACAGCTGGCACCAGACCTCCTCGCCCGTCCACAGGGGCCCGAGGTACCGCCGCTTCTGCTCCTCGGTGCCGTAGCGCAGGATCGTCGGCGCCGCCATGCCGAGGCCGATGCCGATGCGCCGCGGGTCGTTGTCGGGGGCGCCCGCGGCCTCCAGCTCCGCGTCCACCACGGCCTGGAGAGTGCGCGGGGCACCGAGGCCGCCGAGGCCCTCGGGGTAGTGCACCCAGGCGAGCCCCGCGTCGAAGCGGGCCCTCAGGAAGTCCAGGCGGTCGGTGGTCGCGGGCGGGTGTGCGGCCAGCAACTCCGCCGTGCGGCGCTTGAGTTCGACTGCGTCGGTCATGCGGCGGCTCCGTTCTCCAGCGACGGTACGACGGCGACCCGGCCGGTGGTGACACCGTCGGCGACCCGCTGCACGGCGGCCGCGGCCCCGTCCAGCGGCACGCGCTCGCTCACCAGCGGCCTGATCGCGCCCCGGGCGGCCAGCTCGGTGAGCTGCTCGTGACAGTGCTGGACCAGCTTCGGGTTCTTGGTGTTGTACAGGCCCCAGTGCAGGCCGAGGATCGAGTAGTTCTTCACCAGGGCGTGGTTGAGCCCCGGGCTGGGGATGGTGCCGCTCGCGAAACCCACGACCACGATCCTGCCCTCGAAGGCGACGACCTTGGTGGACTGTGTGTAGGCCTCGCCGCCGACCGGGTCATAGATCACATCGGCGCCGCGGCCCCCGGTGGCCTCCTTCACCGCGGCGACGACGTCCTCGCCGCGCCGGTCGATCACCACGTCGCAGCCCAGGTCACGAGCGACGGCGGCCTTGTCGGGGCCGCCCACGACACCGATGACCTTGGCGCCGGCCGCCTTGCCGAGCTGCACGGCCGCGCTGCCGACCCCGCCCGCGGCGGCGTGGACGAGCAGCGTCTCGCCGGCCTCCAGACCGGCCCGGCGGTGCAGGCCGAACCAGCCCGTCTGGTAGCCGATGTGCAGCGCGGCGGCCTCCGCGTCGTCGAGGGAGTCGGGTGCCGGCAGCACCGCGGCGGCGTCGGCGACGGCGTACTCGGCGAAACCGCCGTACGGCAGCGCCGGGTTGGCGAGCACCCGGCGGCCGTCCTCGGTCTCACCGCAGATCTCCACCCCGGGAGTGAACGGGAGCGGTGGCCGCACCTGGTAGTGGCCGCGGCACATCAGCACGTCCGGGAAGTTGATGTTGGCGGCACGCACCTTCAGCAGGACCTGGCCGTCGGTGGGTGTGGGCCGCTCCACCTCCTGGAGCCGCATCACCTCGCTCGGCTCGCCGTTCTCGTGCACTTGCCATGCCTGCATGCGGTGCCTCCACGGGACTGCTTCGTCTGACCGGGGTCGATCGCATACTAAGCGGTCGCTTGCCATCAGGGAACAGTCTCGCGTGTCACGTGCCTTCGCGTCGAGGGCGCGAGGGGCGTGCCCGTACGTGCATCCGCTCGCCCTGCGCTCCGAACAGGCTCAGGAATTCCGCCGGTCCCTCCCCCGTCGAGCCGAACCAGTGCGGCACCCGCGTGTCGAACTCCGCGGCCTCCCCCGCGGTGAGCACCACGTCGTGCTCCCCCAGCACCAGCCGCAGCCGGCCGGACAGGACGTACAGCCACTCGTAGCCCTCATGGGTCCGCGGATCGGGTTCCATCACCCGCTGCGGCTCCAGCACCTTGAACGCCTGGAGCCCGCCCGGCTGCCGGGTGAGCGGCCAGTGGGTGCGTCCGTGTCGCACGATCGGCTTGCCCCGCACCCGGGGATCGCCGACCGGCGGGGCGCCCACCAGTTCGTCCAGCGGCACCTGATGGGCCTGCGCGATCGGCAGCAGCAGCTCCAGGCTGGGTTTGCGCAGGCCGGACTCCAGCCGCGAGAGGGTGCTGACGGAGATGCCGGTCGCCTCGGACAGCGCCGCGAGGGTCACCTCCCGCTCCTTGCGGATCCGCCGCAGCCGGGGGCCCACGCCCGCGAGAACGTCGTCGGTGGTCATGTCCGTATTGCAGTTTCGGCAAACAAGTTTGTCAATCCGACAGGGGGCGCGCGACCGTCGGCCGCGGAGGTGGTCATCCATGACCGAGAACACCGATCACTACGAGGTCGTCGTCGTCGGAGGCGGCGCGGCCGGGCTGTCCGCCGCGCTCGTCCTGGGCCGCGCCCGGCGCCGCACGCTGGTCGTCGACGCGGGCGAGCCGCGCAACGCGCCCGCCGCGCACATGCAGGGTTATCTCTCGCGGGACGGCATGTCACCGGCCGAGTTCCTCGCCGTGGGACGCGAGGAGATCGCGCGGTACGGCGTGGAGCTGGTCCGGGACCGGGCGGTGGACGTCCGACGGGACGGGGACTTCACGGTGGTCCTGGCGAGCGGGCGCGACGTCCGGGCGCGGCAACTGGTCGTCGCGACCGGGCTGAAGGACGAGCTGCCGCCGGTCGCGGGCCTGGCCGAGCGATTCGGCCGGGATGTGCTGCACTGCCCGTACTGCCACGGCTGGGAGGTGCGCGACCGCGCGTTCGGGGTGCTCGCCTCGACCCCGCTGAGCGTGCACCAGGCGCTGATGGTGACCCAGTGGTCCAAGGACGTGACCCTCTTCCTGCACCGGGTCGCCGAGTCGGAGCTCGCCGACGACGACCTGCGCCGGCTGGCGGCGGCCGGGGTCAGCGTGGTGCCGGGCGAAGTGGCGCAGGTGACGGCCGAAGAGGACCGGCTCACCGGGGTCCGGCTCACGGACGGCACGGTGCACTCCCGCGAGGTGCTGTTCGTGGCGCCGCGTGCCGTACCGCGGACGGATCTCCTGGCCCGGCTGGGCGCCGAGATGCGCGAGACGCCCTTCGGCACGTACCCGGTGATCGACGAGCGCGGTCTGACGACCGTTCCCGGGCTGTGGGCGGCGGGCAACGCGAGCGGCTTCGCCGAGCAGGTGGTGAACGCGGCCAGCCGCGGCTACCGGGCCGGGGCGGCGATCAACGGGGAACTGCTCTTCGCCGACCTCGACGCGTCCCTACGGGTGTAGTCACCGCTCTGTGGGCGGCGGGCAACGCGAGCGGCTTCGCCGAGCAGGTGGACAACGCGGCCGACCGCGACTACCAGGCCGGGGCAGCCACCAACGGGACTGCTCTTCCCCGACCTCGACGCGTCCCTACGGGTGTAGTCACCGCTCTGTGGGCGGCGGGCAACGCCGGCGGCTTCGCCGAGCAGGTGGACAACGCGGCCGGCCGCGGCTACCGGGCCGGCGCGGCCATCAACGGGGAACTGCTCCTCGCCGACCTCGACGCGACCCTACGGGTGTAGTCCCGGCGCCCGCGTTGCACCATGGCTGCATGCTGCTGACCCGGCTCGCCCAAGTGTCCCGGGAGGTCGCCGCCACCGCGGCACGGTCCCGGAAGACCGCCCTGCTCGCGGAGCTGTTCCGGGACGCGGAGGCGGACGACGTGCCGATCGTCATCCCGTATCTGGCGGGACGGCTCCCGCAGGGGCGGCTCGGCATCGGCTGGAAGGTGCTGAGCCGGAAGGTACCGCCGGCCGCGCAGCCCTCGCTCACCGTGCGCGAGGTCGACGCCCGGCTCACCGAGCTCGGCAAGGTCTCCGGGCCCGGCTCCCAGGCGGAACGGGCCCGGCTGGTCGGCGAGTTGATGGGGGCGGCCACCGAGGACGAGCAGCGCTTCCTGTTCGGGCTGATCACCGGCGAGGTGCGCCAGGGCGCCCTGGACGCCGTGGCCGTGGAGGGGCTGGCCGCGGCGACGGGCGCCGATGCGGCAGACGTACGCCGGGCGGTGATGCTCGCCGGTTCGCTCCAGACCGTGGCCGGGGCCCTGCTGGCGGACGGCCCGGCGGCCCTCGACGGGTTCCGACTCACGGTCGGCCGCCCGGTCCTGCCGATGCTGGCGCAGACCGCCTCCTCGGTGGCGGAGGCGGTCGGCAAGCTGGGCGCGTGCGCGGTGGAGGAGAAGCTGGACGGCATCCGTGTCCAGGTCCACCGGGACGGCGACACGGTACGGGTCCACACCCGCACCCTCGACGACATCACCGACCGCCTGCCCGAGGTGACCTCCGCGGCACTGGAGCTGGCGGGCGACCGGTTCGTCCTGGACGGCGAGGTGCTCTCCTTCGGCACGGACGGGCGGCCCCGATCCTTCCAGGAGACCGCGGGGCGGGTCGGCTCCCGCATGGACGTGGCGAGGGCCGCCGAGGAGGTCCCCGTCTCCCCCGTCTTCTTCGACGTCCTCGCGGTCGACGGCCGCGATCTGCTCGACCTGCCGTTCGCACAGCGGCACGCGGAGCTGGCCCGGCTGGTGCCCGAGCCGATGCGGGTGCGGCGGACCGTGGTGTCCGGCCCGCAGGACGTGACCGGGGCGGAGGAGTTCCTGGCCGAGACGCTCGGGCGCGGCCACGAGGGAGTCGTGGTCAAGGCTCTGGACGCCCCCTACAGCGCGGGGCGGCGCGGCGCCTCCTGGCTGAAGGTCAAGCCGGTGCACACCCTCGACCTGGTCGTCCTGGCCGCCGAGTGGGGCCACGGGCGCCGCACGGGCAAGCTGTCCAACCTCCATCTGGGCGCCCGCACCCCGGACGGCACCTTCGCCATGCTCGGCAAGACCTTCAAGGGCATGACGGACGCCATGCTCACCTGGCAGACCGAGCGTCTCCAGGGGCTGGCGGTCCAGGACGACGGCTGGGTGGTGACCGTACGCCCCGCACTCGTCGTCGAGATCGCCTACGACGGTCTCCAGCGCTCCTCCCGCTACCCGGCCGGGGTCACCCTCCGCTTCGCCCGGGTGGTCCGATACCGCGAGGACAAGCGACCGCAGGACGCGGACACGGTCGAAACGCTGCTGGCCGCGCACCCGGAGATGAAGGCTTGAGAGAGAAACCGGAGGTGAGGGCTTGAAAGAGAAGCGGAGCGCCGGTCTGCTCCTGTTCCGGCACACCGGCAACGGCCTGGAGGTGTTGCTCGGCCACATGGGCGGCCCCTACTTCGCCAAGAAGGAGGCCGGGGCGTGGACCGTCCCCAAGGGCGAGTACGAACCCGACGAGTCCGCCTGGGACGCGGCTCGCCGTGAGTTCCAGGAGGAGCTGGGCCTGCCGCCGCCCGACGGAGAGGCCGTGCCGCTGGGCGAGGTCAGGCAGACCAACGGCAAGATCGTCACGGCGTGGGCGGTCGAGGCCGACCTGGCCCCGGAGTCGATCGAGCCCGGCACCTTCACGATGGAGTGGCCGCCGAGGTCGGGGCGGGTCCAGGAGTTCCCCGAACTGGACCGGGTGGAGTGGTTCGGTCTGGACCGCGCCCGGGGGGTGATCGTCACGGCGCAGGCCGCGTTCCTGGACCGGCTGGCGGAGCACTCGGCCGAGTAGGCGACGCACGCGTTGCGGTCGTCACCGACGCGCGGGAAGGTCGAATCAAGCCCGCTCCCAGGGAGGTCAGCCATGCCCATCGCGACGGTCAACCCGGCGAACGGCGAGACGCTCAAGACGTACGAGGCCATGGGCGAGGAGGAGATCGAGCGCCGGCTCCAGCTCGCCGAGGCGACGTTCCGCACGTACCGGACGAGCCGCTTCGTGGACCGTGGGCGCCTTCTCCTCCAGGCCGCCAATCTCCTGGACGAGGACCAGCGGGACATCGGCCGGATCATGACCACCGAGATGGGCAAGCCGGTCACACAGGCCCGGGCGGAGGCCGCCAAGTGCGCCAGGGCGATGCGCTGGTACGCGGAGCACGCCGAGGCGCTGCTCGCCGACGAGAAGCCCGCCGATGCCGATGTGACGGACTCCGGGGCGTCCCGGGTGCGGGTGCGCTACCGGCCGCTCGGGCCGGTGCTCGCCGTGATGCCGTGGAACTTCCCGCTGTGGCAGGTGATCCGCTTCGCCGCCCCGGCCCTGATGGCCGGCAACGTGGGTCTGCTCAAGCACGCCTCCAACGTCCCGCAGACCGCCCTGTATCTGGAGGACCTCTTCCACCGGGCCGGCTTCACCGAGGGCTGCTTCCAGACCCTGCTGATCGGCTCCGGCGCGGTCGACGGCATCCTGCGCGACGAGCGCGTCAGGGCGGCGACCCTCACCGGCAGCGAACCGGCGGGGCGGGCGGTCGCGTCCACAGCCGGGGACATGGTCAAGAAGACGGTGCTGGAGCTGGGCGGCAGCGACCCGTTCGTCGTCATGCCCTCCGCCGACATCGACCGGGCGGCCCAGGTCGCGGTGACCGCCCGGGTCCAGAACAACGGGCAGTCCTGCATCGCCGCCAAGCGGTTCATCGTCCACACGGACGTGTACGACGCCTTCGCGGAGCGGTTCGTCGCGGGCATGAAGGCGCTCAAGGTCGGCGACCCGCTGCAGGAGGACACCGAGGTCGGACCGCTCGCCAGCGAGCAGGGGCGGGCCGACCTGGAGGAACTGGTCGACGACGCGAAGCGCAGCGGGGCGGCCGTGCTGTGCGGCGGGCAGCGCCCTAACTGGCCCGGCTGGTACTACCCGCCGACCGTCCTCGCCGGGATCACCCGCGAGATGCGGATCCACCGCGAAGAGGCGTTCGGGCCGGTCGCCACGCTGTACCGGGCCGGCGACCTGGACGAGGCCGTGCTGATCGCCAACGACTCCCCGTTCGGCCTGAGTTCGAATGTGTGGACGCGTGACGAGGCCGAGACGGAGCGGTTCGCACGGGATCTGGAGGCGGGTGCCGTGTATGTGAACGGGATGACCGCGTCGCATCCGGCGTTTCCGTTCGGCGGGGTCAAGCGGTCCGGGTACGGGCGTGAGCTGTCCGGGCACGGGATCCGCGAGTTCTGCAACATCACCACTGTTTGGCAGGGTGCGTGACGTTTCCACGGCTACGATCCCGTCTGTGAACCGCGAAGTGACTCTGCCTCTGATCGTCGACGACCGCGGTACCTTGCAGGTGGCCGCGGCCGACGTGAGCAAGCTGCTCCGCACCGTGGGCGGAAGGTGGCTGCACCTCGTCGAGGCCGGGCAGGAAGGGCTGGACGAGAACACCGTTGCCGCGCTGACCATCGAGCTCGCGAAGCTCGCCGACCGTATCGACGTGGCGTGCATCGCGCACAGCAGTGGGGCGCCGTAGGGGTTCTGTCCGGTGCGGGGGTGCGGGTTCACCGTGGCCGGTCGCGCCGCCGGCGATCAGCGGGAGAGACCGGTCGGGTGACCCGGAGTTCTCAGGCGCCCCTTACCCGTTGTCCCCGATTCGGAGTAATCCGGCGCGAGATCGTCGCCCCGTCGGGTGAACCTGGGTGGACCACCTTCTGACCGGCGGGCGAAGGCCTGCCGGAAGGCGAAAGCAGGGACGGCTCATGGCTACTTTGTGCAGACCCTCGGTGTCCGTACCAGAACACGTGATCACGATGGAGGACACGCTGGACCTGGCGCGCGAGCGTCATCCGGACCACCCCCAGCTCCCGCTGGCCCTCCGGCTGATCGAGAACACTGGCGTCCGCACCCGGCACATCGTCCAGCCGATCGAGGAGACCCTGAAGCATCCCGGCTTCCAGGAGCGCAACAAGGTGTACGAGAGCGAGGCGAAGGCCCGGGTCCCCGCGGTCATCCAGCGGGCGCTCGACGACGCCGAACTCCTGACCTCTGACATCGATGTCATCATCTACGTGTCGTGCACGGGCTTCATGATGCCCTCGCTGACCGCGTGGCTGATCAACGAGATGGACTTCCCGAGCACCACCCGGCAGCTGCCGATAGCCCAGCTGGGCTGCGCGGCGGGCGGTGCGGCCATCAACCGGGCGCACGACTTCTGCACGGCCTACCCCGAGGCCAACGCACTCATCGTGGCCTGCGAGTTCTGCTCGCTGTGCTACCAGCCCACCGACCTCGGCGTCGGCTCGCTGCTCTCCAACGGTCTGTTCGGCGACGGCATCGCCGCGGCCGTGGTGCGCGGCAGCGGCGGCACGGGCGTCCGGCTGGAGCGCAACGGCTCGTACCTGATCCCCAAGACCGAGGACTGGATCATGTACGACGTCCGGGCCACCGGGTTCCACTTCCTGCTGGACAAGCGGGTGCCCACCACCATGGAGCCGCTCGCCCCGGCGCTCCAGGACCTGGCGGGCGAGCACGGCTGGGACGCGTCCGACCTGGACTTCTACATCATCCACGCGGGCGGGCCCCGAATACTCGACGACCTCAGCAAGTTCCTGCAGGTCGACCCCCACGCGTTCCGGTTCAGCCGGGCCACGCTCACCGAGTACGGCAACATCGCCAGCGCCGTCGTGCTGGACGCGCTGCGCCGGCTGTTCGACGAGGGCGGCGCCGACGAGCGGGCGCGCGGACTGCTCGCCGGGTTCGGCCCCGGCATCACCGCCGAGATGACCGTGGGCCGCTGGGTCGGCACGGACGAAGAGACGCGATGATCGACGAGATGCTCACCGAGGTCCCGCCGCCGGTCCGGCCCTGGCCGGCGGCCGACCTGGCCGGGGTGAAGTTCGATCCGGTGCTGACCGAGCTGATGCACGAGGGCCCGGTCAGCCGCATCGAACTGCCCAACGGCGAGGGCTGGGCCTGGCTGCTCACCCGCTACGACGACGTGCGCACGGTGACCAACGACCCCCGGTTCAGCCGCGAGGCGGTCATGGACCACCCGGTCACCCGGCTCGCCCCGCACTTCATCCCGACCCGTGGCGCGGTCGGCTTCCTGGATCCGCCGGACCACACCCGGCTGCGCCGCGCGGTCGCGCCCGCGTTCACCGCGAAGGGTGTGGCACGGCTCCGCGAGAAGTCCCAGGTATTGCTGGACGAACTGGTGGACGAGCTCCTCCAGGACGGACCGCCCGCCGACCTCACCAGCGCGGTGCTCAGTCCCTTCCCCGTCGCGGTGATCTGCGAGCTGATGGGCGTCCCGGCGGCCGACCGGCACAGCATGCACACCTGGACCCGGCTCATCCTGTCCTCCTCGCAGGGCAAGCAGGTCAGCGAGAGGGCCAGGAACGAGATGAGCGCCTACTTCCGCGGACTCGTCCACCGGCGCGAGAACAGTTCGGGCGAGGACGTCACCTCACTGCTCGGCTCCGCCGTGGGCCGTGGCGAGGTGACGCCGGAGGAGGCCACGGGGCTCGCGGTGCTGCTGCAGATCGGCGGCGAGGCGGTCACCGACAACAGCGGGCAGCTGTTCTACCTCCTGATGATCCGGCCCGATCTCGTGGCACAGCTGCGCACCCGGCCGGAGATCAGGCCGAAGGCCATCGACGAACTGCTGCGGTACATCCCGCACCGCAACGCGGTCGGGCTGTCCCGGATCGCCACGCAGGACGTGGAGATCAGGGGCGTGCGGATCCAGGCGGGCGACCCGGTGTACGTCTCCTACCTGGCCGCCAACCGCGACCCGGAGGTCTTCCCGGACCCGGAGACGATCGACTTCTCCCGCAGCCCCAACCCGCATCTGACGTTCGGCTTCGGCCCGCACTACTGCCCCGGTGCCCAGCTCGCCCGGCTGGAGTCCGAGCTGCTGGTCGACACGCTGCTGGACCGGGTGCCCGGGCTGCGGCCGGCCGTACCGCCCGACCAGGTGCCCTTCAAGAAGGGCGCGTTGATCCGTGGGCCCGAGGCCCTTCCCGTGACGTGGTGATTGGCGATGACGACGACCGAAGGACTGGCGGTACCCGAAGGACCCGCGACCCGGGCGGACGCGCAGCCCCAGCAGACGGCGCAGTCCGAGGGGCTGCTCGTGCCCCCGGGTCACGGCCGCGTCGTGCACACGCCCGCCCAGCGCGTGACGTTCAAGGTGACCGGCACGCACTCGCGGACGGCCTCCACCTTCGAGGTGGAGGTCCCGCCCGGCTTCGATGTCGGCGCCCATGTGCACACGCGCAGCGAGGAGTTGTTCTACGTGCTGGACGGTGAGCTCGATGTGCTCGCCTTCGAGCCGCGCATCCGTACACCCGACAACTGGCAGAAGTGGGAGTCGAGTTCGGGCAACCGCGTGGTCCGGGCCACCCCCGGCACGCTCATCGTCGTACCCCCCGGCTGCCCCCATGCCTTCGCCAACCCGACGGACACCGCGGCGAAGGTGTTCTTCCAGGCGTCCCCGCCCCCGGATCACGAGCGCTACTTCGAGGAGCTGCTGGAGATCCTGGGGAGCGGGGGGCCACCGGACCACGAGGCGATCGAGGATTTGCGCAGGCGCTACGACATCGAGCAGCTCACGCCGCTGAAGCACCGGTGATCGCCGCCGCGGCGCCGCTGATCGCCGCTAGCGGATCGGCATCCCCGACAAGGTACGGGCGATCACCAGCCGCTGGATCTCACTCGTCCCCTCGAAGATCGTGTAGATCGCGGCGTCCCGGTGCATCCGCTCGACCGGATACTCCCGCGTGTACCCGTTGCCGCCCAGGATCTGAATCGCCTGGGCGGTGACCTTCTTCGCGGTCTCGCTGGCGAACAGCTTGGACATCGAGCCCTCGGCCGCGGTGAACGGCTTTCCGTTGACCGCCATCCAGGAGGCACGCCACACGAGAAGACGCGCGGCGTCGATCTGCGTGCGCATGTCCGCGAGCTGGAAGGCGACACCCTGGTTGTCGATGACCGGCCGTCCGAACTGCTCACGGGTCATGGCGTAGTCGAGGGCCACCTCGTACGCCGCCCGGGCCGTGCCGACGGCCATCGCGCCGACCGCCGGCCGCGAGGCCTCGAACGTGGCCATCGCCGCGTTCTTCACCCGCTCGCCGCCGCCCGCCCTGGCCCTCTCACGGGCCCGCGCGAGCCGCTCGTCCAGCTTCTCCTTGCCGCCGAGCAGGCAGGAGCCGGGCACACGGGCGTTCTCCAGGACGACCTCGGCGGTGTGCGAGGCGCGGATGCCGTGCTTCTTGAACTTCTGGCCCTGGGACAGGCCGGGCGTGTTCGGCGGGATGATGAAGGACGCGTGGCCCTTGGAGCCGAGGTGGGGGTCGACCACGGCGACGACGACGTGGACGTTGGCGATGCCGCCGTTGGTCGCCCAGGTCTTCGTGCCGTTGATCACCCACTCGTCCTTGGCCTCGTCGTACACGGCACGCGTCCGCATGGAGCCCACGTCGGAGCCGGCGTCGGGCTCGGAGGAGCAGAAGGCCGCGACCTTGACGTCATCGGGGTCGCCGTACATCTGGGGGATCCAGGTGCCGATCTGTTCCTCGGTGCCGTTGGCGAGGACGCCCACGGCGGCGAGGCCGGTGCCGACGATCGAGAGCGCGATGCCCGCGTCGCCCCAGAACAGCTCCTCCATCGCCATCGGAATGCCGAGGCCGGTGGGGTCGAAGTACTGCTGGGCGTAGAAGTCGAGGGAGTAGATACCGACCTTGGCGGCCTCCTGGATGACCGGCCAGGGAGTCTCCTCACGCTCGTCCCATTCGGCGGCCGCGGGGCGGATGACGTCGGCGGCGAAACCGTGCAGCCAGTCCCGGACCTCCTTCTGTTCGTCGTTGAGCTCCATGGTGAACTCGGCCATGTCCCCTCCAGCGGCGGTACTTGCATGTTACTAGCGGTAACCTGAGTCTGTTACCGGCGGGTAGGAAAAGTCAACTCCCGATGACCTGTCGGCATCCCGTTCGATGTGCCGGACACAGTCAGTGTTAGTTTGCGCAGGCGTCACCGAAACAGCACGGGTGGGGAGAGCTCATGGACACCACACAGCGGACCGATCAGCAGCGGACCGCCGACCGCCGACGGCGCGAGCTGCTGGAGGCCGCCGACCGGGTGGTGCTGCGCGACGGCCCGCAGGCCTCGATGAACGCCATCGCCGCCGAGGCCGGTATCACCAAGCCCATCCTTTACCGCCACTTCGGCGACAAGGGCGGACTTTACGCCGCTCTCGCCAAGCGGCACACCGACGCGCTGCTGGACTCGCTGCGGGCGGCGCTCGACGCCCCCGCCGAGCGGCGCGAGCGGGTCGAGGCCACGCTGGACACCTACCTCGCGGCGATCGAGGCACGGCCCCAGGTCTACCGCTTCCTGATGCACCCCTCGGAGGGCGGCCAGGGCGCCGACCAGGGCTTCGACGTCGGCAAGCACTCCGCGCCGCTGCTGCGCAGGATGGGCGAGGAGCTGGCCCAGGTCATCGAGGACCGACTGGACCTCGGACCGGGGAGCCAGCAGCTGGCCCGGGTGTGGGGGCACGGGATCGTCGGCATGATGCACGCGGCGGGCGACTGGTGGCTCGGCGAACGGCCCTGCTCCCGCACGGAATTGGTGAAGAGCCTGGCCGACCTGCTGTGGGGACGGCTGGCGGCGGCGGGGGACAAGATGGGCAGCCCCGGGTTCTGACCCTCACCGGTGCCAGGAGGCCCGGCGCACCTGCCTCATCAGGCGGCGGTGGCGCCGGCCGGTGAGGCGCTCCGCGTACACCTCGCCCTCCAGGTGGTCGCACTCGTGCTGCAGACACCGGGCGAAGAACCCCGTCCCATGAACGGTGACCGGCTCCCCGGTCACCGTGAAACCCTCGACGACCGCATGGTCGTAGCGCTCGGTCCCCGCCTCCAGGCCCGGCAGGGACAGACAGCCCTCCGGCCCGCGGATCACCACACCGTCCGCCTCCACCAGCCGCGGGTTCACCACATGTCCGATATGTCGCACATCCTCGTCGTCCGGGCAGTCGTACACGAACACCCGCAAGGACTCCCCCACCTGGTTGGCGGCCAGGCCCACGCCCTGGGCCGCGTACATCGTGGCGAACAAGTCCTCCACCAGCCGGGAGAGTTCGGGACCGAAGTCGGTGACCTCCGCGCAGGGTGCCTGCAGCACCGGGTCGCCGAGCAGGGTGAGAGGCCGGACGCGCCCGCGGGCGCCCGGGATCGAGCCGTGTCGCATGGCGGCAAGGGTACGGTTCCCTCGGCCCACGCCCGCCGCGCAGGCGTGGGCCGGGATTCGGGTGTGCGAATGGATCTCGATAGGCTGAGGCCCACGCCACGTTACCGAATGGCTGAGGCGCGGCGCGTACGCAAGGAGGATCGAGAACTGATGGCAGGCAACTCGGACCCGCTCTCGCCGCGGGCCAAGCTCGCCGTGACCGCGGGCAAGGCGGTCGCGGCGGCGTCCCGCGCCGCGGGGCGCGGCAGCGGATCGGTGATCGGCGGCCGGGTCGCACTCAAACTCGACCCCGACCTGCTCGGCCGGCTCGCCCAGAACCTGGACTGCGTCCTCGTCTCGGCGACCAACGGCAAGACCACGACCACCCGCCTCATCGCCGAGGCGCTGCGCGCCGCCGGCCCGGTCGTCTCCAACGCGCTCGGCGCCAACATGCCGGCCGGCATCACCTCGGCGCTCGCCGGCGGCTCGGACGCGAAGTTCGGCGTGATCGAGGTCGACGAGAAGTACCTCGCGGGTGTCGCCCGCGACACCTCCCCGAAGTGCATCGCGCTGCTCAACCTCTCCCGCGACCAGCTGGACCGCGCGGCCGAGACCCGCATGCTCGCGGAGAACTGGCGCGAGGGTCTGGCCGGCTCCAAGGCCGTGATCGTCGCCAACTGCGACGACCCGCTGGTGGTGTGGGCCGCGTCCTCCTCCCCCAATGTGATCTGGGTCGCGGCCGGCCAGATGTGGAAGGACGACGCCTGGTCCTGCCCGTCCTGCGGCGGCGTGATGCAGCGCCCCGGTGACGACTGGTACTGCGGCGAGTGCGGCTTCCGCCGTCCGGCGCCGAGCTGGGCACTGTCCGGCGACCACGTCCTCGACCCGCACGGCTCGGCCTGGCCGATCCACCTCCAGCTGCCCGGCCGCGCCAACAAGGCCAACGCCGCGAGCTCCGCGGCCGTCGCCGCCGTCTTCGGTGTCCCGCCGCAGGTGGCCCTGGAGCGCATGTACCAGGTGCAGGCGGTCGCCGGCCGCTATGACGTCGTCCAGTACCAGGGCCGCGATCTGCGCCTGCTGCTGGCGAAGAACCCCGCGGGCTGGCTGGAGACGTTCTCCCTGATCGACCCGCCGCCGACGCCGGTCGTCCTGTCCGTGAACGCGCGCGGCGCCGACGGCACCGACACCTCCTGGCTGTGGGACGTCGACTACACCCGCCTGACCGGCCACCCGATCTTCGTGATCGGCGACCGGAAGCTGGACCTCGCGGTGCGGCTGGAGGTCGCGAACCAGCACTTCCAGGTCTGCGAGCACCTCGACCAGGCCGTCCAGCAGGCGCCGCCGGGCCGGATCGAGGTCATCGCGAACTACACCGCGTTCCAGGACCTGCGCCGGATCGTCGGCAACTGAACAGGGAGGACGATCACTTCATGAGCGACAACCAACTTCGGCTGGTGTGGATCTACCCGGACCTGCTCAGCACCTACGGCGACCAGGGCAACGCGCTCGTCGTGGAGCGGCGGGCGCGGCAGCGCGGGCTGGACGTGGCACGGCTCGACGTGCGCAGCGACCAGCCGATCCCGACCTCGGGTGACATCTATCTGATCGGCGGCGGCGAGGACCGGCCCCAGCGCCTCGCGGCCGAGCGGCTGCGGCGCGACGGCCATCTGCACCGGGCGGTGGAGAACGGCGCGATCGTCTTCTCCGTCTGCGCCGGCTACCAGATCCTCGGCCACGAGTTCATCAACGACCTCGGACAGCGCGAGCCGGGCCTGGGCCTGCTCGACGTGACGTCGGTGCGCGGCGAGGGCGAGCGGTGCGTCGGCGACGTCCTCGCGGACATCGACCCGCAGCTCGGCCTGCCCCAGCTGACCGGCTTCGAGAACCACCAGGGCGTCACCCACATCGGCCCCTCGGCACGCCCCTTCGCCCAGGTCCGCAAGGGCCGGGGCAACGGCACCGGGGACGGCACGGAGGGCGCGTACAACGGGACGGTCTTCGGCACCTACATGCACGGGCCCGTCCTCGCCCGCAATCCGCTGATCGCGGACCTGCTGCTGAAGCTGGCACTGGACGTCAACGCGCTGCCGCCGATCGACGACCGCTGGTACGAGGCGCTGCGCAACGAACGCATCGCGGCCGCGCAGCAGCCTGCGTAACCGTTGCGTTCCAGAGGTACTGAAGGCGCCTTTTAGCGTCCTCCGGCATGGTCGTCACCGGGCCCGCCTGACAGGCCGTCCGCTCACATGTGCGGGCGCGTCCAGCAGGCGGACGCCCGCTACGGAGCCACCCCCAGACGCCGGTAGGGTGACCGGGTTCCAACCGGACAGCGCGGTCCGGTCCCCGGCCCACGTTGAGAAGGTATTTCGGGCTATGCGCATTGGTGTCCTCACGTCCGGCGGCGACTGCCCCGGCCTGAACGCCGTCATCCGGTCCGTCGTGCACCGTGCCGTCGCCGACCACGGCGACGAGGTCATCGGTTTCCGGGACGGCTGGAAGGGCCTCCTGGAGTGCGACTACCTCAAGCTGGACCTGGACGCCGTGGGCGGCATCCTGGCCCGCGGCGGCACCATCCTCGGTTCCTCCCGGGTCCGTCCCGAGCATCTGCGGGACGGCGTGGCCCGGGCCAAGGGCCACCTCCAGGACCTGGGCCTGGACGCGATCATCCCGATCGGCGGCGAGGGCACGCTGAAGGCGGCCCGGCTCCTGTCGGACAACGGCCTGCCCATCGTGGGTGTGCCGAAGACCATCGACAACGACATCGCGGTCACGGACGTCACCTTCGGCTTCGACACGGCCGTGGGCGTCGCCACCGAGGCCCTGGACCGGCTGAAGACCACCGCCGAGTCCCACCAGCGCGTGCTGATCGTGGAGGTCATGGGCCGCCACACCGGCTGGATCGCGCTGCACTCCGGCATGGCGGCCGGCGCCCACGCCATCGTCGTACCGGAGCGCCCCTTCGACATCGAGGAGTTGGCGAAGCGGGTCGGCGATCGGTTCGAGGCGGGCAAGCGGTTCGCCATCGTCGTCGCCGCGGAGGGGGCCAAGCCGAGGGCCGGCAGCATGGAGTTCGACGAGGGCGGCAAGGACATCTACGGCCACGAGCGCTTCGCCGGGATCGCCCGCCAGCTCTCCATCGAGCTGGAGGAGCGGCTGGGCAAGGAGGCGCGGCCGGTCATCCTCGGCCATGTGCAGCGCGGCGGGACGCCGACGGCGTACGACCGTGTGCTGGCGACGCGCTTCGGATGGCATGCGGTGGAGGCCGTGCACCGGGGCGAGTTCGGCCACATGACCGCGCTGCGGGGTACCGACATCGTGATGGTGCCGCTCGCGCAGGCCGTGGAGACGCTGAAGACGGTTCCCGAGGAGCGGTACGAAGAGGCCGAGTGCGTTCTGTAGGCCGGTAGGCCGCCTGTGCGCAAAACCGCCCCCGGTCACGGCAGTGACCGGGGGCGGTTCTAGTCTGGGTGCGGACAGACAGCTGTGGACAGACAGCGCACAACCTCCACGAATCAGGAGCCGGCGGATGGATCACAGCGGGCACGGCATGACGATGGATCTGCCGCCGTTCACGCTGGGACGTGGTCTCGAGTGGTCGGCGGACCCGTTCTTCCTCGTCGCCTGTCTGCTCGGGCTCGGGCTGTACGGGTGGGGTGTGGTGCGGCTGCGGCGGCGCGGTGACGCGTGGCCGGTGGCGCGGACGGCGTCGTACGTCGTCGGGGTGCTGACCATCATGCTGGTGATGTGCACCGGGCTGAACGACTACGGCATGGTCATGTTCAGCGTGCACATGGTGCAGCACATGGTGATCAGCATGCTGTCGCCGATCCTGATCCTCCTCGGCGCCCCGGTCACGCTGGCGCTGCGCGCGCTGCCGGTCGCGGGCAAGGGCCGCAAGGGTCCGCGCGAACTGCTGCTGGCGCTGCTGCACAGCCGCTACATGCGGGTCGTCACGCACCCGGGGTTCACGATCCCGATGTTCATCGCGAGCCTGTACGCGCTGTACTTCACACCGCTCTTCGACTTCCTGATGGGGTCGAAGGCGGGGCACGTCGCGATGATGGTGCACTTCCTGGCCGTGGGCGTGGCGTTCTTCTGGCCGATCATCGGCGTGGACCCGGGCCCGCACCGGCCGGGCCATCTGATGCGGATGCTGGAGCTGTTCGCGGGCATGCCGTTCCACGCCTTCTTCGGAATCGCGCTGATGATGGCGTCGACCCCGATGGTCGAGACGTTCAAGAACCCGCCCGCCTCGCTCGGCATCGATGCCCTCTCCGACCAGAGCGCGGCCGGCGGCATCGCCTGGGCGTTCAGCGAGATCCCGTCCGTCCTGGTGCTGATCGCGCTGCTGTTCCAGTGGTACGGCTCCGAACAGCGGCAGGCCAAGCGCAAGGACCGCGCGGCCGACCGGGACGGTGACAAGGAACTCGAGGCGTACAACGCCTATCTGGCCTCACTGAACGCACGCAACAGCTGACGAGGGGGACACGGGACGCAGCCCCGGGCCGTGTCCTGGACCAGCGAGGATCCCTGGGCGCCGGGTGCGTATTTCGTCATCTGTGCCGTGTGGAGGCGCGGCGGGGGCACCATGGAGGGAGTCGAACCATGAGGAGGGTGTTGCGATGCCCGGTTCTACGAACGGTTCCACGAAGGCGATGGGGGTGCTCACCGTCGGCGGACTCGTCGTGGTGACGGCGTACACGGTGGCGCTGGGGAGCAATGGCTGGCTGTGGTTCGGATGGGTGGTGCTGGGGCTGCTCACTCTCGCGATGATCGCCACCCAGAGCACCTGAGACCCCCTCGCACAGCACCTGGACTCACTCGGCGGCGAGGCGGGCCGCCGAGTGCACCCCCGGCTGGTATTTCGGCAGCCGGGCGGTGATCTTCATGCCCGCTCCGGCCGCGGTCTCGATGACGAGGCCGTGGTCGTCGCCGTACACCTGGCGGAGCCGGTCGTCGACGTTGGACAGGCCGATGCCGCCGGAGGGGCTGGTCTCGCCGGCGAGGATGCGGCGCAGCAGCTCGGGGTCCATGCCGACGCCGTCGTCCTCGATCACGACGAGCGCCTCGGCGCCGGCGTCCTGCGCGGTGATCTGGATGTGGCAGGCGTCGGCCTTGCCCTCCAGGCCGTGCTTGACGGCGTTCTCGACGAGGGGCTGCAGGCACAGGAACGGCAGCGTGACGGGCAGTACCTCGGGCGCGATCTGCAGGGTGACGGAGAGACGGTCGCCGAAGCGGGCCCGGACGAGCGCCAAGTAGTGGTCGATGGCGTGGAGCTCGTCGGCGAGGGTGGTGAAGTCGCCGTGCCTGCGGAACGAGTAGCGGGTGAAGTCGGCGAACTCCAGCAGGAGTTCCCGGGCCCGCTCGGGGTCGGTGCGGACGAACGAGGCGATCACCGCGAGCGAGTTGAACACGAAGTGCGGGGATATCTGGGCGCGCAGGGCCTTGATCTCGGCCTCGATGAGCCTCGTCCGGGACCGGTCGAGGTCGGCGAGCTCCAGTTGGACGCTCACCCAGCGGGCCACCTCGCCGGCCGCCCGTACCAGCACGGCGGACTCGCGCGGCGCGCAGGCGACGAGCGCGCCGTGCACCCGGTCGTCGACGGTGAGCGGGGCGACCACGGCCCAGCGGGCCGGGCAGTCGGGGGTCTCGCAGGTCAGCCGGAAGGCCTCGCCGCGGCCGCTCTCCAGCGGTCCGGCCAGCCGTTCCATGATCTCGGCCCGGTGGTGGCCGCCCACTCCGTCCCAGACCAGCACCTGCCCCCGGTCGGTCAGGCACAGCGCGTCCGTGCCGAGCAGTGAGCGCAGTCTGCGGGCCGATCTGCGCGCGGTCTCCTCCGTGAGGCCCGCCCGCAGCGGGGGCGCGGCGAGCGAGGCGGTGTGCAGGGTCTGGAAGGTGGCGTGCTCCACGGGCGTGCCGAGGTCACCGAGGCTCTCCGGACGTGCCGTGCGCCGCCCGAGCCAGAAACCGGCGGCCAGCAATGGGAGCACGGCGACACACAGGCCCGCCAGGAAGCCGTTCACGCCTTGGCCTCCGCCCACAGTTCCTCGGGCAGGTGGAACCGCGCCAGGATCGCCGCCGTCCCGGCCGGCACCCGTGCCGCGGTGGCCAGGGACACCAGCACCATGGTGAGGAAGCCCAGCGGGACCGACCACAGGGCGGGCCAGGCTAGCAGGGCGTGCAGCGGGCCGGTGCCGGGGAAGCCCGCCATGGTGACGGCCACGGCGAGGAACGCGGAGCCGCCGCCCACCAGCATGCCCGCGGCGGCGCCGGGCGGGGTCAGCCGCCGCCACCAGATGCCGAGGACGAGCAGCGGGCAGAAGGAGGAGGCCGAGACGGCGAAGGCCAGTCCGACCGCGTCCGCGACCGGCAGCCCGCCGACCAGCACGCTCGCGGCCAGCGGTACGGCCATGGCGAGCACCGTGCCGAGCCGGAAGTGCCGCACCCCGCGCGAGGGGAGGACGTCCTGGGTGAGCACTCCGGCGACCGCCATGGTCAGCCCCGAGGCGGTGGACAGGAACGCGGCGAAGGCACCGCCGGCCACCAGCGCGCCGAGCAGGTCGCCGCCGAGTCCGCCGATCATCCGGTCGGGCAGCAGGAGCACGGCGGCGTCCGCGTCGCCGGTGAGCGTGAGTTCGGGGGCGTAGATCCGGCCCAGGGCGCCGTACACGGGCGGGAGCAGATAGAAGCCGCCGATCAGCGCCAGCACGGCCACCGTGGTGCGGCGGGCGGCGACCCCGTGCGGGCTGGTGTAGAAGCGGACGACGACGTGCGGCAGGCCCATGGTGCCGAGGAAGGTGGCGAGGATGAGTCCGTACGTGGCGTACAGCGGGCGTTCCTGGCGGCTCTCGGCGAGCGAGGTGGACATGCCGCCGTTGGTGCCGCGGTCGGCCATGGGGACGGGGGTCCCGCGGGCGAAGGTCAGCCGGGTGCCGGCGGCGATGCGGTGGGGGCCCTCGGCGAGGGTGAGCCGGGTGTCGTCGCGCGGCCGGCCGTCGACCGTGCCGGTCACCGTGGCGGTGAGCGGGCGGTGGAGGTCGAGGTCGAGGGTGTCCTGGACGCGGACGGTGCGCTGTTCGCGGAAGGCCGCCGGTTCGTCGAAGGCGTGATGGGGTGCGCCGTCGCTCTGCCAGGCGAGGACCAGGAAGAGGGCGGGGACGAGGAGGGCGGTGAGCTTGAGCCAGTACTGGAACGCCTGTACGAAGGTGATGCTGCGCATGCCGCCCGCGGCGACGGTCGCCACGACGACCACGGCCACGATGAGTCCGCCGAGCGGGCCGGGCGCGCCGGTGAGCACCGCCAGGGTGAGCCCGGCGCCCTGGAGCTGGGGCAGCAGATAGAGCCAGCCGACCCCGACGACGAAGGCCCCCGCCAGCCGCCGCACCGCCTGCGAGGCGAGCCGGGCCTCCGCGAAGTCGGGCAGCGTGTAGGCGCCGGAGCGGCGCAGCGGGGCGGCGACGAACAGAAGCAGGACCAGATAGCCGGCGGTGTAGCCGACCGGGTACCAGAGCATGTCCGGGCCCTGGACCAGGACGAGTCCCGCGATGCCCAGGAAGGAGGCGGCGGACAGATACTCGCCGCTGATGGCGGCGGCGTTGAGGCGGGGGCCGACGGTGCGCGAGGCGACGTAGAAGTCGGAGGTGGTGCGCGAGACCCGCAGGCCGAAGGCGCCGACGAGGACGGTCGCCACGACGACCAGGGCGACAGCGGGCACCGCATAGCTCGAGTTCATCGGTCCTCTACCAGGCGGACGAGGTCCCGTTCGTTGCGTTCGGCGCGGCGCACGTACCAGCGGGCCAGCAGGATCAGCGGGGCGTACAGGCAGAAGCCGAGCACCAGCCATGCGAGGCGGCGCCGGTCGGGCGCGGCCGCGAAGACCAGCGGGAGCGGGCCGATGAGCAGCACGAGGACCGCGAACACCGCGAGGGCGGCGCGCAGTTGGGTGCGCATCAGCGAGCGGACATAGGTGTGACCGAGGGTGGTCTGCTCGTCGATCTCGGTGCGCGGCCGGTAGTAGCCGGAGGCCCGCCGGATGCGGCGGGGCGGTCCGGTGACGACGACTCGGCGCTCGATGGGTTCCATGTCGGCCTCCCCTATCCCGTGGTCCGGCGCATCAGCAGGTCCCGCAGTTCGCGCGTGTGCCGGCGGCTGACCTGGAGTTCCTCGGTGCCGATCAGGACACTCACCGTGCCCGCGTCCAGGCGGAGTTCGCCGATGTGGCGCAGGGCGACGAGGTGGCGGCGGTGGATGCGGACGAAGCCGCGCGAGCGCCAGCGGTCCTCCAGGGTGGACAGCGGGATGCGGACCAGGTGGCTGCCGTGGTCGGTGTGCAGCCGGGCGTAGTCGCCCTGGGCCTCGACGTGGGTGATGTCGTCGACGGCGACGAAGCGGGTCACGCCGCCGAGTTCCACGGGTATGTGGTCGGGGTCGGGTTCGTGGACGGTGATCCGCGGGACGGCACCACGCTGCTCGGCGGCCCGGCGTACGGCCTCGGCGAGCCGTTCCTTGCGTACGGGTTTGAGGACGTAGTCGACGGCCTTGAGGTCGAAGGCGCGTACGGCGAAGTCCTCGTGCGCGGTGACGAAGACGACCAGCGGCGGGCGGGCGAAGCCGGTGAGCAGCCGGGCCATCTCCAGGCCGTCGAGGCCGGGCATCTGGATGTCGAGGAAGACGACGTCGATGGCCTCGGGGCCGTGCGGCCCGGACTCCAGGGCGCGGGTGATACGGCGCAGCGCCTCGGTCGCGTCGCCGGCGCCCTCGACGCTGCTGACGCGCGGGTCGGCGCGCAGCAGGTAGAGGAGTTCCTCCAGCGAGGGGCGTTCGTCGTCGACGGCGAGGGCGCGCAGCATGAACGTGGAGTGTAGGAGCAATCCGTACGGCAGGACATGTGCCGGGCGTGGACGTTCGCGCTGGATACAGTGCCGACATGAACAGCACGACCGCCGCGTTCGACGAGCTCGACCGGAAGATCACCACAGCGCTGATGGCGAACGCCAGGACGAGCTTCGCCGAGATCGGGGCGGCCGTCGGCCTGTCCGCGACCGCCGTCAAGCGGCGGGTCGACCGGCTCCGCGAGACGGGTGTGATCACCGGGTTCACGGCGACGGTGACGCCGGCGGCGCTCGGCTGGCGCACGGAGGCGTACGTCGAGGTGTACTGCGAGGGCGCGGCCCCGCCCCGGCGCCTCGCGGAGGTGGTCCGCAACTATCCGGAGATCACGGCCGCGATGACGGTGACCGGCGGGGCGGACGCGCTGCTGCACGTGCGGGCGCGGGACGTGGAGCACTTCGAGGAGGTGCTGGAGCGGATCCGCGTGGAGCCGTTCATCCGGAAGACGATCAGCGTGATGGTCCTGTCCCATCTGCTGCCGGAGAGCCCGGAGGCGGGCGCCACCCACGCGGTTCCGGAGTAAACCTCACGGCACGCAGCAGTCCTGCGTCACGACCGGACACAACGCAGCATTCCTGCGCACTTACGCAACTGTCATTTCTTGTCGTCCCACCCCCTCACTTCCTACCTTGGTGTCACCCCCAGTCGACACCGCAGGAAAGCGGAGGAACACCTCTGTGCCCGAAAGCCGTGTGCCGCGCCCTCGGCGCTTTCTAGTCTGCGAACCCAGACACTTCGCCGTGCAGTACGCGATCAATCCCTGGATGCAGCCCGACTCCCAGGTCGACGTGGACCTGGCCCAGGAGCAGTGGCAGGGACTGATCAGCGCCTACCGTGCCCACGGGCACTCCGTCCACACCGTGGAGCCGGTCGCCGGTCTCCCCGACATGGTCTTCGCCGCGAACTCCGCGGTCGTCGTCGGCGGCCGTGTCTTCGGCTCCCTGTTCCACGCGAACGAACGCCGTCCGGAGTCGCACCACTACGACACGTGGTTCAAGGCGGCCGGTTTCGACGTCTACCGCCCCGAGGCGGTGTGCGAGGGCGAGGGCGACCTGGTCCCGACCGGCCGTTACGTGCTGGCCGGCACCGGGTTCCGGACGACCCGCGAGGCGCACCGCGAGGTGCAGGAGTTCTTCGGTGTGCCGGTGATCAGCCTGACGCTGGTGGACCCGTACTTCTACCACCTGGACACGGCGCTGTTCGTCCTGGACGACGACAACATCGCGTACTACCCGGAGGCCTTCTCCCCGGGCAGCCGTGAGGTGCTGGAGCGCCTGTACCCGGACGCGGTGCTCGCCACCCGCGAGGACGCGATGACGTTCGGTCTGAACTCCGTCTCCGACGGGCGTCACGTCTTCATCGCGCCGCGGGCCGAGAATCTGGCCTCGCGTCTGGCCGACCACGGCTATGTTCCCGTCCCCGTCGACCTGTCGGAGTTCCACAAGGCCGGCGGCGGCATCAAGTGCTGCACCCAGGAGATCCGCTCATGACCGCCCCCACCGGGACGACCGCCCGCACCCGTACCTCCGCCGACCTGATCTCCGCCGAGGAGCCGGTTCTCGCGCACAACTACCACCCGCTGCCGGTGGTCGTCGCCCGTGCCGAGGGCACCTGGGTGGAGGACGTCGAGGGCCGCCGCTACCTCGACATGCTGGCCGGCTACTCGGCCCTCAACTTCGGCCACCGCCACCCGGCCCTGGTTCAGGCGGCCCACCGCCAGCTCGACCGGCTGACGCTCACCTCGCGTGCCTTCCACAACGACCAGCTCGCCGAATTCGCCGAGCGGCTGTCCGAGTTGACCGGTCTCGACATGGTGCTGCCGATGAACACCGGCGCCGAGGCGGTGGAGAGCGGCATCAAGGTCGCCCGCAAGTGGGCGTACGAGGTCAAGGGCGTCCCCGCCGACCAGGCCACGATCGTGGTCGCGGCGGAGAACTTCCACGGCCGTACGACGACGATCGTCAGCTTCTCCACCGACGAGACCGCCCGTGCGGGCTTCGGCCCCTTCACGCCGGGCTTCCGGATCGTGCCCTACAACGACCTCGCCGCGCTGGAGGCGGCCGTCGACGAGACGACGGCGGCAGTGCTGATCGAGCCGATCCAGGGCGAGGCCGGGGTGATCATCCCGGACGAGGGCTACCTCGCCGGTGTGCGCGAGCTGACCCGCCGCAAGGGCTGTCTGTTCATCGCCGACGAGATCCAGTCCGGCCTGGGCCGCACCGGTCGTACGCTCGCCGTCGAGCACGAGCAGGTCGTGCCGGACGTGCTGCTGCTCGGCAAGGCGCTGGGCGGCGGCATCGTGCCGGTGTCGGCGGTGGTGGCCCGGCGTGACGTGCTGGGCGTGCTGCGGCCGGGCGAGCACGGCTCGACGTTCGGCGGCAACCCGCTCGCGGCCGCGGTCGGCACGGCGGTGGTCGAGCTGCTGGAGACGGGTGAGTTCCAGCGCCGGGCCGACGAGCTGGGTGTGATCCTGCGGGACGGGCTGTCGACGCTGGTCGGCAAGGGCGTGCTCGGCTTCCGCTCGCGCGGGCTGTGGGCGGGCGTCGACGTCGACCCGGCCATCGGCACCGGCCGCGAGGTGAGCGAGGGCCTCATGCGGGAGGGCGTCCTGGTCAAGGACACCCATGGCTCCACCATCCGGCTGGCCCCGCCGCTGACCATCACCGGCGAGGAACTGCGCTCCGCGCTGGACGCGCTGGAGAAGGTCCTGACCCAGGGTCGCTGAGACCCGGGGTCGTTGAACCCCGGGGAAGGGGGGCCGGCGTGGCGCCGGCCCCCCTTCCCCCGTCGGCTCAGCTCTTGCCGAGAAGCCGGTTCATCTCCTTGATCTCCGCGTTCTGCGCGGTGACGATGTCGTCGGCCATGCCGGTGGCGGGGCCGTACTCGCCCTTGGTCTTCTCGGTGGTGGCCATCTCGACGGCGCCCTTGTGGTGGTCGATCATCATGGTCAGGAACATCGTGTCGAAGTCCTTGCCGGTGGCCTTCTTCAGCGCGGTCATGTCCTCGGTGCTCATCATTCCGGCCATGCCGGAATGACCGGAGTGGTCCATCTCCATCCCGACCATGGGCACCTCCTCGCCCCAGGCCTTCAGCCATCCGGTCATCGTGCTGATCTCCGGGTCCTGCGCCTTCTCGATGCCCGCCGCGAGCTCCTTGACCTGGGCGGACGAGGCGCGGGAGGAGGCGAGCCGGGCCATCTCCAGGGCCTGCTGGTGGTGCGGGATCATGCCCTGCGCGAAGGAGACGTCCTGGGTGTTGTGGGCACCGGCGCCGGCCTGGCCGCCCGGGGACGCCGAGGCACCGTGACCGGTGTTGTGGGCGGCACCGTCGCCGCTGTCGCCGCTGTCGCCGCTGTCGCCGCCACAGGCGGCGAGGACGAACGCGGCGGTGGCGGTGGCCGCGACGAGGGCGAAACGGCGCGCGAGGGTACGAGTGGTCATGCGTGAACTCCTGCTGTGCAAAAGGGATTCGGGCACGTCGTGGACCGCTCCCGGCCGGTCGCCGGTGCGGTCCCCGCGGCCGCTAGATCCGCAGGAGCTGGAGTTCCGCCAGGGACGGTGGCGCCCGGGCGCCGTCCGGCGCCGCGGCGGCACGGGAGCACACGGAGTCGGCCCGTACGGGCGCGGTCACCGGGTCGGGAACGAGCGCGGGCAGCGCCGGTCCCCCGCTCACGGCGCCGGAGGCACAGGTCGCGTCGGCGTGCTGGAGATGATGTCCGCCGCAGTGACCGCCGCCGGGGCAGTCGTCGACGGCGGTGACCTCGGCCGTCATGTGCACGCCGTGAGGTCGCTCCGCGTGGCCCATGGCACCGCCGGGGGCCAGGGCATGCATACCGAGAAGACCGGCCAGCAGCCCCAGCACGAACAGCGCCCGCCATCGCCCCAGAGGCGATCGCACAGCGGACTGCTCGGCTCGGTTCATCGGGCCCATCCTAGGCAGAGCCACGACCGCGCGTTCGGCGGGGGGCGTCCGGACGGGAAGCGGAGGACCACGATCGGGTGATAAGCACCGTCGGACGCCTTCCCCCGCGCGCCGCACGGGAACACCTTGGAGTGGCTTGCACTTACCTCGCTTCCTGGGAGAGCCATGGCCGAGCGGTCCATACGGGACGAGGAGCGCGTGACCGGTGGCGTGAGTCTGGCGGTCTGGATGGGCGGTGTGGCCCGCGAGCCGAACCTGCTGCAGCAGCGCGGGCGGCGGCAACGCCGGGCTGCTGGGGCTGTTCCAGGAACTCGTCCACGGCATCGACGAGTTGGGCCTCGCGACCCGTTCCGGCCCGCAGCCGCCCGGGGGCTGAGCACCGGACACCGCGGTGGCAAGACCGGCGCGTCTGCCAGTCCCCGAAATGATCACGCCAGGCTGCGGCTTCGGGTTGCCGCGCCACCGCCCGACCCAGCAGTGTGGTCCGGCGACGGGCGTCCGCGACTGTTCCGGCTCACTGCGCCTGCACATACACTGGCACCCCATCACATGCCGGTTGACCTGCGAGAACTCGGCGACCCAGGCGATCCGCCGGAGTGAGGAGCGACCCCCTTTGTTCTACTACCTGCTGAAATATGTGCTGTTGGGGCCTTTGCTGAGACTGGTCTTCCGTCCCCGAATAGAGGGGCTGGACAACGTACCGGCGTCGGGTCCGGCGATCGTCGCCGGCAATCACCTGTCCTTCTCGGACCACTTCCTGATGCCCGCGATACTGAAGCGGCGGATCACGTTCCTCGCCAAGGCCGAGTACTTCACGGGCCCGGGCATCAAGGGCCGGCTGACCGCGGCGTTCTTCCGCAGCGCGGGCCAGATCCCGGTGGACCGCTCCGGCAAGGACGCGGGCCGGGCCGCGATCCGCGAGGGCCTCGGAGTGCTGCGCAAGGGCGAGTTGCTCGGCATCTACCCGGAGGGCACGCGCTCCCACGACGGCCGTCTCTACAAGGGCAAGGTCGGTGTCGCCGTGATGGCGCTGAGGGCGGGTGTGCCGGTCGTTCCGTGCGCGATGATCGGCACCTTCGAGGCACAGCCGCCGGGGAAGGTCATCCCGCACATCCACCCGGTCGTCATCCGCTTCGGCAAGCCCCTCGACTTCTCCCGCTACGCCGGCATGGAGCACGAGAAGGCCATCCTGCGCGCCGTGACCGACGAGATCATGTACGCGATCCTGTCGCTGTCCGAGCAGGAGTACGTCGACCAGTACGCGGCCGTCGTCAAGGCGGACGAGGCCGCGGCGAAGGGCGAGCGGGAGCGCAAGTTCCCACGGGCACCGCTCGGTTGACCGGGGCGGCGGCGCGGCGAGGGCCGGCCGCCGGAAAGGGAAGGGGCGGTCGGATTCGCTCCGGCCGCCCCGCCCTCGTACCGAATTACCGCTCCGCGATCACGGCTTGGGCGTCGCGTGCGGCGCGCAGGTCACGTCCGCGGCGTCCAGCTTGCCGGTGAGCAGGTAGTCGTCCACCCGCTGGTTGATGCACGGGTTGACCAGGCCGGTCACACCGTGCGAGCCCGCGTCCTTCTCGGTGATCAGACGGGAGCCCTTGAAGCGCTGGTGCAGTTCGACCGCGCCCGGGTACGGGGTGGCGGCGTCACGCGTGGACTGCACGATCATCACCGGCGGCAGGCCCTTGTGCGTCTTGACGTTCACCGGGGTCTGCTGCTTGACCGGCCAGGTGGCGCACGGCAGGTTCATCCATGCGTTGGCCCAGGTCATGAACGGGTAGTCCTTGTTGAGCCGGGTGTTGTCCCGGTCCCACTTGCGCCAGCTGGTGGGCCACTTGGCGTCGGTGCACTCGACGGCCGTGTAGACGGCGTTGCCGTTCTCCGCGGAGATGTTGCCCGCGGTGTCGGACGGGTCCGGGGCGGCCGCGTCGACGAGTGCCTGGGTGTCACCGGCGACGTACTTGCTGAAGACCGTGGCGACCGGCACCCACGAGGAGTCGTAGTACGGGGCGCTCTGGAAGAAGGAGATCAGCTCGGCCGGCCCGACGATCCCGCCGATCGGGCTCTTCTTGGCGGTGGCACGCAGTTGGAGCCACTTGGCCTGGACGGCGTCGCGGGTCGTGCCCAGGTGGAAGGTGGCGTCGTTGGCGGCGACCCAGTCCTCCCAGTCCTTCCAGCGGCCCTCGAAGGCGATGTCCTGCTCCAGGTTGGCCTGGTACCAGATGTTCTTGCGCGACGGGTTGACGACGCTGTCGACGATCATCCGGCGGATGTGGCCCGGGAACAGCGTGCCGTAGACGGCGCCCAGGTAGGTGCCGTAGGAGACACCGAGGTAGTTCAGCTTCTTCTCGCCGAGGGCGGCCCGGATGACGTCGAGGTCGCGGGCGGTGTTCGGCGTGGTCATGTACGGCAGCATCTCGCCGCTGCGCTCGTAGCAGCCGTCCGCGTACTCGCGGGCCAGCTTCCGCTGCGCGGTCTTGTCGGCCTCGGTGTCCGGCACCGGGTCGGCCTTGGGCGCCTTGACGAACTCCTGCGGGTCGATGCAGGAGATGGGCGCGGAGTGGCCGACGCCGCGCGGGTCGAAGCCCACGAAGTCGTACGCCTTGGCGGTGTTGGCCCACAGCGGGTTCTTGGTGGTGACCCGGCGCGGGAAGCGCATCCCGGAGCCGCCCGGACCACCGGGGTTGTAGACGAGGGCGCCCTGGCGGTCCTTCTTCGTCCCCGTGTTGCCGATGCGGTCGACGGCGAGCTTGATCTGCTTGCCGTTCGGCTTGGCGTAGTTGAGCGGCACGCTGACCCAGCCGCACTGGATGGGCTTCTCCAGCCCCCAGTCGGCCGGGCAGTCCTGCCAGTTGATGCCCGCCTTCGCGGCGCGCTCCGCGGCGATCGCGGCGCCGCGGGCCTCCCGGTCCTGGCCGTGACGGTTCTCGGCACCGGCCGCGGGCGCCGCGAGGGCGCCGGTTATCAGGGTCGCGGTGACGAGCGCTCCGGCCGAACCGAGCGCCAGCGCGCGGTTCTTCGGTCTGATGTCCCTCAAGTGGGCCCCTCCCCGTGCATGTCTGCGAATGGTCACGGGGATCCTCGCGGCTGTGAGAAGCCTGAGAACAGGGGTAGTAGACCTTCTTTACCAATCCGATAACCGGACGATCAAGTCCCGCTGAGCGGTGGGCTACCCGAGGAGGCTCAGCGCCTCGTCCAGCACCCGCCGTAGCCGCAGGCCATCGGCCGCCACGGCAGTCACCAGTACGGCGGGACCGGCGAGCGGAGTCAGCGCCGCGCACTCCCCCAGCATCCGGGCCGCAGGCTGTTCCCGCCGGAACTCGGGCCGTACGACGACGAGTTGCCCGACGGCACGGTGTCCCGCGAGCACGGCGGGCCCGTCCCAGCCGCCAGGCGCGCCGGGCCCGCACACCAGCTCCTGGTCGAGCACGGTCCGCCCCGCGACCCGCACTGTCAGACGGCCGGCAAGCCTCCCGGGTTCCTCGCCGGCCCGCCCGAGCACCTGCTCCTCCCGCAGCAACAGCCGTGCCTCGTCCCCGAGTTCAACCCTGGTGCTCGCGCGCAGGTCACTCCCACCCGCGCAGATCAACGGCTCGGGCAGCCAGCGCAGTTCACCCCGGTCGGCGACGCGCAGCCGCACGTCGTACGTCGCCTGTCCCTTCGCCTGCCCGGGAAGCGCGATGGTGGCGGCGGCCGAGCGCACATCCAGCCGGGCTCCTTCGCCCACCTCGGCCTCCACACTGAACCGATCACCGCCGAGCGGCCCGCTCATCGCCCCCACGAGCATGACCCGCGCCTCGTCCCCGCCGGCCCGAGTGCGACGCACGGCAAGCGGCCCGCCGCCCTCCAGCACGGGCAGCGACGTACCGCCCCGCCCATCCTCCCGGGCGACGATCCGCACGGCCGCCCGCACGCCGCTCCCGGTCACGCCACCCACGCAACAACCCGCTCACGCACCCACGCAGCCACGTCCGCGACCCCCGCCGAACTCCTCAACGACTGGAACACAACAGGCAGTTCGGCCCGCTGGGCCTTCGCATCGGCGGCCATCCGACCAAGATCGGAGCCCACATGGGGCGCGAGGTCGGTCTTGTTCACGACGAGCAGATCGGCGGTGGTGACACCGGGCCCGCCCTTACGAGGAATGTCGTCCCCACCGGCCACATCGATCACAAAGATCTGCGCGTCCACCAGCCCCTTGGAGAAGGTGGCGGTGAGGTTGTCCCCACCGGACTCGACAAGGATCAGATCCAACGGCCCGACCTGATCCTCCAGATCCTCCACCGCTTCGAGATTGGCGGAGATGTCGTCCCGGATCGCCGTGTGCGGACAGGCCCCCGTCTCCACGGCCGCGATCCGCTCGGGCGGCAACACGGCCTCACGAAGCAGAAATTCGGCATCCTCGCGCGTGTAGATGTCATTGGTGACGACAGCCAGCGACAACTCGTCCCGCAACACCTGACACAACGCGGCAACGGTAGCGGTCTTACCGGACCCGACGGGCCCACCGATCCCGATCCGCACCGCCCGCCGACTCCCGTCCACCCGCCGGGCATCGGCACTTACGGCGGCGGGCGCGTGGTGGTGGGTGTGATCAAGGTGCATAGCAGCGGCTCCAATCCAGCTGACTCTGAACGATCATTCAGCAAACCTGACATCCGAGGCCGGGGCCCTTCGGGCCGCGGGGGTGGGTGACTGATGGGGGGGCAGGGGCAGGAGGCCTGCGGGGTACGGGAGCAGGGCCTGGAGGGGTGGGTGCAGGACCCCTGACGGGGTGCTGGGGCGAAGCCCCGCGGGAGGAGGATCGGATGGCCAGGCCTCCTGCCGGGGTGCAGGGGCAAGACCCCACGCGAGCGGCCCACAACCGGGCCTCCCGCCGGGGTGCAAGGGCGAAGCCCCACGAACGCTTGCACAAGACCGGCCCTCCCGCCGAGGTCCGGGTGCGAAGCCCCGCCAGGGGCGCAGGGGACGCAGTCCCCGCCGGGGTCTGGGGCGGAGTCCCAGGGGGTGGGGTACCTTCCAGCCCACCGCGTCGGGCGGCCGGGTGGGCAAGGACGGGGGCCGGGGCGGAGCCCCGGGGACGGTCGCTCCCGGCCCACCGCGTCGTGCGGGTGGGCAAGCAAGGCCCCAGACAGGCGCAGGGGCGAAGCCCCACGCGAGCAGCCCAGGACCAGCCCTCCCGCCGGGGTCCGGGGGCGAAGCCCCGCCAGGGGCGCAGGCGACGCAGCCCCCGCCGGGGTCTGGGGCGGAGCCCCAGGGGGTGGGGTACCTTCCAGCCCACCGAGTCGGGTGAGCGGGTGGGCAGGACGGGGGCCGGGGCGGAGCCCCGGGGGCGGGGGCTCTCGGCCCAGCGAGTCGGGTGGGCTGGTGGGCAAGGAGACTCACGACGCGAACAACCGCACAGCCCAAGCGGCATGCGCCTCCGCCCCGACCTCCAACAACGGCGCAGCCCCCGCAGGCAACGCGTCGACCCCGCCCTCGACCACCCTCCACCCCGCCTCGACAGCCGTATCCACCACCCGATCCACCTCCGGCGCCAGCCGAGCCAACACCCCCGTGGCATCGAACGGATCGAGGCTCAGCAACCGCACGGCAGCCGTGGCCGCCCCGCTCACACTCTCGTACGCCGCGCAGTACGCCGCGTCGTCCGCCCCGAGCCCGGCCGCCCGCGCCACGACACCGAGCACCACCGGCTGATGCGCCCCCTTGGGAAACTCGCGCGCGAGCGCATCGAGCTCGCCGGACGGCCACGTCGCCCGCCCCGCCCGGGTCAACTGCCGCCCGAGCCGCCGCGCAGCGCCCCGCAGCGCGACCGAAGGCGTCCGCGCATCGGCCGCCGCGTCCAACTCCCGGGGATCCACACCGAGCACGGCCGCCGCGGCCAGCGCACCGGCCACCAGCCCCACCGTGTGCAACCGCCCCCGGCAGAACTCCTCCAGGCTCGCCGCCCCGGTGATCCGCCCGGCCTTGACGGCCGCCTCCGCCCCGCCGGAGTGCGCATGCCCCCCGGCGGGAAACCGGCCGTCGGCCAGTACGAGTAGCGCTGCCCTGGACATCAGAACAGGAAGTAACGCTGGGCCATGGGCAGTTCCGCGGCCGGAGTCGCCTCGACCAGCTCCCCGTCGATGTGCACGGCAAAGCTGTCGGGATCGACCCGCACCCGGGGCCGCGCGTCGTTCTCCCGCATGTCCGCCTTGGTCACCCCACGCGTCGAGTCGATGGCGACGAACCGCTTCCCGAGCTGCAACCGCTCCGGCAGCCCGTCCTCGACGGCGAGCGGCGCCACGAAGTTGACCGAGTTGGTGGCCGGCGCCCGCCCGATCGCCCCGTACATCGGACGCGGAAGGATCGGCTGCGGTGTCGGGATCGAGGCGTTCGCGTCGCCCATCTGCGCGTACGCGATCTGCCCGCCCTTGATGACGAGATGCGGCTTGACCCCGAAGAACGCGGGCTCCCACAGCACGAGGTCGGCGAGCTTGCCGGTCTCCACGGAGCCGACCTCCCGGGCGAGGCCCTGCGCGAGTGCCGGGTTGATCGTGTACTTGGCGACGTACCGCCGTACCCGCCGGTTGTCCGCCCGCCCGTCACCGGGCAGCGCACCCCGCCGCCGCTTCATCACATGGGCCGTCTGCCAGGTCCGGATGATGACCTCGCCGACCCGCCCCATCGCCTGCGAGTCGGACGAAATGATCGAAATCGCGCCCAGATCGTGGAGTATGTCCTCCGCCCCGATCGTCGACGGCCGGATCCGGGACTCGGCGAACGCCAGGTCCTCCGGCACCGCCGGGTTCAGGTGGTGGCACACCATCAGCATGTCGAGGTGTTCCTCGGCGGTGTTGACGGTGAACGGCCGCGTCGGGTTGGTCGAACTCGGGAGCACGTGCGGCTCGGACACCACGGTCATGATGTCCGGCGCATGCCCGCCGCCCGCGCCCTCGGTGTGGTACGCGTGGATGCCGCGCCCGCCGATCGCGGCGAGCGTGTCGCCCACGAACCCGGCCTCGTTCAGCGTGTCCGTGTGGATCGCGACCTGGATCCCGGTCCGTTCGGCGACGGTGAGCGACGCGTCGATGACGGCGGGCGTCGACCCCCAGTCCTCGTGCAGCTTGAGTCCGAGCGCTCCCCCACGGATCTGCGACAGCATCGCCTCGTGCGAGACGGTGTTGCCCTTGCCGAGCAGACCGATGTTGAGCGGGTAGGCCTCCATCGACTCCAGCATCCGGGCCAGGTGCCAGGGCCCGGGGGTCACCGTCGTCGCCTTCGACCCCTCGGCCGGCCCGGTGCCGCCGCCGACCAGGGTGGTGATTCCCGCGGAGAGCGCCTCGTCGGCGATCTGCGGGCAGATGAAGTGGACGTGCGCGTCGATCGCACCCGCCGTCAGGATCCGGCCGTTGCCGGCGATCACCTCGGTCTCCGGGCCGATGACCAGATCGCGGTGCACCCCGTCCATCGTGTCCGGGTTGCCCGCCTTGCCGATCCCGGTGATCCGGCCGTCGCGGATGCCGACGTCGGCCTTGACGATCCCCCAGTGGTCGACGATGACGGCACCGGTGATGACGGTGTCGGGGGTACCCTCCGCGCGCGTGGCACGCGACTGACCCATGGACTCGCGGATGACCTTGCCGCCGCCGAAGACCGCCTCGTCACCGGCGAGTCCGGGCCCGCCGGCGCGGTCCTCCTCGATCTCGATCAGCAGGTCGGTGTCGGCGAGCCGGATCCGGTCACCGGTGGTCGGGCCGAACAGGTCCGCATAGGCGGCGCGGGAGATCTCAGACATCGAGGGCACCTCCGGTCTCCCCGCGCAGTCCGGGCACGACCCGGGCGCCGGCGAGCGGAACGAGTTCCACGTCGACGGGGATCCCGGGCTCGAAGCGCACGGCGGTGCCGGCGGCGACGTTCAGCCGCTTGCCGCGCGCGGCGCCGCGGTCGAACTCCAGGCCCGGATTGGCCTCGGCGAAGTGGTAGTGGGAGCCGACCTGGACGGGCCGGTCGGCGGTGTTGAGGACGGTGAGGCGGGTGACCTCGCGGCATTCGTTGCAGACGATCGGGTCCTCGGCGAAGAGGATCTCTCCGGGAATCGCTCCGGGAATCACGGCGGCCTCCCCCGTCAGACGATCGGGTCGTGGACGGTGACGAGTTTGGTGCCGTCCGGGAAGGTCGCCTCCACCTGGACGTCGTGGATCATCTCGGGCACACCCTCCATGACATCGTCCCGGGTGAGCAGCTTGCGCCCGGAGGCCATCAGTTCGGCGACGGTACGGCCGTCACGCGCGCCTTCGAGGATGTGCGACGTGATGAGCGCGACCGTCTCGGGGTGGTTGAGCCTCAGCCCACGGGCGCGGCGCTTCTCGGCGACGTCGGCCGCCACATGGATCAGCAGCCTCTCTTGCTCGTGCGGGGTCAGTTGCACGTCCCACCTCACAGTCCTCGCTCCGGACCGTGCGGGGTCCGGTTGCCGCGGCCACGGGGCAAAGGGCCTGGTGGCGTGGAGGGGCAGGCTAGTTGGACCGGATTTCGGGCACGTTAAACAAACTGTGATCGTCACCCGGCCGAGCGCGGGTCCCGCATGCTCATCAGCGCCCGCAGTCCTTCCGCCAGGGTCCCGGGCGGCAGGTCGCCGATGACGGCGAGCTGTGCGGCGTATCCCTGCGCGAGCGCGATCATCACCCGGGCCATGGCGTCGGCGTCTGCGTCGGCCGAGATCAGGCCGGCGGACTTGTAGCTCTCCACGACCCTCGCCCAGGCGGCGCGGACCCGGTCGTAGCCGGTCTGCACGATCCGCGCGAGCTCCGCGTTGCGCAGGATCTCGCCCCACACCTGGATCATCAGCCGCGGGAAGACCCACTCCCCGCTCTCCAGCAACCCCGGCCTGACCTCCCGCAGTTGCCGCAGGGCCCGGGGCACCAGCACGTCGGGCAGCGGCGGCGGGGTCTCCACGGCCGCCCCCTCGTAGGTCTTGCGCAGCACGTCGAGGACCTCGCCGACGATCGCGCCGATCAGCTCGTCCTTACCGCTGAAGTAGCGGTAGACGGCACCGGCGGAGAGATCGGTCTCCTTCAGTACGTCCTGCATGGACGTGGCGTGGAAACCGTTGCGGGCGAAGCAGAGGGCGGCGCCGTCGAGGATCTGGCGGCGGCGGGCGTCTAGGTGCGCCTGGGATACGCGGGCCATGGTCCACAACTTAAAACGAACGTTCCTTCTTGACAAGCCGTACCGCCCGGAGCATGGTGAGGGCATCGTAGAACGAACGATCATTCTTTTTGACCGGGGGCGACAGGCCCACCCCCGGCACCCGCACCGCCCCTCCCCCGATCCGAGGAGAAGCCATGTCCACCGCCTCCGCGACCCCCACCAGGGCACCCGCCCGGCGCCTGATCGCGGTGATCGTCCTCGTTCCCGCCCTGGCCGCGCTCGCCCTGTGGGCCTTCGCCTGGCCCGCCGCCCGGACCGCACCGCGCGACCTGCCGCTCGGCGTGGCCGGCCCGGCGGCCGCGACGGTCCCGGTGGAGCAGCAACTGGCGGCGCACGAGGGCGCGTTCGAGGTCCATCGCTACGCCGACGAGGCGGCCGCGCGCGACGCGATCGAGGACCGGACCGTATACGGCGCGGTGGTCGTGACCGACCGGGGCCCCGAGCTCCTCACCGCCTCCGCCGCGAGCCCGGTCGTCGCCCAGTTCCTCCAGCAGGCGGTGGCCGGGCAGGCCTCGGCCATCGGTACGCCGATGAAGACCGTCGACGTCGTCGCCGCCTCCCCGAAGGACCCGCGTGGCGCGGCCCTGACCGCGAGTGTGCTGCCGCTGGCGCTGGCCGGCATAGCGGCGGGCGCGGTGGTGACCCTGCTCGGGCTGCGCGGCGTCCGCGCGGTGACCGCCCTGGTGGGGGCCGCCGCCCTGGTGGGCGTGGCCGCCGCCGGCATCGCGGACAGCTGGCTCGGGGTGATCACGGGCGACTGGTGGGCGGAGGCGGCGACGTTCGGGCTGTCGACGCTGGCCGTGAGCGCTGCCGTCGCCGGACTGGCCGCGCTCGTCGGCACCGCCGGGACCGGGATCGCCGCCGGCGTGGTGATGCTGTTCGGCAACCCGTTCTCCGGCGCCTCCTCGGCCCCGCAGATGCTTCCCGAGCCGGTCGGGACGATCGGTCAGTGGCTGCCGCCGGGCGCGGGGACGACCCTGCTGCGCTCGGTGTCGTACTTCGACGGCGCGGCGGCGACCGTCCCCGCCCTCACCCTGGGCTGGTGGGCGGCGCTGAGCCTGGGCGCGGTGCTGCTGGGCAGCGCGCTCAAGTCACGTGCCCGCAGCGGCGAACCGGTGCCGAAGCGGGAGCTCGCGCCCGTCGGCTGACCGGCGCTCGCACAAGCGACCGTGCATCCCCGCCGTAGCGGACGGGGGTGCACGGTCATTTCGGTCTGTTCCTCTCCGCCTCCGCCCCTGCCGTCACACCGGCGACGACCCGACGACGGACCGACGACGGACCGGCCCCAATCACCGCACGGCCAGGGCCCGTCCACCCGATCCCGGCAAGGGCCGGCTGGAGGTCCTACGCGCCGCCGGCCCCCCGGTGCTCCGCCGCGATGCCGAATCGCCGGCGGTCGTGGGCCGCGGGCGTGGGCGCGGACTCGTGGACGCCGGCGACCGAGGTGATCACCTGGTCCTCCGCGGACTCCTGGAGCTCCTCCAGCCGTTCGAGGTCGGCGGCGGAGACGAGGGCGACGAGAGGCTTTCCGTGCCGCGTCACGACGACGCGCTCGCCGCCGTACACCACCCGGTTGATCAGGTCGGCGAGCTCAGCCCTGGCTTGCGTCACCGGAATCTCGTAGGCCATACCCCCAGCTTAAGGGGACCCCTCCGGCGGCCCGCAGGTTCTGCGTCGCGGACGGACCCTTGCACCCACACTCTGTACGTCCTGTACATTTTCTACAGAGAGCTCTGCCGGAGTCGGCTCTGCCGCGAGGAGGGGTACGCCATGTCCCGACCGTCCGCCCGCTATGTCCTGCCCGAGTTCACCGAGCGCACCAGCACGGGTCACCGCACGCTGGATCCGTACTCCAAGCTGCTGGAGGAGCGGATCGTCTTCCTGGGCACGCCGATCGACGACACATCGGCGAACGACGTGATGGCGCAGTTCATGCATCTCGAACACGACAACCCGGACCGGGACATCTCGCTGTACGTGAACTCGCCCGGCGGCTCGTTCAGCGCCATGGCGGCGATCTACGACACGATGCGGTACGTCGGCTGCGACGTGGAGACGATCTGCCTGGGGCAGGCCGGCTCGTCCGCCGCGGTGCTGCTCGCCGCCGGGACACCGGGCAAGCGGTTCGCGCTGCCCGGCGCGCGTGTGCTGATCCGGCAGCCCTCGCTGCCCGAGCCCGTGCAGGGCCAACCGAGTGACCTCGTCATCCAGGCCGAGGAGTTGGCCCGGACCCGGGACCTCCTCGAAGGAATGCTCGTTCGGCACACAGGACGCGGCCCCGAGCAGGTCCACGAGGACCTGGAGCGGGATCTGATCCTGGACGCGCCGGGCGCGCTGGAATACGGGCTGGTGGACGGGATCATCCCCAGCCGCAAGGCCTCCCGCACCGCTCGGGACGCGGGGTGAGCCGGCGGATGCTGCCTCCGGAGTTGCCGCCACTGCCCGCCCTGACGCGGGCCGAGGGTGAGTTGATCGACCGTTACCTCGATGTGGTCGACCTGCTCGGCCGGATCAATCCGGCCCAGCACTCGGACACCTACCGCGGACTGCGGGCCGCCCAGGCGCTCGTCCGTGCGGCGGCGGAGTTGCGCGACGCGCTGACCCTCATGCACCAGCGCGGCGAGGCGGAGTTGCACGCGGCCACGTTGGCGCGCGCACTGCGGGTGCTGGACGGCGAGCGCCGGACCGCGAGGGTCACCGTCCCACCCCCCGCCGCCGATTGACGCACTGCCGTCCGCACCGGAGTTGAAACGACCCAAAAGACGTACCGCTGTTCGGAGTAGTCGCGGGTCCATTTCCGAGGCCGTGGAGGTTGCGCAACACGCTTGCCCGGAGGGGACGGTGAGGTGCTTCCGCGCTGGTCCGGGGGTACCTGACCCCCTCGACCATGACTCGAACACAGCGATGTCCACCCGAACGGGTGAGTGGTGAGTAACACCACAAATCCCCGATTCCATTGGGATTTTCGGACACCTGTGAGTGAAGATCCCTGTCTGACGACAAGCCCCCGCCACAGCGGCGGGGCGGTCCGGGCGGACGCCGAGTCCTGCCGCCGCCCGGATGACCGGTCGACAGGAGTGGATCGGCAGGAGTGGAGGACCCAAGCAAGACGGGTCGCCGGAACGGATGTTCGTTCGTCTGTTTGTTCGTTCCGAGCAGCCCTTGGGGTGAAGCCGCGGCAACGCGGCCGGGCAACTTCGCCAGCCCGAATCCGACAGGTCATCCTTCACAGGCGGCTGACGAAGGGTTGCGCATGACTGCGCTCAATCGTGTCCCGTCGCTCATGGCCCGGGCCGGTACGGCCTCGGCCCTCACCATCGCCGCCGTGGGCGGCTCGATCGTGGTTCCGGGTGTCGCCGCCGACGCGTCGGCCGCGACGATGGCGACGAAGGCACTCCAGGTCGCGGCTTCCAAGAAGGGGGCCCCCTACAAGTGGGGCGCCACCGGGCCGCGGAGGTTCGACTGCTCCGGGCTGACGCTGTACTCGTACAAGAAGGCGGGCAAGACCCTGCCCCGTACGGCCGCCCAGCAGTACAACAAGACCCACCACATCTCGGCCAAGAACCGCAAGGCCGGTGACCTCGTCTTCTTCCACTCGGGCTCCAGCGTGTACCACGTGGGGATCTACGCCGGGAAGGGGAAGATCTGGCACGCCCCGAAGACCGGGGACGTGGTGAAGCTGCAGAGGATCTGGACGAGGAGCGTCTGGTACGGCCGGGTCAGCTGACCCGCCCGAGGGGGTGGCGGGCCTTGTCGCACCGGCACCCCCTCGGGTCCGCTCCGGCCTGACCCGGTGTCACGCCAGGAGCGGTTCGAGGAGCAGGGCGGCACCGAGAACCGTCAGCGCCACACCGGTCGCCGACCGGAGGGCCATGGCGGCCCGCGGCCGGCGCAGCCATCGGCCGAGCCGGTCCACCAGCAGCGCCACCGTGGGGAACCACACCAGGGTCAGCCCGATCACGATCAGCGCGAGCAGCAGGGTCCTGGGCAGCGCGGCACTGCCCGCCGGTACGAACTGGGGCAGCAGGCTGAGAAAGGTCAGCGAGGCCTTGGGGTTGAGGGCGTTGGTCATGAACCCCTGACGCAGCGGGTTCGCGGCCGAGGGCGTGCCACTGTCCGTGTCGCCGCCTTGCGGCTGCCGCAGCGACCACAGCGTCCGCCCGCCCAGATACAGCACATACGCCCCGCCGAGCAGTTGCAGAGCGCGGAACAGCGGGGGCACGGCGACCAGGACCGTGGCGACCCCCGCGGCCACCAGAGCCGTGTGGACGAGCAGCCCGCCCGCGATGCCGAGCGCACAGGCGATGCCCGCCCGGCGGGAGACCAGTGCGTTGCGTACGACGACGGTGAAGTCGGCGCCGGGCATGGCGACCATGCCGGCGGCGATCCCGGTGAAGGCGATGAGCTGTCCGTCCATGGCTGCCAGCCTGCCGTGGACAGGCCTTCAGCAGGTATTTCGGATATCCTGGGTAAGCCTTAAGCGTTCCTTTGGGCTCGCATTCTTCGGACATCCCTCTGGGCAGGCAACCGGTATGTACGACCCCACCCGACTCGCCGCCCTCGTCGCGGTCGCGGAGGCGGGGTCCATCACGCGTGCCGCCGAACGGCTCGGCTACACACCTCCCGCCCTCTCCCAGCAGCTGGCCAAGCTGGAGCGGGAGGCGGGGACGGCGCTGCTGGTCCGGCACCACCGCGGGGCGCGGCTGACGGACGCGGGCGAGCTGCTGGTGGCCCGGGCCCGCCGGGTGCTGGACGAGTTGGAGCGGGCCCGGCACGAACTGGCCCGGCTGGCCGGTCTGTCGGGCGGCACACTCCGGCTCGGTACGTTTCCGACGGCCGGGATCCATCTGCTGCCGCCGGTGCTGAGCGCGTTCCGCCGGGCGCATCCGGATGTGGAGCTGTCGGTGGCGGACTACGATCCGCCGGCCGGCGTGGCGGCGGTGGCGGCCGGGGCGGTGGACCTGGCGCTGACGCATGCGTATCACCCGGCGGAGCCGGTTCCGGTGCCGTCCTCGGTGGGTCTGGAGCCGGTGCTGGTGGAGGAGTTGGTCCTGGTGACCGCCCCGGGGCATGCCCTGAGCAGTGACTCCTCCCGGCTGCCGCTGTCGGGGCTTGCGGGGCAGCCGCTGGTCAGCATGGCTCCGCAACTGCCTGCCCGGCAGGGCGTGGAGGCGCTCCTGGCGCAGGCGGGGGCCACGCCGTCCGTGCTCGTGCCGACCCCCGGCTACGCCGTGGTGTGCGCGCTGGTGAGTGCCGGGCTCGGCGTGGCCGTCGTACCGGAGATGGTGGCGCGGACGGCGGTCACTCCGGTCGGGGTGCGCCCGCTGGGGGCGGGAGAACTGCGTCGTACGATCTCGGTCGCGTACCGGGCCGAGGAGGTGGCTCCGGCCGCCGACGCCTTCCGGGCCCTGCTGCGCGGGGCGTTCGGGCGTGCGCATCGGATTCCGGGGGCCTGAGTGTTACGGCTCCTGCTGTCCGGCCGCCGTGACCGGCTGGGCGGGTACCGTCCAGGGAAGTTCGATCGAGACGGTCTTGCCGCCCTCGCGGGTGGGCCGGACCCGTAGCTTGCCGCCGCATTCGGCGGTGAGCCAGCGGATGATCACCATGCCGCGGCCGTTGTCCTGCTGGACGGCGGCGGGGAGTCTCTTCGGGAAGCGTGGATGGCTGTCGGTGACGCCGATACGCAGGTGTTCGTCACGATCGAGCACGAGGTCCACCGTGAAGGTGGGTGACTGACCGAAGGTGTGCTGTACGGCGTTGGTGGCGAGTTCGGAGACGATGAGCCGGACCGTGTCGGCCACTTCCGTGTCCGGTGGCAGACCCCATTCCGCGAGAGTGGCCAGCACATAGGAACGGGCCGCGGCGACCGAGGCGGGATCGCTCGGCAGAGTGACGGATGCTTCCAGATGGTCTGCCATGACGACGTCGTCCCTTTCCCACGGGACCGCAGTCCGGCACGGAGCCGGATGGTTCGAGTACGGTCCCGGACTGGTGCTTCGTCGTCAGACTGCCATTGCGGCACGTGTCACGGGGGCGATCCACCAAGATATGCATATATCTGTCGCTCGAAGCGGTGAACTCTGCGACGGCAGACCGTATTTGGGCGGCTCGAAGGGAGTAGGGAGTAGCCCATGCAGAACGGTCCCGCGGTGCGCCGCCGGAAACTGGGCGCCGAACTGCGCGCACTGCGCACCGGGGCGAGCCTCACGAGCGGTGAGGCGGCCCGGCTGGTGGGCTGGCACCAGTCGAAGGTGAGCCGCATCGAGACGGGCGCCAGTGGGGTGAAACCGGCCGATGTGCGGTTACTCCTGGACGCGTACGGCGTGGTGGACGGTCAACTGCGCGAGCTGCTGATGGTGTTGGCCGGCTCGGACGACGTCGGCGGCCGGCACCACTGGTGGCACGCGTACCGCGGGGTGCTGCCGCCCGCCTACCGGGACTTCATCAGCCTGGAGTCGCAGGCGCGCGGGATGCGCACGCTGGAGACGTCGGTGGTCCCGGGGCTGCTGCAGACGCCGGAGTACGCCCGCGCGGTGACCCGGGCGGCCGTGAGCGGCTTCGACGACGCCGAGGAGCGGCTGGACGCGCTGGTCAAGGTGCGGCTGGCCCGGCAGGACGTGCTGCGGTCACAGCCGCCGCTGGAGCTGCGTGCCGTCCTGGACGAGGCGGTGCTGCGGCGGGAGGTGGGCGGCCCGGACGTCATGGCGCGGCAGCTGGAACGGCTGGTGGAGGCGGCGCGCCTGCCCCAAGTGAGGCTTCAGGTCCTGCCGTTCGCCGCCGGAGCGCACATCGGCATCACCGGCCCTTTCGTTATCTTCTCATTTCCGAGCACATCTGATCTGGATGTGGTTGTTCTCGACCACTTGACGAGTAGCCTCTATCTCGAACGGAAAGAAGACCTCCAGGCCTACTCCGAGGCCTTCAACACCCTTCGGATGCACGCCCTTTCGCCCGAGGAATCGTTGGATTACATCGCCGGGATAGCTGACGGCGCGTAAGGAGGCACCATGTCTGCACTGCCTCGGAACGTACCTTCCAGTACCGATCTGCACGACGTGCGATGGCTGCGCAGCAGCTACAGCACGGGAGCGAACAACTGCGTGGAGACGGCACGGCCGCGCTCCGGTCCGCTGACCGGACTGCTTGCCGTGCGCGACTCCAAGGCACCGGCCGGACCCGCGCTGCTCCTCTCCCCCGAGAGCTGGGCGGGGTTCCTGGCCGCGCTGCGCTGATCCCCGTACGACCCGATCCGGCCGATCGCTATTGATCGGTTCCGCCCAGGCGGCGCACGGCCGTGTCACGCCGACTCATGGTCGCGCCTCGCCGATCACACGTACAGCGCGTTCGATCTCGGCCTCGGAGAGGTCCGCGCGGGCGGTCAGCCTGAGCCGTGAGATGCCGTCGGGCACGGAAGGAGGACGGAAACAGCCCACGGCCAGGCCTGCCGTACGGCAGTCGGCCGCCCAGCGCACCGCCGCCTCGGGGGACGGCGCCCGCACGGAGACGACCGCGGCGTCCGGGCGTACCGCCTCCAGACCCATGGCGGTCAGACGTGCGTGCAGTTCGGCGGCCACCTCGCGGGCCCGCTCCGCCCGCGCCGGTTCGCGGCGCAGCAGCCGCAGCGCGGCCAGGGCCGCGCCGGCCGCGGCGGGGGCCAGGCCCGTGTCGAAGATGAACGTCCGTGCCGCGTTGACCAGGTGGTCGATCACCCGGGCAGGACCGAGCACGGCACCGCCCTGGCTGCCCAGCGACTTGGACAGGGTGACGGTCACGACCACGTCCTCAGCGCCCGCGAGTCCGGCCGCGTGCGGGGTGCCCCGCCCGCCGTCGCCCAGGACGCCCAGCCCATGGGCGTCGTCGACGACCAGCCCGGCGCCGTGCTCCCGGCTCGCCTTCGCGAGCGCGGCCAGCGGCGCGGCGTCGCCGTCGACCGAGAACACCGTGTCGGAGACGACGATCGCCGGTCCCTCGTGCAGGCCGAGCGCCTTGCGCACCGCGTCCGGGTCGGCGTGCCCCACGACCTGCGTGGCGCCGCGGGCGAGCCGGCAGCCGTCGATCAGGGAGGCGTGGTTGCCCGCGTCGGAGACGATCAGGGAGCCGTGCGGGCCCAGTGCCGTGACGGCGGCGAGGTTGGCGGCGTAACCGGAGGAGAAGACCAGGGCCGCCTCGAAGCCGCAGAACCCGGCCAGCTCGCGCTCCAGCTCGGTGTGCAGTTCGGTCGTGCCGGTGACCAGCCGGGACCCGGTGGCACCGCCGCCCCAGGTGCGCGCGGCGGCCGCGGCTGCCTCGGTGACCTCGGGGTGGTGGGCCAGTCCCAGGTAGTCGTTGCTGGCCAGATCCAACAGGGGCGAGTCGGCGGGTCGGGGGCGCAGCGTCCGTACGAGTCCGGCGCGGCGGCGCTGCTCCGCCTGGTCGTCGATCCAGCCGAACGCCATGGGTCCTCCGGGGCTTTTGTAGGTAGCGGACAGACACTAGCCGGACGCCCAGCCGCCCAGGGTGTGGCAATACCCACACGGTGATCGGTCTCCGTTGTACAAACTCTCCTTGGCCCGGGGCGGTCCCGTAGGACAGGATCGGACCTTATGGACCTGCTGAACACGCTGGTGGACAAGGGGCTTCGGCGCGAGCTGCCGACCCGCGACGAAGCACTCGCCGTGCTCGCCACCTCCGACGACGACCTGCTCGATGTGGTGGCCGCGGCCGGCAAGGTGCGCCGGCACTGGTTCGGCCGGCGCGTAAAACTTAACTACCTCGTCAACCTCAAGTCCGGCTTGTGCCCGGAGGACTGCTCCTACTGCTCGCAGCGGCTCGGCTCCACCGCCGGCATCCTGAAGTACACCTGGCTCAAGCCCGACGAGGCCTCCCAGGCCGCGGCGGCGGGCCTGGCCGGGGGTGCCAAGCGGGTGTGTCTGGTGGCCAGCGGACGCGGCCCGACGGACCGGGACGTGGACCGGGTGTCGGACACCATCAAGGCGATCAAGGAGCAGAACGAGGGCGTCGAGGTGTGCGCCTGTCTCGGTCTGCTCTCCGACGGCCAGGCCGAGCGGCTGCGCGACGCGGGCGCGGACGCGTACAACCACAACCTCAACACGTCCGAGGGAACATACGCGGACATCACGACCACGCACACGTACGCCGACCGGGTGGACACGGTGCAGAAGGCGCACTCGGCCGGTCTGTCCGCGTGCTCCGGTCTGATCGCGGGCATGGGCGAGAGCGACGAGGACCTGGTGGACGTGGTCTTCTCGCTGCGCGAGCTCGACCCGGACTCGGTGCCGGTGAACTTCCTGATCCCGTTCGAGGGGACCCCGCTCGGCAAGGAGTGGAACCTCACCCCGCAGCGGTGCCTGCGCATCCTGGCGATGGTCCGGTTCGTCTGCCCGGACGTCGAGGTGCGGATCGCGGGCGGCCGCGAGGTGCATCTGCGCACCATGCAGCCCCTCGCGCTGAACCTGGCGAACTCGATCTTCCTCGGTGACTACCTCACCAGCGAGGGCCAGGCGGGCAAGGCGGACCTGGAGATGATCGCGGACGCCGGGTTCGAGGTGGAGGGCTCCGACCAGGTGACGCTTCCGGAGCACCGCGCGGATGCCGCGGGCGGCTGCGGTTCGCACGCCGAGGCGGGTTGTGGGTCCCACGAGGGTGCGGGTTGCGGGTCCCACGAGGGCGGCGGGGTCTGCGGTTCCGTCGCCGCCGCGCCGGCGGAGGCCACCGCGCAGGCGAACGAGCCGCGCACCGATCTGGTCGCCGTGCGCCGCCGGGGCGCCGGAACGGATCTCGCGCCCAATGCCTGACCTGAGCGTGCCCGAGCTGCTGGAGCTCGACCGGCGGCACGTGTGGCACCCGTACGGCCCGATGCCCGGGCGCGTCGAACCGCTCGTCGTGGAGTCGGCGAGCGGGGTGCGGCTGAAGCTCGCGGACGGCTCGGGCGAACTCGTCGACGGCATGTCGTCCTGGTGGTCGGCGATCCACGGCTACCACCACCCGGTGCTCGACGAGGCGGCGCGGGGGCAGCTCGGGCGGATGAGCCATGTGATGTTCGGCGGGCTCACGCACGAGCCCGCCGTCCGGCTCGCGAAGCTCCTTGTCGACATGTCGCCGGATGGCCTGGAGCATGTCTTCCTGGCCGACTCCGGCTCGGTGTCGGTCGAGGTCGCGGTCAAGATGTGCCTGCAGTACTGGCGTTCGCTGGGCCGTCCGGAGAAGCGGCGTCTGCTGACCTGGCGGGGCGGCTACCACGGGGACACCTGGCAGCCGATGGCCGTGTGCGATCCCGATGGCGGCATGCACCAGCTGTGGTCCGGCATCCTGCCGCGCCAGGTGTTCACGGACGCGCCGCCCGCCGAGTACGAGGAGGCGTACGCCGAGCAGCTGCGCACGGCGATCGAGCGGCACGCCGGCGAACTGGCCGCCGTGATCGTCGAGCCGGTGGTGCAGGGCGCGGGCGGGATGCGCTTCCACTCCCCCGCCTATCTACGGGTGCTGCGCGAGGCGTGCGACGCGCACGACGTACTGCTGGTGTTCGACGAGATCGCGACGGGGTTCGGGCGCACGGGCGCGCTGTTCGCGGCGGACCACGCGGCCGTGACACCGGACGTGATGTGCGTGGGCAAGGCGCTCACCGGCGGCTATCTGACCATGGCGGCCACCCTGTGCACCCCACGGGTGGCCGACGGAATCTCGCAGGGCGAGGTGCCGGTGCTGGCCCACGGCCCGACCTTCATGGGCAATCCGCTGGCGGCGGCCGTGGCCTGTGCCTCGATCGGACTGCTGCTCGGACAGGACTGGCAGGCCGAGGTCAAGCGGATCGAGGCCGGCCTGCGGGACGGGCTGGCCGCGGCCGCCGACCTGCCCGGGGTGAAGGAGGTCCGGGTGCTGGGCGCGATCGGGGTCGTACAGCTCGACCACGAGGTGGACATGGCGGGGGCCACCCGGGCCGCCGTGCGGGAGGGCGTGTGGCTGCGGCCGTTCCGCGATCTGATCTACACGATGCCGCCCTATGTGACGGGTGACGCGGACCTGGCGCGGATCACGCGCGCGGTGTGCGCGGCGGCGCGGGAGGGGTGAGATGCCGGTACTGGTGATCACGGGCACGGGCACGGAGGTCGGCAAGACGGTCACGACCGCCGCGGTGGCCGCCGCCGCGCTCGCGGCCGGACGGTCGGTTGCCGTGCTGAAGGCCGCGCAGACCGGGGTACGGCCGGACGAGCGCGGGGACGCCGACGAGGTCGCGCGTCTCGCGGGCGCGGTGACGGCGACCGAACTGGCCCGCTACCCGGACCCGTTGGCGCCCGGCACGGCGGCGCGGCGGGCGGGTCTCGCACCCGTGCACCCGCACGAGGTGGCCGAGGCGGCCGCCAAGCTGGCCACCGACCACGACCTCGTGCTGGTCGAGGGGGCGGGCGGGCTGCTCGTACGGTTCGACGCGGCGGGCGGGACGCTGGCGGACGCGGCGCGGCTGCTGAACGCGCCCGTGCTGGTCGTCGTCGGCGCCGGGCTCGGCACCCTGAACAGCACCGAGCTGACGGCGCGTGAACTGCGGTTCCGGGAGATCGGGCTGCTCGGCGTGGTGATCGGCAGCTGGCCCGACGAACCCGACCTCGCCTCGCGCTGCAACCTCGCGGACCTGCCGGAGGTGGCGGCCGCCCCACTGCTGGGCGCGCTGCCCGCCGGGGCCGGGGCACTGTCACCCGCCGACTTCCGCAGCGCGGCTCCGGGCTGGCTGTCGGCTCGCCTGGACGGCAGCTGGGACGCGGAGGCGTTCCGGGTACGAGAGGCCCCGTAAGCGGGCTGGGCGCGGGGTCGCTCCGTGCCCGCACTCCGGAGCGCTTCAGCCGCTGTGCGCGAGGCGGTCGGCGATCTCCCGGTTGGTGGCACCCTCCGCGGCCATGCGGGCGACCAACCCAAGTCCCGTGGCCCGGGCGCACGGCCGCTCCTGCCCGGGCCGCCCCGCACCCGCACCCGCACTCCGGAGCGCTTCAGCCGTCGCCCCGCGCAAGCAGCCGTACCAGCTCGATCCGTGACCGGATGCCCAACCGGGCGAAGACGCCGCGCAGATGGTGGTCGATCGTGCGGGGGCTGAGCGCGAGGCGGTCGGCGATCTCCCGGTTGGTGGCGCCGTCGGCGGCCATGCGGGCGACCATCAGCTGCTGGGCGGTGAGCACGGCGGCCGGATCCGTGGCGGCGGGCGCCGGCACCGGGGTGCCCAGGGCGCGGAGTTCGGCGCGGGCCTGCGTGGCGCAGTGCGGGGCGCCGAACGACTCGAAGGCCTCCAGGGCGCTGTGCAGCCGGTCGCGGGCCTCGGTGCGGTGGCGCAGTCGGCGCAGGGTGCCCGCGAACAGCAGTTCCGTGCGGGCGCGTTCGAAGTCGCGGGTGCCGCGGGCATGCAGATCGAGGGCCGTGCGGTAGTGCTCCACGGCCTCGGCGCCGGGCGCGAGCAGGGCCTGGCAGCGGGCGCCTAGCGCCAGCTCGTCGGGGCTGCGGACGGCGCTCGCCCAGCGCTGGTAGTCGGCGTGGGCGGCGCGCGCGACCCGGGTGTCCCCGGTGCGTGCGGCGGCCTCCACGTAGTGCGGGGTGGCCAGGTGCCGGATGGCACGGTGACCGTGGCCTGGCCCGAATCCGGCGAGGGCGCGCAGCCGGGCCGCGGCGGCGGGGTACCGCCCGCTGCCGAGGTCCAGGAAGGCGAGCGCCCACTGGGCCAGCGCGGCGGGCAGGCCCAGACCGCGGGCGAGGGCGTGCGCGCGGGCGTCCGCGGCGCGCTCCCGGCAGGCGTCCTCGTCCCCGGTGACCGCCGCGAACATGGCGAGGGCGGCCAGCAGATGGCAGGCCCCGTTGTCCTGCCCGGTGGCGTACGCCTGGGCCAGCGCGTCCTGTGCGGCGGCCTCGGCGGCGCGGGTCCGTCCGGTCCAGAAGTCGGCGTAGGCACGGAACTCCATGGCCTGTACGGCGGTGACGGGGGTGCCCCGCGCCCGGGCGGAGGCGGCGGCCCGGAGGGTGGCGGTGGCCGCGCGGGTGTGGTCGCCGAGCATCAGGGCGGCGATTCCGGAGTGGATCAGCAGGGTGGGGTCGCCGCCGGGCCCGCACCGGCCCGCTGCCGCTTTCAGTACGGCACGGGCGTCCTCGTAGCGGCCCTCGACGGCGGCGCAGAGCCCGGCGAGGGCGCCGGGCGGTGCGACGCCCAGCCAGTGGGCGGCGACGAACGCCTCGCGGCATCTCCTCAGGTCCCCGGTGTAGACGGCGGCCTCGGTGGCCAGTGCCAGCAGTTCGGTGGCGTCCTCGGCCCGCGGCCGGCGGACCGCGGCCGCGAGCAGGGCGTCGAAGGCCTCCGGGGCGTTTCCCGCCCGGAGGGCGAGGATGCCGCTCGGCGCGGGGTCGTCCGTGCGGGCGGCGAGCCGGCGCGCCCGGTCGGCGTCTCCCGACGACCAGGCGTCGGCCGCGGCCCTGGCCACCAGCCGGTCCTGTTCGGCCGGTTCGGGGCAGAGGGCGGCCGCGCGTTCGGTGAGCGCACCGGCCAGGGCGAGCCGTCCGGCGGCCCGGGAGTGTTCCGCGGCCGTGCGCAGTTCCGCGGCGAGCCTTCCGCTGGGCCCGAGCGACCCCGCTCCGCGGTGCCAGGACCGGTGGGACGTCTCCCCCGCGCCGCTCAGCACCCGGGCGAGCAGCCGGTGGGCGTCGCGCCGGTCCGCCGGGGACGCGGTCTCGTAGGCCGCGATCCGCGTCCAGGCGTCCCGGAAGGCCACGCCACCGACCGTGGCGTGCGCGACGCCGGCGGCCTCGGCGGCCTCCAGCGGGCGGATGTCGAGACGGGCGGCCGCGACCGCGCGCGGGAACGCGTGCGTGGCGAGGGGGTACTGGTCCGCGGCGGCGAGGAGCAACAGCAGCCGGGTCGCGTCCGGCAGCGCGCGGATCTCGCCCCGGTGAGCACGCAGCAACTCGGGGGCGACATCGGCGGGTTCGGTGGGCAGCGGGTCGAGGCCCGCGGTCTGCCGTTCGGTCAGGCGGGCGGCGAGTTCGGCGGCAGCCTGCGGATCGCCGTGCGCGACCCGCAGGACCCGGGAGCGGACGCCTTCGGGGAGCGCGGGATCCAGGCGTCGCCCCGCGTCGGTGAGCTGCGGTGGCGAAGTGCGGTCAAGAGGTGGGGGATTCACCGGCGTCACCACGCAATTGACGTTACTGGCGAGTTAGTTGACTCGTAAAGACTGGCGACTTCACCGATGCGGCGCGCGTAGACCCGTCCCGACACTCCTGAACAACCCCACCCGTTTCAGGAGGCATCCATGCAACGCCACAAGCGTCGCATCGCCACGGCACTGTCGGCGATGACCGCATCGCTCCTTCTGTCGCTCCCCCTCACCGCGGCCCCGGCGCACGCGGCGAGCCACAACCCGATCGTGTTCGTGCACGGGATCAGCAGTTCGTCGAGCAGCTGGGACGACTGGGTCGCGGACTTCGAGGCCGACGGCTACGCGCCCTCGGAGCTGTTCGCGTGGTCCTACGACTGGTCCCAGTCCAACGCCACCACGGCCTCGCAGCTGGCCACCGAGGTCAAGAACGTGCTCGCGCAAACCGGCGCCTCGAAGGTCGACCTGGTCGTCCACTCCATGGGCGCGCTCAGCGGCCGGTACTACCTGAAGAACCTCGGCGGGACGTCGTACGTCGACGACTTCGTGTCCGTCGCCGGAGTGAACCACGGCACCGACATCGCCTCCCTGTGCGGGTGGCTGTACACGTCCTGCAAGGAGATGCAGACGGGCAGTTCGTTCCTGACCGCGCTGAACTCCGGTGACGAGACCCCGGGCAGCCTGTCGTACGCGGCCTACTGGTCGCACTGCGACGAGGCGATCAACCCGGACTCCTCGGCGCAGCTGAGCGGGGCGGCCAACGTGGACGTCGGCTGCGTCTCGCACACCGACACCAACAACGACCACGGCATATACGAACAGGTGCGCGACTTCATCGCGTGAGCCCGTGGCGAGGGGTGTGACGGGCCCGCACGGGGGACAATCCCCCTACGACCTGGCCGTCCTGTCTGGGAGGTTGCCATGGGGGTTCGACCCGCGGACTCCGGCAAGTTGGCGCGGGATCCCGTCCACCACCCGCTGTTCGCCCGCTGCTACGCCCGCGTCAGTACACGCGCCGAGACCAGACTCGGCATGGCCCGGGTGCGCGACCGGCTGCTGGCCGGCCTGTCCGGGCGCGTGATCGAGATCGGCGCGGGCAACGGACTGAACTTCGCGCACTACCCGGGCACGGTGTCGGAGGTGGTCGCGATCGAACCGGAGCGCCTGCTGCGGCAGTTGGCCGCGCAGGCAGCCCGGCGCTGCGAGGTGCCGGTGGACGTGGTGCCGGGTGCGGCGGAGGCGCTCCCGGTGAAGAGCGAGGCCTACGACGCGGCCGTGCTGTCCCTGGTGCTGTGCAGTGTCCGTGACGTGCCGCGCGCCCTCGGGGAGCTGCGGCGCGTGCTGCGGCCCGGCGGCGAGGTGCGGTTCTTCGAGCACGGCCGGGGCGGCGGCCGGGCGATGACCTTCACCCAGCGCGCCCTGGACCGCACGCTGTGGCCCGCGCTGAGCGGCGGCTGCCACCTGGCCCGGGAGCCGGTCGCCGCGCTGCGCGAGGCCGGGTTCGAACTCGGCCCGTACCAGCAGGTGCTGCTGCCGGAGAAGGGGTCGAAGCTGCCCACCTCGTACTGCGTACTGGGCTCGGCACGGCGCCCCGGCCACGCCGAGGGCGCTGCCGATCGCGCATCGGGCGCGGCGGAGAGCTGATCCAGCGGGGTGGAGAGCTGATCCAGCGGGGTGGAGGTTGCCCCTTACACCGGTATCAGGGACCCTTCCTGGGGCGGAGACCGCCTCGGCCACAGGGGGGATACCGGCTGTGCCCACCGTCACACTAGGCTCGGCCGCGGCAAGGGAGTGCTGAAGTCCAGGCGAGCGAGGAGGCGGCCTTGTCCACACCTGCTGCGGAGCACCCGCCGGGGCGGTCGGCCGACGGGACCGCCGCCCGCGCGCGCGGTCTGACGAAGGCGTACGGCTCGGGCGAGACCACGGTGCGCGCCCTCGACTCGGTGGACGTGGACATAGCCCGTGGCCGCTTCACCGCGGTCATGGGGCCCTCGGGCTCCGGCAAGTCAACCCTCATGCACTGTCTGGCGGGGCTCGACAGCGTCTCCGCCGGTCAGGTGTGGCTCGGCGACACTGAGATCACGGGTCTGAAGGAGCGGGAGCTGACCCGGCTGCGCCGGGACCGGATCGGCTTCATGTTCCAGTCGTTCAACCTCATCCCGACGCTGAACGCGGCCGAGAACATCACCCTGCCCATGGACATCGCGGGCAAGAAGCCCGACGAGAAGTGGCTGGACCAGGTCATCGACACCCTCGGACTGCGCGACCGGCTGGGGCACCGGCCCACGCAGCTGTCCGGCGGTCAGCAGCAGCGCGTCGCCTGTGCGCGGGCGCTGGCCTCCCGGCCCGAGCTGATCTTCGCCGACGAGCCGACCGGCAACCTCGACTCGCGCGCCGGTCTCGAAGTGCTGGGGATCCTGCGGGACGCCGTGGACGACCTCGGGCAGACGGTCGTCATGGTGACCCACGACCCGGGCGCGGCCGCCCACTCCGACCTGGTCCTCTTCCTCGCCGACGGGCGGATCGTGGACCGGATGGAGCAGCCGACGGCGGAGGCGGTCCTGGAGCGGATGAAGCGGTTCGACGTGGCGCGCGGCTCGTTCGACGGCGACGGCGACGGCGCCGCCGAGGAGGACTGACCCGGTGCTGAAGGCAACTCTCAGAAGCTTCCTCGCCCACAAGGGACGGCTGCTGCTGTCCGCGCTGGCCGTCGTCCTGTCCGTGGCGTTCGTCGCGGGCAGCCTGATCTTCTCCGACACGGTCAGCCGCACCTTCGACCGGCTCTTCGCCTCCACGGCCGCCGATGTGACGGTGGGGCCGAAGGAGGACCTCAAGTCGTCCGTGCCGACCGGCGCCGTGCAGACCGTCCCCGCGGCCCTCGCGGACCGGGTCGCGAAGGTGGACGGGGTCGCGGCGGCCCACGCGGACGTGTCCGTGCAGAACATCGTGGTGGTGGACAGCAGGAACAAGTCCGTCGGCCCGACCACGGGCGCCCCGACCATCGCCACCGACTGGTACGTCACCGACCGCAGTCCGGTGAAGCTGACCTCCGGCCACGCCCCGCGCGGCGCGGGCGAGGCGCTCCTCGACGCGGACACCGCCGACAAGAAGCACGTACGGATCGGCGACACGCTCACGGTGCAGGCGCAGCCGGGCACCTTCGAGGTGCGGGTCGTCGGCATCGCCACCTTCACCACCACCAACCCGGGCGCGGCGCTCGTCTTCCTCGACCCCGCCGTCGCCGCCCGCGAACTGCTCGGCTCCGCCGACCGGGCCACCGCCATCTCGGCGGACGCGGCGAAGGGCGTGACCGACGACGTGCTCAAGCAGCACGTCGGCCAGGCGATCGGCACCGGCGGCTACGACCTGAAGACCGCCGACGAACAGGCCAAGTCGGACGCCGCCGACCTCGGCGGATTCCTCGACGTGATCAAGTACGTGATGCTCGGCTTCGCCGGGATCGCGGTCCTGGTCGGCATCTTCCTGATCGTCAACACCTTCTCCATGCTGATCGCCCAGCGCACCCGCGAACTGGGCCTGCTGCGTGCCCTGGGCGCCGACCGGCGCCAGGTGCGGCGGTCCGTGCTGACCGAGGCGGTGCTGCTCGGCGTGGTCGGCTCCACGCTGGGTCTGGCGGCCGGGATCGGGCTCGCATTCGGTCTGATCAAGCTGATGAGCGCGTTCGGCATGAACCTCAAGGCCACCGAGATGGTCGTCGGATGGCCGACCCCCGTCGCGGCGTACGTCGTCGGTGTCGGCGTCACCTTCGTCGCGGCGTATCTGCCCGCCCGGCGCGCGGCGACCGTGTCGCCGATGGCGGCGCTCGCGGACGCCGAGATCGCCGGTGTGGGGCGGCCGTTGCGGGCACGGGCGATCGTCGGATCCGTCGTCGGGGCGGCCGGCGCGGCCGCGCTCGCCGGCTGCGCGACGGCGACCAGAACGAGTTCGGCGGCCTCGTTCCTCGGCCTCGGTGTCGTCCTGACGCTCATCGCGACCGTGATCGCCGGACCACTGCTCGTCCGGCCGGTGATCCGCGTCCTCGGCGGGGCCTTCCCCGCGCTGTTCGGTTCCATCGGCCGGATGAGCCAGCGCAACGCGCTGCGCAACCCGCGCCGCACCGGCGCCACCGCGGCAGCCCTGATGGTCGGACTGGCCCTGGTCGGCGGGATGTCGGTGGCGAGCGCCTCCATGTCCAAGTCGTTCGACCAGCAGATCGACAAGACGCTCGGCGCCGACTTCGTCGTGCAGAACAGCAACTTCCTGCCGTTCACGAAGGAGATCACCGACAAGGTGCGCGGCACGGAGGGGGTGGGCCTGGTCGTACGGCAGCGGTTCGCGCCCGTGGCGGTGCGGCTGCCGGACGGCAAGCGGATCAAGACGACCGCCGCCGGTTACGACTCCCGGGTCGACGACGTCGCCCACGTCACCTACGCGAGCGGCAACACCGCGGCCGCGCTGGCGGACGGCAGCCTCGGCATGGACTCCGACTTCGCCAAGGACCACAAGGTGCGCCTCGGCAGTGTGATCCCGGTCGAGTTCCCGGGCGGCCGGACGACCGAGATGAAGGTCGGCGCGCTCACCGACCAGGCCGGCTCCGGCGGGTTCGGCATGCAGGGCGGGCTGTTCTTCGGCATCGGCACGGCCGAGAAGTACGTGCCCGGCGGCCAGGACGCGTCGCTGTACGTCAACAAGTCCTCCGGCACCTCCGCCGACCAGCTGCGCTCGCGTCTGGAGAAGACCCTTGCCGCGTATCCGCAGGTGCAGGTGCGCGACCAGGCCGACTACAAGAAGCTGGTCCACGACCAGATCGCGGTGCTGCTCTACCTGGTGTACGCGCTGCTCGGCCTCGCGATCGTCATCGCGGTACTGGGTGTCGTCAACACCCTCGCCCTGTCGGTGGTGGAACGTACGCGGGAGATCGGCCTGCTGCGCGCGATCGGGCTCGCCCGGCGGCAGCTGCGCCGGATGATCCGGCTGGAGTCGGTGGTGATCGCGGTGTTCGGCGCGGTCCTGGGGCTGGCGCTGGGACTGGTGTGGGGCGTGTGCACCCAGCAGGTGCTGGCGCTGCAGGGCATGACGGCGCTCGCGATCCCCTGGGGCACGATCGTCGCGGTCGTCATCGGCTCCGCGGTCGTGGGCATCGTGGCGGCACTGCTGCCGGCGTTGCGTGCCTCCCGCATGAATGTGCTGGCGGCCATCGCGCACGAGTGACGAAGGTGCCGGCGGCCGCCGCGCACGCGTAAGGAACGTGCCGGCGGCCATCGCCCGCGGGTGATGGAATCGCGGCGGAGTCTCAAGTCACGTACCGTCGAGGAGAGTTCATGCCGCGTCCGTTCCGCTTCGGGGTCAACCTGCTCACTCCCGCGCCGACCGCACAGTGGCGTGCCAAGTGCCGGCGTGCCGAGGAACTCGGGTACGACGTGATCCTCGTCCCCGACCACCTCGGCATGCCCGCGCCGTTCCCGGCGCTGGTGGCGGCCGCCGAGGCGACCGAGCGGACGCGCCTGGGCACGTTCGTGCTCAACGCGGGCTTCTGGAACCCGACGCTGCTGGCCCGTGAGGTGGCGACGACCGACGCGCTGACCGGCGGCCGCCTGGAACTCGGCCTCGGCACCGGCTATGTACAGGCGGAGCACGACACGGCCGGCCTGCCCTACGGCTCGGCGCGCGAGCGGGTGGACCATCTCCGGCGCACGGTGGAGGAACTGGACCGGCTGCTCGGCTCCGCGGACCACCAGCCCCGCCCGGCTCAGCCACGGGTCCCGCTGCTGATCGGCGGCAACGGCGACCGTGTCCTGCGCCTGACCGCCGAGCACGCCGACATCGCCGGCTTCACGGGGGTCGGGCTGGTGCCGGGGAGCACGACGGGACGGCTGCGGCCCATGACACCCGGGGAGCTGGACGAGCGTGTGGGCCGCTACCGGGAACTGGCGGCCGCACGAACCGAGCCCGCCGAGCTGAACCTGCTCCTCCAGACGGTGGCCCTCACCGACGACCCCGGAACCGCGCTCGAACCGCTGCTGGAGCGCCAGCCGCAGCTCACCGCCGAACAGGCGCTGGAGCTGCCCGTCGTGCTGGCCGGTCCCCTGGAGCGGCTCGTCGAGCAGGTGCGGGCGCGGCGCGAGCGGTACGGGTTCTCGTATCTGACCGTGCTGGAGCCGTACATGGAGGAGTTCGCGCCGGTGATCGCGGAGTTGCGTGGCAAGTAGCCGTCCGCATGCCGGAATTCCGCGTCGGGTTCCATGGCCCGTGGTGTGATCGTCCGCATGACGGAACTGCGTGTACGGGCCGCCGGCCCCGAGGACCTCGACACCGTGCTGGCCTTCTGGAAGTCGGCCGCGGAGGGCACGAGCATCAGCGACGACCGGGACGGTGTGGAGCGGCTGGTCGCCCGCGACCCCGGGGCGCTCATCCTGGCGGAGCTGGGCGGGGAGCTGGTCGGCACGGTGATCGCGGGCTTCGACGGCTGGCGCTGTCATCTGTACCGGCTCGCGGTGCATCCCGGGCGGCGGCGGCAGGGCATCGGCTCGGCGCTCCTGGCCGCCGCCGAGGAGCGGTTCGTACGGCTGGGCGGCCGGCGCGGGGACGCCATGGTACTGGTCCGCAACGAGACCGCTCAGCACGCCTGGCGGGCGGCCGGGTACGCGCCGGAGGAGCACTGGCGGCGCTGGGTGAAGCCGCTGACCGACTGAGCCACTTTGCCGGTCCTTTACTATTGAGGGAACGACTCCGGCCACTCGGCCTCCGACGAAAGGTGTGAGCGTCCGCCCATGGGCGAGCCTTCCGGCCAACGACATCGCGCGTTCCCCCCTGCCCTGTCCGACGATGGGACGGAGGTGACCCGATGACCGAAGTGCTCCTCCTGCTCGTGGCGGTGCTGCTCTCGATCGCCTGTGGTGCCTTCGTCGCCGCCGAGTTCTCGCTGACCACGGTCGAGCGCGGCGAGCTGGAGCGGGCCGTCGAACGCGGCGAGCGCGGCGCGGCGGGCGCCCTCAAGGCCGTACGGAGTCTGACGTTCCAGCTTTCCGGCGCGCAGCTCGGGATCACCGTCACCAACCTGGTGGTCGGCATGCTCTCCGAGCCGTCGATCGCCAAACTGATCGCGGGGCCGCTGGAGGCGCTCGGGCTCTCCTCGGGCACGGCGAGCTCGGTCGCGCTGGTGCTGGGCACGGCTCTGTCGACCGTGTTCCTGATGGTCGTCGGCGAGCTGGTGCCCAAGAACTGGGCGATCTCCTCGCCGCTGGCCGTGGCGAAGCGGGTGGGCAATCCGCAGCGTCTGTTCAGCGCCGCCTTCCGCCCCTTCATCACCCACCTCAACAACACGGCCAACCATGTGGTGCGCCGTTTCGGCGTCGAGCCCGCCGAGGAGCTGGCCTCCGCGCGCGGGCCCCAGGAGCTGGTGGCGCTGGCCCGGCACTCCGCCAAGGAGGGCGCCCTGGAGGCGGACACCGCCGAACTGTTCGTACGGACCCTGAACCTCGCCGACCTCAGCTCGGAGAACGTGATGACGCCGCGCGTCCAGGTCGTCGCCCTGGATGTCCAGGCCACCTGCGAGGACGTGGCGAACGCGACCCGGGCGACCGGACTGTCCCGGTTCCCCGTGTACCGCGGCAGCCTCGACTCGGTCGTCGGCATCGCCCACATCAAGGACGTCCTGGCCCTGCCCGCCGACGAGCGGCCGCACCGGCCCGTCTCCCAGGTGATGCGCGAGCCCCTGCTGGTTCCCGAGTCGCTCACCGTCGACCGGCTCCTCGACCGGCTCTCCGGCAAGCGCACGATGGCCGTGGTCATCGACGAGTACGGCGGTACGGCGGGCGTCGCGACCCTGGAGGACATCGTCGAGGAGGTCGTCGGCGAGGTGCGGGACGAGCACGACCCGCACGAGACCCCCGATCTCGCCCCCGCCGGGGCCGACGAGGAGGGCCGAGCGCTGTACTCGGCGGACGGTGCCGCCCGCACGGACCAGCTCGCGCGCGTCGGCCTCCGGGCGCCCGAGGGGCCGTACGAGACACTGGCCGGCCTCATCGCGACCGCGCTGGGCCGCATACCGCGCACCGGTGACCGCGTCGAGGTGGCCGGATGGCGGCTGGACGTGGTGGACGCGTCGGGGCGCCGGGCGGCCCGGGTGCTGCTGCACGCGCCGCTCGACGACGAACAGAGTACGCAGGGGGAGGGCGCGAAGTGACCGCCGTACAGTTGCTGATCGGTCTGACGACACTGGTCGCCAACGCCTTCTTCGTCGCGGCCGAGTTCGCGCTGATCTCGGTGCGCCGCAGCCAGATCGAGCCGCACGCCGAGCAGGGCGACCGGCGCGCGAAGGCCGTGCTGTGGGGCCTGGAGCATGTGTCGGCGCTGCTGGCGGCCGCCCAGCTCGGCATCACGCTGTGCACGCTGGTGCTGGGTGTGGTCGCGGAGCCGGCGATCGCGCATCTCCTGGAGCCCGTGTTCCATGCGCTGGGCGTGCCCGAGGGTGCGGGTCACGTCGTGTCCTTCGTGATCGCGCTGACACTGGCGACGTATCTGCACATGCTGCTCGGCGAGATGGTGCCGAAGAACATCGCGCTCGCCGAACCGGTGCGCAGCGCGCTGCTGCTCGGCCCGCCCCTGGTCGCCCTGTCCCGTGCGCTGCGCCCGGTGATCTTCACGGTCAACGCCTTCGCGAACGGACTGCTCAAGCTGCTCAGGGTGGAGACCAAGGACGAGGTGGCGGCGACCTTCTCGGACGCGGAACTGGCCCAGATCGTCAAGGCCGCCGGCGACGCGGGCCTGATCGACGACCGGGCGCGGGAGCGGCTGCACGACGCCCTGGAGCTGGGCAGCCGACCGGTGCGGGACGTGGTGGTCCCGCTGGAACGCGTCGTCTACGCGCGCGTGGGTGTCACACCGGAGCAGGTGGAGCGGCTGTCGGCGGAGTCGGGCTTCTCCCGTTTCCCCGTGGTGGACGAGGGCCGTCGGATCGTGGGCTATCTGCACGTCAAGGACGCCCTGGACGCCTCGCCGCGGGACGAGGCGTTCCGGCTGCGGGACATGCGGCCGATCGCGCGCGTGCGGGAGAACACCCCGCTGGACGACGTGCTCACCGCGATGCGAGGGAGCCGTACGCATGTGGCGGGCGTGCTCGGCGCGGACGGACGGCTTGCGGGGCTGGTGACGATGGAGGACGTGCTGCGGGAGCTCTTCGGGCAGCATGCCTGACCGCTCCCGGGTCGGCGGTCCGGGGCCGACCGACCGCTGGGTATGGAGCCGGGATACCATCGCTGTCGCCATGCAGACGAATCCCACACACCCCACGCACACCAGCCTGGTCGCGGTCGGCGACTCCTTCACCGAGGGCATGTCGGACCTGCTGCCGGACGGCTCCTACCGGGGCTGGGCCGACCTCCTCGCGGCGCGGATGGCCGCCCGCAGCCCCGGCTTCCGGTACGCCAACCTGGCGGTGCGGGGCAAGCTGATCGGGCAGATCGTCGACGAGCAGATCGACGTGGCGGCGGCCATGAACCCCGATGTGATCACGCTGGTCGGCGGGCTCAACGACACGCTGCGGCCCAAGTGCGACATGGGACGGGTGAAGGGTCTGCTGACGGAGGCCGTGGAGCGCCTGGCGCCCGCGTGCGGGCAGCTGGTGCTGATGCGCAGCCCCGGCCGCCAGGGTCCGGTCCTGGAGCGGTTCCGGCCGCGCATGGAGGAGCTGTTCGCCTGCGTCGACGAGCTGGCGGAGCGGCACGGCGCCGTGGTGGTGGACCTCTACGGGGCGCCCTCGCTGGCCGACCCGCGGATGTGGGACGTGGACCGGCTGCATCTGACGGCCGAGGGGCACCGGCGGGTCGCCGAGGCGGTCTGGCAGACGCTCGGCTACTCGCCCGAGGACACCGAGTGGCGCACCGCGATGGCGGCCACGCCGCCACCGGGCTGGGTCACCCGGCGGGCCGCGGACGCGCGGTTCGCCAAGCAGCACCTGCTGCCGTGGATCGGCCGCCGGCTCACCGGCCGCTCGTCCGGGGACGGCCGCCCGGCGAAGCGGCCGGAGCTGCTGCCGTACGAGGGTCCGGCGGCGTAACGGCCGTGACCACGCGGGTGATCAACCTCCGGGGCCGGATCCACGAGTTCGGCCCGCGGCTGGAGCACGCCCCCGAGGACGTGGTCCATGTCGGCCGGCGCTGGACGCTGGGCGGCTGGGACCTGCCCCGGCACCCGCTGTACAACCCCTTCGCCTACGACACCCCGAAGAAGAAGCGGCAGGGCACCCGGGCCGAGGTCATCGCGATGTACCGGGCGTACCTGCTGGAACGGCCCGAGCTGCTCGACCTGGTGCCGGAGCTGCGCGGGAAAAGGCTGGCCTGCTGGTGCGCACCCGAGCCGTGCCATGCGGACGTGCTGGCGGAACTGGCCGACACGGACTTCGTGTCCTGGGCCTCGGAGACGATGTGACCCGGGCGGCGGGGCGACGTGCCCTGGACCTCGGGGACGACGTGTCCTGGGCCTCACCGGCCCCTTGTAGGTTCCGCCGAACGGCCCCGTGGCGCTGGCCTGCATGAATCGCCAGTAGAATCCGTACACGTGACTTCAGCGCCCGCCAAGCCCCGCATCCCGAACGTCCTCGCCGGACGCTACGCCTCCGCCGAGCTCGCCACGCTCTGGTCCCCCGAGCAGAAGGTGAAGCTGGAGCGGCAGCTCTGGCTCGCCGTGCTGCGCGCCCAGAAGGACCTCGGCATCGAGGTGCCGGACGAGGCGATCGCCGACTACGAACGCGTCCTCGACACCGTCGACCTGGCCTCGATCGCCGAGCGCGAGAAGGTCACGCGGCACGACGTGAAGGCCCGCATCGAGGAGTTCAACGACCTCGCCGGGCACGAGCACGTGCACAAGGGCATGACGTCCCGCGACCTGACGGAGAACGTCGAGCAGCTGCAGATCCGGCTCTCGCTGGAGCTGATGCGCGACCGTACGGTGGCCGTCCTGGCGCGGCTGGGCAGGCTGGCCGGCGAGCACGCCGAGCTGGTCATGGCCGGCCGGTCCCACAATGTCGCCGCCCAGGCCACCACCCTCGGCAAGCGCTTCGCGACCGCGGCCGACGAGCTGCTCGTCGCCCACGGCCGCATCGAGGAGCTTCTGTCCCGCTACCCCCTGCGCGGCATCAAGGGTCCGGTCGGTACGGCGCAGGACATGCTGGACCTGCTGGGCGGCGACGCGTCGAAGCTCGCCGAGCTGGAGGACCGGATCGCGGCGCACCTCGGCTTCTCGCGGGCCTTCACCTCGGTCGGCCAGGTCTACCCGCGCTCGCTGGACTACGAGGTCGTGACCGCCCTGGTGCAGCTGGCGGCGGCGCCGTCCTCGCTGGCCAAGACGATCCGGCTGATGGCCGGGCACGAGCTGGTGACCGAGGGCTTCAAGCCCGGTCAGGTCGGCTCGTCCGCGATGCCGCACAAGATGAACACCCGCTCCTGCGAGCGCGTCAACGGCCTCATGGTCATCCTGCGCGGCTATGCCTCGATGACGGGCGAGCTGGCGGGCGACCAGTGGAACGAGGGCGACGTGTCCTGCTCGGTGGTGCGCCGGGTCGCCCTGCCGGACGCCTTCTTCGCGCTCGACGGTCTGCTGGAGACCTTCCTGACCGTGCTCGACGAGTTCGGTGCCTTCCCTGCGGTCGTCGCCCGTGAGCTCGACCGCTACCTGCCGTTCCTCGCCACCACCAAGGTGCTGATGGGCGCGGTGCGCGCGGGCGTCGGCCGTGAGGTGGCGCACGAGGCGATCAAGGAGAACGCGGTCGCCACCGCGCTCGCGATGCGCGAGCAGGGCGCCGAGCGCAACGACCTGCTGGACAAGCTGGCCGCCGACGAGCGCCTCCCGCTGGACCGCGCGCAGCTCGCCGAGCTGATGGCCGACAAGCTGTCCTTCACCGGCGCCGCCGCCGATCAGGTGGGTGTCGTCGTCGGCCGCATCCAGGAGATCGTCAAGCAGCACCCGGAGGCCGCCGGGTACACGCCGGGGGCGATCCTCTGACCCTCCCCCAAGCTCTCGGCTCCGCTCGAGCAGGGAGGTGCCCCCTTACCCAGGCGGAACTGGAGGCCGCCCGCGACCGACTCGTCCCCGACGTGGTCGCGGCCGGTCTCCAGGTGCTGTTCTGCGGGATCAACCCCGGGCTGATGACGGCGGCGACGGGTCACCACTTCGCCCGTCCCGGGAACCGGTTCTGGCCGGTGCTGCATCGGTCCGGGTTCACGCCGAGGCTGATGAAGCCCGCGGAGCAGCAGGAGTTGCCGGCGTACGGACTCGGCATCACCAACGTCGTGGCGCGGGCGACCGCACGGGCCGACGAGCTGACGCCTCAGGAGTACGTGGAGGGCGGGCGGCTGCTGTCGGCGAAGGTGACGCGACTGCGGCCGACGTGGCTGGCCGTGGTCGGGGTGACCGCCTACCGGGCCGCCTTCGGGGACCGCGGGGCCCAGGTGGGGCCGCAGGAGCGGACGATCGGGGACACGCGCGTGTGGGTGCTGCCCAATCCCAGCGGGCTGAACGCCCATTGGACGGCGGCGACGATGGCGGAGGAGTTCGGGCGGTTGCGGGAGGCCGCGCGGATCTGACGGGTCAGGGCGGGTCGGTCTCGGTGACCACCGCCAGCAGCTGGAAGGGCAGTTCGGTGTCCCACTGGGACACGCCCAGCGCGAGCCAGCGGCCCGACTCCGTCCGCCACAGATGCACATCGGGGACGTGCGAAGCGAGCGTGTCCCACGGCTCCGCCGGCTCCTCCCCCTCCGTGCCGCGCCGGAACACGCTGTCCAGGCTGAACACGTCCGCCGGTCCCCACCGCTCGGCGAGCCGCTCCGCCAACGCGTCCCGGTCGGCCTCGTACTGCGCCTCCGTCTCCTCCCGCTCGGTGCCGTCGTCCTCGTAGAAATCGCCGCTGGTCTCTAACTCGGCTATCAGGTACCCCGGCCCGCCCGTGCCCACATCGGTCCTGCCGTCCGCCTCGGGGAACTCCCGGGCGCACAGCCGCTCGATCACAGCAAGGCAGTTCGCGATGTCCATGTGATCCAGTAAAGCGGGCCCCACTGACAATTGGCGGGCTGTCAGGCATCCCTGCGCTGGATGCTCCAGGCTCCGGCGCACAGGGCCGCCGCCGCCCACAGCGCGGTCACCGCGAGCCCGGTCCAGGGTCCGAGGGAGCCGTCCCACGTGCTGTGCAGGGCCACTTGCCCGGCCCGGTCGGGCAGGTAGTCGGCAACACCCGCGGACAGGTCGCCGATGACGAAGGACACGATCAGCAGGAACGGGATCAGGATGGAGAGGGTCGCGACGCCGCTGCGCAGCACGGCCGCGAGTCCGGCGGCGAACAGTGCCATCAGCGTGAGGTGCAGGCCACAGCCGAGCACGCCGCGCACTCCCTCGGCCCAGCTCGGCCCGGAGGCGCCGAGGACGGCCTTGCCCACCAACAGGGTCACCACCCCGGTGACCAGTCCGACGGCGAGGACGGGCAGTGCGATCGCCGTGGCCTTCGCGGCGAACCAGCGCCGCCGGTCGGGCACGGCCGCCAGGGTCAGCCGCAGCGCGCCGCCCCGGAACTCCGAGGACAGGGCCGTCGTACCGAAGGCGATCGCGGCGATCTGCCCGAAACTGATGCCGAAGAACACCGAGAACAGCGGGTCCGCGTCGTCGGTGCCCGCATTCGCGGAGGCGGAGGCCAGCGCGGAGAAGGAGGCGGTGGCGACGAGGATCGCCACCAGGCTGCCGACGAGCGAGCGCAGCGTCCGGATCTTGATCCACTCCGCATGCAGAACGGGTGCGAAGGGCATGGTCAGGCCTCCTGGGGCTGGGTGGTGAACTCGGCCTCGGCCGCGGTCAGATCGAAGTAGGCCTGCTCCAAGGTGGCCTCCTGGGCGGCCAGTTCCAGTACGGGCACGCCCGCCCCGGACATGAGGCGGCCGAGGTCGTCCACGCGCGCGTGCCGTACGGTCCACGTCCCGTCCTCGCCGCGGGAGGCGTCGTGACCGTGCCGGGCGAGCAGGTCGCCGAGCGCGGCGTCGTCGGTGGTGCGGATCCTGACCTCGGGCCGTACGCGTGCGTGGATGAAGTCCTGGACGGGGGTGTCGGCGAGGAGGCGGCCGCGGCCGAGGATCACGAGGTGGTCGGCGAAGGCGGCGGTCTCGTGCATCAGATGGCTGGAGACCAGGACGGTCCGGCCGTCCGCCGCCAGGCCGCGCAGCAGGGTGCGGATCCAGACGATGCCCTCGGGGTCGAGGCCGTTGGCCGGCTCGTCCAGCAGGATCACCTGCGGGTCGCCGAGCAGGGCGGCGGCGATGCCGAGCCGCTGGCGCATACCGAGGGAATACGTCTTCACCCGGCGCCGGGCCACGGCGGCGAGTCCGGTCTGTTCCAGCACGGCGTCGATCCTGCGGTCCGGTATGCGGTTGCCGGCCGCGAGGGCACGCAGATGGTCGCGTGCGGTGCGGGAGCCGTGCGCGGCCCGCGCGTCGAGCAGGGCGCCCACCTTGCGCAGGGGCTCGTGGAGTTCACCGTAGGCGCGGCCGCCGATCGTGGCGGTGCCTGAGGTCGGCCGGTCCAGGCCGAGGACGAGCCGCATGGTGGTCGACTTTCCGGCGCCGTTGGGGCCGAGGAAGCCCGTGACGCGGCCGGGGCGGACGGGGAAGGTGAGTCGGTCCACGGCCCGCCGGCTGCCGTACTCCTTGGTGAGGTCTCGTACGTCGATGCTGGTCATGGCAACACCCTGACGCCTCACGGGCGTTGGTTCCTCCCCCGCCGGTGGAGATCCTCTCCCCCGCCCGGGGGAGGCCTGTTGTCGGTGCCACCTGCCACGATGGTCCGATGGCCCGCTTTCTGCGCCCGCTGACGCGGGGGACGACGTACACGCGGCTGCTGCATCTGTGGCTGCCGATGCTGATCTTCAGCGTGTGGATGTTCATCGACTCGTCGAAGCCGTGGGTGCCCGCGCTCGTGCTCGTTCCGTTCGGGCTCCTCCCGGTCGTGCGGATGGGCGAGGGCGTGCAGGCGCGGCTGCTGCTCACGCCCGGCGTGGCGGAGCCGGGGATCTCCGTGACGCCGTCGGCGACCTGGCCGGACCGGCTGCGCACGGTGCTGTGGATGGAGGTGCGGCTGGTCCTGGGCGTGGCCACCTCGATGGCCTCGGTGTGGCTGCCGTTGCTCGCGTACGAACTCGGCAGCATGGCGTGGGGACACGTTGCCGATGTCCCGGTACTGGACCGGGCGGAGCCGCACTGGGCCTACGCCTTGCTGATCCCGCTCCCCCTGGTCGCGCTCTACGGCGCCCTCGTCGGGCTCGGCGAGCTCGTGACCGCCGTCGCGCGGCGGCTGCTCGGTACGTCCGCGGCCGAGCGGCTCGCCGCCCTGGAGGAGCGGACCGAGCAGCTCCTGGAGCGCACCCGTATCGCCCGTGAGCTGCACGACTCCATCGGGCACGCGCTGACGGTGGCGGTGGTGCAGGCGGGCGCGGCGCGGACGGCCGGCGACCCGGAGTTCACCGACCGCGCCCTGAGCGCCATCGAGGAGACGGGGCGGGCCGCGCTGGAGGACCTGGAGCGGGTGCTGGGCGTCCTGCGCGAGTCGGAGCGACCGGTGAGCGGCCGGCCCACCCTGGCGGACGCCGACCGGCTCCTGGAATCCGCGCGCGCCTCCGGCGCCAAGGTCGACGCCGAGGTGACCGGTCCCGTGGAGACGGTGCCGGGACCGGTCTCCCGCGAGGGCTACCGCATCCTCCAGGAGGCGCTGACCAATGTGCTGCGCCATGCGGGGGACGTGCCCGTGCGGGTCCGTGTCACGGTGGCCGGGGGCACCCTCGCGCTGGAAGTACGCAATCCGCTCAAGGCTCCGGTACCCGGTCCCGGCCGGGGCAGCGGTCTGCGGGGCATACGCGAGCGCGCGGCCCTGCTCGGCGGCCGCGCGCACACCGGACCGCACGAGGGCGACTGGCAGGTGCACGCCGAACTGCCCTTGTGATCTAGGAAGGATCAGGTCGGCCGTGACGAACGGTGCGGTCTGCCGACCCGAGCGGGGTCATGGGGGTCCCCCTGCTCGAAGAGCTTGGGGGAGTGCGTGCCCGGCCCCGCGACGCTGGCATGATCCAAACGACATCCCCTAGGCTTGGCGGATGCCGGTCACCGTTCTCCTCGTCGACGACGAACCCCTGGTCCGCGCCGGTCTGCGAGCCGTGCTGGAGGCGCAGCCCGACATCGAGGTGGCCGGCGAGGCGGCCGACGGGGCGGCGGTGATCCCGTTGGTGCGGCAGCTGCGGCCCGATGTGGTCGCGATGGATGTACGGATGCCGCTGCTGGACGGGATCGAGGCCACGCGCGCGGTGCTGCGCACCGTCGACGATCCGCCGAAGATCCTGGTGGTGACCACGTTCGAGAACGACGAGTACGTGTACGAGGCGCTGCGCGCGGGCGCGGACGGGTTCCTGCTGAAGCGGGCCCGGCCCGCCGAGATCGTGCACGCCGTGCGGCTGGTCGCGGCGGGCGAGTCGCTGCTGTTCCCCGCGTCGGTGCGCCAACTCGCCGCGCAGTACGGCGACGGCGGTGGAAACCGGGCGGCGCGCGCCGTGCTGGAGCGGGCCCGGCTGACCGAGCGGGAGGCCGAGGTGCTGCGGCTGATGACCCGGGGGCTGTCGAACGCGGAGATCGCGGACCGGCTGGTCGTCGGCACCGAGACGGTCAAGTCGCATGTCAGCGCCGTACTGGCGAAGCTCGGCGCCCGCGACCGCACCCAGGCGGTGATCACGGCGTACGAGTCGGGGTTCGTGGCACCCGGTTGATCCGGTGCGCCCGCGCATCCGGGGCGGCCCGGCACTCGCCCGGTTCCGCCGTGCCGAGTACGATCCGCCCAACACGCGCACGAGCTGGGAGGACGGACGTTGGGGCGGCTGACCGGCGGCGATCCCTCGCTGCTGCGAAGGATCAATTCCGCAGTGGTGCTGCACGCGCTGCGTGCCACGGACTGTGCGACGCTCACCGAGATCACCCGGGTCACCGGACTGTCCCGGCCGACCGTCGAGGGCGTCGTCGAGGGGCTCATCGAGGGCGGTCTCGTCGTCGAGAAGGCCGCCGAGGAGGGCGTCACCCGGCGTCAGGGGCGGCCCGCGCGGCGCTTCCGGTTCCGGGCCGAGGCCGGACATCTGCTGGGCCTGGAGATCGGGGCGCACCGCGTCGCCGCGCTCCTGGCCGACCTCGACGGCCGGGTGCTGGGCGCGCAGGCCAAGGAGGTCGACGAGACGGCCGACGCGGACGAGCGCCTGGAGCGGCTGCGGACGGCCGTCGCCGAGCTGCTGCGCCGGGCCGGGGTACCGCGCGGCTCACTGCGTGCGGTGGGCGTCGGCGCACCGGGGATCGTCGAGGCCGACGGCACTGTGCGGCTCGGCACCGCGCTGCCCCAGTGGACGGGCCTGCGGCTCGGCGAGCGGCTCAGCCGCTCCTTCAAGTGCCCGGTCCTGGTCGAGAACGACGCCAACGCCGCGGCCGTCGCCGAGCACTGGAAGGGCGCCGCGACCGAGTCGGACGACGTCGTGTTCGTCCTGGCGGGACTGAGCCCGGGCGCCGGTTCGCTGATCGGCGGGCGGCTGCACCGCGGGTACGGAGGGGCGGCCGGAGAGATCGGCGCGCTGCATCTGCTGGGCCGGGAGGCGACCCCGGAGACGCTCCTGTCCACCACGGACGAGCCGCTGCACCCGCTGGACGAGCAGGCGGTGGCGGAGGTGTTCGCGCTCGCGCGCGAGGGCGACAAACGGGCCCGCGCGGCCGTCGACCGTTTCATCCAGCGGCTGGTCCACGACGTGGCGGCGCTGGTCCTGGCCCTCGACCCGGAGCTGGTGGTCGTCGGCGGCTGGGCGGCCGGTCTGGACGGCGTGCTGGAGCCGCTGCGCCATGAACTGGCCCGCTACTGTCTGCGGCCCCCCAAGGTGACGCTCTCCCTGCTGGGCGAGGCGGCCGTGGCCACGGGCGCGCTGCGGCTCGCCCTGGACCATGTGGAGGAGCAGTTGTTCGCGGTGGAGGGCACGGTGACCGCGCGCCGCTGAACTCCGGGGGACGGCGGGCACGGCGTACGGCTGCTGCGGAAAGTCGGGTGCTGCCGCGGATGACGGGAAAAGCGCCGCACCCCGGTGGGGTTCCGGGGCGCGGTCGGTGCGTGTCGGGGCGGAGGTGCGCGGGGTTACGAGGCCTGCCGCTCGGGGCCGTGGTGGATCTCCACGCCGCCGGAGTCGCCGAAGGTCAGCCGGCAGGTGTCCGCGCGGTAGGTGGCGACGGAGAGCGCGGCGGTGCGTCCCTCGGCGAAGAAGCGGGTGGTGACGACGAGGACGGGCGCGCCGGGAAGGCGGTCGAGTTCCTTGGCGTCGTCGGCGCGGGCCGAGCCGAGTTCCACGGAGCGGTCCTGGCCCTCCAGCTCCAGGCGCTGCAACTCGCGCAGCACGGCACGCGCGCGTGCGGCGCCGTTCGGTGCGTCGATCGCCGACAGGTCGGGCACCGAGGAGGCCGGGATGTAGAGCAGTTCGGCGGCGACCGGCTGGCCGTGGGAGACACGGGAGCGGCGCACGGTGTGCACGGGCTCCTCGGGGTCGGTCCCCAGGGCGGCGGCGACGGTGGCGGGCGGTGCCGTCCGCGTGCTGTCGGCGGGCTGCCAGGCGTCACCGGCGGCGCCCGGCCAGACGTGCTGCTCGGCGCCGACGGACACGCCGACGCGCGGCGGGGCGACGGTCGTCCCGACGCCACGGCGGCGCTGCAGCCGGCCTTCCAGCTCAAGCTGTTCGAGGGCCTGGCGGAGCGTGGCGCGGGCGACGCCGAAGCGGGCGGCGAGGTCGCGCTCGTTGGGCAGGATCTCGCCGACCGAGAACTCGGAGTCGAGTGCCTCACTGAGCACGGTCTTGAGGTGCCAGTACTTCGGTTCCGGCACCGATTCCAGCTGCGTGGTCCCCACCCTGTCCTCCGCAATCGCCGTGGTCCGGCGGCGTTTTTGGCGCCCTTGTTTATTAAAGGTTGTTGCACTTATCTGCGACCATAGGGCGGCCCCCACCCTTGGTCAAGACCAATCCTCGATCCCTTACGCAACGCACAGGACCGGCGCCGCGGAGCGTTCATTGAGCGTTCTCACGAGGCCGTGTTCGTGACATCGCGGCAAAGCTCCCCTCGCGTGACGGGAACCTCGGGCGGTACGGATCAGCGGGCGGCCAGGGACCGCAGCTTGTCGGGGTTGCGGATGACGTACACCGCGCGGACGACGCCGTCGGCGGCGTCGATCTGCAGCACGCTGTCGGGCTTGTCCCCGGACAGGGCCAGCACCGCGACGCCGCCGTTGACCTCCAGAAGGCGGAAGGACAGCCCGGCTCCGTCCTTGCGCGCGGCACCGATGACGAACCGGCCCACCTTGTCGGCGGTCTCCAGGATCCGCAGCGGTGCCTTCGCCTTGCCGCCGCTGTCGCCGACCAGGCGAACGTCGGGGGCCAGCAGCGACAGCAGGCCCTCGAGGTCACCCTCGGCCGCCGCGGCGAGGAACCGCTCCGTCAGGTCCCGGCGCTGGGCCGGGTCGACCTCATAGCGCGGCCGCCGCTCGTCGACGTGCCGACGGGCCCGCCCGGCGAGTTGACGCACCGCCGCCTCACCGCGGTCGAGCATGGCCGCGATGTCGGCGTACGGATAGGCGAACGCCTCCCGCAGCACGAACACGGCGCGCTCCAGCGGGGACAGCGACTCCAGCACGACGAGTACGGCGAGGGAGACGGAATCGGCCAGCACGGCGCGCTCCGCCGTGTCCGGGACGGTGTCGCCGAAGTCGGTGACGTACGGCTCCGGGAGCCACGGGCCGACGTACGCCTCGCCCCGCGCCCGGATCTGACGGAGCCGGTCGATGGCCAGCCGGGTGGTGACGCGCACCAGAAAGCCGCGCGGTTCGCGCACGTCGCCGCGGTCCGCGCCGGACCAGCGCAGCCAGGCGTCCTGGACCACGTCCTCCGCGTCGGCCACCCGCCCGAGCATGCGGTAGGCGACGCCCATGAGAACGGGACGGTGCTCCTCGAAGACGTCGGTCACGGTGTCGGCGCTCACGCCTCCATCCCATCCGACACAACGCGTGCTGTCCAGGCGGAATCGACCCGTCCAGGGCGCGCCCGGACCACAATGATCGGCGGACCGTCGGCGGTCGGCGGACAGGGCACGGGAGGTGGCCGATGCGGTACGCGGTGCTGGGCACGGGCGAGGTGGGCCGCACACTGGGGGGCAAGCTGGTGCGGTTGGGGCACGAGGTGACCCTGGGCTCGCGCACGAAGGACAATCCGGCCGCTCTGCAGTGGGCGCGGGAGGCGGGCGCCGGGGCGAGTGCCGGGACGTTCGCGGAGGCGGCCGCGGCCGCCGAGGTGATCGTGAACGCCGTGGGCGGCCGGGTGGCGCAGGCGGCTCTGGAGGCGGCCGGAGCGGCGAATCTCGACGGCAAGGTGGTCGTCGACGTCTCCAACCCGCTGGCCTTCGAGGAGGGGCAGCTGCGGCTGGACCCGGTCGAGTCGGACAGCGTGGGCGAGCGGCTCCAGCGGGCCTTCCCGCACGCGCGCGTGGTGAAGACGCTGAACACCGTCAACTGCCAGGTGATGGTGGATCCGGCGCGGGTGCCGGGCGAGCACCAGATGTTCCTGTGCGGGGAGGATGCCGACGCCAAGGAGCAGGTGACGGCCCTGCTCGGCGAGTTCGGCTGGCCGGCCGAAAGGGTCCTGGACCTTGGCGGTATCCGGGCGGCGCGTTCCCTGGAGATGTATCTGCCCCTGTGGATCAATCTGATGCAGAGCCTCGGCCACGCCGACTTCAACGTGCAGGTCCGCACGGCGCGTTGAGGCCCCTGACGCGGCACGACACGCCGCAACTGGGGGCTACCCGCCGGTAGCAATTGCTGACAAGCTGTCTACGGCGTCCATCGGCCAGTCCAGACGAGGAGCACCCCATGTCCGCGACCGTCTCCTTCACGGTCCCCTCCGCGCACGGCCAGCGGCCGGTGACCGTCTCCTACGCGCGCGTGGGGGACGGCGACCCACTGGTCCTGCTGCACGGCATCGGCCACCACCGGCAGGCCTGGGACCCCGTGGTGGACATCCTCGCGACCGAGCGCGATGTGATCGCCGTGGATCTGCCCGGCTTCGGCGCGTCCCCGGCCCTGCCGGACGGCCTCGCCTACGACCTGCCCACCACCAACTCCGTGCTCGCCGCCCTGTTCGAGGCACTGGATCTGGACCGCCCGCACGTGGCGGGCAACTCCCTGGGCGGCCTGCTGGCCCTGGAGCTGGGCCGCGAGAAGCTCGTACGGTCCGTCACCGCCCTCTCCCCGGCCGGGTTCTGGTCGGAGGCCGAGCGGCTGTACGCGTTCGGCGTCCTCATCGCGATGCGGCGGATCTCCCAGCAGCTCCCGGTGCCGCTGGTCGAGCGGCTGGCCCGCACGGCGGCCGGCCGGACGGCCCTGACGAGCACCATCTACGCCCGTCCGGCCCGCCGTTCACCCGAGGCCGTGGTCGCCGAGACGCTCGCGCTGGCCCAGGCCACCGGATTCGACGCGACGCTGCGGGCCGGTGCCGCCGTCCAGTTCACCGACGACCTCCCGGGGCTTCCGGTCACCGTTGGCTGGGGGACCAGGGACTGGCTGCTGGTGCGCCGCCAGGGCGTCCGCGCCAAGCAGGTCATCCCCCGGGCCCGGCTGGTGCGGCTGCCCGGCTGCGGGCACTGCCCGATGAACGACGATCCTGCGCTCGTCGCCCGCGTGATCCTCGACGGCAGCCACTGACCGGCGCCGGACCCCGGTCAAGGCCCCCGAGCCCAGGGCGACTCCGGCGCCCACCAGGGCGCTGCCCGCGGCCTGGGCGAGACCGTAGGAGCCGGTTCCCGCGAAGGGGGCGGTGCAGGCGGCCGCCACCGGGATGAGCCCGGAGAAGAGCGTGGCGCGCTCCGCCCCGATCCGCTGCATGCCCATGTACCAGCACACGAAGCCGACGACCGTGACGACCGCCGCCTGCCACAGCAGCGCGGCGGCCTCGGTGGCGTCGGGGCGCCGCAGCCACCCGTCCCCGTCGAGGACGACGCCGGCGAGGGCCGACTCGGCAGCGGCGACGGCGCTCACCGTGGCGGACAGCAGCCGCGGTCCCAGCGGCCGCAGCACGGGGACCGCGAGGACCGCGAACCCGACCTCACCGGCCAGGGCGCAGGTGGAGAAAGCGATCCCGGCCGCGTCGGTACGGCCCCACCCCTGCACCGTGAACGCGCCGACGGCGACCAGCAGGGCGCCGTACAGCACGACGCGCTGCGGACGGCGGCCGTCGAGGAGCGGGACGAGGACCGCCACCACCACGGGAGAGCAGCCCACGAAGACGCCCGGTACGGCCGGCTCGGCGGTGCGCTCGGCGGCGATGACGGACAGGTTGAAGCCGACCATGCCTACGGCGGCGAGCAGCGCCAGCCGCGCCCACTGGCGGGGTGTGAGCCCGCACAGGCGCTGCGTCGACCCGCGGCCGGCGAGCGGGAGGAGCAGCACAGTGGCCAGTCCGTAGCGCAGGCACTGGCCACCCGCGTACGGGTAGTCGCCGAGCAGGCTGTTGGCGGTGAAGGAGCCTCCGACGAGCACACAGGCGAATGCGGCGAGCAGGGCACCGCGACGGGTGGCGTTCATGACGGCGACGCTGGGGACCGCGGCGGCCCGGTTTAAGGTCCACTTCCATGACGTCATCGGGGACCAATCCGGGCGGGCTGACGGGCACCGCCGCATGGGAACTGCTGCTGCCGGCCGCGTCGGCGCCGACGCGCGCACGTGGCCGCGCCCTCCAGGCGGCACTGCGCGAGGCGATCCGCTCGGGGCGGCTCGCGCCGGGCACCCGGCTGCCGTCGAGCCGGGACCTCGCGGCCGACCTCGGGGTGTCGCGCGGGCTGGTCACCGAGGCGTACGAGCAGCTGACCGCCGAGGGCTATCTGCGCAGCGACCGCGGAGCGGGCACGTGGGTGGGCGGCGGCGTACGCGCGGCCTCGCCCCGCGCGCGTGACCTGGCGCCACGCTCCCCCGGCGCGCGCGCCGACTTCGTCCCCGGGACACCGGACCTGTCGCTGTTCCCGCGCGCCGCCTGGGCCGCGGCACAACGGGCAGTGCTGGCGGACCTGCCGCACCAAGACCTCGGCTACCCCGACCCGCGCGGACTGCCCCGGCTGCGCACCGCCCTCGCCGAACTGCTGGGCCGTCGCCGGGGCGTGGCCGCCGACCCGGAGCGGATCGTGGTCGTCTCGGGCGTCGCGCAGGCCACGACCCTGCTGGGATTCGTGCTCCACGCGCGCGGGATGCGCACCGTCGGCGTCGAGGACCCGGGGAGCCCGCAGCACGAGGCCCTGTACACCGCGGCCGGCATGGGCACCGTACCGCTGCCCCTGGACGACGAGGGCCTGGCCCTGGACCCGCTGCGCGCCTCGGGAGTCCGCGCCGTGGTGACGACGCCGGCCCACCAGTTCCCCACCGGTATCGCGTACTCGGCGCGGCGGCGCACCGAGTTGCTCGACTGGGCCCGGTCGGTGGACGGGCTCATCCTGGAAGACGACTACGACGGCGACTTCCGGTACGACCGTGCCCCCGTGGGCGCGCTGCAGGGACTGGACCCGGAGCGGGTCGCCTACACGGGGTCGGTCAGCAAGTCCCTCGCCCCGGGCCTGAGGCTGGGCTGGCTGCTCGTGCCCGAGTGGCTGGCCGACGAGATGGTCGAGCGCAAGCGGACCATGGATCTCGGGCATCCCTCGCTGGACCAGGCGCTGTTCGCGCGCTTCCTGGAGCACGGCGACTACGACCGGCAGTTGCGCCGTTGTCAGCGCGCCTACCGCGAGCGGCGCGACGTCCTGGTCGCGGCGCTGGAGGAGTACTTCCCGCAGGCCAGGGTGTCGGGGATCGCCGCGGGTCTGCACGCCATCGCCGAACTGCCGCGGCGGTACGGGCCCGAGGAGCGCTTCCTGGAGCGGATGGCCGCCGCCGGTGTCGCGGTGCGTCCGCTCAGCGCGTGCGCACACGCGCGTGCGGATGCCTCCGGCGTCCGGCTGGTCCTGGGGTACGCGCATCTGTCGCCGGCGCGGATCAGGGCGGGCGTGCGGCTGATGGCCGAAGCGCTGGCCGGGTGAGGGCCGGGGCCACCGGGGTGACGGCCGGGGCCTCCGGCACCCTCCGAATCGCACACCGGTTCCCTTACCGATGGAATCAGTTGTTCATGTGTGGTTTCCGTGTGCGCTGCGGCGCACCAGTAGTTGTGACAGTGCACATTGGCCGGATCCCGTTCAGGAGGCCCTTCCATGTCACATCGTCCGTTCCCCGGCCGCCGCAGCGTCCTGCGCGGCTCCCTGGCCGCGTCGGCGGCCCTGACCCTGCCCACCGCCCTGGGCGCGGCACCGGCATTCGCCCTGTCCGGGCGTCCCGAGGCGGGCTGGGGCGTGCAGACGGGCGACGTGACCTCCGACTCCGGTCTGGTGTGGGTGCGTTCGGACCGGCCGGCCCGGATGATCGTGGAGACGTCGGCCACCGACTCGTTCCGCAACCCGCACAGATGGCACGGTCCGCTGCTGGGTCCGGACACCGACTTCACCGGCACCACTCGGCTGCGCGGCCTCCCGTCCGGCGAGCAGATCCACTACCGCGTGCTGCTCGCCGACCCGGACGACCCGCGGCGCACCGGCGAACCGGTGACGGGCACCTTCCGCACCGTGTCCGCGCACCGGCGCGACGGCGTGCGGTTCCTGTGGTCCGGCGACCTGGCAGGCCAGGGCTGGGGCATCAACCCCGACCTCGGCGGCTACCGGATCTACAACGCGATGGCGAAACTCGACCCCGACTTCTTCATCTGCAGCGGCGACAACATCTACGCCGACGGGCCGATCTCGGCCACTCAGGCCCTGCCGGACGGCAGCGCCTGGCGGAACATCACCACCGAGGAGAAGTCCAAGGTCGCCGAGACCCTCGCCGAGTACCGCGGCAACTTCCGCTACAACCTGCTCGACGAGAATCTCAGGCGGTTCAACGCGCAGGTCCCCTCGATCATCCAGTGGGACGACCACGAGGTGCGCAACAACTGGTACCCGGGCGAGGTGATCGCCGCCTCGGACACCCGCTACACCGAGAAGAGCATCGACGTCCTGGCCGCGCGCGCCCGGCGGGCGTTCAGCGAGTACTTCCCCGTCTCGACGCTGCGCCCGGGTGCGAAGGACGGCCGGGTGTACCGCGTCCTGCGGCAGGGGCCGCTGCTCGACGTGTTCGTCCTCGACATGCGGACGTACCGCAACGCCAACTCCCCCGACAACCAGACCGTGGACCCGCAGGGCATCCTCGGCCGGGAGCAGTTGGAGTGGCTCAAGCGCGAGCTGTCCCGGTCGCGGGCGGTGTGGAAGGTGATCGCGGCCGACATGCCGCTCGGGCTGGTCGTGCACGACCCCATGGAGGGCCTGCCGAACATCGAGGCGGTGGCCCAGGGCGACCCCGGCGTGTCGCTGGGCCGTGAGCTGCAGATCGCCGAGCTCCTGCGGTTCGTCAAGCACCGGCGGATCACGGGCACGGTGTGGCTGACGGCGGACGTGCACTACACCTCGGCCCAGCACTACCAGCCGTCACGGGCCGCCTTCACCGACTTCGAGCCGTTCTGGGAGTTCGTCTCGGGTCCGCTGAACGCTGGCGCCTTCCCGGCCAACACCCTCGACAACACCTTCGGTCCGGAGCGGGTGTTCGTGAAGGCGCCGACCGCCTCGAACGTCTCGCCGGCCGGTGGCTACCAGTTCTTCGGCGAGGTCGACATCGACGGCCACAGCGGGGAGCTGACGGTGCGGCTGCGCGAGCAGGACGGCACCGTGCTGTTCGCCCAGACGCTCCAGCCGGGCCTGGTCGGCCAGTAACTCCCGTACCCTTTCGGTGTGCCGCGCACCGGCGTCATCTCCCGGCGCGCGGCACCGCACCGCCCCTCCCAACTCATCGCCGGGAGGGGCGTTTTCCGCAGGTCAGGACCGATTGTCAGTGGTCGCCTCTACGGTTTTTCCCATGACGCGATCTGTACAGGCCGTGGCCTATCGTCAACCCTCCGTGCTGGAATCCGCAGCGGACGGACGACGCCTCGGACTCGAGACCTCCCGGGGCGCGACACCCACCGGTGTCGAGGACCATCCGCGCTTCTTCGCGGGCTTTCTGACGACGCCTCAGGTCGCCGCGGCCGGGCTGCTCGCGGTGGCCGACGTGGCGGCCGCGCGCTACTACCAGCCGCAGCTGCGCGCCTCGCTCGACCCGGTGGTGACCGGCAACGGCGACCGGCTGCGTTTCGAGTCCTTCTCCGGCTGCGGCGGGGTGTACGCGCGCCTGGACGTCCTCGGCCCCGGCCTCGACGGCGGCGAGGTGGGCCACGGCACGACGAACGTCGACGTCAACAACCCGCTGCGCGAGGCCCTGTCCCGGATCGGCACGGCCGACCCGCTCCATCTGCGCGTGGGCCCCGAGGAGCTGACCGTCACCACGCTGGACGGGCCGGTGGTGGAGAAGAAGGTGCCGCTCCCGGACCGCTGGCTGCGCGGATTCGCCGAGGCCCAGGTGATGGCGGCCGGGTTCGACCTGCGGGCCGAGCTGCCGGCCGACGAGGCGGTGCGGTTCCTGCGCGGGCTGCCCCGGGCGGGCGGGACGGGGCGTGCCGCGGGAGGTCCGCGCTGGGTGGTGCCGGTGGGCCGCGGGCTGCGGCCGACGACCCGGCCGGTGCCGGGCGCGGTGTGCCTGCCCGGCCCCGAGCGGCTGGCCGCGCTCCAGCGGGTGCTGCGACACGCGACGGCCCTGCGGGTGTACGGCCCGGCGGTCGCCGGTGCCGGGGCCGGCGCCACCGCGGCCGCCTGGGAGGTGGTCCTGCCGGGCATGCGGCTCACGCTCACGCTGTCACCCGACGCCTCGCGCGGGTTCTCCGGCGAGGGCGGCGTCCTGGACGCGCTCGCCACCGATGAGGCCGCCGAGGACGCGGAGCTGGTCGCGGTGCTGCTGGCCTGGGAGCCCCGTGTCGACGTCGCCGACCTCGCCGACTCCTGCGGGCTCACCCCGGAGCGGGTGCGCGCGGCCCTGGTCCGGCTCGGCACCTCAGGACGCGTCGGCTACGACACGGCGGAGGCGGCCTACTTCCACCGGGAGCTGCCGTACGACGCCGGGCGCGTCGAGCGCCACAATCCGCGGCTGCGTTCGGCGCGGGCGCTGGTGGACGCGGGCGCGGTCGCCCTGGACGGGCCGCTGGGGACGGTGACCGCCGAGGACGGCCATGTGCACCGGGTGCGCGACGAGGCCGGGGTGCTCAGCTGCAGCTGTCTGTGGTGGGCGAAGTACCGCGGCGGGCGCGGGCCGTGCAAGCACGCGCTGGCGGTGCGGATGGTGCGGCGGGGTGCCGTGGTGGGGCAGGAGTTCGCGGGAGTCGACGGGGGTGCGCGATGAGTGCGGTGATGACGGCGGTGCGGGCGGGGCGGACGGCCGAGACGCTGCGTCTGCTCAAGGGGATGACGGACGGCGAACGGCGAGCGCTGCTGCCCGAGTTGAAGGCGGTCCGCAAGGAGCTGCGGACCGATCCCTGGGGCGGCGCGTCCCGCGACGCCCACCCGGCGCTGCACGCGGCCGGGGCGGTCTGCCACACGGGCGCGGCGGCCGCCGCGAGCTGGCTGTCGGGCTCGGACATGCGCTGGTGGCAGGCGTCGCCCAAGCTGCTGCTGCAGGCGCTGGAGGGCCGTGACGGCGCGTGGCTGGCCGATGTGGCGCACCGGCTCGCGCAGCGGCCGGTGTCCGCGGACGTGCCGTACGAGCTGATGTCGGGGCTGGTGCACCGGGCGGGCTGCGACGTTCCGGTGACGGACGCCTATGTGGTCGGCTGGATCCGGCACATCGGCAGTTCCTGGGGGCAGGGCTCGATCCTCGACCGGCTGCGCGGGGAGCCGGATCTGGCCCGGCTCGTGGCCGGTCTCTTCGACCTCACCGATCTCGGTGAGGTCCGCTGGCTGTTCGGCGACGGACCGAACTCCTGGCAGAGCGCCCTCGCCGAGCTCACGCGGAAGGGATCGCTGGACCGCACGACCATGGTCGACGCCTGTGTCGCCCGCCTCCTGCGCGGCGGCGGCCCCACCGACCACCGGGTCTTCCTCCCCCTGCTCGAACTGCTCGACCTCACCCGGGAGGAGGAGCGGGAGCGGACCGCCGACTGGATCGCCCTGGCCCGCGACGCCGCCTCCCCCGTCGCCTCCCACGCCCAGTCGGTCCTGGCCGCCCTCGCGCTGGACGGCGAGCTGGAAACGCGGCTGCTGGCCGAGGCCTCCGAAGGGCTGCTGTTCCGCGCCGAGAAGAAGCTGGTGCGGGCCCAGCTCGTGCTGCTCGGCAAGGTGCTGTCCCGCGATCCGTCCGCGGCGGCCGAGCTGCTTCCCGTGGCGGCCCAGGCGTTCGGGCACGAGGACACTCAGGTGCAGGAGCGGGCGCTCAAACTGGTCGAGCGCCACGCGAAGAAGCTCGACTCCGACGCCCTGCGAGACGAACTGGCGCTCGCGGTGGAGCAGTTGACGCCCTCCCTGCGCACCCGCGCGGTGGCCGGCCTGGGCCTCACGGGCGTGGACCCGGCACCGGCGGTGTACGAGGAGGTGCTGCCGCCCGCTCCGGAGCCCATGCGCCTCGCGGCGGCACCCGGGACGGCGGTCGAACTGGCCGAGGAGGTGAGCGCCCTGCTGGCCGCCGGCGGTGATGTGACCGCGTTCGAGCGGGCCCTGGACGGCCTGGTGCGCCAGGCCCACCAGAACCTCGACGCCCTGCTCGACGCGCTCGAACCGGTGATCGTCCGACGCCACTGGCACACCGCGGAACCGGGCCAGTGGCGGCACGCGGACTCGTACTTCAACCCGCACAACGACCTGCACAGCGCCCAGGACGCCCTCGACCTCCTCCTCGCGACGCTGCGCGGCGGGGTGAAGACCAGCACGCTCCACCGTGCGCTGCGGAACGGCTCGAACGGCGCCGGCTGCGTACACGGTGGCCTCTCCCAGGCGTTCGACGCCCGGCTGCGGGAGGTGGCGTACCGGCTCCGCACCGACCCGCTGCCGTTGCTGCTGTCGACGCCCACCTGGAGCACGGGACTCCTGGAGCCGGACGAGCTGGTGGACCGCCTCGGCACCTACCGGCGCCTGGGCGCCCGTGTCTCGGCGGCCGACTTCGCGCAGGCCCTCCTGCGGGTGCGGCGCACGGACCGGACGGCGGCCGCCGCGTCGGCGCAGCGGGCGGCGGCGCTCGGCACGGCGGAGGGCGACCGGCTCGCCCGTTGGCTGTCCGCAAAGGGCCCCACCCTGCCCCGGGCCGGCCGGGAGACCTCGGCGACGCGGATCGTGGTCGAGCTCGGCGAACTGCGGGAGCTGCAGGAGGACTTCCCCGCGGAATTCCAGCGGCTCGGGCGTCCCCTGGCCGCCTACGGAGCCCACTGGCACTGCTCCCACTGGAGCGACGAGCTGCGGCAGCACTGGCTGGCCGCGCTCCCGGAGCAGCGCGAACTGGTGGCGGCACGGATGGTGCACGACCTGTCCAGGGCGGCCGTGAACGACACCCGGGGCCCCGTCGGCGTCCTCCCGCTGCTGGCCGAGTCCGGTGGTGAGGCGGGCGAGAGCGTGCACCTGTGCGTGGCGTACGGGCTGGGCGCCCGGCAGGCGGAGGACCGGCTCGCCGCGGTGGACGCGCTGCTGGTGCTCGCCGCGCGTGGCCAGCTCGACACACAGCGGCTGGGTTCGGATCTCGGCCTGCTGGTGCAGAACGGCACGGTGAAGCCGCTCCGGCTCGCCGAGTCGGCCCGGACGGCGGCGGCCACGGGGGCGAACGCGACGATATGGGAGATGCTCCGCCACACCCTGCCCGTGCTGCTCGCGGACCTGGAGACCGCGTCGGCCCGTGGGCTCGGGGATCTGCTGGCCGTGGCCGCCGAGTGCGCCGAGCGGTCCGGGGCGCGCGGCGAGCTGCCGCACCTCGCCGCGACCGCCGCCCGGCGTGGTTCGTCCCGGCTGGTGACCCAGGCCCGGCGACTGCAGGACGCCCTGGCCGCGCCCGCCCGGCAATCGACCGCTCCCGCCCGGTAATAGAAAGAACAACAAAAGGGGCAGAAGCATGCTTTACCCATCGGTCACAAGTCGTTCGTGATCACGCAACACCGTTCCTTCACAGTGGCTGCATGAATCGAGGAATGTCTGATGTGACACGGACGAAGCACGGGCGCCCCGTGCACCACTGGCGACGGGACGTCGTCGAACTCGCCGCCCTGTTCACGGCCGTCGCGGTGGCGGACATGGTGGCGAACCTGATCGGGCACGGCCCCGACGGGCCGGCGCTGCTGCTGATCTCGGCGGTGGCGCTGGCCGCGACGGCGGGGTTCCACATCTGGTGGTCACGGCGCCACGGTCACGCACCGCCGACGAGCGATACCGGTGCCCGGCCGATCCCCCAGGCCGGGCCGTCCGACCAGCGCGCGGCGACGCCCCGGGCGGTGGCCGGGGCGAGCACGCTGTGGCGGATGCGGACGACGGTGAAGGACCAGCCGGGCTCGCTGGCCGCGCTGTGCACGGCTCTCGCCGGGCAGCGGGTCGACATCCTGAGCCTGCAGACGCATCCGCTGGCCGAGGGCACGGTGGACGAGTTCCTGCTGCGCGCCCCGGGTGAGCTCCCGGCTACCGAGATCAGCCGTGCGGTCTCGCGGGCGGGGGGCACGACCACCTGGATCGAGCGGGCCGACGCGCACGACCTGGTGGACGCGCCGACCCGGATCCTGGGCCTCGCGGCGCGCACCGCGCTGGACGCGGCGGAACTTCCGCTGGCGCTGCGGCAGTTGCTGGGACGGTGCACCATCCGTTCGCTGCCCGCCACGCCGGTCGGCGGCCGCCGCGCACCGGAGGAGGTGCCGGCCGAGGGAGCACTCGAGGACACCGTGATGCGGTTGCGGGCGCCGGAAGGCGGAGTGATCACCGTGGAGCGGCCGTATCTGCCGTTCACGCCGACCGAGTTCGCGCGGGCGCGGGCGCTGGTGGAGCTGGACGCGCGGCTCGGCCCGCGCATCCCGCGCAGCCAGGACGTGCTGACCCTGCCCGAGGGCAACGCGATCACCGTGCGCCGGGCCGACACGCGCGACGTCGAGGCGGCGAAGGCGATGCACGAGCGGTGCTCGGCGCGGACGCTCGGCATGCGCTACCACGGGCCCATCGGTGACGCGGACCGCTATCTGAACCACCTGCTGAGCCCGCGTTTCGGGCGCACGCTGGCCGTGCAGACGGCGTCGGGCCGCATCGTCGGCCTCGGTCATCTGCTGTGGGACGGCGACGAGACGGAGGTCGCGCTGCTCGTCGAGGACGAGTGGCAGCAGCGCGGTATCGGCGGCGAACTGCTGGGCCGACTGGTGGCGATGGCGGTCGAGGCCGGCTGCGCGAGCGTGTATGCCGTGACGCAGGCGTCCAACACCGGCATGGTCACCGCGATGCGCGGTCTTGGACTGCCCCTCGACTACCAGATCGAGGAGGGCACGCTGGTCATCACGGCCCGCCTGGACGCCGCCCCGGTCACCTCGCTGCTGTCGCACGACGGCAGGCAGGGGCAGTTCGACGGGCCGGCCCGCCGGGACTGAGAGGGATGGGACCGAGCGTCCGCCCGGCGAACGGCGAGCGGCCCGGCGGAACCCCGCCGGGCCGTTCACCCGTCGACCTGCCCCGTGCCAGGCCTCAGCTCACCGCCGCCTGAAGTTCCGCCGTCGACGACGCCTCGCCGTGCTCGCCCAGCGCGGCGTCCAGATCCGCCCAGAGATCCTCGACGTCCTCCAGTCCCACGGACATCCGCAGCAGCCGGTCGCTCACTCCGGCTCCGCGCCGGTCCTCCGCGTCCACGATGCGGTGGCTGATGGACGCCGGGTGCTGGATGAGGGTGTCGACGCTGCCCAGGCTCACGGCCGGGGTGATCAGCCCGACCCGGGCGATGACCTCGTGCGGGTCACCCTGGACCTCGAAGGCGATCATCGCGCCGCCGATCCGCGGATAGTGGACGCGCGCGACACGCGGGTCGGCGGCGAGGCGCCGGGCCAGTTCGGCGGCGCTCGCGGAGGCGGCCCGCACCCGCACGGGCAGCGTGGACAGTCCCCGCAGCAGCAGATAGCCGGCCAGCGGATGCAGCACGCCGCCCGTGGCGAACCGTATCTGCCGCAGCTGTCGCGCGAACTCCTCGTCACAGGCCACCACGCCCGCGAGCACGTCGCCGTGCCCGCCGAGGTACTTGGTGGCGCTGTGCAGCACGAGCCGGGCCCCCTGCTCGGCCGGGCGCTGGAGCACGGGTGTGGCGAAGGTGTTGTCGGCGAGCAGCGGCACGGAGCCGCAGGAGTGGGCGACCGCCCGCAGATCGACCTCGGCCAGCGTCGGATTCGCCGGGGTCTCGACCATGACGAGGCCGGTGTCCGGGCGCAGCGCGTCCGCGATCCCGGCCGGATCGGTCCAGGTCACCTCCGTGCCCAGCAGTCCGGCGGTCAGCAGGTGGTCGCTGCAGCCGTACAGGGGACGTACGGCGACGACGTGGCGCAGGCCCGTCGCGGAGCGGGCGAGGAGGACCGCGCTCAGTGCCGCCATCCCGCTGGCGAACGCGACCGCGGACTCGGTGCCCTCCAGCCGGGCCAGCGCGGTCTCGAAGCGGGCCACGGTCGGATTGCCCAGCCGCCCGTACACCGGCGTCCCGTCCAGGGCGGCGCCGGTGGCGGCGAAGGCGTCGATGCGGGCGGCCTCGCCCCGGCTGTCGTACGAGGGGTAGGTGGTGGACAGGTCGATGGGCGGGGCGTGCAGGCCCTGCCGGGCGAGGTCGTCGCGGCCGGCGTGCACAGCCTCGGTGGCCAGTGCTCTCGATGCGGTGCGTACGGCGTCGTAGGCACCCGTGCTCGCTGAGTCCATGGGCAGAGGGTGAACACTGAGCGGGTCACAAGAATCGAACACCGTGCTACGTTCGGCCAATGGCCGAATCTGTCGTACTGGATCCGGTGGACCTCCATCTGCTGCGCCTGCTGCAGAACGACGCCCGGATCACCTATCGCGACCTCGCCACGCAGGTGGGCGTGGCGCCGTCGACGTGTCTGGACCGGGTCGCCCGGCTGCGCCGCTCGGGCGTGATCCTCGGGCATCAGCTGCGGCTCGATCCGGCCAAACTGGGGCGCGGCCTGGAAGCGCTGCTCTCGGTGCAGGTGCGGCCGCACCGCCGGGAGCTGGTGGGCCCCTTCGTGGAGCGGATCCGGGCGCTGCCGGAGTCACGGACGGTGTTCCACCTCACCGGGCCCGACGACTACCTCGTGCACGTGGCGGTGGCGGACATGGCGGACCTGCAGCGGCTGGTCCTCGACGAGTTCACGGCGCACCGCGAAGTGGCACGTGTGGAGACCCGGTTGATCTTCCAGCAGTGGGAGTGCGGCCCCCTGCTGCCCCCGGCCACGCCCACAGCTGAATCAGGAATACATGGGTGACGCAGACAACGTCGCCGTATGAGGATGGGCGGCATGTCTGAGACCAAGAGCCCGCTGCCCCGTGAAGTCGCCGACGCCTATGTCGACGAGCTCGTCGCCCTCGACCCGATCACCGGCACGTACCTCGGCGTGAAGGAGAGTGCGAGCAGGCTGCCCGACTTCTCTCCCGCGGGCCAGCAGGCCCTGGCGGAACTGGCGCGGACCACCCTCGCGAAACTGGACGAGGCCGAGCGGCAGCCCGGGGCGGACAGTGACGTGGAGCGCCGCTGCGGGCGTCTGCTGCGCGAGCGGCTCACCGCCGAGCTCGCGGTGCACGAGGCCGAGGAGAGCCTGCGCGCGATCGGCAACCTGCACACGCCCGGACACGCGGTGCGCGACGTGTTCACCGTGATGCCGGCGCAGACGGACGAGGACTGGTCGGCGATCGCCGAGCGGCTGCGCGCGGTCCCGGCCGCGCTGGCCGGCTACCGCGAGTCCCTGGCGCTCGGCCTGGAGCGGAAGCTGTACGCGGCTCCGCGTCCGACCACCACCCACATCGACCAGCTCACGGAGTGGTCGGACACCGACGGCCAGGGCCGCGGCTGGTTCGAGGACTTCGTCTCGGCCGGGCCGCAGGCGCTGCGCACGGAGCTGGACGAGGCCGCCCACGGGGCGACCGCGGCCGTCGTGGAGCTGCGCGACTGGCTGCGGGACATCTACGCGCCGGCCATCGAGGGCTCCGCGAACACGGTGGGCCGCGAGCGGTACGCGCGCTGGTCGCGCTACTTCAACGGCACGGACCTGGACCTGGACGAGGCGTACGCGTACGGCTGGTCGGAGTTCCACCGCATCCTCGGCGAGATGAAGCAGGAGGCCGAGAAGATCCTGCCGGGTGCCGAAACGCCGTGGGTGGCGCTCGCGCACCTCGACGAGCACGGTACGCACATCGAGGGAGTCGACGAGGTCCGCGAGTGGCTGCAGGGCCTGATGGACCGCGCGATCGCCGACCTGGACGGCACGCACTTCGAACTCGCCGAGCGGGTGCGGAAGGTGGAGGCCCGCATCGCACCGCCCGGCGGCGCGGCGGCCCCGTACTACACGGCCCCCTCGGAGGACTTCTCGCGCCCCGGCCGCACCTGGCTGCCGACGATGGGCCAGACCCGGTTCCCGGCGTACGACCTGGTGTCGACCTGGTACCACGAGGGCGTGCCCGGTCATCACCTCCAGCTGGCGCAGTGGGCGCACGTGGCCAAGGACCTCTCCCGCTACCAGGCCACGATCGGCGGGGTGAGCGCCAACGCGGAGGGCTGGGCGCTGTACGCGGAGCGTCTGATGGACGAGCTGGGCTATCTCACGGACCCGGAGCACCGCCTCGGCTACCTCGACGCGCAGATGATGCGCGCGGCCCGCGTGATCGTCGACATCGGCATGCACCTGGAACTGGAGATCCCGGCGGACTCGCCGTTCCACCCGGGTGAGCGCTGGACGCCGGAGCTGGCCCAGGAGTTCTTCGGCGCGCACAGCAGCCGCCCGGCGGACTTCGTGGAGAGCGAGCTGACCCGCTATCTGACCATCCCGGGCCAGGCGATCGGCTACAAGCTCGGCGAACGGGCCTGGCTGCTGGGCCGGGAGAACGCGCGCGAGCGGCACGGCGACGCCTTCGACCTGAAGTCCTGGCACATGGCGGCCCTCTCCCAGGGTTCGCTGGGCCTGGACGACCTGGTGGACGAGCTGTCCCAGCTCTGAGCGAGCGCGTGACCGGCGGCACCCGCGTGGGCGCCGCCGGTCACCGGTCGTCGCTTCAGTGCGGAAGCCGTCGCAGCTGTACGAGCCCGACCCAGGTCTCCGGCCCCGGCTGGGCGTAGGCGGCACGCACCGCGTACCGGCCCGGTTCCAGCGGCACTCTCAGATGCTCCTGGTGGACGGTGTCCGTACCGGACCAGGCCGAGTCGAACAGGACGACGGGGCCGGGTATGTCCCAGCCGACCTCGTCCTCCCACACGGCCGCGTCGAGGGCGGCGGGAACGCCGGCCAGCAGTTCGTCCTCGGAGTTCGCGGCGCTCCACCGTACGAAGGTGCCGTGGTCGGGCAGGAAGGAGGTGGAGGCCGGTTCGTCGCCGAGGACCAGGGCCGCGCTGTCGCCCACGGGGAGCAGACCGACGTACCCGTCGACCTCGCACGCCCGGTCGTAGTCGGTGTCCATCTCCTCGCCGTCGGCCCCGGACCAGAACGGCAACACCGCCTCCGGGACGGCTATGAGCGGGCCGCCTCCCGACTCCACCCACTCCAGAACGCCTGGTTCCGCGTATCGAGCCATGGGCAGAACCTACACGGGTGGGCGTCAGCAGCCGCACTCGCCTGCCACGGGTGCCGTCAGCGGATCGGCGTCCCGGCGCTGCGGCCCCTGCCAGGTCTCGTAGACGAAGCCTTCCCGCGCCCAGTACTCGAATCCGCCGAGCATCTCCTTGACCTGGTAGCCGAGTTCGGCCAGGGCCAGGGCGGCCCGGGTGGCGCCGTTGCAGCCGGGGCCCCAGCAGTACGTCACCACCGGCACGGACTTGTCGAGGAGTTGCTCGGCCTGCTCGGGAATGAGAGCGGTCGGCAGGTGGACGGCGCCGGGGATGTGGCCCTGGTCCCAGGACTCGGTGGAGCGGGAGTCGAGGACGACGAAGCCGGGATCGCCGTTCCCCGCGAGCACGGCGGCCACGTCGGAGACGTCGGCGTGGAAGGCGAGGCTCGCCCGGAAGTGGGCGGCGGCCTCGGCGGGGGCGGCGGGGGCGACCCGCAGGACGGGGTTCACGGTGTCGGTGATCATGGCAAGGAATCTATGGCCGCCGACCCGCTCCCTGAAGAAGAGATCCCCGGGGTTCCCCTTGATCGGCCGGGGATTCCCCTGCTATTTCTCGGTGATGACCGCTTATTCCCCGGACGCCACCGACTGGCACATCCTTGACATCCTGCAACGCGAGGGCCGCGCCGGCTTCGCGGAGCTCGCCCGTGCCGTCTCGATGTCCTCCAGCGCCGTCACCGAGCGGGTCCGCCGACTGGAGGAGGCCGGAGTCATCCAGGGGTACGCGGCGGTCGTCGACCCCGAACGTCTGGGCCTGCCGATCCTCGCGTTCGTGCGGCTGAGATACCCGAACGGCAACTACAAGCCCTTTCACGACCTGGTGGCCGCGACGCCCGAGATCCTGGAGGCGCACCATGTGACGGGCGACGACTGCTTCGTCATCAAGGTCGCCGCGCGGTCCATGTCCCATCTGGAGGCGATCTCGGGGAAGATCGGCGCGCTCGGCTCGGTGACCACGAGCGTCGTGTACTCCTCGCCCCTGCCCCGGCGCCCGCTGGGGCGCTGACCTCAGCCGGCACCCCGCTGCCGCAGCACCGATCCCGTTCTCCCCTTCACGGCCTCCAGTTGCGCGTGGATCCGGCGCCGCAGATCGGCGACATGGCTGACGATGCCGACGCTGCGGTCCCGTTCGCGCAGGGAGTCGAGCACGTCGAGGACCTCGTCCAGGGTCTGGTCGTCCAGGCTGCCGAAGCCCTCGTCGATGAAGAGCGTGTCGAGGCGGACCCCGCCGGCCTCGTCCGTCACGACGTCCGCGAGACCGAGGGCGAGCGCGAGGGAGGCGAAGAACGTCTCGCCGCCCGACAGCGTGGCCGTGTCCCGCTCGCGTCCGGTCCAGGCGTCGACCACATGCAGCCCGAGCCCGCTGCGGCCACGACCGGTGCGGTCGTCGGAGTGGACGAGGGTGTAGCGGCCGGAGGACATGCGCCGCAGCCGTACGGTGGCCGCGGCGGCGACCTGTTCGAGGCGGGCCGCGAGGACGTACGACTCCAGGCGCATCTTGCGTTCGTTGTCCGCCGAGGTGCCCGCGGTGAGGGCGGCCAGGCGGGCCACCCGGTCGTACTCCTCGCGCAGCGGCGCCAGCCGTCGTACGCCGTCGGTCGCCCGGGCGGAGAGCCGGTCGAGTTCGGCGCAGCAGCGGGCCGCCCAGTCGCGGGCGGAGGCCGCGTCGCGCAGCCGCTGGGCGGCCGCGGCCGCGTCCCGCTCGGCAGCGGCGAGGTCGGCCGGCGGCTGCTGGGCGGCGGCCGCGGTGTCGGCCTCGGCGAGAACCGCGCGTACGGCGGCCTCCTCTGACTGCCGGGCGTCCAGGCGCCGCTGGAGCTCGCGGTGCTCCGCGTCGTCGAGGAGCGCCGCGGCCGCTGCCTGCGGGGTCTCGAAGCCGGCCCGGTAGGCGGCGTCGGCGAGGCGGGCGTCGGCGTCCTTGAGCCGCTGGGCGGTGTCCTCGGCGGCGCGCGCGGTGTCGGCCGCGTCGGTCAGCAGCGCGACCTGCCGTTCCAGCTGCGCGGCCCGCGCGGCCACACTGCCGGCGGTGCCCCTCGCCTGCGCCAACTCCTCTTCCAGGGTGGCTGTTTCGCGTTCCAGGGTGTCGCGCCGGGCGATCCGGGAGGCGGCGGCGACCTCGGCCTGCCGAAGCTCGGCCTGGCGGCGCTCGCGTTCGCGCTCGGCCCGCCGCAGCTCCTCGTGGGCGGGGTGCAGCGCGGAGGCGTCCCGGCGGGCCTGTGCGTACGCGCGCTCCAGTTCGTCCGCCTCGGCGGCGAGCCGGGCCGTGGGCGCGTCGCCCGCCTCGGCGGTGGCGGCGGCCAGGGCTTCCCGTACGACGCCCAGGCGCCGCTCGGCCTCGGTGCGCTGCTCGTCGGCGTGCCGGGAGGCGGCCAGGGCGCGCTCCTCGGCTTCGCGGTCGACGTGCCCGGCGACCTTGCGGGCGGGCGCGGGGTGTTCGGTGGCTCCGCAGACGGCGCACGGTTCGCCGTCGGTGAGGTGCGCGGCGAGTTCGGCGGCGATGCCGTTCAGGCGCTGTTCCTTGAGGTCGAGCCAGTGGGCACGGGTCTGAAGGGCCTGCCGCTCGGCGGCGATCACCCGCTTCTGGGCCCCCTCGGTGTCACCGGCCAACTGGTCGCGCATCCGGGCCGCGCCCAGCCTCCGCCGCGCGGGATCGCGCTGTACGGCGAGCTGCTCGGAGCGGGTGGCGGCCTCCTGCGCTGAGTCGATCCGGGCCTGCAGCCCCGCGCGCGTGTCGTCCCATCCGGCGAGCCAGCCCGCGGCCTCCCGCAGCACGTCCTCGTCGGCGCGCTGCTGACGGTCCAGTCCGGCCCGCTCGTCGGCGATCTCGGCCAGCCGCTGTTCCGCGCGGCGGGCCGATTCCAGGCCGCCCAGCTCCTCGGCGGCCCGGCGGGCGGCGGCGGCCAGCCCGGCGGGACCGGCGTCCGTGAAGGTCTCCGGCAGCGGTCCACGCGCGCGTGCCTCGGCGGCGGCCGCTGCCCGGTGTTCGGCGTCGGCGGCCTCCCGCAGTTCCAGGGCCGGCGCCACCATTTCCGCCTTGCGGCCCCGCTCCATCCGCGTCTGTGTCTCACGGTGGGCCGCGGACCGCTCCTCCAGCTGCGCCGCCCGCTGCCGCGCCTGGGCGAACCTGCCCTGCAGCCGCGCCAGTTCGCGTACGTCGGCCAGCGCACGGTCGGCGGCGGCCTGGGCGGACTCGGCGGCGGTGAGGCGGCAGTGGGCGAGGGTGAGCCGTTCCCGGGCGGTGCTGCGGGCAACGGCCGCGGCGCCCAGTACGGCCTCGGCCAGGCCCGGCTCCCCCGGGGCCAGTTCGGGCAGCAACATGGCGTCGCCCGCCTCCTGCTGCATGCGGTGCGCGTCGGCCAGCAGCGCGGCATCGCCGTCCCGCACCCGTGCCTCCGTGGCACGTCTGCGTTCGGCGAGGCGCTTTTCCGCCTCGGCGAAGCGGCGGGTGTCGAAGAGACGGCCCAGCAGCTTGCCGCGGGCCTCGGCGTCGGCCCGCAGGAAGCGCGCGAAGTCGCCCTGGGGCAGCAGGACGACCTGGCAGAACTGCTCACGGCTCATGCCGAGGAGCTGCTCGAACTCGGCCCCGATCTCCTGGTGCGAGCGGCTGAGGTCCTTCCAGGCGCGGGCCGGCGCGTCGTACTCGCGCAGCAGGCTCTGGGCCTTGTCCGTCGTCGTACCGGAGCCCCGCTTCTTGGGCCGCTCCCACGGTGGCTGCCGGGTGACCTCCAACCGCCGTCCGGCGACGGTCAGTTCGAGGCGGACCTCGGTGCGGGTGCCCGCGTCGGCGTGGTCGCTGCGCAGGGAGAGACCCTGGCCGGTCTGCCGGGCCCCGGGCACGGAGCCGTAGAGCGCGTAGCAGACGGCGTCCAGGACGGAGGTCTTTCCGGCGCCCGTCGGTCCGTGCAGCAGGAAGAGCCCGGCGGCCGAGAGGGCGTCGAAGTCGACCGTCTGGCTGCCGCCGAAGGGACCGAAGGCGGTCACGTCGAGCCGGTGCAGCCTCACCGCGCCACCTCCCGTACGACGTCGTCCGCGCGCACCGCGTCGAACGCGTCGCGGAGCACCGCCCGCTCCCGTTCGTCGGGACCGGCACCCCGGACATGGGCCACGAAGTCCTGGGCGATCTCCTGATCGCTGCGGCCCGCGAGGCGTCCGGCGTAGGACACGTCGGGGTCGTCCGGAGCGCGCTCCGGGGCGAAGACGAGGCTGAGCGCGTGCGGGAAGCGCTCGGCGAGCCGGGCCATGGGGTCGGCGGGGCGGACCGGGTCGGTGAGCGTCGCCTCCACCCAGGCGTCCTCGTGCCGGGCGAGGCCGGGGTCGGCGAGGAGTTCCCGCAGCGTCCCGCGGATGCGGGCCAGCGGTCGCGGGACCGGGCAGTCGAGGCGCTCGGCGCCGACCGAGCCGTCGGCGCCGAGGTCGACGAGCCACATGGTCTTGCGGTGAACCGTCTCCGAGAAGGAGTAGGCGAGCGGGGAGCCCGGGTAGCGCACGCGCTCGGTGATGGTCTGGGAACCGTGCAGATGCCCCAGGGCTACGTAGTCGACGCCGTCGAAGACCCCGGCCGGTACGGCGGCCACTCCGCCGACGGTGATGTCCCGTTCGCTGTCGCTGGCCTCGCCCCCGGTGACGAAGGCGTGCGCGAGGACGACGGAGCGGGTGCCGCGCGGGCGTGCGGCGAGGTCGGCGCGGACGCGGTCCATGGCGGCCGCGAGCACACTCTCGTGGCCTGCCTTCTCGACCCCGAACTCGTCCTTCACCAGGGCGGGTTCGAGGTACGGCAGCCCGTAGAAGGCCACGTCCCCGAAGGCGTCCGCCAGCACGACCGGCGTGCCGCAGGCGGCCGGCTCGGTCCGCAGATGGATACCGGCCCGCCCGATGAGACCGGCGCCGACGCCGAGCCGGCGGGCCGAGTCGTGGTTGCCGGAGATCATCACCGTGGGCACGCCCAGGGCCGCGAGCCGGTGCAGGGCGTCGTCGAAGAGTTCGACGGCGGCGAGCGGAGGCACCGCGCGGTCGTACACGTCTCCCGACACGACCACAGCGTCCACCTCGCGCTCGCGCACGGTGGTGACGAGGTGGCCGATGAACTCTGCCTGGGCGCCCAGCATGTTCACGCGGTGGAACGCCCGGCCCAGATGCCAGTCGGACGTGTGCAGCAATCTCAAGAAACCGCTCCGCCCCGCACGCTTCCCCCTCCGACGCCCCTCGGACCAGCACCGACCGGCAACAGGCGCGCCGTCGGCACCCACCACGCTAACGCCTCTGGGTGCCTGATCCATCACGGACCTCGATGTGTCACTCGCATCCGGTGGCACATGACCAGATATATCCGCGATGATCCGAGCAGGCGTAATGTGGCCAGGAAATTGACATCTGCACCTTTTGCACCCCTCGGATGAGACGCTGTACAGGCGGATCCGTGGGCTGGAGGCGACCAAGAGCGATGGCACGAGAGAAGGAAGGGAAACGACCCCGGCAGCCACACCTTCCCGACCTGCAGTTGCGTCTGCGTGCCGAGCTGGGCCGGATCGACGACCAGTTGCGCTCCCTGCTCGACGCCATGGACCGGCTGCAGGGCCTGCTGGACGCGGTGGTGGCCATCAGCCGGGAGGTGGAGCTGCCCGCGGTGCTGGACCGCATCGTGACCACCGCCATGGACCTGGTCGGCGCCCGCTACGGAGCGCTCGGCGTACTCGACGAGGACGGAGAGTGCCTGAAGCGGTTCATCACCGCCGGTCTGTCCGAGCGGGAACGCGCCGACCTGGCCGAGATCGACCCGCCTCGCGGTCTGGGTGTCCTCGGCCACCTGATCCGCCATCCAGAGCCCCTGCGGGTCGACAGCATCCAGACCCATCCGGCCTCCGTCGGCTACCCGCCCGGCCACCCTCGTATGCGCACCCTGCTCGGCGTCGCCATCACCGTCCGCGGCGAGATCTACGGCGACCTCTACCTCTCGGAGCGGCACGACGGGCTGCCCTTCGACGCCCACGACGAGAACGTCCTGGTGGCCCTGGCCAGCGCCGCCGGTATCGCGATCGAGAACGTTCGCCTGTTCGAGCAGGTGCGCGTCGGAGCCGAGCAGTTCCAGCGGCTTCTGCTGCCGACCCTCCCCGACCTGCGGCCCTTCACCGCCGCCGCCATCTACCGGCCCGCCGCCGAGCCCAGTCAGGTCGGCGGGGACTGGTACGACGCCGTCCCGCTGCCCGACAACGTCGTGGCGGTCGTCATCGGTGACGTGGTCGGCCATGATCTGCGGGCCGCCGCCGCCATGGCCTCCACCCGCAACATGCTGCGTGCGCTGCTGTTCGACCGGGGCAATACGCCCGGCGCTGTCCTCGCCCGGCTCGACCGCACCCTGCAGGCCATCACGAACAATCCCGTCACCACCACCACACTGGCACGCATCGAGCCGGAGAAACCGGGCTGGCGACTGCACTGGAGCACCGCGGGCCATGTCCCGCCCCTGCTGATCACCCCGGAGCAGAAGGCGGAATATCTGTTCGCCGAGCCCGGGCTGCCGCTGGGGGTCGACCCCGAGCAGCCGCGCCCCGACCACTCCCGCTTCCTGCCCCCGGACGCCACCGTGGTCTTCTTCACCGACGGGCTGGTCGAGGATCCCCACCGTTCCATCGACACGAGCCTGAACGCGCTCGCCGCACTCGCCGGCGCGCATGCCCATCTGCCCCTGCAGGAGTTCGTTCAGGTGCTGGCCGATCAGCACCCCAGCGACGGACACGACGACATGGCGATCCTCGCCCTGCGCACCCCGCCGGTCTGACCCCCGGGCCGCCCGCCGGCCGACGGTGCCGGACCGGCCGGCTCGGGTGTGCCGTGGAAGGTCCGAGGGATCGGACGGATGATGGACCTCGTGGCGATGTCGATGCGGAGGTCGCCCGATGAGTGTCGAGCGGCGTGACCGGCTCCGGCGCGGTGGCCTGGCTGTCCTGGAGATCTGCGTGGTCGCCGGGCTGTACTTCGGCTCGGCCAGGCTGGGGCTGCTCCAGCAGCTGGTGCGCAGCCAGGTCACCCCGCTGTGGCCGCCGACCGGTATCGCCCTGGCGAGCCTGCTGCTGCGCGGACCCCGGGTCTGGCCCGGGATCGCGATCGGCGCCTTCCTGGTCAACGTCACGCTCGGGCCGACCGCCCTGGCCGTGCTCGCGATCGCGGCGGGCAACACCCTCGCGCCCATCTGCTCGTACGCGCTGCTCCGTCGTGCGGACTTCCACGTCGAACTGGACCGTCTGCGGGATGCGCTGGCGCTCATCTTTCTCGGTGCGTTCGCCGGGATGCTGGTCAGCTCGACGATCGGCAGCGGGACCCTGCGCCTGGCCGGAGTGCTGGGCCCCGGCGATTTCTGGCCGGCGTGGTCGGTCTGGTGGACCGGCGACGCGATGGGCGTCCTGGTGGTCGCGCCGGTCCTGCTCGTCCTCCGCTCGGCGCACCTGCCGAGGGACGTGCCGCCGCCCCGTTGGGCGGAGGCACTGCTCCTTGTCGCGGCCACGGTCGGCGTCGGTCTCCTCGAAACCAGTCGCGCGCCGCTGCTGTTCCTCGGCTTCCCCCTGCTGATCTGGGCGGCCTTCCGCTTCCAGCTGGCCGGGGCCGCGCCCTGCGCACTGGCGATCTCGACCTTCGCCATCATCTCGGCCACCCGGGGATCGGGCCCGTTCGCCGGACACGACCTGCTCACCAACATGATCACTTTGCAGGCGTTCAACACGTCCACCGCGCTGACCGCGCTCCTGCTCTCGGCAGCCGTCGCCGAGCGCAACCAGACCCAGCTGGAGATCGCGCGCGCCTGCGGGCAGCTCGCCGGGATGGCGGCCAGGATCGCCACCGGTGATCACCGTCCGGCACTCCCCGACGGCGAGGGCCAGGGCCGAAAGGAGGAACATGGCGAACAGACCCCGAAACCGGCGTGATCGGGCATCGCGCATCCCGCATCGCGCATCCCGCATCGCGCATCCCGCATCGCGCGTCACGCGTCCCCGTAGGCCTCCCCGCCCAGTTCGAACCCCGCCGTCCCCGCGGTGACGTCGGCCAGCCAGGCGCGGAAGGCGTCCACGTCGGCGTCCGGCAGGCCGATCTCGATGGTGACCGCTTCGCCGTAGCGCACGTCGCGCACCTCGCGTCCGGTCGCGCGCAGATCGTTCTGCACCTTGCCCGCGCGCAGGTGGTCCACGGTCACCGTGGCCAGCCTGAAACGGCGCCGGGTGAGCGTGCCGAGCGCATCCAGGGCCTCGCCGACCGCCCCGCCGTAGGCCCGGATGAGGCCGCCCGCGCCGAGCTTGACCCCGCCGAAGTAGCGGGTGACGACGGCTACGACGTACCGCATGTCGCGGCGCAGCAGCATCTGCAGCATCGGGACGCCGGCGGTGCCGCCGGGTTCGCCGTCGTCGCTGGCCTTCTGGGTCGAGGCGTCGGCACCGATGACGTACGCCCAGCAGTTGTGGGTGGCGTCCGCGTGCTCCTTGCGGATCGCGGCGATGAAGTCCTGGGCCTCCTGCTCGGTGGCCGCCGGGGCGAGGGCGCACAGGAATCGGGAGCGGTTGACCTCTGTCTCGTGCACGCCGGCGTGGGCGACTGTGCGGTACTCGTCCTGCATCCGGACAGCCTATGCGGACTCCCGCGCCGGCCCGGGCGGCCCCCGCTCCCGTGCCTACTCCTTCTTCCCCCGCGGCACGATCACCGACGTCAGCAGCGCCGTGCCCGGGCCGAGTGCCTCCCAGCCGGTGCCGTGCCAGGCCAGGACGGCGATCGCGGAGGTCGGGAACTTCGTCCGCACCTGGTCCAGCGCGTCGTCCAGGCCGTCGCCCGCGAGGTCGAGGACCAGTTCCTCCAGGCCCGGGTTGTGCCCGACCAGCAGGAGCGTCTCCACCTCGGGCGGTACCTCGCGCACGACGTCCAGCAGGTCCTCCGCGCCGGCCGCGTACAGCCGCCGGTCGTGCCGTACCGGAGGGGGCGTGCCCCATTGGTCCGAGGCCAGTTCCCAGGTCTGGCGGGCGCGTACGGCGGTGGAGCACAGGGCGAGGTCGGGCAGGCAGTCGGCCTCGACGAGGGCGCGGCCGGCGGCCGGGGCGTCCCGACGGCCGCGCGGTGCGAGCGGCCGCTGGTGGTCGGGGACGCCCTCGGGCCAGGCGGACTTGGCGTGCCGCAGGACGACCAGCCGGCGCAGCGGGCCCACTCCCGCGCGGGCGATCACGCGAGCGTCCCGAGGTCGCGGGCGAGGTCGAGGCCCAGCAGACGGTCGGTGTAGGCGTAGGTCTCGAAGCGGGCGCCGTCCGTCAGGTCGGGGGCGGTCTCCACCCACCGCAGGACATTGAGTACCTCGGGCACGTCCAGATCGTCCTCCCATGCGGCCCGCAACCGCCCTCGTACCTCGTCGGGAATCGGCCGCGACGGCCTGCGCGCCCAGGTGGCCACGGCCTGCCGCCAGCGCGCGAGCGTCCGACCGGCCTCGTCGAGCGCGGCCGCGTCGAGTCGCACGGGGGTGGTACGCGGGCCGGCCAGCAGGGCGTAGCGCAGGGCTGAGGGGTCGGAGAGCAGGCCGGGGAGATCGGCGGAAGCAGCCGCGGAAGGCTCACCGGCCCGCGCCGCGGGGGCGCCGGTGGACGGCTCACCGGCCGGCGCCGCAGAGGCGCTGCCGGACGGCTCCCCCGCCCCGACGGCGGGAGCGACCCCGACCACGACCCCGTCCGCCGGCGCGGCAGCGCCGTCCCCCACGACGTGCACGATCTGTGCCTCGCCGAGCCCGGAGGCGAGGTCGTGGGCGTCCTCGAAGGGGTGGATGCCGAGGGTCGCGGCCGCCCCGCGGAGCTCGGCCTGGCGGCGGTGGCCGGTCAGCATCGCCCAGACGGGGGTGCCGCCGAGCTCCAGGGCCCGGACGAGGAGATCGGCGACCAGGAGCACACGCAGGGACGAGGGGTCGAAGGCCGACGCATGCGCCTCGACCCGGGTCAGGCCGCGGCGGGCGGGGGCGGCGTCGACGGTCTCGCCCGTTCGGGCGTCGGTGATGCGCAGCACGGGGCGAGCGTAGGCGGACGGAGGGCCGTACGTAGGCACTTGGTGCCGAATCCGGACACCGTGCCGCAAGATCGGGTACTCCTCCCGGCCGCTCGGGGGAATCGCGTTCCGGCCCGCGCTGTTGCCGCAGGCACACATTCCCGGAGCCCGAGGAGGCCGACCGTGTACGGCGACGAAGCGACGATCCGCAGGATCCTGACCGAGCTGGGTGACACCTGGGCGGTGGTCGGCCTGTCCTCGAACCGGCGGCGCGCGGCGTACGGCGTGGCGGAGGTGCTCCAGCGGTTCGGCAAGCGTGTCGTCCCCGTGCACCCGAAGGCGGAGACGGTCCACGGCGAGCCCGGCTACGCCTCTCTGGAGGACATCCCCTTCGAGGTGGACGTCGTCGATGTCTTCGTCAACAGCGACCTCGCCGGGCTCGTCGCCGACCAGGCGGTGGTCAAGGGCGCGAAGGCCGTCTGGTTCCAGCTCGGAGTGGTCGACGAGGACGCGTACGAAAGGACCCGAAACGCCGGGCTGGACATGGTGATGGACCGCTGCCCGGCGATCGAAATTCCTACTCTTCGGTAGTTGTCGCGCGATCTTCGCGCAATACGCAACTGAATACGCACATTCGTTATCAGGCGCTGACCTGTGTAAAGACCACCCCAACAGCAGCCCAAGCATTAGGTCAAAATTTGGGAAACGGTCTTTTGCGGCTCGCGAATGCGTCCCTAGCCTGTGGCCTCTTGTCCGTTAAACCTGTGTACAGATCTGAGAGGCCACTTGACATGGTGAATGTCGACCATGCCGTGCCCCAAGCCACGAAGGAGACCGGCGGCCTGCGGCGCGACGTCGGGCTGATCGGCCTGATGTGGGCCTCCGTGGGCTCCATCATCGGCTCCGGCTGGCTCTACGGCGCCGAGAAGGCGGTCGTGGTGGCCGGGCCCGCGGCGATCATCTCGTGGGTGATCGGCGCGGTGGCAATCGTGCTGCTCGCCCTTGTGCACGCCGAACTCGGCGGCATGTTCCCGGTGGCGGGCGGCACGGCCCGCTACCCGCACTACGCGTTCGGCGGCCTGGCCGGCATGTCGTTCGGCTGGTTCGCCTGGCTGCAGGCGGCGACCGTGGCCCCGATCGAGGTCGAGGCGATGATCGGTTACGCCGGTCACTGGAAGTTCGCCCAGGGCCTCCAGCACACCGACGGAACGCTGACGACCAGCGGCTTCGTCATCGCCGTCGCCCTCATGGCCGTCTTCGTCGGAGTCAACTTCTTCGGCGTGCGGGCGCTGGCGCACACCAACAGCGCCGCGACCTGGTGGAAGATCGCCGTCCCGCTCGCCGCGATCTTCATCATCGCGATCGGCAACTTCCACACGTCGAACTTCACGTCCGAGGGCTTCGCGCCGTTCGGCGCCAAGGGCGTGCTCGGCGCCATCAGCTCCAGCGGCATCATCTTCGCGCTGCTGGGCTTCGAGCAGGCGATCCAGCTGGCGGGCGAGAGCCGCAACCCGAAGCGTGACCTGCCGCGGGCGACCCTCGGCTCGGTCGCGATCGGCGCCGTGATCTACATCCTGCTCCAGGTCGTTTTCATCGCCGCGCTGCCGCACACCTCCTTCGCGCACGGCTGGGCCAAGCTCGACTTCCCCGGCATCAGCGGCCCCTGGGCGGGCCTGGCGACCCTGGTGGGCCTGGGCTGGCTGGGCTTCGTCCTCTACCTCGACGCGATCATCTCCCCCGGCGGCACCGGCCTGATCTACACCACCGCCACCTCGCGCGTCTCCTACGGCCTCGCCAAGAACGGCTACGCGCCGAAGGCGTTCGCCAAGACCGACGCCCGCGGCGTGCCGTGGTTCGGCCTCATCATGTCCTTCGTGACCGGCGTGGTCTGCTTCCTCCCGTTCCCGAGCTGGCAGGAGCTGGTCGGCTTCATCACCTCGGCGAGCGTGCTGATGTACGCGGGCGCGCCGCTGGCGTACGGCGTCTTCGCCGACCGCCTGCCGCACCACGAGCGCCCCTACCGGCTGCCCCTCGGCAGGATCGTCTCCCCGCTGTCGTTCGTGGTCGCCAACCTGATCATCTACTGGGCCGGCTGGGACACACTGTGGCGGCTGGGCTTCGCCATCGTCCTCGGCTATGTGCTGCTCGGCGGCTACGCCTGGTACGCCACGAGCAAGGGGCTGCCCGACGCTCCCCGGATGAACTTCAGGTCCGCCCAGTGGCTGCCCGGCTATCTGGTGGGCATGGGCGTGATCTCCTGGCTGGGCGGCTTCGGCGGCCAGGGCACGATTCCCATGTGGTGGGACATCCTCGTCGTCGGCGCCTTCTCCCTGCTGATCTACTACTGGGCCAAGGCGACCGCGGCGCGGCCCGAGGAGATCGAGCGCAGCATCGACGAGGTCGTGATCACCGACGCCCCGGCGCACTGACCGACGCACCGTCGACGGTGTCCCGTCCACCACGGCTGCCCTGCCGCGGCGGACGGGACACCGTCATGCAGGGGGTGCGGTGTCGCGAGCGGCGAGGCTGACGGGGCATCACCACTACGTCCGCACACAGCCGTTGCCGGTCACGGATCCGGTGCGTGAGTACACCGACGCACGGGGCGGCGGCATCCGTTTCGGCGTGCGGGACGTACGGCCGCACGACCCGGACACGGACCGGCCCGCGGTGTCGTACCTCTGCCCCAGGACGGGGCAACGCCGGCTGATGCACTACGAGCTTGTCGCCGGCTCCGGCACTGCTCGCCCAGGCGCCGCCGTCCTCCGTGTGCGGTTGGGCATCCATCCGCGCGGCTTCGCCGGTCACACGGCCCGCAGCCCCGAGGTCAGGCACCGCCGAGGCGAAGGGCCGAACCCGACCCGTGCGACGGCCGCCGCACGCTCCTCAGCGCGGCCGGCAGCCCCTTCCCACCTCACGAAGGAGCGGCTCAGCGCTGCGCTTCGCCCAGCCGGTGGTCCGCGACCTTCAGTGCCTCGTCGACCAGGCGGCGCAGATGTCCGTCGCCGAGTGAGTAGACCACCCGGCGGCCCTCCTTGCGGGTGTGCACGAGGCCCGCGAGCCGTAGTCGGGCCAGGTGCTGGCTCACGGCGGGCCGGGCCGCGTCGCACGCCTGGGTGAGCGTGGTGACATCGGCCTCCCCGGCCGTGAGCGCGTGCAGGAGCGTGAGACGGGTGCGGTCGCCGAGCAGGGCCAGGAGATCGGCGGCGAGCACGAACTGCTCGTCGCCGGGGGTACGCGGATGCGCATGATGCGCAGGTGATAGGTGCATGCGTGCGCTCATACGCACATAATGGTCTCCGTGGGCATCCCCCGTCCACCCCCGCGCACCGGAAGGTGATCGATGTGAGCGACCGGCACCACTCCCACGACCATGGCCATGCGCACGCGGACGCCCACGGGCACGGCCATGACCATGGGCACGACCACGCCCACACCCACCCCTCGACCGGTCTCCGCCACCGCCTCACCCATCTGTTCACCCCCCACTCCCACGAGACCGCCGACAAGCTCGACCCGGCCCTGGAGTCCTCGGCCCGGGGCATGCGAGCGCTCTGGGTCTCGCTGGCCGTGCTGGGCGCGACGGCGCTGATACAGGCGGTCGTGGTGGTCGTGTCCGGGTCGGTGGCCCTGCTCGGCGACACGGTGCACAACGCCGCGGACGCGCTGACCGCCGTACCGCTGGGCATCGCCTTCGTACTCGGCCGCCGCGCCGCGACCCGGCGCTTCACCTACGGCTACGGGCGCGCGGAGGACCTCGCGGGCATCGCGATCGTGCTGACGATCGCCGCGTCCGCGGCCTTCGCGGCCTGGGCGGCGGTGGAACGGCTCCTCGATCCGCGCCCCGTGGCGCAGGTGCCGGCCGTGGCCATGGCCGCCCTCGTCGGATTCGCGGGCAACGAGTGGGTGGCCCGGTACCGGATCCGGGTGGGCCGGTCGATCGGCTCGGCCGCGCTGGTCGCCGACGGTCTGCACGCCCGCAGCGACGGATTCACCTCGCTGGCCGTGCTGGTGGGCGCGGCGGGTTCGGCGCTGGGTCTGCAACTGGCCGACCCGCTCGTGGGGTTGGCGATCACCGCCGCCATCGTGCTGGTGCTGCGGGACGCGGCGCGCGAGGTGTTCCGGCGGGTGATGGACGCCGTCGACCCGGCACTGGTGGACCGGGCCGAGCGGGCGCTGCGGGAGGTGCCGGGCGTACGCGAGGTGGGCGAGCTGCGGCTGCGCTGGATCGGGCACCGGCTGCGGGCCGAGGTCGCGGTCGTGGTGGACGGCGAGGCGACGGTACGGCAGGCGCACGCCGTCGCCGTCGAGGCCGAGCACGCCCTGCTGCACGCCGTCCCGAGGCTCACCGCGGCGCTGGTCCACGCCGATCCGGCACCGGTGCCGGGCGAGGCGGACCCGCATCTGGCCCTGGCCCACCATCTGACGGGCTGAGGCCCGGCGCGCCGCGGTCCGGCGTCAGGCGATCCCCAGCCCCTCCAGCACCACCGCGCCCGGCAGCTCGGCGAACGCCTTGCCGGGCACGAGCAGCTTGCCGCGCCGGCGTCCGCTGCCGACCAGGACATAGGGCAGATCGACGACGGCGGAGTCCACCAGCACGGGCCAGCCGCCCGGCAGTCCGACCGGGGTGATGCCGCCGTACTCCATGCCGGTCTCCCCCGTCGCCAGGTCCATCGAGGCGAACGAGGCCTTGCGGGCGCCGAGTTGCCGGCGCACGACCCCGTTGACGTCGACCCGGGTGGTGGACAGCACAACGCACGCGGCCAGGGTGGTCTCGCCGCCCCGCTTGCCCGCGACCACCACACAGTTGGCCGACCGCTCCAGCAGCTCGCGGCCGTAGTGCTCGACGAAGACGGCGGTGTCGGCCCACTGCGGATCGGTCTCGACGTAGACGATCTGGTCGGCGGGGACGCTGCCGCGCCACTGGCGTACGGCGTCGGCGACCGGGCGGGTCAGTTCGTCCAGGCAGTCGGGGGCCGGTGTGGCCGTGTCGAAGTGTCCGATGGGTGCGCGCATGGCCGCACGCTAACAGCCGTGAGGCGGCGGCCGGCCGGACGTCTCAGGGGACGGGCGGCACCGAGACCGCCATCACCATCTCCATCGGTACGTCGCCGGTGTTGCCGTAGGTGTGGGGTGTGTTGGCCTCGAAGGAGGCGCTCGCGCCGGCCGGGACGCGGTAGTCCGTGCCGTCGACGGTGAGGGTCAGCTCCCCGGCCGTGACATGGACGAGTTCGACCGTGCCGGTGGGGTGCGGGTCGGAGGAGCTGTGCTCTCCGGGCATCAGGCGCCAGTCCCACATCTCCAGGGGACCGGGGGCCTCGGTGCCCGCGAGCAGCCGGTTGTAGCTGCCCGCGTCCGTGTGCCAGAGCCGTACGGCCTGCTCGGCGGGGACGATCCGGACCTTCGGGCCCTGCTCGTAGTCGAGCAGTGTGGTGATGCTGATGCCGAGGGCGTCGCCGATCTTGACGACGGTGCCGAGGCTGGGGTTGGTGCGGGCCTGCTCGATCTGGATGAGCATGCCGCGGCTGACGCCTGCCCGGGCGGCCAGCACGTCCAGGGTGAAGCCGCGCACCGCGCGCCAGTGCTTGACGGTGCGCGCCAGGGACTGGGTCAGCAGGTCGAGGTCCGACACTTTTCGTCCAATATTCTGGATGACATAGTTTAATTGAATGAACTACGGTGGGGTGCACCTGATCGTTCACCGAACTGTACTGCGAGGCGACCCGTGACAGCATTCTTCGCCCTGGCCACCAGTCTCCTGTGGGGCCTGGCCGACTTCGGCGGCGGGCTGCTGACACGGCGCACTCCGGCCCTGACGGTGGTGGTCGTCTCCCAGGGGATCGCGGCGGCCGTCCTCGGCGCGGTCGTCGTGGCGACCGGCGGCTGGACCGAGGCCGGTCCACGGCTGTGGTTCGCCTTCGCGGCGGGCCTGGTCGGTCCGGTCGCCCTGTTCGCCTTCTACAAGGCACTGGCCCTGGGACCGATGGGCGTGGTCTCCCCGCTCGCCACACTCAGCGTCGGCGTCCCCGTGAGCGTCGGTCTGTTCCTCGGCGAGCGTCCGGGGCTGCTGCAGGTCGCGGGCATCGCCGTCGCCGTGACCGGTGTGGTCCTCGCGGGCGGGCCCCAGCTCAGGGGCGCCCCCGTGCAGCGGCAGACGATCGTGCTCACGCTCGTCGCGGCGCTCGGTTTCGGCACGGTGTTCGCGCTCATCACCGAGGCCTCGACCACCGTCACCGGCCTGTTCCTGGCCCTGTTCGTACAGCGGCTGACCAATGTCGCCGTGGGTGGCGCCGCGCTGTACGTGTCGGTCCGGCGCGGCGGCGCCGCCCTTCCCGAAGGCGGCTTCCCCTGGGCCTCGCTGCCCGCGCTCGCCTTCGTCGGCCTCGCCGACGTCGCGGCCAACGGCACCTACTCGGTCGCCGCCCAGCACGGCCCGGTCACCGTGGCGGCGGTCCTCGCCTCGCTGTACCCGGTGGTGACCGCCCTGGCCGCACGCGGCTTCCTCAGCGAACGGCTGCGGGCCGTCCAGGCCGCGGGTGCCGGGCTCGCCCTGCTCGGGACGCTCCTGCTGGCGACCGGCTGAGTCAGCCGTCGGCCTCCAGCCGGGCCAGCCGCTCGGCGCCCTCCTCGTCGAGGTCCGCGAGGGCCCGCAGCTGATCCGGGGTGACACCGTCCGGGATCGGTACCGGCGCGGGTGTGCGCAGCGGCGGCTGCCAGCCGTCGCCGGGAGTCCAGCGCCGTACGACCCGGGCGGGCGCCCCGGCGACCACGGCGTGGTCGGGCACCGTCCCGCGGACCACCGCACCGGCCGCCACGACCACGTTCCGGCCGATCCGCGCGCCCGGCAGGATCACCGCGCCCGTGCCGATCCAGCAGCCCGGACCGATCTCCACCGGCTCCATCCGCGGCCACTGCCTGCCGATGGGCTCGTGCGGATCGTCGTACGAGTGGTTCGTGGACGTGACGTAGACGTACGGACCGAAGTAGCAGTCGCTGCCGATCGTCACCGTGGTGTCGGCGATGACATGGCTGCCGCGGCCCAGGACGACCCCGTCGCCGATGCGCAGGATCGGGTCGGGGCCGAGGTCGAGGTCGGGCATCAGGCCCGCGGTCAGGGTGACCTGCTCGGCGACGATGCAGTGGGAGCCCAGATGGATCCAGGGTTCGCCGAAGACCGTGCCGAGCGGGAAGGCGAGTCTGGTACCTGTTCCCATCGCGCCGAAGCGGAGGCGCCCCGGGTGCTCGGCGGTGACGGATCCCGTGCGCTGCACCCAGGCCCAGCCGGCGTGGACCGCCCGCTGGGCGATGCGGCGCCGCCAGGATGAGAACGTGTTCTTGGGCTTGGGCACCCGCTCACGGTACTCAGCGCCGGCTGTGCCCATGAGGCCGGACCCCTGTGATCTTCGCCCCACCGTTGGCGTACGGTGCGGGGGTACCGAACACGACGGGAGACCGGGAGACCGTGATGACGCACAAGGCGCTGATCGTGGGCATGGGCGGCAAGGACCCCGAGATCGACCCGGAGGCGTTCGTCGCGCCCACGGCCTGTGTGATCGGCGACGTGGTCCTGGACAGGGGGGCAAGTGTCTGGTATGGCGCGGTGGTGCGCGGTGACACCGAGCGGATCACCGTCGGTGCCAGCGCCAATGTCCAGGACAACGTCACGCTTCACGCGGACCCCGGGTTTCCGGTCACGGTCGGTGAGCGGGTCTCCATAGGGCACAACGCCGTGGTGCACGGGGCGACCGTCGGGGACGACTGTCTGATCGGCATGGGCGCGACCGTGCTCAACGGGGCGGTGATCGGCGCGGGCTCCCTGGTCGCCGCCCAGGCGCTGGTACCGCAGGGGATGGTGGTGCCGCCGGGGTCACTGGTGGCAGGGGTGCCGGCCAAGGTGAAGCGGGAGCTGACCGCCGAGGAGCGGGAGGGCGTCACCCTGAACGGCACCCTGTACGCGGACCTGGCAAAGGCACACCAGAACGTGCACGACAAGGCGTGACGCCCTGACGTCCTGGTCCTGCTCCCGGTCCTAGTCGGCGGCCGGGACGGGTTCCTGTTCCGCGGCCCGCTCGGCCGCCGCCTTCTTGGCCTTCCGCTTCAGCACCAGCATCGACGTCAGGCCGATCAGCGCGGCCACCACCAGGCCCAGATACGAGAAGCGCTTGAGCCAGTCCTCGGCGACCACGCCGACGTAGTAGATGACCGCCGTGGTGCCGCCCGCCCAGCAGATGCCGCCGAGGACGTTGGCGATCAGGAACTTCCAGTACGGCATGTGCAGCACACCCGCGAGCGGGCCGGCGAAGATCCGCAGCAGGGCGACGAAGCGGCCGAAGAAGACGGCCCACATGCCCCACTTCTCGAAGGACCGCTCGGCGGTGGCGATATGGCCCTCGCCGAAGTGCCGGGGGAACTTCTTGCCCAGCCAGGCCAGCAGCGGGCGCCCGCCCTTGCGGCCGATCGCGTAGCCGATGGAGTCGCCGACGACGGCGCCCACGGTCGCGCAGGCACCGAGAACGATCGGGTTGATGCCCGAGTGCTGCGAGGAGAGCAGGGCCGCCGACACCAGGACGATCTCACCCGGCAGCGGGATACCCAGGCTCTCCAGACCGATGACCAGAGCCACCACGGCATAGACGGCGGCCGCCGGCACGGTGTCGAGCCATTCCTGGACGTGCAACGCCGGTTCCTCCCCTGTCGCGTCCTTGCTTTCCGGACGTCACCCGTAAGACGCGCCCACAGGAAGGCTACCTGCTCGCCGCGCGACGGCAGCCGGGCAAGCCCCGTCACCACGGCACCGTCCCGCCGACGGTCCTTCGGTTTTCGGACATCCGCATGTCACACGGAACGGGAAAGCTCCCCCGCGGTTCCCCCCGCCGCCTCGCATCTCCCGGTCCCGCCGCGCGGCCCGATGCGGAAGGACGACGTGCCCGTGTCCTCGCTGTCCTCGCTCTCCTCGACGTCCCCTCTCCGCCCCGACGCGCCCGCGCACCCGATGGCCGGCCGTCCCGTCCGGCTGGCGCTGTGCCTGAGCCCTCTCCTGCTGGCCGGGATCTGGGGACTGACCAACCGGTCCCTCGTCCACGAGGGTGTCGCGCGGCTGGTCGCGGCCGACCCCTGGTGGCTGCTGGCCGGCGGGGGCTTCACCTGCCTGGGCTGGGTCGCGGCCTCGTGCGTCCGCCAGGGCGCCGTGCCGGACCGGCTGCCGCCCGGGCTGCTGCTGGCCTCGCAGTTCGCCGCCGGGGCCGCGAACCACGCGCTGCCCGGGGGCATCGGCGCGCACGCCGTCACCGTGCGCTTCCTGCGCGGCCGCGGGGTACCGCTCGACCGCGCCACCGCCTCGATCGCCCTGTACTCCCTGGCCAAGTCCGTCGCGAAGGCGATCGTGCTCGTGGTGTTCCTGGCGGCCTCCCCGGCCTGGCGACGGCTGGGCGAGTTGCTCCCGGACGGGGGGACGCTCGTACCGGTGCTCGCCGTCGCCGGCACCGGTGCCGCCGTCGCCGGGGTGGCCCTGGCCGTCGTACGTCCGCTGCGCCGCCCGGTGACGGGGCTGCTGCGCACCGCCCTGGCCGACGCGCGCCTGCTGCACACCCGGCCCTGCCGTGTGCTCGCCCTGTGGGGCGGGGCGGCCGCGATGCCGCTGCTCCAGGGTTGCGTGATCGCCTCGGTCGGGGCCGCGCTGGAGCTGCCGGTCCCCTGGGCGCACGTGGTCCTCGCCTACCTCGCCGCGGGCACCGCGGTGGGGGCGGTGCCCGCACCCGGGGGCCTCGCGGTGGACGCGGCGCTGGTGTTCACGCTGGCGGCCTTCGGCTCCCCGGTGGCCCTGGCCACGGCGACCGTGATCGGCTTCCGGGTGCTGACGGACTGGCTGCCGTTGCTGCCGGGGGCCCTCGTGCTGTCGGCACTGATCCGCGCCAAGGTGCTCTGAGCCCCGGCTCAGTCGCGCCGGGCCACCAGCCGGTAGGCGTTGGACAGCCCCAGACGGTGCGAGAGGGGCCGTACCGCGAACCGGTCGAGAACCGTGCCGAGGGCGAGGACGGGCACCCCCGCGAGGACCACGGCGGTGCGCAGCCCGCGCCGGACCGCGCCCGGCGGCTGCGCCAGCCACGGCGCGTCCTCGCGCGGGGCGGTGTGGTCCAGGGCCAGCCAGACCGCGGCGAGCAGATCCACCGGGTCGTGCGGCTGCGCGTGCTGCTCCGCGACCACCGTGAATCCCAGGTCGGTCAGACGGCGGCGCAGATTGGCGACGGGCACGAAGTGCAGATGCTGCGGCTGGAGCCAGGGCAGCCACCAGCGGCCCAGGAGGCGGGCATAGCGGCTCTGAGGGTCCGGGACCTCGATGAGCAGATGGCCGCCGGGCCGTACGACCTCGTGCGCGGCCCGCAGCTCGCGGTCGGGGTCGGTGCTGTGTTCCAGGTAGTGGAACATGCTGACCACGTCGTAGCGGGCAGTGAGTTCCGGGGCGAGCTCCGGGAAGGAGCCGCGGTGGCCGTGTTCCACCCTTCCCTCGCGTTCGGCGAGCTCTACGCCGTCCGTGAAGTCCAGGCCGTCGAAGACCGTGCCGGGCAGCACCTCACGGGCGGCCTCGCAGAAGTGGCCGTGGCCGGTGCCGACGTCCAGCCAGTTCTTCGGGGTGGGGTCGTGCGGCAGCATGGATTCGGCGCGGCCGCGGTACATCTTGGTCCGGCCGCCGAAGGTGCCGCTCATCTTCTGCTCGCCGAGGCCGTCGTAGAAGTCGCGGTAGTAGAACTCCAGACCGGCCTCGTTCAGCCGCGGGTTCTGGAAGGTGTGCCCGCAGTCCTCGCACCGGTCGAGCTCGAAGCGGCCCGGCTTGTGCTGGAGCAGATCGGTGGTGCGCAGCCGGGTGGTCAGCCGCTCCGAGCCGCACCAGGGGCAGCTGGTGCGCCGCGGCTCGAAGAACCGGCCCACGCCGTCGGCCAGATCGGCCTGGTAGCCGGGGCGCAGGGCGGCGATGCGCGCGGCGCGGTCGGGGGCGTGGGCGGACTCGGTTTCGGTTGCGTCCATGGGCTCGCTTCCGCCGTTCGACTGTGTCTTGTCGCTCATCGCGTCTCCGCTCATGGCTGTCGGTCGTGCCCTCGGCCTGTCCCGAGCCGTTCCAGGTGGGTCGCCGCCGCGTGGGCGCCGCCCGCGGTGCGGAACGCCGTGCGCAGGCGGGCGGCCGCCTCGCGGTGGGCGGGTTCGTGCAGGACGGTGTCGAGGGCCGCGCCCAGCCTGGGTGCGGTGACCCGGCCGAACCTCACCCTGATGCCGGCTCCCGCGTCGACCACCTGCGCGGCCACCACGGGCTGGTCGTCGCGGATGGGGGCGACGACCAGCGGAACCCCGTGCCACAGGGCCTCGCAGACCGTGTTGTGCCCGGCGTGGCAGATCACCGCGTCGACCCGTGCCAGGAGCGGGAGTTGGGGCACGGCGGGCAGGATCAGTACGTCGCTGTCGTCGCCGGTCGCGGCCAGGGTGCCGCCCGGATCGACAAACACCGCCTGTACCCGGTCGGCCCGTTCGCGCAGCGCGGTCAGGGACTCGGCGAGAAACCGGCCACCGGCGTCGGCGTTGGCGGTGCCGAGGGTCACCAGGACCTTGGCACGGCCCGGATCCAGCCAGTCCCAGGGGAAGCCGGGCTCGGCCGGACGGTCCGCGATCGAGGGGCCGACACAGCGGATCGCCTCCCCCTTCTCGCCCGTGGGGCCGACGAGTTCGGGCGTGGTGAAGGCCAGGACCAGGTGTGGTGAGAACCGGGGGTCGGCGGTGCCGGAGGGGTCGCCGATGCGTCCCCGCAGTTCGGTCAGCCGCTCCCGCAGCCAGGCGGCGACCCTCGGCATGCCGTCGTACGCGTCGGTGAACTCGGCCGACGTGGTGGCGGAGGTGGCCCAGGGAAGCCGCAGGCGCTCGGCCACCAGGGCGCCGGCGAAGGCCTGTTGGTCGGCGACGACCACGTCCGGCCGGAAGCCGTCCACCGCCGCCCGCACGCCCGGGGCCATCGCGTCGGCGAGCGGTACCAGGTACCACTCCCACAGGAACTTCAGCGCCTCCGGGCCACGCAGGTCGGGCGGCCGCTCGACCCCCGTGACACCGTCGCACGGGAACACGTCGGCGTCCGCTCCCGCGAGCCTGCGCACCAGCCCGGGATCGGCGCACGCCCATGCCACCCGGTGCCCGCGCGCGGTGAGTTCGGCGGCGACGCCGACCGTCGGGTTGATGTGCCCGACCAGGGGCGGCACCACGAACAGGAACCCGCTCACCGGGCCTCGGCCCCCACCGGCCGGCCCCCGCTCGCCGTGCGGATCAGCTCCAGGATGTGCCCGCCGACGGCCCCCGGCGCCTCCACCAGCACCGAGTGCTCGTGCCCCGGCAGCACCACGGACCGGAAGTCCCCGAGCAGCGTCTTTTTCAGGGACACCAGCTCCACCAGGTCCGAGTCACCGCCGTAGACCCCGAGGACCGGGCAGCGCACGGACCTGATCTCGTCCTCGGTCAGCACGCGGCTGGCGGGGATGTCCCGGCCGAGGGTGGTCTCCCTCGCGAGCCGCGCCGCGCCCTTGGCCAGACGGGCCGTGTTGTGGCTGCGGTGGGAGGTGATCCAGGCGATCGCGTCGGGCTCGTTGTACGCCAGCTCGGTCACCACCCGGTCCAGGATGCCGCCCAGTTTCGCCGCCCAGGCCGCGGTCGCCGGCTCGGACTCGATCAGGGTGAGGCTCGCCGTCCGCCCGGGGTGGCGGGCCGCCCAGCCGAAGGCGATGGTGCCGCCGTAGGAGTTGCCGACGAGATGGACGGGGCCGGTGACGTCCAGCCGGTCGAGGAGCGCCTCCAGGTCGTCGATGTTGTGGTCGAGGGTGTAGCCGCTCCGCGGGCGTTCGCTGCGGCCGTGACCGCGCAGGTCGTACATGACCACGTCGATGCCCGCCACGGCGAAGGCGGGGGCCACGGTGAAGTAGTAGCTGGCCAGGCTGTCGGTGAGCAGCCCGTGCACGAGCACCGCGGTCGCGACCTTCGGGCGCCCCTGGCGGGGGCCCATTCTCTGTACGTGCAGCCGGATGTCACCGGTGTCGACGATCGCCATGTGTCAGCCCGCCTCTGCGGCCTTCAGGCTCTGCACCACGTGCTCGACGAGCCTGCCGACGGTGAGTTCGATGATCTCGTCGAAGTCCATACCGGCGAGGAACTCCGCGAAGTTGACCCGGTCTCCGTACCGCTGTTCCAGGAGGCCCGCCAGGGTCACCAGGTCGATGCTCTCCAGTTCCAGGTCACGGTTGAACGTGGTGCTCATGCCGATCTCCACGTCCTCCTCGCCGTACTCCTCCAGGAGGATCAGGAGCATGCCCCTGATGTCGGCGAGCACGGCCTCCTCGTCGGCGGGTTCGGTGGTCGGCTGGATGGGGTTCATCAACGGTGCTCCTCTTCGTCCGATGCCGCTGCGGGCAGTTCTCCGGCCTCCTCCACCGGTCCCGTCGTCCAGGCCACGACGTACTCCCGGTCCGGCAGTGCGGGGGTGTTGCGGACGGATCGGCAGTGCACCGTGTACGCGCGTTCCAGACGGCCCGAGACCAGCAGGCGGCCTCCGTCCGGAGCCGCGTCGAACACCGCGAAGTCCCGGGGCCGTCCGCCGAATCCGGTGCCCTCCGCCTTGGCCACCGCCTCCTTCGCCGCCCAGAACCGGGTGAACCACAGCGGCTCGGAGTCCTCGCCGTCCGCGCACCGGGCGCGCAGGAGCCGGAGTTCGTCGGCGCCCAGGGCGGCGGCGAGGGCCGCCGGGTCGCGTTCGCTGACCTCTTCGATGTCGATACCGGGGCCGGGACCGGGGGTGTGGGGCCGTACGATCGCCACGGCGGCCTCGGCGCGGTGCGCGAGGGAGACGTCCAGCGGGGGCAGGGCGCGGCCGTGCTCGCCGGTGACGTACGGGCGGCCCAAGTCGTCGTTGCGGACCCGCAGTTCGGCCGGGAAGACGGGCCCCTCGCCGTGCTCCCACAGCCACCGGCGCACCGCGTCCTTGGCGGCGATCCGGCCGAGCAGCCACTGCCGGCGGCCGCGCGGGGCCTGCGCGGCGTACTCGGAACGCTCCGCTCCGCCGAGTGAGTTGCGCATGATCAGCTCGCGCGACGCGAGGTCCGGCCACCGCTCGTGCAGCAGCGACCAGCCGCCGGGGCGCGGTTCGGAGAGGGTGTTGCGCTCGGGGAAGCGTTCGACCGGGCGGGTCTGCGGGTCGTTGTCGAAGCGTCGGTCCTGCCAGCCGGTGAGCTGCGCCCACACCCGGCCCGCGACGGTCAGCTCGATGTCCGCCTCAAGGAGGGTGTCGGCGAGCGAGGTGATGCGCACCAGGCACTCGACCTGCGTGCCCGGCCCCGGATGCGGCCCGTAGAAGCGCATGTGCCGCATCTGCACGGGGAAGACCACGGTCCGTTCGGTGCGCGTTGCCATGATCCAGTAGCCGAGGATCTGGCCCACGTTGTCGAGCAGGGCGCCGGGGGCCGAGGGTGTGGTGATCACCCCGCGTATGTGCTGCTCGCCGATCGCGGTGAGTTCCGTGACGCCCTGGAAGGCCGGGCCGTGGAACATCCAGCGCTCTTCGTAGAGCTGGGCGGCGGTGTGGTCGGGGGTGCGTTCGGGGCGGGGCGGCTCCGTGCGGGCATGGGGCGGGGCGGGGTGGGCCGCGGCCAGTTCGACGAACGCGCGGGCCGTGGGGCCGAAGGTGACGGTGAACCGGTTCGGGTCGTGGGGGGCCCGGGTGACGGTGACCGGGACGTCGACGGCGGGCGTCGCGGTGAGCCAGCGGTCGAAGCGCGCCCCGTGCACGGCGACCGCCCGCATGCCCGGTGCGGCCCGTTCCGCCGCGTCCATCATGTGCCGCACGATCGTGGTCGCCGGGACGACGGGCCAGCGGTCGGCCACGTCCGGCCAGCCGGGGCGCTGCGGGAAGAAGCAGTGGTCGAGGAGGTGGGGCATGGTGTGCGGGGACACGCGGAGGGTGGTCTGCCAGGTGTCGGGGGTGGTCGGTGGCTGGTGGGGCGTGGAGCTGCCGTGGGGCGCGGTCGGGGTGGTGACCGCCCCGTGCACAGGCTTGGCGGGCGCCTCGGGGCGGACCGCGGTCGGAACGTAGGCCCTGCTCGGTGGGCGGTCGGCCGCGCCGATCAGCGTGGCCGCCATGTCCGCGGTGTCGCGCAGCAGCGCGCTCAGCTCGGCGGCCACGGGGAAGCGTCCGGCCACGGCGTCGAGGGGGGACGGGGTGGGATCGGCCGCGCCGACGCGTACGGCAGCTGCCGGCGCCGGGGATGCCGTGCGCAGGTCGGTACGGAGCCCGGCGAGGACCCGGTCGTCGAGGGAGACCAGGGCTCCCCCGAGATCGAGCCGGACCGGTCGGCGCTCGGGGACGCCGCGACCGGCCGCCCGGGCGGCCGGGGTCGGCAGTGCCGGTGCCACGCTCGCCCCCGCCGTCCACAACGCCGCGGCCACGCAACGGAGTTGGGACAGGCCCGGGCGGTGCGGTGAGTTGGCCGCGACGGCCAGGTGGTCGCGGTCGCCGAGCGTGTCGCCGATGAGGGAGACGAGCCTGCCCGGGCCGGTCTGGACGAAGGCGCGGTGGCCGGCCGCGTACAGGGCCTCGACGAGCTGCCGGAAGCGGACGGGTTCCAGCAGATGCCGGACGAACAGCTCACGGACCGCGGCCTCCCCCTCGGGGAAGGGTGCCGCGGTCGTCCCCGACCACACGGGCACGGTCGGCGGATGGAGCCGGAACCGGTCCGCCGCCTCCTTGATGGGCGAGAGGTACGGCTCCAGCATCGGCGTGTGGAACCCGGACCGGAACGGCAGCACCTGGCAGATCACGCCCTGGGCCCGGAAGGACCGTACGAACTCCTCCACCGCTCCGTCCGGCCCGCACACCATCGACTGGCTGGGGGCGTTGTCGTGGGAGAGCACGATCCCGGCACCCGCCCAGTCCTCGCGCAGGGCCGCCCGGACGCGCTCGGCGGACGCTCCGACCGCGCCGAAGGTGAGGCCCGGCACGGTCACCGTGTCCGGGTCGAAGTCCGCCATGAACGCGTCGACCTGGTCGCCGGAGTACAGCCCGGCCACGGCCATCGCCGTCCACTCGCCGACGCTGTGCCCGGCCACCGCGTCGGGGACGACCCCTATGCGGCGCAGCGCGGCGTCGAGGAGCCGCCCGACGCCGACGACACCGAATCCGTGCCGGCCCACGTCCGCGACCCGCACCTCCTCGTCGGCGGGAGCGACCGTGGCGAGGCCGAAGTGGGCGGCGATGTCGTCGACGCGGGGCGCGAAGTCGCCTTCGAGGCCGGGGAAGACGAAGGCGAGCCTGCCGTCCGCGCCGCCGAGGAGCGGCCCGGGGCGGAACCACACGTCGTTGCGGCCCTGCCAGGCGCGGCCCTTGGCGACCGCTCGGCGGGCCAGGGCGAGCCGCTTGGCGGTCGGTGCGACGATGCCGAGGCGGGCCGGGCCCGCGTCCGGGTGTGTGCGGGCGGCGTCGAGCCCGGAGGCGAGGACTGCAAAGTCGTCGGTGTCCAGGGCGGCGGCCAGCCGCTCGGGGCTGTCGGCGGCGAGCAGGAGGACACGCTCGGCTTCGGCGACGGCAACCGTGGCTCGGGGCCCTGGGCTCCCCGTGGACCGCGCGATCGCGCCGGGTGCTTCCTCCAGCACCACATGGGCGTTGATCCCCCCGAACCCGAAGGCGTTCACCGCTGCCCGCCGTACCGGCCGCTCGGGGCCGGTCTCCCAGGGGACCGCCTTCTCCAGCGGGCGGAAGCGGGTGCCCGCGAGAGCAGGGTGCGGGGTGTCGCAGTGGAGGGTGGGCAGCAGGGTGCGGTGGTGGAGCGCGAGGGCGGCCTTGACCAGTCCCGCGACTCCGGCGGCCGGCATGGTGTGGCCGATCATCGACTTCACCGAGCCGATCACCGCGCGTTCGTCGCCGTACGCCTCGCCCGGCCCGAACACCGCGGTGAGGGTGGCCAGTTCGGCGGCGTCCCCGGCGGGTGTCGCGGTGCCGTGCGCCTCCAGGAGGCCGACCGAGCCGGGCGCGGCGGGGTCGAGTCCGGCGGCCCGCCACGCCTGGCGCACGGCGTGTGCCTGACCGCCGGGGTCGGGGTTGACCAGTCCGGCCGCGCGGCCGTCGCTGGCCACGCCGGTGCCCCGGATCACCGCGTAGACGCGATCGCCGTCGCGCTCGGCGTCCGCGAGGCGCTTCAGTACGACGATGCCGGTGCCCTCGCCGATGAGGATGCCGTCGGCGTCGCGGTGGAAGGGGCGGATGCGCTGGCTCGGGGAGAGCGCGCGCAGCTGGGAGAAGACGCTCCACAGGGTGATGTCGTGGCAGTGGTGCACTCCCCCGGCCAGCATCAGATCGCAGCGCCCGGAGGTGAGTTCGCCGACGGCCTGGTCGACGGCGACCAGCGAGGAGGCGCAGGCCGCGTCGACGGTGTAGGCCGGGCCGCGCAGGTCGAGCCGGTTGGCGATCCGGGACGCGGCGAGGTTGGGGACCAGGCCGATCGCGGACTCGGGGCTCGTCGGTCCCAGACGGTCGGTGAACGCCTCATGTACCCGGGCCAGTTGACTCGATGTCAGGTCGGGCAGCAGCTCGCCCAGGGTGCGGACGAGCTGGCCTGCGGTGCGGACCCGCTGGTCGAGCCGGACCAGTCCGGGGGTGAGGTAGCCGCCCCGGCCAAGGACGACCCCGACGCGGTGCGGGTCGGGCAGCCGCTCCCCGGCCCCCGCGTCGGCGAGGGCCGCGGCGGCCACGTTCAGCGCGATCAGCTGGTCGGGCTCGGTGCCGGGCACCGAGGCGGGCATGATGCCGTAGCGGGTGACCTCCACCTCGGCCAGGCCGTCCACGAAGCCACCGCGCCGGCAGTACACCTGGTCGGCCACGGCGGGCCCGGCCGCGGAGCCGGGGCGGTAGTAGTCGGTGTCCCAGCGGGCCGCCGGCACCTCCCCGATCGCGTCCACGCCGTCCCGCAGATTGCGCCAGTAGGCGTCGAGACCGGCGGCGCCGGGCAGCAGCACCGCCATCCCCACGATGGCGACCGCGTCCTGACGCATGTCACCACCCCGAGGCGGTGTAGACGACCGCGCGGGCCGGCTCCTCGCCCCAGGCGAGTTCCCGCAGCAGGGCCGCGGTGCCCTCGTCGGGGTCGATCAGCTGGATGCCGCGCCGGGCGTACTCCCGGCCCAGCTCCGGACCGACCATCCCGCCGTGGGAGCCGGTGGGTGCCCACGGCCCCCAGTGCACGGTCAGCGCACGGTGTCCGGTGCGGGCGGCCCAGGCGGTGCCCAGGGTCTCCAGGGCGTCGTTGGCGGCCGCGTAGTCGGCCTGGCCGCGATTGCCGAGTACGGCGGAGATGCTGCCGAACAGGACCGTGAACCCCGGCCCGTTGGGCAGTTCCTCCAGCGCGGTGAGCAGGGTGGCGGCTCCGGTCGCCTTGGTGCCGTACACGCGCTGGAAGGACTCGGCGGTCTTCTCGGCGATCAGCCGGTCCTCGATCACCCCGGCCGCGAACACCGCCCCGTCGAGGCGATCGTGCTCGGCATGGATCTCCTTGACCGCCTGGAGTGCGGCATCCTGCTCGCGGAAGTCCACGGTGTGGTAGCGGACCCGGCTGCCGAGCGCGGTGAGTTCCGCGAGGGTGGCGGCGATCTCCCGCTGGGCGAGGATCAGTTCGGCGGCCCGGTTGACCTCGGCGGGTCCGAGTGAGCCGCCGGAGGCGAGGGCCGCCCGCAGTTCGGCCGGGGTGCGCGCGGCGGCGGTCCGCGGGTCCTCGGGGCCGGTGGCCGCGGGCGTTCTGCCGAGCAGTTCGATGCGGCAGCGGCAGGCCGCGGCGAGCGAGGCCGCGAACTTCGCCGTGATCCCGCGGGCACCGCCCACCAGCAGCACCACGGAGTCCCGGTCCAGGCCGAGCGCGGCGGCCTCGGCGGCACCGTCGCCGGCCGGTCCCGCGCCGGTGCTGCCGAGCGTGCCGAGGGGTGCCTCGACAAGCTCGAAACCGTGCCGGCCGGCGGCGGTGCGCAGGACGACGGGTGCCGGGTCGGGTGCGAGCAGTTCGGCGAGCAGGGCGTCCGCGACGGCGGACGGACCCGTGTCGGCGAGGGCGACGGTCCGCGCGACCGTCTCCGGGTATTCGCGGGCGACGGTGCGGAACAGGCCGTCCAGCCCCGCCGCCCGCAGCGCGTCGTCGCCGTCGGCGGGCCGTACGGCCAGCAGCCATCGCGGGCCGTGCGCCAGGGCGGCCTTCAGCGCGTAGAAGGCGTCGGGCAGGACCGGCGGCTCGGCGCCCGGCAGCGCCCCCATGTACAGCACGCCGTCCACCACGCCGTCCGCCTCGGTCAGCAGGTGTTCCGAGCCGACGGTCACCACCTCGGCGCCGTACGGAGCGAGCCGCGCCGCGATCTTTGCAGCCGCGCCGCCTCCGTCGCCGAGCACGACGAACCGCTTCGTGGACAGGACGGAGGCCGGATCCGCCGGGCGGTCCGGCTGCCCCAGAGGCACCGGACGGAGCTGAAGCCTCTTCGGCGCGACGCCGACGACCCGCTCCGTCGACTCCTCTGCGGAACCGGGAACTTCGGACCGGACGGCACTCTGCTCCCCGGCTCCGTCCAGCCGCGCCGCGAGCCAGCGCGTCACGGCCGCCGCCGTACGCGCCTTGGCAAGCTCCTCCAACTGCGCGTCGTCCAGTGGCGTGGCGTCCGCCCCGGCGCCGATCCCCAGCCGCTTGGCGAGTTCGCCCGCTATCTCGGCCCGCTTGATCGAGTCGATGCTCAGGTCCGCCTCCAGGTCGAGGTCGGGCTCGATCATGTCGACGGGGTAGCCGGTGCGCTCGCTGATGATCTCCAGGACGACGCGTTCCACATCGGCTGCCGGGTCCGTGCCGGTGCCGGCCGGGATGGACTCCGGGACCGGCTGTGGGGCGGCGACGAGTTCGGCGGGCTGGATCTGGGGCACCACCAGGGGGCCGGGCGCCGCGGGTGCGGGAGCGGACTGTCCCGGCACCGCGCCCAGATAGGTGAGCAGCACATCGCGCTGGGCGGCGATCATCTCCCGGCTCGTGCGCAGGAATTCGGAGATCAGCGCGTCCTGGCCGGCCGGGACGCCGTACGGGTGGTTCGTCGTCACAGTCGTCTCCACGACTCGTCGGGCCGGTGCCAGGGCACCGGGAAGGAGTTCTCCGGCGGCGGTGCGGACCAGGTGGCCGTCGACCGTCCAGCCGGGTCGCTTCGGTGCCGGGGTGCGGACGGCGTCGACGGCGTCGCGCCCCCGGAAGAGCCGGCCGGTGCGCACCGGCCGTCCCGCGACGGCCAGTTGGGCGAGTGCGTCGAGCCAGCCGCGCAGCCCGCTGTTGTCACGGGGCTCGCAGGCGACGGTGCGGTGCGGGCGGTCGCCCAGGATCTGTTCGACCAGCCGGGTGAGGACCGTGCCGGGTCCCGCCTCTACGAAGATCCGTGCTCCCGCCTCGTACATGGCCTCGATCTGCGCGGCGAACACGACCGGCGCCCCGATCTGGGCGGCCAGCTCCGCGCGCACGGCGTCCGGGTCCGCCGCGTACGGGGCGGCCGTACGGTTGGACCAGACCGGGAACTCGGCAGGGCGTACGGTCCTGTCCCGGAGGACCTCCGCGAACCGCTGGCCCGCACCCGCCACCAGGGGGCTGTGGAAGGCGCAGGCGACCGGGATGCGCTTGGCGCCGAACCCGGCCTCGCGCAACAGCCGTACGGCGCCCGCGACTTCATCGGTCGGACCGGAAATCACCGTCTGCTGGGGCGAGTTGCGGTTGGCGAGGACGACCGAGGCGGGCACCCCGGCCGTGCGCAGAGCTGCTTCGACATCCTCGGCGCCGGCGGAGACGGCGGCCATGCTGCCGGGGTCGTCGCCCGCCGCCGCGAGGATGGCCGAGGCCCGCTCGGTGCTCAGCTCCAGCAGCGTCTCGGCATCGAGGGCGCCGGCCGCGCACAGGGCGACCAGTTCGCCGTAGCTGTGCCCGGCGGCCATGTCCGGCCGCACACCCGCCGTGGTGAGGAAGGCGTGGGCGGCGAGGCCGGTGATGCCGAGGGCGGGCTGGGCGGCCCGGGTGTCGGTGAGCTCGGCCCGCCGGCGCTCTCGGGCCGCGTCGTCGAAGGCGGCGGGCGGGAACAGCCGGTCGGCGTGGGCCCGGCCGAGCTGAAGGTAGTGCTGAAGTTCGGGGAAGGCGATGAAGAGGTCGGCGAGCATGCCGGGGCGCTGGCTGCCCTGGCCCGGGAACAGGAAGGCGACCTTGTCCTCACCGTGCGCCGCCGCGTCGGCCAGGTGGATGCCCGCGGCCGGGTCGTACTCGCCTGCCAGGGCCCTGCGCAGCTGCCGGATCAGACCGTCCACGTCCGTCGCCACGACCGCGACCCGCACCGGTTCCGGTGAGGCGTCGGAGCGCCGGGCCGCGCTCAGCGCGAGGTCACGCAGCCGCCAGGGACGGCCGTCGGCCTCGGCGGCCTGCAGAACCGCCTCGATCGCCCGGCCGGCACTCGCAGCGTCCCTCCCCCGGAAGGTGAACAGCTCGGCGGGCCACTCCTCCAGACCCTGCTCCGGCGGTACGGCGTCGGCGTAAGCACCCAGCACCACATGGAAGTTGGTCCCGCCGAAGCCGAACGCGCTCACTCCGGCCATGCGTTCGCCGGCCGGAACCGCCCACGGCTGGGCCCGCGTGTGGAAGGCGAAGGGGCCGGCGCCCTCCTCCCACGCCGCGTTGGGGCTCTTCAGGTGCAGGGTGGGCGGCCGTACGCCGGTGTAGAGCGCCAGGGCGGTCTTGATCAGGCCCGCGAGACCGGCGGCGCACTTGGTGTGCCCGATCTGCGACTTGACCGAGCCCAGCACACATCCGCCGGTCCGGGCCCCGGCCTTGGCGAACACCTCGCCCAGAACGGTGAGTTCGGTGCGGTCGCCGACGACGGTCCCGGTGCCGTGGGCCTCCACCAGGCCGACCGCGGCCGGCGAGACGCCCGCGTTGCGGTACGCCCGCTCCAGCGCGACCCGCTGCCCCTCGGGCCGGGGCGCGGTCAGGCCGAGGGAGCGGCCGTCGCTGGACGAGCCGAGCCCCTTGATCACGCCGTAGATCCGGTCGCCGTCGCGTTCGGCGTCCGCCAGCCGCTTGAGGACGACGCAGGCGACGCCCTCGCCGAGCGCGATGCCGTCGGCCGATCCGTCGAAGGCCCGTGACCGGCCCGTCGGGGAGAGCGCGTGGACCGACGAGAACAGGACGAAGTCGTTGATGCCGTTGTGCAGGTCGGCGCCGCCGCACAGGACGACGTCGCTGGTGCCCGCCGTGAGTTCCTTGCACGCCACGTCCACCGCGGCCAGCGAGGAGGCGCAGGCCGCGTCCACGGTGTAGTTGGCCCCGCCGAGGTCCAGCCGGTTGGCGATCCGGCCCGAGATGACGTTGGCGAGCATGCCGGGGAAGGAGTCCTCGGTCAGCCGGGGCAGCTGCTCCTCGATCCCGTCGGGCACCTTGCCGTAGTACGACGGCAGTACGGCGCGCAGGGTGGCGGCGTTGGACAGGTCGCTGCCCGCCTCGGCCCCGAAGACGACGGAGGTGCGCGAGCGGTCGAACTCCCGCCCGAGGTCGCCGTATCCGGCGTCCTCCAAGGCGCGCCGGGCGGCCTCCAGGGAGAGCAGCTGGACGGGCTCGATACTGCCGAGCGAGGCGGGCGGGATGCCGTAGGCGAGCGGGTCGAAGGGGATGCGCGGCAGGAAGCCGCCCCACTTGGAGGCGGTGCTGCCGTCGGCGTGGTGCACGTCGGGATCCCAGCGGTCGTGCGGGACCTCGGTGACGGCGTCGTGCCCGGCGACGATGTTCGCCCAGAAGGAGGCCAGGTCGGGGGCCTGCGGGAACATGCAGGCCATGCCGACGACCGCGATGTCGAGGGGTGCGGGCTGCGCCGGTCCCGCGGTCCGGTCGGCGCCGAGCCGCCCGCTCAGCTCCTCGGTACGGGCGGCGAGGAAGTCGGCCGCGCCGTCGGTCACCGAACGGTGCAGGGCCTCGATGGTGGTCGTCGCGGAGCGCAGCACAGCCACTTCTCCGGCCATGAACATGCCCTCGTCCAGCTGGCGTTGCTCGCCCACGGGCGCGAGCTCGCCGCCGTCGGTGCGGTCGACGCCCTTGCTGGCGATGCGCAACCGCCCGACGTTGAGCCGCTCCAGTTCCTCCCAGACGCGCCGGTCCGGCACGCCCTGAGCGCGCAACTCGGCTTCGCGCTCCCGGTAGTTCAGGGTGAACGGGCTGGGCACGCAGCGGGTGGCATGGCCGGGCGCGGTCTCCAGGAGGGCGGTGGCCCCGGCCGCCACGACCTGTCTCTGGAAGAGGGGCTGTATCGCGCCTCGCTCCACCACCTCCTCGGTGAACAGATAGGCGGTTCCCATCAGGACGCCGACGGCGGCTCCGCGCTCCGTGAGCGGTGCGGCGAGCGCCGCGACCATCGCCGCGGAGCGCTCGTCGTGGACGCCGCCCGCGAAGAACACCTCGATCCGCCGGACCGTGTCGTCGTCGGCCCCGGCGTCGGCCAGGAAGTCCTCCAGCACCGCCAGTTGGGCCTCCCACAACGGGAAGCCGGCCCGCGGTCCGACGTGTCCGCCGCACTCGGAGCCCTCGAAGACGAACCTGCGGGCCCCGGCCTCCAGGAACTGCCGCAGCAGCCCGGGCGAGGGCACATGCAGGAAGGTGCTGATGCCGGCCCGCTCCAGCGCCTCGGCCTGGGCCGGCCGGCCGCCCGCGATGATGGCGTGGCTGGGCCGCAGCTCCCGTACGGCCTCCAGTTGGGCGCCGCGGATGTCCTCCGGCGCGAACCCGAGCACACCGACACCCCAGGGGCGCCCGTCCAGCGCTACGCGCGTCTCCTCCAGCATCGCCCGCGTCTGCGCTCCGTCGGCCAGCGCCAGCGCCAGGAAGGGCAGCGCACCGTGCTCGGCGACGGCCGCGGCGAATCCCGCCCGGTCACTGACCCGGGTCATCGGCCCCTGCGCCACGGGCAGCCGTGTCCCGAGGGCCCGGCTCATGCCCGAGCCGGACCGCAGCGCGCGGGCCGGCGCGGGGTCGGCGGACCGACCGGGCAGGATCTCCCGGATCGCGGTCGTCAGCTCGCGCAGCGTGCGGCCCACGTCCTGCCAGCGCTCCGCGAAGCGTGACGCGAGGAAGCCGTCCTGGCCGACCGGCAGCAGCTGGGTGTGCGGGTCCTGGGCACCCAGCAGTGCGGCGACGGCGGCGGGGTCGTCGGCGGGCGGGCGTAAGGCGTCGGGGCCGCGGCGGTGCAGTACCCGGTGACCGGCCACGACGACGGTCTCCGAGCCGTCGAGGGAGCGGAGCGCGGCCGCGGTCGCCTCGGGCAGCGTCGACTCGGCCAGCAGGGCCAGTTGCGTGTCGAGGACGACTCCGGCCGCCCCACCGGCCACGGCGGCGGCCGCCGTACGGGGCCCGATGCCGCCGCACGCCCAGACCGGCACGTCCAACTCCGGCTCGGCGAGCAGCTGTTGGAGCAGTACGAAGGTGCTGAGCTGCCCGGTCCGGCCGCCGCTCTCGCTGCCGCGGGCGATGAGTCCGTACGCTCCCGCACGGACCGCGTCCCGCGCCTGCTCCAGGTCGGTGACCTCGGACAACACCCGGTGCCTCGCGGCGACTTCGGCGAGCGGCCACGGGGCGTCGGCCGTGCGGACCACGGTGTCGACCGCCTCGATGTCCTCGGGCCGCATCCGGCACCGGCCCGTGACCCGCACCCCGAACGGGCCCGGCGCCATGTGTCTCAGGCGCCCGAGGGCCTCACGGGATCTTCGGTCGCCGTTGCCGAGGTCCAGGATCCCGAGTCCGCCGGCCCGGCAGACGGCCGCGGTGAGCCTGGCATCGGGTTCTCCGAAAGGGGTGATGCAAATGATCAGGTCCAGAGCGCGCGCAGCAGACGTCATGATGCTCCGAATAATCGGTAAGACAGCACGGTGGGGGGTTTGTGCGACGTGGAAGCGCTGGTCGGGGCCACCGGAAACTAGCGACTTATTACTGGCGGGTCAATAACGATGCGGCCATTCCGCTGGCGGTGGAATCAATTCGGCCAGCGGACGAGAGTCGACGCAAGAGCCGAAAATCCGAGCAAGTCCCATCCACCGTACGGCCGTCCGAACCATGAGCCCCAGGCACCACAACGCCACAAGCCCGTCAAAGCGTCCGGCGGATTCACCCCCCACTCACCCGTCCACAACGCGGCGGGCGGCCCGACCGGGCTCTGTAAATTCCGCATGACTTCGGCACCGTGGCTCGATCGAACCCGTCGGCGACTGAATTCCATTCAGGTCAAACGTGAATCATGGAAAAATCTTGTAAATCCTTGAAGAAACGGCCGGGGAACGCCGGCCCCCCGGCCCCGCTCCGGCACCGGGCCGCTGTCGCCGCGGCAGCCGACTGCGCGATCCGAGTGCCGTACCGCTCCCGGGTCTGTCCGGACTTGTCGCGGCCGCTCGGGGCGGCGCTTCGCCGGCGTCTTCCGCTGCGTCCGGCCGGCTCCGGCCGCCAGCGTCCACCGCTGCCGCCGGTCACCGTCCCGCTTCGTCACGACCACATGGGCGCTCGCCCTGCCCGAGCCCGGGGCGACGACGAGTCCCCTGTGCCGGCGCAGGAGGAGTTCACCGCGCACGGTCAGTTCGTAGGACGCCTCGCCCGCGTGCCCGACGCAGCCGGACAGCAGGACTTTCCGGGCCTGCGGTTCGACGGCGAGGCAGAGGGTGGGGTCGGCGGCGCTGCGCAGCACTCCGTCGCGCCGGTACGACCACTGCTGGGACCCCGCGGACGAGCACGGCGCGAGCACCGCCCCCGCCCCCGCCCCGACCCGGCCGCCCTCGACATCCAGGCAGAGTCCGGTGGCGGGGTTGCGCAGTCTGCCGTGCGCGACCTCGACGGGCTCGCTCGCGGAAGCCGCGGACGGGGAGGCGACGACGGACGGCTCGCGGGTGGCGCCGGACCGGGCGGAGCCGCGGCCGGCGGCTCCCCAGGTGTCACCGGGTGCGGAGACACCGTGGACGCCATCGGTCCAGCCCCTGACCACCAGCCCGGTCGCGAGCAGCACGAGGCAGGTGAGCCCGACGCCGACGGCCACCGCCATGCGCCGCGTCCGCTTTCGACTCGCGTACGCCGACCGTACGACCTCCGAGTGCAGGACCTCCGGGTGTACGCCCTCCGGGCCCACGGCCTCCGGCGCGGGCGGCAGTTCCTCGACGGCGCCGCGTCCCGGGCGCGAGTCGAGATAGCGGCGCGCGCCCCAGCCGAGCACGGTCTCGGCGAGCAGGATCTCCAGTCCGCCCTCGACATGGCCGAGCTGTTCCGCGGCTCGACGGCAGTACTGGCACACCGTCAAATGCCGTTGCGCGTCGGGCAACAGGAAGCCGCCGCGGCGAATGGAAATATCGAGGAGGCGGTTGTGGTGACGACATTCCGCGGTGGGCGCGAGTTCGCGGTGGGCGCGCAGCAGTTCCGCCCGGAATTGTTCACGCGCCTGCTCCAGCGTTGCCGCGGCGGCAGAAGTGTCCACGCCCAGCAGTCCGGCGGGAATTGATATCGGCTCCGCCTCGACCTCGGTGTGCCACAGCAGACATTGGGACGCTCCGGGAAGGGCGCGGAAAGCACGCTCGGCGAGTTGCCTTCTTTCGGGGATGCCGGACTTCACCGCGCGTAGACCGCGGCCGCCGGTCGGTTTGCGCAGTTCGGGCAGCACCACGCAGATGCCCTCGTCGGCGGCCCACTCCCGGACGGTCTCCCGCACGGCCACGAGGAACTGCGGGCGCAGCGGGGTACCGGTCGCCCCGCCCGCGAGCCGGCCGAGCACGCGATTGAAGGCCGTGGTGGCGACGAACTGGGCGGCACCACTGGCGGAGGCGAGGCAGACGACCGCGTAGTCACAGGTCGCCCGCCAGTGCCGGGCCAGCAGAAGGGCGACGGCACGATGGCTGCCGTCGCCCTTGGCGCCGAGCTGTGCGACGAGGTTGCGATCGGACCGGGACTGCACGGAACCATTTCCTTTCCAAGCCGAAGGACGACACAAGGAATGGCGCCCCGCCGGAAAGCAGTGCCCCTTCGGTGCCAGCCTCTGCCCTCCCAGGAGGAGGCTCACCTTCGCACACCCAACTCACAAGTAACAAGAAGTTCGAGCGCCCCAGTGCAAGGTCAGGGGAATTCAAGATGAGTTACCGGCGGTATCCGTACCGGCATTCGACGCGTTGGTCACTCAAGGCTCAACTTGCATACACAGAAAGCCAGATGGCGCACCGAATCTTCAATCTTCCCACCGAAAGCGGAACGCGCCCGTCCACAGGAAGCTCCCATGTTTCTCCGGCGTGCTCTCATCCCCGTGCGCCGGCATGGGCCGCATGATCGCCCCGCGCTCCTCAACCGCCCCCACTCCCCCGCGCACCGTCCGCAAGGCGGTCGTCCCCGCCGCCGGACTCGGCACCCGCTTTCCGCCCGCGACGAAGGCGGCGCCGAAGGAGATGCTGCCGGTCGTCGACAAACCGGCCATCCAGTACGTCGTCGAGGAGGCCGCCGCGGCCGGACTCGACGACATCCTGATGGTCACCGGACGCCACAAGCGGGCCATCGAGGACCACTTCGACAACGCCTTCGAACTCTGGAGCAGGCTCTTGCGGCCAAGGGCGACCCGCTCGGCCTCGGCCACGCCGTGCCGTGCGCCCGCCACCACGTGGGGAACCAGCCGTTCGCCGTCCTCCTCGGCGACGATCTGATCGACCCGCGCGAGACCCTGCTCAGCCGGATGCTGGACGTGCGCGACCGGTACGCGGGCAGCCTGGTCGCACTGATGGAGGTCGACCCGTCGCAGATCCACCTCTACGGCTGTGCGGCCGTGGAACCGACCGGCGAGACGGACGTGGTACGCGTGACGGGCCTCGTGGAGAAAGCCCTCACCCGAGACCGCCCCCAGCACCTACGCGGTCATCGGCCGCTATGTCCTCGACCCGGCCGTCTTCGACACCCTGGAGCGCACCCCGCCCGGCCGCGGCGGCGAGATCCAGCCGACCGACGGCCTGCGCTACGACACCGGCGACAAGGCCGACCATCTGCGCACGGTGGTCCGCCTGGCCTGCGACCGCCCGGACCTCGGCCCCGGATTCATCGCCTGGCTCAAGGAGTTCGCCGGCAGCCTGGAGGACACGAGGACGGAGCGGGAGGAGCGGCACCGGGCCGCCTGAACACTCAAGGCGCGGACGGCGGCCGACGCCGCACACACGTAGGGCCCCGGCCGCCGGATCCACCATCCGGCCGGGGCCTCTCCCGAGATCCGCGAGGCGGACGTCAGCCGTTGGGGCGGAGGGTCCAGGTCACCGTCATCTCACCGGTGACGGCGCCGTCCTCGCGCTGGATGGCGACGGCCACCGGGAACTCGGGCCGCTTGCCCTCGTCGAGCTCGGCGACGACGTCGGCGATGGGGCGGCCGAGGGTCGCGGTGGCCTTGACCGGACCGAGGGCGATCTTCTTGAACGCGATCTCGGCGGTGACCGGAAGCGGCACGGCACGCGCCAGCTGGTCGCCGAAGGCGGCGAGGACGATCGCACCGCTGGCGGACTCACCGAGGGTGAACATCGCCCCGGCGTGCGGCCCGCCCACGTGATTGCGGTACTCGCTCTGGTCCGGCAGGGACAGCACGGCCCGCTCCGGAGTGGTCTCCAGGTACTCCAGGTTCAGGGTCCGCACCATCGGAACCGTGGCGGCGAGCAATTCGCCGATCGACATCTGGTCTGTGCTCATGCCCGCCATGTTACTCACGAGTAGCAGTACCTGACCAGAGCCGGTCCGATGATCGCTGTATCGTTACGGCCCATGTGGCCAGGGGAACAGCCGCCCGGTGGCGGGGCGAATCCGCAGCAGAATCCTTACCAGCAGCCCGGCTATCAGCAGCCGAACCCGTACCTGGGACAGCAGCCCGCCCAGTGGCCCGCACCGCCCACCGTGACGCCGCCCGGGCCGGACGGCGGTGGCCGGCGCACGAAGCTGGTGGCGGTCGTCGCGGCGGCGGCCGTGGTCGTCGCGACCGGAGTCACCGGATTCCTGGTCCTGGGCGGCGGCAAGGACGACAAGGCCGACCCCGATCCCACCGGCTCACCGACGCCCTCCTCCGCCTCGCCGTCCGCCTCCTCCGCACAGGACAACCCGCGCGCCGGCGGCGACCTGAAGCCGACCGTCACCGGCTGGAAGGTCGTGGTCAACCCGGATGTGGGCATCGCCTTCGACGTGCCCCCGGACTGGGCGCCGCGCTCGAAGGACTGGATCACCTATGTCACGGACGACGCCGACTCCGGCGACAAGGTGATCATCGGCATGAAGGCACCGGCCGTGTACAAGGAGAAGTGGTGCAGCTCCGACGACAACAAGGACGGCAGCAGCGAGAACACGTCCCTGGCGAACGTGGGCACACGCGGCAACGACGACAAGAGCACCGAGGAAGCCGCCCGCTCCGATTCGGCGGACTGGGTCTACGGCTGGTACGCCCAGCCCGACCGCAAGAAGGTCACCACCGGCCCGGTGACGTCGTACACCACCGCCTCCGGCATCACGGGCAGCCTCGCCACCTCGAAGTCGTCCGGGGTTGTCAGGAAGCACAAGTGCGACTCCGACGGCAGGGCGACGACGTTCGCCTTCAAGGACCCGGACGGCAGTGTGCTGTCGTGGTCGTTCGTCGGCGCCACGGGCGTCAGCGGTGAGGTCACGGACACCACTGTCCGCGGCATCCTGCTTACGGTGCGGCTGTACGACGTCGGGTCCGATTCCTGAGGCGGCACGTGCGGTGATTCGGTGCAGTCGTTGATTCGGTACGTCCCTGACAAGGGGCGGTGACCGAATCGTGTCCCTGGCGCCGTTAGGGTAACTGCCCATGTGGCCAGGACAGCAGCCGCCCGGGGGCGAGCAGAACCCGCAGAACAACCCGTATCAGCAGCCGGGTTACCAGCAGCCGAATCCGTATCAGCAGCCCGGCTACCAGCAGTATCAGCAGCCGAACCCCTATGGGCAGCAGCCGCAGTGGGGCGCCCCGGGACCGGTGGGCGGGCCCCAGCCGCCGCAGGGCGGTGGCGGCGGAAACCGGACCAAGCTGATAGCGATCGTCGCGGCGGTGGCCGTGGTCGTCGCGGCCGGTGTGACCGGATTCCTCGTCCTCGGTGGGAACAAGGACGACAAGGCGGACGGCGGTTCGGGCAAGAGGACCAGCCAGTCGCCGAGCCCGGAGCCCACCGCCACCTCGTCGGGTTCGAACGACAACCCGCGGGGCGACGAGACCGAGAAGCCGCTCGTCGCGGGCTGGAAGGTCGTCGTCAACCCCAAGTGGGGCACGGCCTTCGACGTGCCGGCGGACTGGCAGATCGACAGCCCGGGCACCTTGATCGGCTTCGAGGACCGCAAGTCGAGCGACGGCAAGGCCCTCATCATGATGTCGGCACCGGCCGAGTACAAGTCCAAGTGGTGCACGTCCGACGACGACAAGGACGGCAGGTCGGACGACACGGCGCTGGCCGTGGTGGGCACCAAGGGCGAGAGCAGCGCCAAGAGCGCCGGCGACGCGGCGATCCGCGAAGTGCCCTGGTGGGTGTACGGCGGCTACACACAGCCGGACAAGAAGAGCATCACCTACGACAAGAAGGCCACGGACTTCACGACCAAGTCGGGCGTCAAGGGTGCCTACGCCTGGGCGCGTTCGACGAACACCCCGCGCAAGGGCAAGTGCGCCACCGACGGCAAGTCGCTCACCTTCGGCTTCGAGAACTCGGCCGGAGACATCGTGTCGTTCAACTTCTACGGCGCCAAGGGCGTGAAGGAGGAGGTCGACACGGCGACCATCATGAAGATCCTCAGCACGGTACGGCTGCACGGGGACCCCACCGGGAGCTGACCGCGGGGCTGGTCGTCCGGTGCCCTCACCAGTTCTGGCACGCGTACCGGGTGGCCCACCGCCGACGACCGTGAACGGCTCAGCCGATGCCGAACGCGCCGTCGGGGGGCTCGGGTGACGGTACGGCGTCCTCGTCGCGTACCGGGCGGGCGCCGCCGATGAACTCGCGCAGCGCGGGGCCGTGTTCGACCCGGGCCGGGAAGGCGTCGGAGGCCGTGCGGCGGGCCAGGGCGGCCGTGTCGACCGGGTGGTGCGAGGCGACGAGCACCGCGTTGCCGAACCGGCGGCCGCGCAGCACGCCCGGCTCGGCGATCAGCGCCAGTTCCGCGAACACGGCGGCAAACGTGGCGAGTTGGGAGCGGAGGAAGGCGAACGGGGCGGCGTCGGCGAGGTTGGCCAGATAGACGCCGTCGGCCCTCAGGACCCGCTCGGCCTCGCGGGCGTAGGCGAGCGAGGTGAGATGGGCGGGAACCCGGGAGCCGCCGAATACGTCGGCGATCAGCACGTCGGCCGAGTCGTCCGGGGCGGACTCCAGCCAGGCGCGGGCATCGGCGGGGTGCACGGCGATCCCGGCGCCCGCCGGCAGCGGCAGATGCTCCGCGACCAGCTCCAGCAGCCCCCGGTCGGCGTCCACGACGTCCTGCCGGGAGCCCGGCCGGGTCGCCGCGAGGTACCTGGGCAGGGTGAGCGCTCCCCCGCCCAGGTGCACGACGTCCAGCGGCCGCCCCGGTTCCCCCACGGTGTCCAGCACATACCCGAGCCGCCGCGCGTACTCGAACTCCAGATGCGTCGGCGCGTCCAGGTCCACGTACGACTGCGGCGCCCCGTCGACCGTGAGCAACCAGGCCCGCTCACGGTCGACGTCGGGCATCAGCTTGGCGGTGCCGTGATCGGTGGCACGGGTGACGGGTATCGGCTCGCTCACGTCCCCCATTGTGCCGGTGATGACACCGGGGCTGCAGCGCCCCCGGAAGGGGCGGCGCACCGCTCAGCCCAGGGACGTCACCGTCCCCGCTCCGACCGTCCGCCCGCCCTCGCGGATGGCGAACCCGAGCCCCGGCTCCAGCGGTACGTCCCGCCCCAGCTCCACGGTCATGGTCACCGTGTCCCCAGGCCGGGCGACCGCGACCTCACCGAGGTCGACGTTGCCGACCACGTCCGCCGTACGGATGTAGAACTGTGGCCGGTAACCGCTCGACACCGGCGTCGTACGACCGCCCTCGCGCCCCGACAGCACATACACCCGCGCGGAGAAGCGCCGGCTGGGCAGCACGCTGCCCGGCGCGGCCACCACGTGCCCGCGGCGGACCGCGTCCCGGGGGACGCCCCGCAGCAGCAGCGCCACGTTGTCCCCGGCCTGGGCCTCCGCCATCGGCTTGCCGAAAGTCTCGAGGCCGGTCACGACGGTCTCGATGTCCGCGCCGAGCACCTCGACCCGGTCACCGACCCGGACCGTGCCGCGCTCGACCGCGCCCGTCACGACCGTGCCCCGCCCGGTGATGGTGAGCACGTTCTCCACCGGTAGCAGGAACGGCGCGTCCAGATACCGCTCGGGCATGGGCACGTATGTGTCCACGGCGTCGAGCAGCGCCTCGATCGACGCCGTCCAGCGCGGGTCCCCTTCCAGGGCCTTCAGCCCGGAGACCCGTACGACGGGTACGGAGTCGCCGCCGTAGCCCTGCGCGGTGAGCAGCTCCCGTACCTCCAGCTCGACCAGGTCGGTGAGCTCCTCGTCGCCGGCGTCGGCCTTGTTCAGCGCCACCACGATGTGGTCGACGCCCACCTGCCGGGCGAGCAGGACGTGTTCGGCGGTCTGCGGCATGATCCCGTCGAGCGCGGAGACGACGAGGATCGCCCCGTCGAGCTGCGCGGCGCCGGTGACCATGTTCTTGACGTAGTCGGCGTGGCCCGGCATGTCCACGTGCGCGTAGTGCCGGGTGTCGGTCTCGTACTCGACGTGCGCGATGTTGATGGTGATGCCGCGGGCGGCCTCCTCCGGGGCGCGGTCGATGCGGTCGAACGAAACGTATTCGGTGGTGCTGCCGGTGCCGCGCTCGGCCAGCACCTTGGTGATGGCCGCGGTCAGGGTGGTCTTGCCGTGGTCGACGTGGCCCATCGTGCCGATGTTCAGGTGCGGCTTGGTGCGCACGTATGCCGTCTTGGGCATGGCTCTACCTCGAAGCCTCGTAAGTGGTGATGGGACCCCGAGGAACTGGCCGACCCTCCCCCTGCGGGGTCCGCCGGACGATCCGGGGAGGGTCAGCTTCGGGCGCCGTCGACAGCGGCCAGGAAGATCGGGACGGCAGCCTTCGGAGCATCCGCGACCGCGGATGCTGCGAGAACGAAGGCGTACCGGAACATGACGACGATCATCGCCGACGCCTTGTCCCGCGTCGAATGGTTTTCCCGGGGCGGGTCCGGCCGTCGGGCCGCTTCAGCCGCCGATGTTCTTCAGCGCCTCCCGGACCGTCAGCGGCGCGAACCTCCCCCGCTCACGGGCGAGGAAGGACCGTACGGCCTCCGGGTCGGTCTTGGCGTACTCACGCAGGCACCAGCCGATCGCCTTGCGGATGAAGAAGTCGGTGTGCCCGGACTGGAGCAGGCAGTAGGAGAACAGACGGTCGGCGTCGGTGTGCTCCTTGTGGCGCAGTTGGTGGAGGAGGGCGGTGCGGGCGACCCACAGGTCCTTGTCCGCGATCCACCGGTCCATGTCGGCGGCCAGCCGCGGGTCGGCGGCGACGAGCGCGCCGACGACATGAGCGGCGAGCAGGTCGACCGTGTCCCACCAGGGGACGGTGGTGACGAGGTGCCGGGCCACCGGCAGGAAGGCCGACGAGCAGCGCCCGGCGTGGCGGCGCAGATAGTCGGCGGCGAAGTAGTGGTACTCCCGCTGCGGCAGCGCCCAGCAGCGCAGGGCGATCGCCGTGCAGTCGGCCTCGTCGGGGCGCGGGGTGCCCGCGAGGACGGTGCGGGACAGGGCGCGGCGGGCCGGGGTGGGGATGCCCAGGAAGGGGGCCACGTCCTTCATGTAGGCCCGCATGGCCGCGGCCCGCTCCGGGTCGGCCGCGGCGGCGTAGACGGCGGTGACCCGCTCCAGCACGGTGTCGGCGAGATCGCTGGGCGGCACGTCCGCCGGGCGGGCACCTGTGACGGTCATGAGACGAACCATACGGCGATCACACACATGCGTCGGTTAGTGTCACCGGATGCTCGATGCCAACCGCTCTGGCACCGCCACGGCCTCTCCCCGGGCCGCCGCCACGGAGCTCGCCGTCGCCGTTCCCACGGCCGTCGCCGTTCCCACGGCCGTCACGGTCGCGCCGCTCACGCGCGCGGGTTTCGTCGCGCGCTGCACGCGCGTGCTGCTCTCGCCCTGGTCGCGGCTGTCCCTTCTCGTCGCGCTGCTCGCGGCCGCCGCCTCGACCATGCTGCTGTTCGAGCCACAGAGACTGATCACCCACGGGTGGCCGCCCCAGCTCGGCGGCGCCGCGGCGACGGTGGTCTTCGCGGCGGCGTACGGGCTGTGCACGGTGGCGTTCGTGCCCCGGCCGCTGCTGAACCTGGCGGCGGGTGCCCTGTTCGGCTCCCAGATGGGGCTCGGCACGGCGCTGGCCGGCACGGTGCTCGGCGCCGGGGTCGCCTTCGGCCTGGGCCGGGTGCTCGGCCAGGACGCGCTGCGTCCGCTGCTGCGCGGCCGCTGGCTGAAGGCCGCCGACGGCCAGCTCAGCCGGCACGGCTTCCGCTCGATGATGGCGGCGCGGCTGTTCCCCGGCGTGCCGTTCTGGGCGGCGAACTACTGCGCCGCCGTCTCCCGGATGGGCTGGCTGCCGTTCCTGCTCGCGACGGCGCTCGGCTCGGTGCCGAACACCGCCGCGTACGCCGTCGCCGGGGCCCGAGCCTCGGCGCCGACGTCCCCGGCCTTCCTGCTCGCGATGGCGTGCATCGCCGTACCGGCCCTGGTGGGCGCGGTGGTGGCCTGGCGCAAGCGCCACCACCTGCGCGCACCCTGAAGCGCCCTGAGGCGCCGTTACGTGCCCTGACGTGCCGTTACACGGCTTCCAGGATCATCGCGTTGGCGAGTCCGCCCGCCTCGCACATCGTCTGCAGGGCGTAGCGGGCGCCGCGCTCGCGCATCGCGTGGACGAGGGTCGTGGTCAGGCGGGTGCCGCTGGCGCCCAGGGGGTGGCCGATGGCGATCGCGCCGCCGTGCACGTTCACCTTGGCGAGGTCGGCGCCGGTCTCCTGCTGCCAGGCAAGGACCACGCTGGAGAAGGCCTCGTTGACCTCGAACAGGTCGATGTCGTCGAGGGTGAGGTGCGCCCTGCGGAGCACCTTCTCGGTCGCCGGGATGACGCCGGTGAGCATCAGCAGCGGGTCGGAGCCGGTGACGGCGAAGCTGTGCAGGCGGGCGATCGGGCGCAGGCCGAGGCGGGCCGCGGTCTCGCCGGAGGTGATCAGCACGGCGGACGCGCCGTCGTTGATGGGGCTGGCGTTGCCCGCGGTGACGTTCCACTCGATCTGCGGGAAGCGCTCGGCGAACGCGGGGTCGTGGTAGGCGGGCCTGAGACCGCCGAGGATCTCGGGGGTGCTGCCGGGCCGTACGCACTCGTCCCGGGTGACGCCCTGCAGGGGGGCGATCTCGGCGTCGAACAGGCCGGCGTCCCAGGCGGCGGCCGCCTTGTGGTGCGAGGAGACGGCGAAGGCGTCCATCCGCTCGCGCGTGAGGGACCACTTGGCCGCGATCAGCTCGGCGCTGATGCCCTGCGGGAGGAGCCCCTCGGGGTAGCGCTCGGCGACTCCGGGGCCGAAGGGGTCCTTGCCGGGCGGCACGTTCGACCACATCGGCACGCGGCTCATCGACTCGACGCCACAGGCGACGACGAGGTCGTAGGCGCCGGAGATCACGCCCTGGGCGGCGAAGTGGACGGCCTGCTGGGAGGAGCCGCACTGGCGGTCCACCGTGGTCGCCGGGACCGATTCGGGGAAGCCCGCCGAGAGGACGGCGTAGCGGGTGGTGTTCATGGCCTGCTCGCCGACCTGGTCGACGGTGCCGCCGATGACGTCGTCGATCAGGGCCGGGTCGACGCCGGAGCGCTCGACGAGGGTGCGCAGGGTGTGGGCGAGGAGCTCCACGGGGTGGACGTGGGCCAGGGAGCCGTTCGGCTTGCCCTTCCCTATGGGAGTGCGTACGGCTTCGACGATGACTGCGTCACGCATGGTGCGGGCCTCCTTGGCCGCCGGGGCGATGACCGGCGTGATTACCGGCGCGGTTACCGGCGCGATTACTGGCGCGATTACCGATGAGTAGGAAATCCAAACTCACCATAGCCCGCCGAGTTGGAAAATCAAACCCTCACCTAGACTGGGCGTCATGGCCGCCACGAAAGACCCGCGCCCCTGCTCCATCGCCGACGCCCTCGCGCTCGTGGGCGAGAAGTACTCCCTGCTCGTGCTGCGGGAGGTGTGCCTGGGCAACGGCCGCTTCGACCAACTGGTCCGCAACATCGGGGCCCCGCGCGACGTCCTGGCCACCCGGCTGCGCCGGCTCGTCGACGCGGGCATCCTCACCAAGCGCGCCTACAGCGAGCGCCCGCAGCGCTTCGAGTACCGGCCCACACAGGCGGGCCTGGAGCTGGAGCCGGTCCTGATGACCCTCATGACATGGGGCGACCGCCATCTCCGCGGGGACGACGACCGCCCCATGGTGATCGAGCACATCTGCGGCAACGAGCTCGTCGCGGTCGTCACCTGCTCGGCCTGTGGCGACCCCGTGCGCCACGAGGACCTCACGGCCCATCCGCAGGCCCCGGGCTGGACGCTCACGGGACCGTCGGCGGCGTAGGCGGCCCTACGACCCCTGCCCGTACACGTCGAGCCCATATACGTCGAGCCGCCCGCACATCCCGAACTTCCCTTGGGACGAAGGCCGTTCGGCCCGTACGACGGCCTCGGCGAGATGGGAGACATCGCCCCGTCCGAGGCGGTCGAGCTGCTCCCCCGTGGCCGCCGCCGCGGCCTCTGCGCCGCGCCGCCAGCGCTCGCGCCACTCGGCGAGCCGGGGCCGTACGAGCGCGGCGGCGGCCCGGTGGAAGGCGGCCAGCGTCTCGGGGCCGCAGGCCTCGCGCAGCGCCCGGTAGCCCTGCAGCGCGAGGTCGCGCCGGGCACGGGCGGCCCGCGCCCGTTCGACCTCCGGCGCCTCCGCCGGGATCGTGGTGGCGGCGGCGTACGTCCGCGGGTCGGCCAGATACTCCGGGGGCAGCGTGAGCACCGCGTCGCCCGCCTCGGGCAGCCCGCTGTTCTGCATGAGGACGGTGATGCGCAGATCGTCCTCGTTGACGAGCCGATGGATGGTGCCCGGCGTGAACCAGGCCACCGTGCCGGGCTCCAGGGGCGTCACCTCGTACCCGGACGCGGTGAGCGTCTGTACGGCACCCCGCCCGGCGGTGACGACGTACGCCTCCGAACAGACCAGGTGCAGATGGGGAGTTCCGCCCCGGGTGCCGTCGGGCGCGGGCCAGTCGTAGACGCACAGGCGCGAGACCGCGACGCCGCCCGGCAGACCCGTGAACTCCCCTCCGCTCACCACGGATGGGCGTCCAGATACTTGGCGATGTCCGCCCGCTCCCAGGCGCCGTCCGCGACGACGACCCGGTAGCGCCGCCGGAGCGTGGCACCGGGGGCGAGTTCCAGTTCGTCGAAGAACGCCCAGGAGGGTGCGACCCCGGCGAAGGGGTCGTTGCGCACGAACCAGTGGGCGGGGTGGGCACCGCCCGCGCCGGACTGGTCGTTCTCGGGGGCGTGCGCGAAGACGAGGGTCGCGTGGCCGTCGGTACCGTCGTGTTCGCCGGTGAGGGCGAGCCAGGGCGACCTGGAACCCATCAGCCCCGGCCCCTCGCCGTCCGGACCGATGATCCGCCCGCCGCGGAAGGCTCGCGGACCGCGCCAGAACAGGCCCGTGTAGCCGGCCATCTCACGCCCGGCGGTGGTCGGGCTGCCGAACCGCAGCGGCTCGTCCCTGCGGTTGGTCACCGCACTGGTCCAGGTCAGTGCCCATGATCCGGCCCCGGGGTCGACGTCGTGCACCTCGATCCGGCGCTCCTCGTCCGCCCACAGCGTGCCGTCGTACGGGTGCCAGGTCAGCCGCTCGGCGATGACGAACCGCCCGCCGTCCGAGGCCATCTCGTCGAAGCCGACATGCCTCATCGAGCCGACCCGCTCCGGGAGTTCGAGATATCCCTGCCCGTGCACATACGAATTGCCGCCCCACAGATTCGCGCCGGACAGATGCGAGGCGGTCAGCGACAGGCCCTTGTGCCAGCGGTGGTCGTTGGGCCGGTAGTCGGTGACGACGCCGCCCGCCAGGGTGCGCATCGGGTGGAGGTACGGCTTCGGCGCTTCCCAGGCCGCCTCCGGCCGGTAGACATAGGCGAGCAGCTCGACGCCGGTGACGGGTTCGGTCACCGTGATCCGGTCGCCGTGGGCGTGGACGACGCGCAGCTCGCCGCTCACGCGGACACCTCCTCGCGCCCGGTCGGCGCCCAGCCGGGGGCGCCGCCGTGCAGGGCGGTGTAGTACGGATCCCCCGGTCCGATCTCCCCCGCGCGTACGGTCGTGTCGGTGAACGCCGCCTTGTACAGCGCGGTGATCAGCTCCAGGCTGGTGCGCCCGTCCGGGCCGCTGCTGCGCGGCCGCTCCCCGGCGCGCACGCTCGCGACCAGCTCGCTCAGCTGGGCCAGATGCGAGCTGGGCACGTCCGGACCGAAGTCCCGCCAGGCCGCCGCCTGCTCGCCGGGCACGTCCGGGGCCGGGGTGATGCGCCAGTTGCCGTTGCTGTGGCCATAGAGGTGGGTCAGTTCGACGGTGGCGCGCTCGCAGTCGATGCGGATGCGGCTGACCTCGTCGGGGCTCAGGACGCTGTTCACGACGGTCGCGAGGGCGCCGCTCGCGAAGCGGACCAGGGCGGTCGAGACGTCCTCCGTCTCCACGTCGTGGACCAGCCGTCCGGCCATCGCCCGCACCTCGCTCCACGGGCCGAGCAGATCGAGCAGGAGGTCCATCTGATGGATGCCGTGCCCCATGGCCGGGCCGCCGCCCTCGGTGTGCCAGCGGCCGCGCCAGGGCACGGCGTAGTACGCGCTGTCCCGGTACCAGGTGGTCTGGCAGTGCGCCACGAGCGGCCGCCCCAGCACCCCCTCGGCGAGCAGCCGGCGTACGTGCCGGGAGCCGGAGCCGAAGCGGTGCTGGAAGACGATCGCCGCGTAGGGGCCGCCGACGGCGCCCTCCTCCGCCTCGACGGCGTCGAAGTCGGCCAGTGTCGGCACCGGCGGCTTCTCGCACCACACCCAGGCCCCGGCGCGCAGCGCGGCCACCGTCTGCTCGCGGTGCAGCGTCGGCGGCGTGCAGATGGTGACCAGGTCGGGCCGCTGCTCCTGGAGCATGCGGTCCAGGTCGGTGTAGGCGTGCGGGATGCCGGCCTCCGCGCAGAAGGCCCCGACCGCGCCCGCGTCGATGTCGACGGCGGCCACGACCTCCGTCTCGCCCTCCTCGGCGAGCCGGGCGAGCGCCGGCAGATGGGAACCGCGTCCTATGGCGCCGGTGCCGATGACGGCGGCCCTGATGCGCCTGCCGGTGAGCGGGACTGTGGAGCGGGGCATGGGCGTGATCAGCACTCCTCCGGGACGGCGGGCACGTATGGCGAGCGGGGTGGCAAGCGATACGGCACGCGGTGCGGCAAGCCGTGCAGCAAGCGCTTTCTCACGCTGCAAAGTAAGCGGCGGTCCGGTGGACGGTCAACACCCCAAGTCGGTAAGCGGCTGGCAAAGGGCTGCCCAAACCCCCTGTGTCCGGGCCGTCATCCCGGGGCGCTACGCTGCCTTCGACACACATGATCACCACTCGAATGATGATCACCTTCACCGGACTTCTCCCGATCAGCGCTGGGACGCCCTAACTCCATGTCTTGGTTTGAATCGCTCGTCCTCGGACTCGTCCAGGGGCTGACCGAGTTCCTCCCCGTCTCCTCCAGCGCGCATCTGCGGCTGACCGCGGCCTTCTCGGGCTGGAAGGATCCGGGTGCGGCTTTCACGGCGATCACCCAGATCGGTACGGAGGCCGCGGTGCTGATCTACTTCCGCAAGGACATCGGGCGGATCATCTCGGCCTGGTTCCGCTCGCTGTTCGACAAGGCGATGCGCCAGGACCACGATGCCCAGATGGGCTGGCTGGTGATCGTCGGGTCCATCCCCATCGGTGTGCTGGGCGTGACGCTGAAGGACCAGATCGAGGGGCCGTTCCGCGATCTGCGGATCACGGCGACCATGCTGATCGTGGTCGGCGTGATCATCGGCATCGCCGACCGGCTGGCCGCGCGCGACGAGACGGGCGGCCGGCACCGGGCGCCGAAGCAGCGCAAGACCCTGGAGAACCTCCGCGTCAAGGACGGCCTGGTCTTCGGCCTGTGCCAGGCCTGCGCCCTCATCCCGGGCGTCTCCCGCTCCGGTGCCACGATCAGCGGCGGCCTGTTCATGGGCTACAAGCGCGAGGCCGCGGCCCGCTATTCGTTCCTGCTCGCCATTCCGGCGGTGCTCGCCTCCGGGGTGTTCGAGCTGAAGGACGCCGCGGGAAGCGGGCACGTGGCGTGGGGGCCGACGCTCTTCGCGACGGTGATCGCGTTCGCGTCCGGCTATGCGGTCATCGCGTGGTTCATGAAGTTCATCTCGTCGAAGAGCTTCATGCCGTTCGTCTGGTACCGGATCGCCCTGGGCATCGTCATCATCGCGCTGGTGGCGACGGGGGCGCTCAGCCCGCATGCGGCCGAGTCCGCGGGCTAGGGGGGGTTTGGATCATCCCGGCGTCGCGGGCCCTGGCACGCACTCCCCCAGCTCTTCGAGCAAGGGGGACCCCCAGCCGCGTTGTCGTAACTCTCCCCCAAGCTCTCGGCTTCGCTCGACCAGGGGGCACCCCCATGACCCCGCTCGGGGTCGAGCCAGACCGCACCCCTCGTCACGGCCGGCCTGATCCGAACAACACCCCCTAGCCGAAGCAGATTCATCTCGGCCATCCCCCAAAGACCGGCGGGCCGCGGGACTTTGGGGGGCGTCGTACCCGGGCGTGGCAAGGGCGAAGGCGCCCACGGCGCTGTACGGCCCTCACCGCGCCGCGGCGTGCGGTCACGCAAAAGCCGTGGCTCGCGCATGCCTTCGCCGTCGCGGCCGTGACCAACCGCATACGGTCTGAGTAGCGGTCCGGTAGCGCAGTGTCAGTACTTGCCCCTAGGCTTGTCCGCATGTCCCCCGATTCCATGGCCCGTGGTTCCGTGCGGTCTGCTGCAGTGGTGAACGAGCAGATCCGGGCACTGTGGCTGCGTGCGGGCGGATACCTGTCGGCCCAGGACCGCGCGGAGTACGAGCTGTTGGTGGTCGAGTGGGCCGAGGCGATCCGCGACGAGATCATCGAGGCGGCCTGAACCTTCGGCGGCCTTGGCGGTGCGGCGGCGTACGACTTGCAGGCACCCGCGCTCGCCGGTGCCACGGCAGCCACCGAGCGCTACACCTTTGGCAGCGCCACGGTCCTCATCGTCGAGGCAGGGGACACACTCGATTGGAGCGGCGTATGGAACGCCGGCGAGGTCTGTCTTCTCGGCGATGCGCCAACGCCGGTCGGAGAGAGACTTGTGGTGCTCCGAGTACGGGGCACGGGACACGGGCGAGACGAGGCCGCCTGTTCTGCGACGAGCACGTTCTCACTCCGCCCGCCTCTTCCTCGGCCCAATCTTCCGGGTCTGGAGTGGCTCGGCGAGGTGAACGGCGACCGGGCGGCTGAGCTCGAACAGCTCATCAACGGCTGGCACCCGGCTGTGTCCGATGCGCCCAGGCCACCCCGACCAACGTCACCCACCCTCGAGCTGCCGGACGGGCTGCGGCAGCGAGGGCACTTCTGGGCGCTGTTGTGGACGCTGGGCTGCCCCGAGGCCGATCCGACGGTCTGGCTCCGTGAGTACGACGAACCTCCCGTCGCCGAGCAGGAACCACTCAGCGGCTTCCCCATCCAGTTCTCGCTCTGCGAGGCCGCCATGGGCGCCGACCACCTTGAACTCCGCAACCGGCTCACCGCGCGGCAGGTCGAGCGGCTCACCGAAAGACTTCTGGGCGGGCGCCACCCGCCGCAGCGCAGGGGCCACAAAGATCTTCCCGGAGTGACGACCCACTCACCGTTCGTGCCTCAGTGACAGATCTGATGCCCCATCCGATGTGTGACTTGTGGGGAAGGTGAGCACAGTGATGCTGTTGTTGCAGACGATGCGAAGCATGCGGTGTGAATGTGATGGCCTTCACCACGATGTGACCGAAAGAGGCAGTTCCTTACGCAAGGGCGCGTAAGTGCTGCGTACAACCCCTTTGCACCCGTGGAGGTTCCGAGTGCGACCATTCACCCTCAACTACGCCCTGCCCAAGGCGTTTCCGACCGTGGTGACGCCGTACCACTTCGACGAGACCCGTCAGTTGAACGTGTTCCCCGACGGCCGCCCCGCCGTCACTGACCCGGACCTGCTGCTGGCTGTCGGCACGACCACGTCCACCGCCGGTTCCCAGACCCACTTCGATGACTGACGCTTCGTAAACGAATGACCGTATTGATCCTTACGTCCGAGGAGGACGTGACCGCCGACATGGTGGTGGCCAAGCTGCACGAGAAGGGGACCCCTTTCGTGCGGCTGGACCCTGCGGACCTGCCGGACAAGGTCGTGTTGTCCGCCCACTACGCCCACGGCGACTTCGACGGTCACCTGTCCGTGAACGGACATGTGCTCAGCATGGGAGGCCTGCGCTCCGTATGGGTGCGCAGGCCCGGCGAACCCGCGGCGCACGCGACGCACCCCTCGCCGTGGCTGACCGCCGAGGCCCGTCAGGCGCTGTTCGGGATGCTCTTCTCCACCTCCACCCGGTGGATGAACCATCCGCGCAACGCCGACCGGGCCCGCCTGAAGCCTTGGCAGTTGAAGATGGCCCACCTCAGTGGCTTCGCCGTACCGCCGACCGTCTTCACCACCGCCCCGCGGCTGGCACGGCAGTTCGCGGAGGAGCACCGGCACGTGGTGGTGAAGTCCGCCTCGGGGCCGCCGCCCGGAGACCCCGGCGTGGCCCTGCCCACCACCCTGATCGGGCCCGACGCCGACTTCTCGGCCGTCGCGGCCGGCCCCGCGCTGCTGCAGCGTTACATCCCCAAGCGTGCCGACATCCGTCTGACCTGTGTCGGCACTCGGCTGTTCGCGGCACGCAAGACGGCCGAGCCGGACCAGGTCGACGGGCGCTACGGCGACACCGAGCACGCCTGGGAGACGGTCCCCGTACCCGAACGCATCGGCCGGTCGGTGCGCGAGTACCTCGCCCTCGGCGGACTGGCGTACGCCGCCTTCGACTTCGCCGAGGACGAGGACGGCATCTGGTGGTTCCTGGAGTGCAACCAGGGCGGCCAGTTCGGCTTCATCGAGCTGGAGACGGGACAGCCGGTGTCGGAGGCGGTCGCCCTGTGGCTGTCGCAGTGCACGGTGGCCGACCGCGTGCCGGAGCTCCACTGGTGAGGCGTCAGGCACCTCGTGCGCGGACCCTGCGGTTCGGGCCGCGCACGAGGTGCATCTGTTCTGCTGCACGTCAGTTGCCCGAAAAGGGGCTTGGGGGCACGAGCGCTTCGGAATGATGCCCGTATGACGGTCTGGAAGGTATTGCGCTGGGTGGGGGCCGCTGTCGGTCTGGCTGCTCTGATTGCGTTCTTCGCTTTGGTGGGGCTGGATCGGGCAGATCAGTTGAGCAGCGTGTTGAGTCTGTTCTTCACGGTGGCCGGGTTCGTGCTGGCCGTCATCGGCCATCTGCAGCAGAGGCCCGCGAACGGGCCATCGCCGGTTGCGCGTGGGGGGTCGATCGCATCGGGCGGCAGCGTGCGCGGTTCGAGGGCCGTCGACACCGGTGCGGGTGGTGCTCCGTCCGGTTCATGGACCGCGCCGCCGGGCGGAGGACCGTCGGCCGACCAGGGATCGATCGCGGCCCGCGGTGACGTCGATGACTCCGAGGCACGGCGGGGTTCGTGATGAGTCGCCGCAAGCCCCGTGCAAAGGCCGGTCGTGAGGCATCGGGCCTGTCTGCCGACCGGGGCTCGATCGTGGCGGGACGTGACATCAAGAACGCCACGTCCATCCATGCGCACACCACGGTACTGCCCGCCGGAGCGCTGAAGAGCCCGTCGAAGGTGAAGGCGCCCCGCGACTGCAGCAACGTGCCGCGTCCGCACGGCTTCGTCGGCCGTGAGCGTCAACTGGCCGCGCTGGATGCCGCGTTCGCCACGTCCGGAGAAGTGGTTGTGCAGGCGCTCCATGGCCTGGGCGGAGTCGGCAAGTCCACGCTGGCCGCCCACTGGGCCAGGACACGGTCACGCACCTCCCCGCAGTGGTGGATCACGGCCGAGTCGCCCGACTCCCTGGATTCCGGGCTGGTGGACTTCGCGGTCCGCCTGCAACCCACGTTCAGGAGCGTGGAGACCGGAGCCGACGAGCTACGGGAATGGGCTCTGTCGTGGCTTGCCGCCCATCGGGGCTGGTTGATCGTGCTGGACAATGTCAACGACCCCGAGCACATCCGTCCGGTCATCGACCGGGCCGGCCGCGGTGGACGCTTCCTCATCACCAGCCGCCGCGCGACCGGCTGGCACCACATGTCCTCCACGGTGTCCCTGGACGTCCTGGACGAAGGGGAAGCGGTTGAGCTGTTCACCCGCATCCTGAACCACGACGGGGAGCGGGACAGCGACGGTGCGGCCGAGGTCTGCGCGGCAGTGGGCCATCTGCCGCTGGCCGTGGAACAGGCGGCCGCCTACTGCGCCGAGACCGGGGATTCGCCCCGCGCCTACCTGGACCTGCTGACCAGCAGGCCTGCCGAGATGTTCGCCACCGCCGCGGAAGGCGGGGACGCGGAGCGCACGATCGCCCGGATCTGGAGCATCACACTCGACCGCCTCAGAGACTTGCCCTTGGCAGGGGAGGTTCTGCGGGTGCTGGCCTGGTACGCCCCTGACGGCATCCCGCGCAACCTTCTCGACGACCTTGCCTACCCGTCCCCTCTTCGGCCAAGGCTCCCAAAGATACGTTCTCGGCCCGCGGACAACGCCGGTGCGTTGCGTGTCCGGCTTCACCGGCTCGCCCGCACCTACGTGGAAAGGACAGCCGATCCGTTGGCGCTGAACACGGCGATCGGCAAACTGGCCGCCTACAGCATGATCAGCCAACAGGACGGCATCATCACGGTGCACCGGCTCGTGCAGGCCTTCGCTCGGACGCCCGACCCCGAGGATCCGTACCGCCGGGCCAAGGACATCGCACACGCACAGCAGATCGCGGCGAACGCATTGGAGCACTTGCTTCCCACGGATTCGGACGATCCTGAGACCTGGCCGACATGGCACACGCTGTTGCCTCATGTGTCCGCTCACACCGATCACACCCCGCCGCAGTCGGAATCACTCACCACTGCCCGACTCCTGAGAAAGGCCTCGACGTTCTATGCGCGGCGGGGCGCTGTGGGTCCGGGCACAGCCGCTGGAATCCGGGCGGCCCACATTCACGAACGACTGCTGGGAAAAAGGCATCCCGCCACTCTGAGCAGTCGCAACAGCCTCGCGAACGCCCTCCGGGCGGCCGGGGACTTCAAGCGTGCCGTCGAGCTGCTGGAGTCCAATCTCGCGGACACCGAACGCATCTTCGGCCCTGACCACCCCGACACACTGGCCAGTCGAAACAACCTCGCCAGCGCCTACCAGGACGCCGGCGATCTGAAGCGCGCGATCCCTCTGTTCGAGTCCGCTCTCGCCGACAACGAACGCATCTTCGGCCCCGCGCACCCCACCAACCTGCTGCGCCGCAACAACCTCGCGCTCGCGTACAAGATCGCTGGTGATCTGGAGCGCGCCACTCCTCTGTTCGAAACCGCTCTCGTCGATGCCGAGCGCGATCTCGGACCCGACCACCCCGACACCCTCACCTGCCGCAGCAACCTCGCGGCGGCCTACCAGCACGCCGTTGATCCAGAGCGTGCGATCTCCCTGTTCGAGTCCACTCTCGCCGATACCGAGCGCGTTCTGGGACCCGACCACCCCGACACCCTCATGCGCCGCAACAACCTCGCGAACGCCTACGAGCGCACCTGCGACCTGAAGCGCGCGATCCCCCTCTTCGAGTCCACACTCGCCGATTCGGAGCGGGTTCTCGGACCCGACCACCCCGACACCCTCACCATTCGCCATAACCTCGCGACCGCCTACCAGCATGCCGGGGAACTGAAGCGCGCGATCGCCCTGTTCGAGTCCACACTCGCCGATACCGAGCGCGTTCTCGGCCCCGACCACCCCAACGTGCTCGCCCGACGCAATCAACTCAGGCGCGCCTACAAGGCTCGTAGCTCGCAGTAGGCGGAGTGGAAGATGTCTTCGCGCACCTCTTGGCTCCGCCCGTCCCGTGCTCAACACTGTGCCGATGACGCAGCGCGTGGAGCTCGCGACCGTGATGGACCGGCTGGCCGTGGACGGCGTGGTCACCGAGTACGCGGTGGCCGTGGACGACGGTGACTGGGCCGCGTACCGGACACTGTTCACGAGGGACGGGCGGGCGGACTACCGTTCCGCCGGCGGGATCGAGGGGGACGCCGGCCAGGTCGCCGGGTGGCTGGCCGAGAGTCTGGGGCTGTTCTCGATGCGGCAGCATCTCATCGTCAACCGACGGATACGGTTCGGGGTCCTGGAGCAGGACACCGGGGACACCGCGCGGGTGCAGGCCGACTATGTCAATCCGATGCGGTTCGCGGGCGGCGACGGCGGAAGCACGGCGCCTGACTTCGTGTGCGGCGGCCGGTACTCCTTCGGGCTGCTGCGGACGGCCGAGGGCTGGCGGCTGCGCGAGGTCGTCGTGCGGGAGAAGTGGCGCCGTCTGCCCGACCCCCGTCCGGCTCCCGTGACCGGCTGAGCCGAGGCCCTCTGTCCGGGAGGGCTCCCCGGCGGCCACACTGGAAGGAGCGGCCGGGTAGGAGGCGACGTATGAGGACGATCGATCGCTGGCTCGCCTCCCCGTGGCGTCGCTCTGTCGCCGCCGTTCTCGCCGGAGCCCTGCCCGTGTTCGCCTTCCCGGCGCCCGCGCTGTGGTGGTTCGCGTACGTCGCGCTGGTCCCCTGGATCCTGCTGGCCCGCTCGGCCCCGACCGGGAAGCGGGCGGCGTACGACGGCTGGCTGGGCGGGCTCGGGTTCATGGTGGCGGTGCACCACTGGCTGCTGCCCAGCCTGAATGTCTTCCTCTTCCTGATCGCGGGGCTGCTGGGCGCGCTCTGGGCGCCCTGGGGTCGGCTGGTGCGCCGGTTCCTGGGCGGGGTGCCCTCGCCGGGCCGGGGCGCGGCCGCCCTGGTGGTGCTGCCGTCCGGCTGGCTGGCGGTGGAGCTCGTCCGGTCCTGGCAGGGGCTCGGCGGTCCCTGGGGCCTGCTCGGCTCCAGCCAGTGGCAGGTGGAGCCGGCGCTCCGGCTCGCCTCGGTGGGCGGGGTGTGGCTGCTCAGCTTCCTGGTGGTGGCCGTCAATGTCGCGGTCACCATGCTGGTGGCGATACGCGCGGTCCGGATACCGGCCCTCGCCTCGCTGGTCGCCACGGCCGCAGCGACCTCGGCGGCCTGGGTGTGGTCGCCCCGCCCGGACGTCGACGGACGGGTCGGGATCGCCGTCGTACAGCCCGGTGTGATCAACGGCGCCGATCAGCGCTTCGACCGCGAGGAGCAGCTCACCCGGGGGCTCGTCGGGCAGCGCCTCGATCTGATCGTCTGGGGCGAGAGCAGCATCGGCTTCGACCTGGGCGACCGGCCGGACCTGGCGAAACGGGTCGCGGCCCTGTCCCGGCAGACCGGCGCGGACATCCTGGTCAACGTGGACGCCCGCCGCTCCGACCGGCCCGGCATCTACAAGAGCTCGGTCCTGATCGGCCCGGACGGCCCGACCGGCGCCCGGTACGACAAGATGCGGCTCGTCCCGTTCGGTGAGTACATCCCGGCCCGCTCGGTGCTGGGCTGGGCCACCTCGGTCGGCAAGGCGGCGGGCGAGGACCGTCGGCGCGGCACCGAGCAGGTGGTGATGGATGTCGGGCACGGGCTGCGCATCGGCCCGATGGTGTGCTTCGAGACCGCGTTCCCGGACATGAGCCGTCACCTCGCGCAGGACGGTGCCGACGTGCTGCTCGGCCAGTCCGCGACGTCGACGTTCCAGCAGAGCTGGGCTCCCGAGCAGCATGCCTCGCTGGCCGCGCTGCGCGCCGCCGAGACCGGCCGTCCCATGGTGCACTCGACGCTGACCGGCGTCTCGGCCGTCTACGGCCCGAGCGGACAGCGCCTGGGTCCGTGGCTCGGCACCGAGGCGAGCACCGCCCAGGTGTACGAGGTGCCCCTGGCCCATGGCATCACTCCGTACGTCCGCTACGGCGACTGGCCGGTGAAGGGCGCCCTGCTCGCGCTGGCCGCCCTGGGCGTGACCGAGGGCGTGCGGGCGGTCAGGCTGCGCCGGAGCGCTCCTGGACCGCATGTACGACCCGCTCGCACAGTTCGTGAGTCGCCAGTGCGTCACGGGCACTGAGGACCTTGCCGGCGCGCACGGCGTCGAGGAACGCGAGCACCGCCTGCTCGATGCCGCGCTGCCGGGCGACCGGCACCCAGTCCCCGCGCCGCCGCAGCGTCGGCTGCCCCTTGTGGTCGATCACCTCGGCGAGATTGACCACCTGGCGCTTGGTGTCCTGCCCGGAGACCTCGAGGATCTCCTCGGCCGAGCCGCTGAGCCGGTTCATCACGCCGAGCGCGGTGAAGCCGTCCCCGGCGAGCTGGAGCACGACGTGGTGGAGCAGCCCGTCCTCCAGGCGGGCGCGCACGGTGACGTCGTCGACCGCGCCCGGCACCAGGAAGCGCAGCGTGTCCACGACGTGGATGAAGTCGTCGAGGATCATCGTGCGGGGCTTCTCCGGCAGCCCGATGCGGTTCTTCTGCATCAGGATCAGCTCGCGCGGGTGGTCGGCGCACTGGGCGTACCCGGGGGCGTAGCGCCGGTTGAAGCCGACGGCGAGGGAGACGTCGCGGTCCTCGGCGAGCTTCACCAGGCGCTCGGAGTCGGCGAGTTCGTAGGCGAGCGGCTTGTCGACGTAGGTCGGTACGCCCGCCTCCAGGAGCCGGGTGACGATCTCGGGGTGCGCCGGGGTGGGCGCGTGCACGAAGGCGGCGTCGAGGTCCTGGGCGAGCAGCGAGTCCAGGGTCGCGTGCCGCCGGCCGGCGGGGAGGTGGAGGCCGTCGGCGAGCCGGGCGAGGGTCTCGGGCGTGCGGGTCTGCAGGTGCAGTTCGATGCCGGGCCGCATGCCGAGCACCGGCAGGTATGCCTTCTGCGCGATGTCGCCGAGTCCGATGCAGCCGACCTTCACGTGCTCTCCCCTAGCGGTTGCCTACCGGTGCCCTCCCGGAAGCATACGGCGGCCGCCAGTCGGCGATGCCGTCGAAGCCGCGCAGGAAGAGCGCCGGTGCGGCGAGCGCCAGTGCGGCGAGCGTGGTGTTGCGTACGGCGATGACGGCGCGGTTGCCGGTCATGTCGAGCCGGGCGACCTTGACGGCCCGGCGGGCGACCGCCGTCGTACGGGGCAGCCGGGCGGCCGTGTAGGCGGGCAGGTCGCCGGCGTGGTGGGCGAGGACGACGGCGTCCTCGACGGCCTGGTTGCCGCCCTGCCCGAGGGTCGGCGGCATGGCGTGCGCGGCGTCGCCGAGCAGGGCCACCCGGCCGCGGTGGAAGGCGGGCAGCGGGTCGGCGAGGTGGTGGACGTCGTGGCGCAGCACGTCCTCGGGGCGGGCGGCCGCGATGACGGCGGGGATCGGGTCGTGCCAGTCGCCGAACCGGCGGGCGAGTTCGGCCCGCTCGTCGTCCGGCGCGTGCTGCCCGGCGGGGGTCATGGCGGCGGCGTACGCGTACACCCGGCCGTCCTTGAGGGGGTGTGTGCCCCAGATCCGGCCTCGGCCCCAGGTCTCGTGCGAGGCGAACTGGGCGCCGGGGACCGGGATCACGACCCGCCAGGTGGTGAACCCGGCGTAGAACGGACCGGGATGCCCGGGGAAGAGCACGCCGCGCGCGGCGGAGTTGATCCCGTCGGCGGCGACCACCAGGTCGGCCTCCAGTTCGCCGTCGGCGGTGGTGACCCGGGCGGGCCGGTCGGTGTCGCCGGGGTCGACGACGGTGGCGGCCGCGGTCGTGCGGACGGTGCCGGGCGGGAGTTGCGCGGCGAGGCTGTTGACGAGGGTGGCCCGGTGCAGCAGGACGAGGGGGCCGCCGAAGCGGGCCGCGGCGGCGTCGGCGCTGGTGCGCGCGAGCCAGCGGCCGCGCGGGGTGCGCAGTCCGCCGTCGCCCTGCCAGGCGGCGAGATCGCGGATCTCGTCGCCGATGCCGATGACGTCCAGGGCGCGCAGGGCGTTGGGGGCCAGCGAGATGGCCGCGCCGACCGGCTCCAGGGAGCGGGCCCGCTCCAGGACGGTGACCTGCCAGTCCCGGCGGTGCAGGGCCGCGGCCGCGGTCAGGCCCCCGATACCGCCGCCGATGACGACGGCGCGTGACGACTGTGCCATGGCTCCTCCTGATGCCGGGCGCGCAGCAACGGACCCGGCGCACTACAGATGTAGTTGAGCGACTCCTCGACTGTACTACAGGCGTAGTTGCGCGGGTAGGGTCGTCCCATGTCCGTACGCACCCCGAGCGCCTCCCGTGCCGATCTGATCGCCGACACCGCCCTGGCCCTGCTCGCCGAGCGCGGTATGCGCGGGCTGACGCACCGGGCGGTGGACGAGGCGGCCGGGCTGCCGCAGGGCTCGACGTCCAATCTGGCGCGCACCCGGCAGGCGCTGCTGGAGCTCGCCGTGCGGCGGCACGCCGAGCGGGAGGCGCGGGTGCTGGCGGTGAGCGAGATGCCGGATGCGCGCGGCGGGCTCGACGCGCTGACCGAGGGGCTGGCCCTGGCGGTGCACCGTTCGCTGACCCAGAACCGCGCGTTGCTCGTCGCCCGCTACGAACTGGCCCTGGAGGCCACCCGCCGCCCCGAGCTGCGCGCCTTCTACGACGCGACGGGCGCCGTCTTCCGCGAGCAGCTGACCGCCCTGCTCACCGCCGTGGGCTCGCCCGACCCGGCCCGGCATGTGCTGTCGCTGGTCGCGTGGGCGGACGGGCTGATGTTCTCCTGCGTGGCCGGGACGTTCAACGCGGAGGTGCCGGATCTGGACGAGGTGCGGGCGGGGCTGCGGGAGCTGCTGAGGGGCATGCTGGGCCGCTGAAGCCGGCGCCCCCCCGGGGGGGCCGACGTCAGCTCGGGTCCTTTCATGCCCCTCGTACGGGGCGGGAGACCACCCTTGTGAGGGATCATCCGCCGTTACCCTGTTCCAGCGCCGCAGCCGACGCAGCAGAGTTGCGCGGGTGTATCGATCGACGACCTCCGCAGCGATCCTGGTCACCGTGGCCGTCTCGGCCCTCTCCGGCTGTGTGACCGTCCAGCGGCCGCCGACGCCCGGGCCACCACCGGCGGGGGCGCCGTCGCAGTCCTCGGCGCCCCGCACGGACGGCAGCGCGAAGCCGAGGGTCGTACAGGCACCGGCCCGGGAGGCGCTGGAAATGGTCGGCCCGTCCCGCCGCCCGAAGCGCTCCGGCGACCCGGCCCCTCCCCCGCAGCCGCCCGGGCCCCACCGCTCTGCCGCGCCCCCGGCTCTTCAGCCGCATCGTGGCCTTCGGCACCAGCCGCCCGCCGTCATTCCGGACGTCTCCCGGTCCGTCCCCAAGGCCCCCGACGTGTGCTCGCTGGGGACGGAATACGGCGGCTGGCGGCAGGACAGTCCCGAGGCGGTGATCTGCCGCCGGACGTACGGACAGTGAGGCGGCAGTGCGGGCAGGCCTAGGTCGGCCGCTGGCGTGGTGGGCCCCAGGGGTCACCTCCCGGGGGGTCCTCCTCGCCCAGTCGGTGTTCCAGCCGGGTGATCGCCGCCCTGACGCCGTCCCCGTAGCTGTCGTCGGTGAGGGCGCCGGCCGCGCCGCGGGCGCGATGCAGATAGGCGCGGGCGGCCTCGGAGCGGCCCAGCTTCATGTAGTCGGTGGCGAGATTCAGGTGCAGGGAGGGGTAGAACGTGCGCAGCGCCGCCGGGCCCGTCGCCCCCGCCGAGACTTCCTCCGCCGCCGACAACGCCCTCAGATCCCAGGCCAGTTCGTCCGAGGGGTCGTCCTGGGTGTCGGCCAGGTAGTGCGCGAGCGTGCAGCGGTGCACCGGGTCCCCGTCCTGCCCGACCTCCGCCCACAGGTCCAGCAGCCGGCTCCTGGCCTCCTCGCGGTCTCCGCCGTGATGCAGCATGACGACCTGCCCGATCCGGGTCAGCACGGCGTCCGGCGCCGTCCGCTCCTGCCGCTCCGCCACCGAGTCCTCCAGGCTGATCCGCACGACAGGCCCAGTCGGCTGTCCCCCCGACGCTAACCGGCGGCACGGACAAACCCGGTCAGGCGGCCCCGTACGACACGGGACCGCCCGCGGGGCGGATCAGCCCAGGTCCGGGATCGTCCAGTCGATCGCCTCGTGGCCCTGCGCGGCGACCGCCTCGTTGATCTGGGTGAACGGGCGGGAGCCGAAGAACTTCTTGGCGGACAGCGGCGAGGGGTGCGCGCCCTTCACCACGACGTGCCGGGTCTCGTCGATCAGGGGCAGCTTCTTCTGCGCGTAGTTCCCCCACAGGACGAAGACCGCCGGGTCGGGCCGGTCGGCCACCGCGCGGATCACCGCGTCCGTGAACTTCTCCCAGCCCTTGCCCTTGTGCGAGTTGGCCTCGCCGGAGCGGACCGTGAGCACCGCGTTGAGCAGCAGCACGCCCTGCTGGGCCCACGGCATCAGATATCCGTTGTCCGGGACGGGCGTGCCCAGCTCCTCCTTCATCTCCTTGTAGATGTTGCGCAGCGAGGGCGGGGTCTTCACCCCGGGCCGGACCGAGAAGCACAGGCCGTGGCCCTGGCCCTCGCCGTGATAGGGGTCCTGGCCCAGGATCAGCACCTTGACCTTCTCGAACGGTGTCGCGTCCAGGGCCGCGAAGACCTCCTCGCGCGGCGGGAAGACCGCGCCCTTCGCCCGCTCCTCCTCCACGAACTCCGTCAGCTCCTTGAAGTAGGGCTGCTGCAGTTCGTCGCCCAGAACCCCGCGCCAGGACTCGGGCAGCATGGCGATGTCGGTCACGTCAACGTCCTCACGGTGTGCGGTCACTTGCAGGTTGTGCAGTGCTCAGAACCTACAGGCGCCCACTGACAATCGGTGCCGTGAGTCGGCATCACCAGCTCGTCTTGCGGTGCAGCTCCCACATCATCATGATCGCCGACGGGTCCAGCGACCGTTCCGCGCCGGAGACGTCGGCGCTCGCGGCCAGGTACTGCTTGCCCTGCCACAGCGGCAGCAGCCGTGCGTCGTTCGCCAGGATCGTCTGCGCCTCCCGGAACTCCTTCACCACGCGGGAGCGGTCGCTCTCGCGGCGGGAGGCGGGCAGCAGATCATCGGTGATCTTGGGTGACGGGTAGGGCGTGCCGACGGCGTTGTTCTCGCCGACGAACGGGGCGATGAAGTTGTCGGCGTCGGGGAAGTCGGGGGACCAACCGCGCCCGAACACCGGGTACTCGCCCTTCTGGTAGCCCACCACGTACTTGTTCCAGGGACGGCCGTGCACGGTGACGGTGAACAGCCCGGACGCCTCCAGTTGGCGCTTGATCTCCTGGAACTCCTTCGCCGTCGCCGAGCCGTAGCGGTCGGTGGTGTACCAGAGGGTGAGCGGCACCTTCTGGTTGATGCCCGCCTGGCTGAGGATCTTGGCGGCCTTGCCGACGTCGGGGTCTCCGAAGTCGTCGAAGAACGCGGTGCTGTGCCCGGTCAGGCCGGCCGGGACCATGGAGTACAGCGGCTGCACGGTGTCCTTGTAGATCCGGTGGGCGATCTCGCTCCGGTTGATGATCTGGGCGACGGCCCTGCGGACGGCGGTCTTGCGCGCCCAGGGGTCCTTCGGGTTGAACACCAGGTACTCGATCTCGTTGCTCGGCCCGTCGATGAGGTCGATGTCCTTGGAGCCCTGGCCCTGGAAGGAGATGACGTCATCGGCGGCGAGGCCGCGGAAGGTGATGTCGAGCTTCTTGGCACGCAGGTCGTCGGCCAGCGAACGCGAGTCCTGGTAGTAGCGGATGGTCACCGCATCGTTTCTGCGGTCCGCGGCGCCCTTGTAGTGCTTGTTGCCGACCAGGACGGCCTGCTTGCCCTCCTGGTAGGACTCCAGGTTGTACGGGCCGGACCCGAGCACCTTGCCGTCCTTGCGCAGCGCGTTGTCCGGGTACTCCGCGGGATCCACGATCGACATACCGGGCGTGGCCAGCACGAACGGGAACGTGGCGTCCGGCTTGTTCAGGTGGAAGACGACCTCGCGCTCGCTCACCGCCTGGACCCGGTCGAGACTGCCCAGCAGCCCGGCCGGACCGCTGTTGACCTTGATCTTCTCGATGCGGTCGATCGAGTACTTGACCGCCTGTGCGTCCAGCTTGTCCCCGTTGGAGAAGGTCAGGCCCGAGCGGAGCTCGCACGTGTAGACGGTGTTCGACTCGGAGAACTTGCAGCTCTCGGCCGCGTCGGGCTGCGGTGTGGTCGCGCCGTCGGGGTAACTGAGCAGGGTCTGGTAGATGTTGCGGAAAAGTTCCCAGGACTGGTCCCAGGAAGCGGCCGGGTCCAGCGTGCTCGGGGCACTGGTCGTACCCACCACGATCGGTCCACCGCTGTCCTGGTTTCCGTCTGAAAAGACGCTGCACCCGGCCACCAGGGATATGGACGCAACCGCCGCCATTCTCTGTAGGCATCGGTTCCGGTTGAACACGCGCACGCTCCTCGATCCGCCATACCAAGGGTCGGCAGACGATACCGCAGTGACACGCCGGACGAACCTGCTTCGTACATGGGTCTTGATCGGCTTCTTCATGACGACGTTGTCATCGCTCCGGGCCCCTCCCGAACAATGACAAGGGCGCCGTTTCCGTCAAGGAAACGGCGCCCTTGTGCGCCCGATCGTTATGCCCGAACGAGGTCAGGCGACGCCGGCGTTCAGGAAGATCCCGCCGTCGACGACGAGCGTCTGTCCGGTGACCCAGTCGGACTGCTCCGAGGTGAGGAACGCGGCGGCGCCGCCGATGTCCGAGGGCACGCCGAGCCGGGCGAGCGGGTAGGCCGCGGCGGCCTCCGCCTCCCGGCCCTCGTACAGTGCCTGCGCGAACTTGGTCTTCACGACGGCCGGGGCGATCGCGTTGACCCGCACCTTGGGCGCGAACTCGTGCGCGAGCTGCTGGGTCAGGTTGATCATCGCGGCCTTGCTGACGCCGTAGGCGCCGATGAACGGCGAGGGCGCGAGGCCCGCGATGGAGGCGATGTTGACGATGGCGCCGCCGTTGTCCTTCTGCCAGGCGTGCCAGGTCTTCTGGGCGAAGCCGAGCGCCGAGATCACGTTGGTCTCGAACACCTTGCGCGCGACGTCCAGGTCGAGGTCGGCCATCGGCCCGAACACCGGGTTCGTTCCGGCGTTGTTGACCAGGAAGTCGACGCGGCCGAAGGCCTCCATGGCGCGCCCGACGGCCTCGGTCTGGTGGGCCAGGTCGTGCGCCTTGCCGGCGACACCGACGACCCGGTCGGAACCGAGCTTCTCGACGGCCTCCTTGAGGGCGTCCTCGTTGCGGCCGGTGATGACCACGCGGTCACCGCGTGCGACGAGCGCCTCGGCGACGCCGTAGCCGATGCCGCGGCTGGCGCCCGTGACGAGGGCGACCTTGCCGGAGAGTTCAGGCAGTTCAGTCATGTCCGTGTTCCTCAGATTTCCCGTTGCCGACTAGTCGAGCGGTCCGCCGGCGACGTACAGCACCTGGCCGGAGACGAAGCCGGCCGCCTCGCCCGTGAAGAAGGCGATCGCGTTGGCGATGTCCTCGGGCTCGCCGACGCGCTGCACGGGGATCTGGGTGGCGGCGGCGGCCTTGAACTCCTCGAAGCCCATCTTGACGCGATCGGCGGTGGCCTTGGTCATCTCGGTGGCGATGAAGCCGGGGGCGACGGCGTTGGCGGTGATGCCGAACTTGCCGAGCTCGATGGCGAGGGTCTTGGTGAAGCCCTGCAGACCGGCCTTGGCGGCGGAGTAGTTGGCCTGGCCGCGGTTGCCGAGGGCCGAGGAGGAGGACAGGTTGACGACACGGCCGAAACCGGCGTCGACCATGTGCTTCTGGACGGCCTTGGTCATCAGGAACGAGCCGCGCAGGTGCACGTTCATGACGGTGTCCCAGTCGGAGGCCGTCATCTTGAACAGCAGGTTGTCGCGGAGCACACCGGCGTTGTTGACCAGGATCGTCGGCGCGCCGAGCTCCTCGGCCACGCGGGCGACGGCCGCCTCGACCTGCGCCTCGTCGGAGACGTCGGCGCCGACCGCGATCGCCCGTCCGCCGGCCGCGGTGATCCGCTCCACGGTCTCCTTGCAGGCGGCCTCGTCGAGGTCGATGACGGCGACGGCGCGGCCCTCGGCGGCCAGTCGTACGGCGGTGGCGGCGCCGATGCCGCGCGCACCTCCGGTGACGATGGCGACCCGCTGGTCAGTGGTGGACATTGCTGCTTCTCCTCGCCCTTGAGAATTCCCCAGCCGCGGTGAGCGACCGCTTAGTACCTTCGACAGACGTGACGCTAGAAGCCCTGGCACCCGGTGTCAACGGCACACCGGGTCCGTGTGATCCATTACCTCACCAGGAGGTCCAGCAACCGCAGCGCCTCGGCCGCCGGATCGGTGGTGAGCCCCGTGTGGACGGGCCCGGGCTGCACGATGGTCGACCGCGGCGCGATCAGCCAGCGGAAACGCCGCCCCGCGTCGTCCTGGGCCGCGGGTCCCGCAGCCGCCCCGCCGCCGCACACGCCCTCGACGGCGCCGAGGGCGGCCCGTACGCCCGCGACGTCGGCGTCCGGGTCGAGAGCCAGCAGCCGGGCCTCGTCGAGGTGGGTGCGGGCGCCGACGTAGCCCTGGGCGCGGCAGTACACGACCACGCCCGCGTTGATGCACTCACCGCGCTCGACGCGGGGTACCACCCGCAGCAGCGCGTACTCGAAGACGTCCCGGCCGCCACCCTGGCCGGCCCGGGTGATGTGGCGCTCGGCCACATGGCCGGCCATGTGGATGTGGTGCTCGCTCACTGGTCCCCCTCGATGCCGGTGATGCGCTCGTGGACCACGGCGGCTCGCGCGAGCAGCGGCCGCGCGTAGGCCCGCCGCAGGTCGTCCGGGCTGTCGAAGCCGCGCTCGCCCGCCAGCCAGGCCTCCGGGATCTCGGCGGTGACCTCGGCCAGGAGGTCCTCGGTGACCAGGGGGGCCAGCTCCGCCGCGGCGCCCGCGACATCGGGGCCGAAGCCCGCGAGTGCGTGGTCCGAGGCGTCGTAGGGCCGGACCGCGGAGGCCTCGGCGCCGGGCCAGTTGTGGTGCCAGATCATGGTCGCGCCGTGGTCGATGAGCCACAGGTCGCCCCGGTGCATCAGCAGGTTGGGGTTGCGCCAGGAGCGGTCCACGTTGTTGATCAGCGCGTCGAACCAGACGATCCGTCCGGCCTCCTCCGGGCTCACCGTGAAGGCCAGCGGGTCGAAGCCGAGGGCGCCGGAGAGGAAGTCCATGCCGAGGTTGGTGCCCCCGCTGGACCTCAGCAGCTCCTGCACCTGCTGATCGGGTTCGCCGAGCCCCAGCACCGGATCGAGCTCGATCGTCACGAGGCGGGGCATCCTGAAGCCCAGGCGACGGGCCAGCTCCCCGCAGACGACCTCGGCCACCAGTGTCTTGCGGCCCTGTCCCGCGCCGGCGAACTTCATGACGTACGTCCCGAAGTCGTCGGCCTCGACGAGCCCCGGCAGCGAGCCGCCCTCACGCAGGGGCGTGATGTAGCGGGTCGCGATGACTTCCTTGAGCATCGCCCCAGGTTACTGGTGAGTCGCCGCTCCTCCGGCCGACAGCGGAACGACAGCTCTGGCTTACGGTGCTCCGACCGCGCGGACGTCAGGATCTCGACACCGTCTGAACGGGCCGCGCCCATCGGCCGTACCCCTGGACGGATCACCGAAAAGGCTTCGCGGAAGGGAATCCCCACATGAGCAGCGCATCGCCCAAGCCCGCAACGGGACCGGCCCGTCGTACGGTCGTGGCCGCGGCCGGAGCGGCGGGGCTCGCCGCCGCGCTGACCGCCTGCGGATCGGGCGACGATTCGTCGAACTCCTCCAGCGCGTCCGGGTCTTCCGGCAGCACCGGGGCGACCGGTTCCACCGGGACGCAGGGCGGCAGCGGTTCGGGCACCGGCGGGTCGGGCGGCGGCGACAACGCCGCGGCGGGCGGCACCGCGCTCGCCAAGACCGCGGACATCCCCGAGGGCGGCGGCAAGATCTTCAAGGACCAGGGTGTCGTGGTCACACAGCCGACGGCGGGCACGTACAAGGCGTTCTCGTCGAAGTGCCCGCACGCCGGGTGCGCGGTGGGCAGCGTCGCGAACGGTGTGATCGTCTGTCCGTGCCACAACAGCCAGTTCTCCGTCACGGACGGCAGCCGGAAGGCGGGTCCCGCGACCAAGGGGCTCACGGCCGCGAACATCACCGTGTCCGGGGACGAGATCAAGCTCGCGTGAGGGTCAGGCCCGTCGGCGCGGACGCTTGAGGCAGCCGAGCACCTCGTCCGTGGTCGCGACCGTGGCGACCAGGGCGAGCGTGTTGCGGATCATCGCGGGGGTGTAGTCGGAGGGCACCCCCGCGATGGCGTCCCGCGGCACGACGACGGTGTAGCCGCGGTTCACCGCGTCGAACACGGCGTTGGGTATCGCGACGTTGGCCGAGACACCGGTGACGATCAGCGTGCGGCAGCCGAGGTTGCGCAGCAGCGCGTCGACGTCGGTGCCCTGGACGGGCGACAGCCCGTGCAGCCGCCGTACGACGAAGTCCTCCTCGGTGACCTCGATCGGGGGCGCGATGCGCACCGCCGTGGTGCCGGACAGCTGCTGGACGGGGAGCCGTTCGGCGGCGCGGAACAGCCGGGCGTTGCGGTTGGCGCCCCGGCCGTCCGGGCGGCGCTCGGCGACGGCGTGGATCACCTGGAGGCCGCTCTCGTGCGCGGCGGCGACCAGCCGGGCGACATTGCCGAGGGCACCCGAGGCGCGGGCCTCCCGGGCGAGTTCGGGCAGCGCGCTGTCGGGGCCGACGACCCCCTGCTGGCACTCGACGGTGAGCAGCACGGTGCTCGCGGGGTCGAGGAGTTCTCCGAGCTCTTCGTACGACGCCATGAGGCCCCCTTTCGCCGGGATGCGGGGCGGGCGAGACTAACCACCATTGCGCGCGAACGGAAGACGACTCATTCTTTTCTGACGTGATGTCAGAGGATCTGGGCGACGACGGGACCTGGACCACCTCCTCTGACACGACGTGGGAGAAGAGGGGGCCGCATGACCGTCACTCAGCGCCGGGGCCGGAAGATCATGATGACGCCGGGCGAGCTGGACGAATTCCTGACCACTCAGCGCACCTGCCGGGTCGCCACCGTGTCCGCGAACGGTGCCCCGCATGTGAGCGCGCTGTGGTTCGCCTGGGACGGCAAGTCGCTGTGGCTGTACTCGGTGGTGCGCAGCAAGCGGTGGGCCGATCTGAGCCGTGATCCGCGGGTGGCGATCGTGGTGGACTCGGGCGAGGAGTACGACCAGTTGCGCGGGGTCGAGCTGTCCGGAGCCGTGGAGTTCGTGGGCGAGGTCCCGCGCACCGGCGAGCTGTGCGCCGAACTCGACACCGCGGAGACGCTGTTCGCCCGCAAGAACTTCGGTCTGGACGAGATGCCGCACGACGGTCGGCATGCCTGGGCGCGGCTGACCCCGGAGAAGGTCGTCTCCTGGGACTTCCGCAAGCTGGGCTCGATGTAGGGCTGTTGGGCCGAGACCGGCTCCGTTCAGCCGAAGCCGGCTCGGTTCAGCCGACTGTCGCGGCCGCCGCCTGCAGTGCCTCCACCGCCGCGCGGATGGAGGGGCGGCGGTCGGCGTCGGCCCGCCAGACGACGTACACATGACGGCGCACGCGCTGCTTGAGCGGGACCATGACGACGCCCGGGGGCACCGGGTGCCGTCCCAGCAGCGGCGCGATGCACACGCCCAACCCCGCTGCCACCAGGGCGAGTTGGGTGTGGGTCTCGGCGGCGCGATGGCCGACGTTCGGCTCGATGCCGCGCGAGCGCAGCGTGAACATCAGCCACTCGTGGCAGAACTCGCCCTCGCCCCAGGTGATCCACTCGTCCTCGGCGAACTCCCCGAGGTCCACCTCGTCCCGGTCCGCGAGCCGGTGACCGGCCAGCATGGCCACATCGGCCGGGTCGTCGAGGAGGGGCGCCTTCACCAGACCGTCCGGGACCGGCATCGGCTTGTTGTACCAGTCCAGGACCACAGCGAGGTCGAGATCGCCGCGGACGACTCCGGCGACGCCGTTCTCCGGCTCCAGCTCGCTGGAACGCACCCGCAGCGCCGGGTGCCGGGCGCGCAGGGCCGCGAGCGCGGCGGGGAACAGTCCGCGGGCGGCGGTGGGGAACGCGGACAGCCGCAGCTCGCCGACGACCTGCCCGCGATGCGCCTCCAGGTCGGACTGGGCGAGCTCGACCTGGGACAGGATCCGCGCCGCGTGCTCGGAGAGCAGCCGTCCCGCGTCCGTGAGGCGCACCCCTCGCCCGTTCTTGGCGAGGAGCCGCTGTCCCACCTCCCGCTCCAGCTTGCCCATCTGCTGCGAGACCGCGGACGTGGTGACATGCAGCGCCTCGGCCGCGCCACTGACCGAGCCGTGCCGGGCGAGGGCATCCAGGGTGCGCAGGCGCTCCAGATTCAACATGTAAGCAATGCTACGACGTATCGCGGGAGAATTCTCGATTGTGCTACGAGGTTTCCTCCGGCATCGTAGGGTCCATGACCACCGTCACGACTCCCCGCGCCGAGGCCGCCGCCGTCCGGCAGCCGCGCGCCCGCCTCGACTGGCGCCTGCGCTTCGGCGCCCTGTCCCTGATATGGGGCTTCAGCTTCCTGCTCATCAAGGTGGGCACGCAGGGGTATGCGCCCTTCCAAGTCACCCTGGGACGGCTGGTGTTCGGTACGGCGGTGCTCGCGGCGGCGATGGCGGTGAAGCGGGAGCGGCTCCCGCGCGGGGCACGCACCTGGGGCCACTTGGCGGTCGCCGCGTTCCTGCTGAACGCCCTGCCCTTCTCTCTCTTCGCCTACTCGGAGCTCACCATCCCGTCCACGCTGGCGGGCATCTGCAACGCCACCTCGCCACTGTGGGGCATGGCGCTGTCCCTGGTCGCCCTCTCGGAGGACCGCCCGACCCGGGTTCGCTTCGCCGGCCTCGGCATCGGTTTCCTCGGGGTGCTGACGGTGCTCGGCGCGTGGCAGGGATTCCACGGCCTGGATGCCACGGGTACGGCGATGGCTCTGCTTGCTTCGCTGAGCTATCCGATCGGGTGGATCCATGTCCGGCGGACGCTGGCCGGGACGGGGCATTCCCATTTGGCGATGACCGGGGCGCAGTTGTTGTTGGCCACGGGGCAATTGGCCGTTGTGACTCCGCTGTTCACTTCGTTTCCGGGGCACTTCTCTCTTGTTCCGCTGCTTGCCGTTGCCGCGTTGGGAGCGCTCGGTACGGGGCTGGCGGTGTTGATCCAGTACGGGTTGGTTGCCGAGGTCGGGCCCACCACGGCGCAGATGGTGACCTACTTCATCCCCGTGATCGCGACCGCGGCGGGTGTTGCCATTCTGGGGGAGTCGCTTCGGTGGACCACTCCGGTGGGGGCGGTGATCGTTCTTGCGGGGGCGGCGCTCACTCAGGTGAGGTCCAAGGAAGGTGCCTCGTAAGGCCGTAAGCACCTAGACATAAGTCCTCACCGGCATGGGGCCCACCGCTGCCGCCACCGCTTCCGCCAAAGGTCCGGTCTCCCCCGGAGTCAGCGTCGAGATCGTGATGCGGATTCCGGGTGGGGCGCTCAGGCGGAAGCGGGCGCCCGGGGAGACGGCCCAGCCGGCGTGGAGGAGGCGGGCGACCGCGCCCGTCTCGTCGGGGACCGGTACCCAGACGTTCATGCCGCTGCGGCCGTGCGAGGGGACCCCGCGCTCCGCGAGCGCGTCGATCAGCAGGTCCCGGCGGGACCGGTACGCCGTCGCCACCGCCGGTCCGTCCACCGCGCCGTCCTTCCAGAGGTGGACCACGGCACGTTGCAGCAGACGACTCACCCATCCCGGCCCCAGCCGCTGTCTCCCGCGCACCCGGTCGACCGTGACGGAGTCGCCGGTGAGGACGGCGAGGCGCAGGTCGGGGCCGTACGCCTTGGCGACGGAGCGGACGAAGGCCCAGTGGCGGGTGACACCGGCCAGGGGGTGCAGGGGCAGGTCGACGATGCCGTGGCCGTGGTCGTCCTCGATCAGCAGGGTCTGCGGGTACTCGCGCAGCACGGACCGCAGGGCACGCGCGCGCGTGGCGCTCACGGAGGCTCCGGTGGGGTTCTGCGCGCGGTCGGTGACGATCAGGGCGCGCGCTCCGGCGGCGAGGGCCGCGCGCAGGTCCTCGGGGCGCGGGCCCTCGTCGTCGACGCCCACGGGGACCGTGCGCAGCCCCAGTGCCGGCACGAGATCGAGGGTCCGGCCCCAGCCGGGGTCCTCGACGGCGACGGCGTCCCCCGGCTTGAGGTGGGCCGCGAGGACGCGCTCCACGGCGTCCAGCGAACCGGAGGTCACGGTGAGCGGCCCGTCGGGCACCCCGTCGGTGTCGAGTTCGGCCCGCGCGATCCGGGCCAGCTCCGGCTCGACGGGCTCGGCTCCGTAGAGCACCGGGTCCCGGTCCCCCTCCGCCGCCACCGCCGCGAGGGCGGGCGTGAGCGCAGGCAGCAGTGCCGGGTCGGGGTTGCCGCTGGACAGATCCCGCACCCCGGCCGGTACGGCCACATGCAGCTGCTCGCGGCCCGTCGTGGCCGGCTTGGGCCGGATACGGCTGCCGCGGCGCCCCGCCGTCTCGATGACCCCGCGCTCCCGCAGGGTGCGGTAGGCGGCCGCGACCGTATTGGGGTTCACCCCCAGCCGGGCGGCCAACTCTCGCATGGGCAGCAGCAGTTGGCCCGGTTGCAGGTCACCGGCCCCCACCGCGCGCTCGACGCTCGCCGCGATCTCTGCTGCGCCGCGACCTTCGATCGGATACTCTCCTAGCACAAAATGGATTATGCACTAGTGCAATGGAGAGCGCCATGCAGGGGACCCAGCAGACGCCGCCGCCGTCGGCCGCCTATACCCCGACCGACCGCACCGTCCCGACGCGCGCCGCCGAGAAGGCGTCGTACGACAAGGAGCTGGTGCACTCGATACTCGACGAGGGCTACGTCTGCCACCTCGGCTTCGTCCGCGACGGCGCGCCGGTGGTGCTCCCCACGCTGTACGGCCGGGTCGGCGAGCGGCTCTATGTGCACGGCTCCACGGGGTCGCGCCCGCTGCGGATGACCGGCGGGAGCGACCCGGGGCTCGCGGTGTGCCTGACGGTCACCCATGTCGACGGACTGGTCCTGGCCCGCTCCGCCTTCCACCACTCGATCAACTACCGCTCGGTCGTGGTGCACGGCGTCGCCCACCAGGTCACCGACCCCGAGGAGCGGCGACTGGCCCTGGACGCGCTGGTCGACCACGTCGTACCGGGGCGCTCCGCCGACTCCCGGCCCGCCGACAAGAAGGAACTGGCGGCCACCGCGGTCATCCGGCTCGACCTGGACGAGGTCTCCGCCAAGGTCCGTACCGGCGGCGCGAACGACGAGCCCGAGGATCTGGCCCTCGCCCACTGGGCCGGGGTCGTCCCGCTGCGCAAGGGGTACGACGCGCCGGTCGCGAACGCCGACCTCGCCCCCGGCATCGAGCTTCCCGACTACCTCAGGGCGCTGTGATGCTGATCCACCCCTGGGACGCGCCCCGCGACGACACCGAGTGGCAGACCTGGCTGGCCGCCCATGACTTCGGCCAGCTCGCGGTCAACGGACTGTCCGGTGAGCCGCCCTTCGTGCAGCCGCTCCACTTCGCCTTCGACGCCGCCCGCGGCGAGGCGGTCACCCATCTCGCCCGCCCCAATCCGCTGTGGCCCGCCCTGGAGGCGAACCCGCAGGTGCTGCTGAGCGTGGTCGACGACTACGTGTACGTGCCCGGCCCCTGGCAGGCAGCGCCGGACGGCCCGCCCGAGCACGGCGTCCCGACGAGCTTCTACGCCGCCGTCCAGCTCCACTGCACGGCCCAGGTCGTGGACGACCCGGCGGAGAAGGCCGACCTGCTCAACCGCCAGCTCGGCCACTTCCAGCCGGAGGGCGGCTCGTCGCGGGCGACACCGCAGGAGGCTCCGTACGGCCGCCTGCTGTCCGGCATCCGCGGGCTGCGGCTCGTGGTGACCGACGTACGCGCGAAGTTCAAGTACGCGGGCAAGAAGCCGGAGGAGGTGCGGGAGCGGATCGCCGACGCGCTGGCGGGGCGGAGCGGGCCGGGGGACGCGGCGGCACGGGAGCACATGGTGCGCAGGCGAGGGGCGTGAGCGGACGGGCCGGTCCGGCCCGGTTCACTCGGCGGATCGCGCCGCCGTTCCCCTGGCGGCGAGTTCGCGTGGGGGTGCGCCGCTCGCCACCGGGTCCGCGGAGCCCTTGGCAGGCGTCGAGGACTGGGCGATGAACGCGCCGACCAGGACGACCGCACCGCCGACGACCTGGGGCGCGGAGAGGTGTTCGCCGAGGAGCACCCAGGCCAGCACGGTCGCGACGACCGCCTCCAGGCAGGCCACGACACCCGCGACCTGCGGGGAGAGCCGCCGCACGGACACCACACCGGTGACATAGGCGATGACCGTGGCGACCAGGACGATCCACGCCAGCAGCGCGGCCGCCGGGACCGGGGTGCCGTTCATGTGGGCGGTGCCGGAGAGGACGGACCAGTCCATGGCCCAGGGGCGGGCCACGGCGGTCAGCACGAGGGCGCCGATGAGCAGTCCGTACGCGATGACACCGAGCGGGTCCGGCGCCTCCTCGCCCGCCTCGCCGCCCTGGTCGGACAGGACGAAGTAGCCGACCTGGCAACAGGCCGCGCACAGGGCGAGCAGCAGCCCGAGCGCGTCGAAGCCCAGCCCCGACCAGACCTCGACGACACAGGCGAGGCCGCCGGCCGCGAGCACCACGCCGAGCGCGGCGGCCCGTGTGACCGGCCGGCGCTGCACGAATCGCACCCAGCCGAGCACCAGGGCGGGGGCGAGGTACTCCACGAGCAGCGCGACCCCGACCGGGATGCGTGAGATCGCGGCGAAGTAGCAGGCCTGGACACCGGCCACAGCAAGCAGTCCGAACCCGGCGAGCAGCGCGGGGCGACGGCGCACGAGCCCCCGGTGGCGCACGGCGAGCGGCAGCATCACCAGCGCGGCACCGGCCACCCGCAGCCACACCACGTGCAGCGGGTCGAGTCCCGCCTCGATCAGCGGCTTGGCCGCGACACCGGATCCCCCGAAGGCGAGCGCCGAGGCGAGCGCGAGGCCGAGCCCGACGCCCTTCCCGTGGCTGCCCTGGCTGCTTTCAGACGTATGCACCGGCACATGATGACAGGCGATGACATGAGCGTCACCCCCAATGGCACCTGTCTCAGCGGCTGGACGGGGCCCGCGCTCAACAGGCCGCGCCGCCGTCCCCCGCGTACTCCCCCCAGCCGGCGATCCGGGCGGGCAGGCCGGCCACCTCGATCCCGGCGCGCGCGAGCACCTCGACGGCCCGAGCCTGCGGGTCCCGGACGAGCGCGACGAGCAGATCGGTGCCGCCCGCCCGTTCGCCGCCGCGCAGCCGGGCCCGCTCGACGGCGTGGACCATGGCGGCGGAGGCCAGCGGCGACCAGCCGTCGGACCCCTTCAGGGTGGGCATCGCGCCCGAGTCCTCCACGGTGCTCTGCCAGCGCAGGCCGTAGCCGATGCTGCGCTGCACGAGGTAGCCGAGCAGGCGGGCGATCTGCGGAGGGTCGCCGATCACGGCCCGTACGTCGGGATCGGACTCCAGGAGCGAGTGCAGCAGATGGGCGGTGTCGATCTGCCGGTCCCCGTCCCGAACAGCCCTGCGGCGGGCACCGGCGACCACCGCTGCCAGCTCGGCACTGAGCCCGGCATCGGCATCCGCGCGGAGGATTCCCTGGTCATGGGCGGACTGGTGGGGAATACGGGGTTGCACATCCCCTACCCCATCAGCCTCTGGGACCGAGGTCATCGCCGAGGGGAAGCATTTTCGCGTCCCACGGTGAGTGGACAACCCCGGCCGGAATCTCCTCCTTACGGAGGAGATCAGGCCGATGCGCCTGCGGGAGCGCGCGCTCTTCACATTTTCTGACAGTTCATCAGTATTGAATGTTCCGGGCCCTGCGGCTACGTTCCGCGACACCACAGCCCGACACTGAGAGGTGGTCGCATGGCCGAAGTCAGCGCGGAGGCACGCATCGGGGCACCGGCCGAGAAGGTGTGGGCGCAGCTCACGGACTGGCCGGCATACGGGGAGTGGAACGCGACCCACACCAACTTCCCCAAGGGCGGCCCCGAGACCCTGGCGGTGGGCGGCACCTTCCAGGAGAACATGAAGCTGATGGGGTTCCCGGCCGAGGTCGAGTGGACCATCGAGGAACTGGAGCCGGCCCGGGTGCTCGCCATTCGCGGCAAGGGCCCGATGGCGGTGACCGTCGCCACGCGCTACACCCTCACCCCGGACGGCGACGCCACGACGGTACGCATCGACGGCGAGTTCACGGGCGCCGCCGTGTCACTGATGGCGGGCAAGCTCAAGGACTCGGCGACGGCGGCCCTGAACGAGTCGCTGCGCAAGCTGGGCGGGCTGGTGGCCTGAGACAGCAGGACGGACGGCGAGACGGGAAGGCGCCCCGCGGAACAGTCCACGGGGCGCCTCGGTCGGTGCCCTCGCTCCTCGCGAGCAGGACGCTCAGTCCTCGTCGGCGAGGATCAGATACAGCTTCTTGCGGGCGTCGTTGATGACGGCCAGCGCCTTCTCGCGCTGTTCCTTGCTGCCGGTCTTCCAGACCTGCCCGAAGGCCTCCATCAGACCGAAACCGGCCTGACGGATCTCGCCGAGGGCTTCCCAGTCGACCCCGCGCGAGGCCTCCTCCCAGGGCGCGTCGGGCCCCTCGTCGGCCGCGGTGCGGCCGTCCTCGGTGAGCGAGAACAGCTTCTTGCCGCCCTCGGACTCGCTGGTGATCAGGCCCTCGTCCTCCAGCAGTTGCAGGGTGGGGTACACCGAGCCGGGGCTCGGCTTCCACGCGCCGCCGCTGCGCTCGGCGATCTCCTGGATCATCTCGTAACCGTGCATCGGCCGATCCTTGAGCAGAGCCAGGATCGAGGCCCGTACGTCACCGCGCCGCGCCCTTCCCCTGGGGCCGCCGCGCCCTCGATGACCCCAGGGGCCCGGTCCGAAACCGGGTCCGCCGGGACCGAAGCCGGGTCCGCCGGGACCGAAGCCGGGGCCGCCCGGACCGAAGGGCCCGAAGGCCGCCCGCAGCCCCTCGAAACCGCCCCGGTCGCGCCGGGAGCCGCCGTCGTGTCGATGTCCGTGCTCGTATCCGTGGGAACGCATCGCCATCACTCCATTCCATCGTTGATCTGTCGCGATGCGTCAACGATATATCGGAAGCGATCGGATGACAAGCCTCTTCAGCACCTATGGCGGCTCCGCCGTTTCCGGAATCAGGCGTTCCAGCTCCACTCGGCGACTTCGGGCAGGTCAACGCCGTGCTCGCGGATCCAGGCGTGGTGGCGGGTGCGGACGTCGGCCATCTGCTGGCGCACGCGGGCGGCGCCCGCCGCGAGGTCGGGGACGCGGTCGATGACGTCCATCACCAGGCGGTAGCGGTCGAGATCGTTGCGCACGACCATGTCGAACGGCGTGGTCGTGGTGCCGGACTCCTTGTAGCCGCGGACGTGCAGGTTCCGGTGCCCGGCGCGGCGGTAGGCGAGACGGTGGATCAGCCACGGGTAGCCGTGGTAGGCGAAGATCACCGGCTTGTCGGTGGTGAAGAGGCCGTCGAACTCGAAGTCGGTCATGCCGTGCGGATGTTCCTCGCGCGGCATCAGCCGTGTCATGTCGACCACGTTGACGACGCGCACCGCGAGCTGGGGCAGATGACGGCGCAGCAGCTGGGCCGCGGCCAGGACCTCCTGGGTGGGTACGTCCCCGGCGCAGGCCAGCACCACGTCCGGTTCGCCGCCGTCCTCCGTGCCGGCCCACTCCCAGATGCCGGCTCCCCGCGCGCAGTGGACCCGGGCCTGGTCCATGGACAGCCAGTCGAAGCACGGCTGCTTCCCGGCCACGATCACGTTCACGTAGTCCCGGCTGCGCAGGGCGTGGTCCGCGACCGACAGGAGCGTGTTGGCGTCCGGCGGCATGTACACGCGCACGACCTCGGGGCTCTTGTTGAGGACGTGGTCGACGAAGCCGGGGTCCTGGTGGGAGAAGCCGTTGTGGTCCTGGCGCCACACATGCGAGGTCAGCAGGTAGTTGAGGGAGGCGATGGGCGCGCGCCAGGGCAGGTCCCTGGAGGTCTTCAGCCACTTGATGTGCTGGTTGACCATCGAGTCGACGATGTGCACGAAGGCCTCGTAGCAGGAGAACAGTCCGTGCCTGCCGGTGAGGAGATAGCCCTCCAGCCAGCCCTGGCAGAGGTGTTCGGAGAGGATCTCCATCACCCGGCCGTGCCGCTCCAGGTGTTCGTCGACCGGCAGGATCTGTGCCTGCCAGGCCTTTCCGCTGGCGTCGAAGACGGCCTGCAACCGGTTGGAGGCCGTCTCGTCGGGGCCCACCACGCGGAAGTCCCGGCGCCCGCTGGTGTCCTTCATGACCTGTTCGAGCAGGGCGCCGAGGACCCGGGTCGGCTCGTGCAGCGTCGTCCCCGGCTTGTCGACCGGGACCGCGAAGTCGTCGAGGCCGCGGATCGGCAGGTCCCGTACGAGGAGGCCGCCGTTGGCGTGCGGCGTGGCACCGAGCCGCTTGTGGCCCTCGGGAAGGCAGGCCAGGACATCGGGGACGGGCCTGCCGTCGGCGCCGAAGAGCTCCTCGGGCCGGTACGAGCGCAGCCAGGCCTCCAACTGCCGCAGATGCTCCGGGTTCTCGCGGACACCGGCCAGCGGGACCTGGTGGGCGCGCCAGGTGCCCTCGACCGGCACGCCGTCCACCTCGGCCGGACCGGTCCAGCCCTTCGGCGTGCGCAGCACGATCACCGGCCAGTGCACACGCTCGCCGACGCCGTCCTCGCGGGCGGTCCGCTGCGCCACCGCGATACGGTCCAGCGCCTCGTCGAGCGCCGCGGCCATCGCCCGGTGCACCTCGGCCGGGACGTCGCCGGTCACATGGATCGGCTCGTGGCCGTATCCCCGCAGGAGCTCGTCGAGTTCGGACTCGGGAAGACGGGAGAGCACCGTCGGGTTGGCGATCTTGTACCCGTTGAGGTGCAGGATCGGCAGCACCGCTCCGTCGTACACCGGGTCCAGGAACTTGTTCGAGTGCCAGGAGGCGGCCAGCGGTCCGGTCTCCGCCTCGCCGTCGCCGATCACACAGGCGACCAGCAGGTCCGGGTTGTCGAGGGCGGCGCCGTAGGCATGGGCGAGCGAGTAGCCGAGCTCGCCGCCCTCGTGGATCGAACCGGGTGTCTCCGGGGCCACATGGCTGGGCACCCCGCCCGGGAACGAGAACTGCCGGAACAGCCGCTCCATGCCCGCCCCGTCACGCGACACGTCCGGGTAGGTCTCGCTGTAGGTGCCCTCCAGCCAGGAGTTGGCCACCACGGAGGGCCCGCCGTGCCCCGGCCCCCAGATGGCCAGCGCGTCGAGGCCGCGCGTCCTGATCACGCGGTTGAGGTGGGTGTACACGAGGTTGAGGCCGGGCGAGGTGCCCCAGTGACCGAGCAGCCGCGGCTTGATGTGCTCCGGCCTCAGCGGCTCGGTCAGCAGCGGGTTGGCCATCAGATAGATCTGGCCCGCCGCAAGGTAGTTGGCGGCGCGCCAGTGCGCGTCCAGGGTGCGCAGTTCGTCGTCGGAAAGTACGGTGGCGTCCTGGTGTTCGACCTTGGACATGGGTGAGACTCCGGAAGTCGTCGACGTAGTGGTCATCGGGCGGTGGAGGCGGCATGGCCGACCAAAAAGCGGCGGAGCTGCCGCGGAGGGTGTACGAGAAGGAACTGCTGCGCCTGCAGACCGAGTTGGTGAAGCTGCAGGAGTGGGTGCGGGCGGAGGGCGCCCGGCTGGTTGTCGTCTTCGAGGGGCGGGACGCGGCGGGCAAGGGCGGCGCGATCAAGCGGGTGACCCAGTTCCTCAATCCGCGCGTGGCCCGCGTCGCGGCGCTGCCCAAGCCGACCGAGCGCGAGCGCACGCAGTGGTACTTCCAGCGGTATGTGGAGCACCTGCCGGCCGCCGGGGAGATGGTGCTGTTCGACCGGTCCTGGTACAACCGGGCCGGTGTCGAGCATGTGATGGGCTTCTGTACGCAGCAGGAGTACCAGCGCTTCCTGCGCCAGTGCCCGATCTTCGAGCGGATGCTGGTGGAGGACGGGATCCTGCTGCGCAAGTACTGGTTCTCGGTGAGCGACACCGAGCAGCAGGAGCGGTTCCGGCGGCGCCTCCACGATCCGGTGCGGCGCTGGAAGCTGTCGCCGATGGACCTGGAGTCGATCACCCGCTGGGAGGCCTACTCCCGGGCCAAGGACGAGATGCTGGTCCACACCGACGTCTCCGAGGCGCCCTGGTACGTCGTCGAGAGCGACGACAAGCGCCGCGCCCGGCTGAACATGATCGCCCATCTGCTGGACTCCGTCCCGTACCACGAGGTGAAGCCGCCGGTGCTGAAGCTGCCGGAGCGACCGCCGTCGACCGGCTACGAGCGCCCGCCGCGGGATCTGCAGACATACGTCCCGGACCACGCGGCGAGCCTCTGAACCAGCGCCCACCGCGGTCACGACCGATGGGGTACGACCGCGACGGGGCAGGCGGCGTGGTGCAGAACGCCGTGAGTGACGCGACCGAGCTGGAGCCCGAAGGCGCCCTGCGTGCGCTGGGCGCCCACGACCAGCAGGCCCGCGTCGCGCGAGACGTCCAGCAGCACCCGGCGTGCGTGGCCCTCGACGGTACGCCGTCGCAGGTCGACGCCAGGGTGTTGCTCGGCCGCCTCGCTCACGGCCGCTTCCAGGGTCTCGGCGGCCCGCTCCTCGTGCAACCGGGCGGACTCACTGCCGGCCGGATGTGCCGGGTGCCGCCAGGCGCGTACAGCCTCCAGGGGCACCCCGCGCAGCTCCGCCTCCGCGGCGGCGAAGCGCACCGCCGCCGAACCGGCCGGCCCTTCCGCCACGCCCACCACGATCCGGCCGTGCGTCTCCGGCCCGCCGCGCTGTTCCTGGCCGCCGCGGAGCACGATCACCGGGCAGTCGGCATGGGCGGCCACGGCCAGGCTGACCGAGCCGAGCAGCATCTCGACCATGCCGCTGCGGCCCCGGGTGGCCATCACCAGCGCGGACGCCGCGCGGCTCTCGCGTACCAGCGCGTATTCGGGTTCCTCGGGCAGGACGTCGGTGGAGACCTTCACACCGGCCTGCCGCCAGGCCGCACGCCTGGCGGCCGCGGCGACGATGTCCTCGGCCATCACCTGCTCGGACGGCTTGCCCACGTCCTGCGCGAGCGAGGCGCCCTCGTAGCGCTCCCACAGCGAGGCGTACACCAGCCGCAGCGGCACCCCGCGCAGTACCGCCTCGTCCGCCGCCCAGTCCACCGCGCGCAGACTCGGCTCCGACCCGTCGACCCCTACGACCAGGGGCAGGTCCACCGCGCTCACCGCCCCGCCCCGATCGCCAGGGGCTCACCAAAGGCCCGAACAACCGCTGCCTTCATGGGTTTTCTCTCCTCCGGGGTAGGTCGGTCGAGTCCGCTGGGTCAGTCGTGCGCGACCACGGCGACCGGAGCGGTGGCGTGGTGCAGGGCGGCGTGTGTGACGGGACCGATGTGCGCGCCGAACGGGCTGCGGCGGATCCGCCGGCCCACGACCAGCAGGGAGGCTTCGCGGGCGGCGTCGACCAGATGGTCGGCGGGGGTTCCGCAGTGGCACTCGGTGGTGACCTCGACGCCCGGGAACTTCTGCCGCCACGGCAGGAGGATCTCGGCCAGGGGGGTCTTTTCGCCGAGGGTCTCGGGCGCCTCGGGCGCCTGGATCACGAGGTCCGCGGTGACGGCTTCCGTGTAGTACGGCGGTGGGGTCCACCCGTGGACGACACGCAGGGTCGTACCGCGCCGGGCCGCCGCCTGGAACGCGAACCCGATCAGCTCCTCGTCCGGGGACTCCACGTCCAGGCCCAGGACCACGGGGCGGAACGGTGTCGCGGCGGACGGGCTGCCCGCCGGGTCCGTCTCGTGCTCGTCGGCGGCCTGCTTCCCCGCCCTGACCAGCACGACGGGTCGTTCGGCGTGGGCGACGACCGAGAGTCCGACCGAGCCGACCATGAAACCGGCCACGCCGCCCAGCGCGCGCGAACCGAGGACCAGCAGTTCGGCGTCCTTCGCCGCATTCGCGAGGACCTCGCCGGGCGTGCCGGACAGCTGCTCGGTGATCACTTCGAGGCCGGGGTGGCGCCGGGCGATGTCTGCGGCCGCCTCGCGAGTGATCCGGTCGGTCCAGTGCTGGTGGGTCTCGGACCCGAGCAGCGGGGCCTGTGCCATGGGCTCCGGTACCGGCTCCCACACCTGGAGCAGCTTCAACGGCAGACCTAGCAGCTCTGCCTCGCGGGCCGCCCATTCGGCCGCGGCGCGGCTCTCTGCCGAGCCGTCCAGGCCGACCGTGACGGTGCGGGTCATGATCTCCACCTCCTGAGTGGGGTTCGCGATTCGAGCCTCGTGCAGAGACCGGGCGGGGGGCAGGGGCCGCAGGTCCCGGAGAAGGGCCGATGGACCCTCGGGGAACCGGGGCCCGCGGTCCGCCGCCGTGGACCGGGTCGGCGGCGGACACGGCGGCCAGGACGATCAGGAGGACGGCGCGCCTCATCAGCGCCCTCATCATGGTGCCCGTGACGGCCGCGATCCGCAGCGCGATGCCTCCGGCCAGGGCAGGTCCGATCCCGAAGGCCGATGGCCACGGGGCTGAACGGTCCCGCACGCGGGGCTCGTTGGGCACGACGGCGCGGGCGGGGCGGGCGAGTTCGCGGATACGTCTCGCGACGGGTCGTACGTCGGTGGATCATGAGGTCAGGCACGGAGAAGGGTGGCGCATGTCCCAGGGCTCGGCCGCACAGGCTTCGTGGTGGCGCCGTCCGGTACCGGGGCTCGCGGTCCTGCTCCGCTATCGCCGCTCGTGGCTGAGGGGCGACCTGCTGGCCGGCGCGACCGTCGCCGCGTATCTCGTGCCGCAGGTCATGGCCTATGCCGGAGTGGCCGGGCTGCCACCGGTCGCCGGGCTGTGGGCGATCCTGCCCGCGCTCGCGCTGTACGCCCTGTTCGGCTCCTCCCGGCTGCTCTCGGTCGGCCCCGAGTCCACGACCGCGCTGATGACGGCCACGGTGGTCGGGCCGCTGGCGGCGGGCGACTCCGGGCGGTACGCGACGCTGGCGGCCGCGCTCGCGGTCACGGTCGGGCTGCTGTGCGTGGTGGCGTGGGCGGTGCGGCTGGGCTTCCTCGCCGATCTGCTCTCCCGGCCGGTCCTGATCGGCTATCTCGCGGGCGTGGCGCTGATCATGACCGTGGATCAGCTGACGAAGCTCACCGGAGTCGCCACGACGGGCACCGAGTTCTTCCCTCAGGTCTGGTCGTTCGTCACGCACCTGTCCGACGCCCACGCGGCCACCGTCGTCTTCTCGGCCACGGTGCTCGTGTTCCTGTTCGTGGTGGCGCGGTATGCCCGCATGGTGCCGGGCCCCCTGCTCGCGGTGGTCCTCGGCACGGCCGCGGTGGTGGCGTTCGACCTCGACGACCGGTACGGCATCAAGGTGATCGGCGAGGTTCCGTCGGGAGTGCCGGACCTCGCCCTGCCCGACCTGAGCGACCTGCCGCGTCTGGTCCTGCCCGCGCTCGGTGTGCTGATCGTCGCGTACACGGACTTCATCCTCACCGCGCGGGCGTTCACCGGCGGCGCCGACGAGGGCCCCGGCCTGGACGCCAACCAGGAGTTCCTCGCGCTGGGGACGGCCAACCTCGGCGCCGGTGTGCTGCACGGCTTCCCGGTGAGCAGCAGCGCCAGCCGCACCGCGCTCGCCTCCTCGGCGGGGGCCCGCAGCCAGGCGTACTCCCTGGTGGCGGGGGCCGCGGTGCTCGCCGTCCTGCTGTTCCTCAGCCCGCTGCTCTCCCGCACCCCCTCGGCCGTGCTCGGTGCGCTCGTCGTCTACGCGGCGGCTCGCATGATCGACTTCGCGGGTTTTGGCCGGCTGGCGTCCTTCCGCCGCCGGGAACTCATGCTGGCCCTCGGCTGCCTGGCCGGGGTGCTCGCCCTGGACATCCTGTACGGCGTGCTGGTCGCTGTCGGGCTGTCGGTGGCCGAACTGCTGACGCGGGTGGCCCGCCCGCACGACGCGGTCGAGGGGCTGGTGCCCGGGATGGCCGGCATGCACGACGTGGACGACTACCCCGAGGCCCGTACGATCCCCGGCCTGCTGGTGTACCGCTACGACTCCCCGCTGTTCTTCGCCAACGCGGAGGACTTCCGGCGCCGGGCCCTTGCCTCGGTCGACGCACAGACCGATCCCGTGCACTGGTTCGTCCTGAACACGGAGGCCAACGTCGAGGTCGACATCACGGCCCTGGACGCGGTCGACGAACTGCGCCGTGAACTCGTCGGGCGGGGCGTCGTGTTCGCCCTCGCCCGGGTCAAGCAGGACCTCCTGGACGACCTGCGGGCGTACGGCCTGGAGAAGTCCGTCGGAACGGATCTCATCTTCCCGACGCTGCCGACCGCCGTGGCCGCCTACCGGAGGTGGCGCGAGGGCCGGGCTCCGGGCGGGGACGACGCTGCCGGTGGGGACGGCGCTCCGGGCGGGGACGACCGCGGCTGAACCGATCCTCCAGCCGTTCTTCAGCGGCCCCGCCAAGCATGGTCGATCGGGCCCTCGGTGCGGGTGCGACCGCCGTGGGAACCGACGAGAGCCGAGTGGCCCGACCGACGGGCCGGGTGGCCCATGGCCCGCCGTGCCCGACGGACACACGCTGGCCTCGGCAGTTCCTACGCGCCGCCGGGAGGCACGCCATGATCACTACTCGTACGCCCAGCATGCTGCAGGCCCTGCCCGCCGAGTACCGGCAGCAGCTGATGAGCGTCGCCCGGGAGGTGTCCTTCCCGCAGGGGACACGCCTCTTCGAGGAGGGTGGGCGCGCCGACCGGTTCTGGATCCTCCGCACCGGCAGCATCGAGCTCGACATGCATGTGCCCGGCCGCAAGGCCGCCGTCATCGAGATGCTCCGGCCGAACGAGCTGGTCGGCTGGTCCTGGCTGTTCTCGCCGCACGTCTGGCACCTGGGCGCCGAGGCGGTGACGCCGGTGCGTGCGTACGAGTTCGACGCCGAGACCGTGCGCACCATGTGCCGGGAGGATGCGAGGCTGGGCAACGCCGTCGCGCAGTGGGTCGGCGAGGTACTGGCCCACCGGCTGCGTTCCGCCCGGGGCCGGCTCCTGGACCTGTACGCCCCTTACGGCGCCGGCAGCCTCGTCTGACCGGTCCGGCACCGACGACGACCCGGTGGGCCCCGGTGAGTGGGGCCGGTCGGCCCTAGTACGACCGGCCCCGGCGAGTGATGATCGGCCTCACGGACTGCCCACAGGCCGTCCGCCACCGGGGAACGAGGGATCGCCATGGCCGACACAGGCACTTTCGACGAGCGGAATCCGATCCGCGTGTTTCTGCTCGACGATCACGAGGTCGTACGGCGCGGCCTGACCGACCTGCTCGACGCCGAGCCCGACATCTCCGTGGTCGGCGACGCGGACAGCGTCGAACAGGCCCTGGTCCGCGGTCCCGCGCTGCGCCCGAATGTCGCCGTGCTGGACGTCCGTCTCCCCGACGGCGACGGCATCACGGTCTGCCGGGAGCTGCGCAGCCGGATGCCGGAGCTCGCGTGTCTGATGCTCACGTCGTTCGACGACGAGGACGCGCTGCTGGACGCGATCATGGCCGGGGCCTCGGGCTATGTCCTCAAGCAGATCAAGGGCTCGGACCTGATCTCGGCGGTGCGCACCGTCGCCTCGGGCCAGTCGATGCTGGACCCCGCGACCACGGCCCGCCTGATGCGCTCGCTGCGCGCCGACCCCGCGGACACTCCGGCCATGCCGACCGAACTCGCGAGCCTGTCGCCGCGCGAGCGCGACATCCTCGCCCTGATCGGCGACGGCCTGACCAACCGCGAGATCGGCAAGAAGCTCTACCTCTCCGAGAAGACGGTCAAGAACCACATCTCCCGCCTCCTGGCCAAGCTCGGCGTACAGCGCCGCGTCCAGGCCGCGGTCCTCGCCTCCCACCTGGACCAACTGGAAACCACCGACCACGCCACACGCTGACCCCGCACCCCCGCCCCCTCCGGTTCGCACCGTCACCGCGGACCGGCCGATGCGCACCCAGCGCCCCGACCCCACGGCATCTCCCGCCCGCCGGCCAAGCTCGACACACAGCACCGCGTCCAGGCCACGGTCCTCGCCTCCCACCTGGACCAACTGGAAACCGGCAACCACGCCACACGCTGACCCCACACCCCCGCCCCCTCCGGTTCGCACCGTCACCGCGGACCGGCCGATGCCAGCCCCCGCACCCCCGTCCCCTCCCCCGGCCCCCCGCGACGCACGCTGCGCGGTGAAGCCCGCGCCCGGCCGCTCTCCCGACTCCCCCGGGACGCACCGCGACATCGGTCCAGCAGCCCCGAATTGGCCTTGGTGCCCGGGTGCGCGGGGCGTCTAGCGTCGGCGCATGCGGATTCGTATCGTCGATGCCTTCACCGACCGTCCCTTCGCCGGCAACCCGGCCGGGGTTCTGCTCCTCGACGCCTTCCCGGACGACGACTGGCTCCAGAGCGTCGCCATGGAGGTCAATCACGCCGAGACGGCGTTCGCGCACCCTCTGCCGAAGGGCGGTGCGGCGGACTGGGCGCTACGCTGGTTCACTCCCGTCGCCGAGGTCGCGATGTGCGGGCACGCCACGCTCGCCACGGCCCACGTCCTGCACACCAGCGGCGCCCACGAGGGCCCGGTGCGGTTCGCGACCCGCAGTGGTGTGCTCGTCGCCACGCCCGGCGAGGACGGCTGGATCACCATGGACTTCCCGACCGCGCCGCTCACCGCAGTCGAGGTCCCGGCCGGGGTCGCCGAGGCGCTCGGCGCAAAGCCGCTCGCGGCGTTCGACACCGGGCCGAACGTCGGGGACCTGGTGGTGGAGCTGGCCGACGAGAAGACCGTCCTCGGACTCACCCCCGACCACAAGGCGCTCGGCGCCTACTCCGTGCGCGGCATCATCGCCACGGCCCGCGCCGAGGACCCGGCCCGGGGGTACGACTTCGTCTCGCGGTGCTTCTTCCCCAACGTCGGCATCGACGAGGACCCGGTCACCGGCAGCGCCCACACCGCGCTGGCCCCCTACTGGTCCGAGCGCCTGGCCCGCCCCGATCTGACCGGCCTCCAGGCCTCCCGGCGCTCCGGCCTCGTCCGCACCGGACTGCGCGGCGACCGCACCCTGCTGACCGGCCGAGCGGTCACCACCATCGAGGGTGAGCTGCTCACGCCGTAGGCAGCCAGCCCACCTTGCCCGCCAGCACCGCGTATCCCACGAACGCCCCGATGTCGAGCAGGGAATGGGCCACCACCAGGGGACCGACCCGGCCCCAGCGCCGGTACAGGTAGACGAACACCACGCCCATGACCATGTTGCCGACGAAGCCGCCGATGCCCTGGTACAGGTGGTACGAGCCGCGCAGCACGGAACTGGCCACCAGCGCGGTGCCGGGGGTCCAGCCCAACTGGCCCAGCCTGCGCAGCAGATAGCCGACGACGATCACCTCTTCGAGGATCGCGTTCTGCAGCGCCGAGAGGATCAGCACCGGGTACTTCCACCACACGTCGGGCAGCGCCTCGGGCACCACGGTGAGATTGAAGCCGAGCCCGCGGGCCGCCAGGTAGAAGGCGATCCCGGTGCTGCCGATCACGGCCGCGACGCCCGCCCCGCGGCCGAGGTCGGGCCAGGGGCGGGTGCGGTCGAAGCCGAGGGTGCGCAGGCTCTCGCCCTCTCGCATCAGCAGGTGGGCGACGAGCAGGACGGGCACGAGTGCCGACGCGATACCGAAGAGCTGCCAGGCGAGATCGAGCCAGGGACGGCCCGGCGCGGCCGAGGCATTGAGGGTGGCCGCCTGGTCCTTGAGGCCGCCCGGTTTCGTGACCGATCCGACAAAGCTGATCAGGGCGGACACTCCGCTCGCACCCAGCGAAAGCCCCAGCACGAGCAGCGTCTCGTCCCGGAACATCCGGCGCGAGGGCCGCTCCAGCGGATAAGAATCGGCCACCGGGTCCGCCTCCACCTGCACACCTGCCTCCAGTTGGGTAATCCCGCCCCATGCCCATCTTCGCCCCGCTAGTGTCTCGAAAGCAGTTACGAAGAACGTGCGCCACGGACTGTCGGGGGGACAGGGAGGGGCACCACCGTCATGGGACGTCACAGCTTGCCCGATCGGTACGGGGCGGGCACGGCCGACCCCCGCCCCCGTGCCCGTCGCCGCAGCGTGGCCATCGCGACCGCCCTCGTCCTCACCGTCGCGGGCGGCACGGCCGCCGCCGTGCACAGCGGGCTGCTCTCCTTCGGCTCCACCTGCCAGGACGACCCGGTACGGCTGACGCTCGTCGCCTCCCCCGACGTCGCCCCCGCCCTGGAGGCGGCGGCCGGGCGGGCCCGCAAGCAGAACCTCACCTCCGACGGGAACTGCGTGGCCGTCACGGTGAGGGCGCGGGACTCCGCCGAGGTCACGGACATCCTGAGCGCGGGCCGGAAGCCCGACGCACAGGTCTGGGTGCCCGATTCGGACGTATGGGTGCAGCGGGTCACCGCGGACGGCAAGGCGACGCAGGTGACGCCGGAGGGCAATGTGGCCGCGACGCCGGTGGGTGTGGCGATGCTGCACACCGCCGCGAAATCGCTGGGGTGGCCGAAGAAGACGTACACCTGGACGGAACTGGCCGGGGCCACCCTCTCGGACGACTCGCTCAGGCTGGGCGCGGCGGACCCGGCGCGCAGCGCGACCGGGCTGCTCGCGCTCACCCGGCTGAGCGCGGCCGCCGCCGAGGCGAAGGGTGGGACCACCCAGGCCGCGGCCATGATGAAGGCGCTGTCCCAGCGCGTCTCCGCGGCCGACGGCCAGGTCCTGGACACCCTGCCCCACGACTCCTCGGGCACCGAGCAGGGCAACCCCAGGCGCAACCAGGCACTGATCCTCAGCGAGCAGGCGGCGTTCACCCACAACTCGACGGCCGGCGGCGGCACGGACCTGGACCTCTTCTATCCCACGGACGGTTCGCCGACGCTCGACTACCCCTACACGCTCGTCGACGAGCCGGAGCTGACCACCGACGAGAGCCGGGCCGCGATCCGGTTCATGACGTATCTGCGGGAGCCCGCACAGCACAAGCTCCTGGAGAAGTACGGCTTCCGCGCGGACGACGGCTCCGTGGCGCCGTCGGTCGTCGCCGCGGCGGGCGGCCGCAGCCCGCAGCCCTACGCGGAGCCGTCCCCGGAGCCGGCCTCCGACACCGCGCTCCAGGAAGCGCTGGGGACCTGGACGATCACGGTGCAGAGCGCCCGGATCACCACGGTCGTCGATGCCTCCGCCTCCATGTCGGAGCCGGTGGCGGACACGGGCCGGTCCCGTATGGACGTCACCAAGGCCTCGCTGCTCCAGGCCCTCGCCACCTTCACGCCCGAGGACGAGATCGGTCTGTGGGAGTTCGCCACCAGGCTGGACGGCGACAAGGACTACCGCGTGCTGGTGCCGACCGAGCGGCTGGGCGACCGCAGGGGCAGCGGCACCCAGCGGGACCGGCTGTCGGCGGCGTTCGGCGGACTGGAGCCGGTCCCCGGCGGTGCCACCGGTCTGTACGACACCACCCTCGCCGCGTACCGGGCGGCCACCTCGTCGTATGCGAAGGGCAAGTTCAACGCGCTGGTCGTGCTGACCGACGGGGTGAACCAGGATCCCGGCAGCATCTCCCGCGCCGGGCTTGTCTCCGAACTGCAAAGGCTCAGCAACCCCGAGCGCCCGGTGCCCCTCATCGTCATCGCCGTCGGTCCGGAGGCCTCCCGGAAGGAGGCCCAGGAGATCGCGCGGGCCACCGGCGGCTCCGGCCACGAGGTCAGCGACCCCGCCCAGATCCACTCGGTCATCCTGCAGGCCATCGTGGCGGCGGGGGCACGGAACGCCTCGGGCTGACCGACGGCCCACCCCAGGGGGTGCGCGGCCGTGCCGCCCTCACCCCAACGGCACCGGTTCCGGCAGGCCCACCGGCCAGGTGTGCACCGGCTCCCCGATGTGCATCAGCTCGCGGTAGCGACGGGTGGTGGCGGCCAGGGCGTCCTGGCGGGACAGACCCTGTTCCAGGGCGCGGTGGAAGGTGGCCGACTGCCAGCTCGCGCCGTTGACGCGGCGGCGGCAGCGCTCCTCGATGACACCCAGAAAGTGGTCCCGGTCGGCGGCTTCGACACCCCACGCGTCCAGGCCCGCCTCGGCCAGCGGCAGGAGTTCGTCGCGTACGAGGGTCACGGCGTCGACCTCGGCCGTGCCGCCGTAGCGTCCGCGCCGGGGCCAGACGAAGCGGGCGTCGATGCCGTGCCGGCACGCGGCGTCGAAGTTGGCCTCGGCCGTCGCGAAGGGCAGCCGGGTCCACACCGGGCGGGACTCCTCGGCGAGGGCGCGGACGACGCCGTAGTAGAAGGCGGCGTTCGCGATGACGTCGGTGATGGTCGGTCCGGCGGGCAGGACCCGGTTCTCCACGCGCAGGTGCGGAACGCCGTCGGCGATGCCGTAGACCGGACGGTTCCAGCGGTACACCGTGCCGTTGTGCAGGACGAGTTCGGCGAGCTTGGGCACGCCTCCCTCGTCGAGCACCCGCAGCGGGTCCTCCTCGTCGCAGATCGGGAGCAGGGCCGGGAAGAAGCGCAGGTTCTCCTCGAACAGCTCATGGGCGGAGGAGATCCACCGTTCGCCGAACCAGGTGCGCGGCCGCACCCCCTGGGCCTGCAGTTCGGGCGGGCGGGTGTCGGTGGACTGCAGGAACAACGGCGGTCTCGACTCGCGCCACAGCTCGTGGCCGAACAGGAAGGGCGAGTTGGCGCCGACAGCGATCTGGGCCGCGCAGGCGGCCTGCGCCGCGTTCCACACGTCGGCGAAGCGGCCGGGGGTGACCTGGAGGTGCAGCTGGACGGAGGTGCACGCGGCCTCGGGCACGATGGACTTCGAGGTGCAGGTGAGGTGTTCCACCCCCTCGATGTCGAGCACGAAGTCCTCGCCGCGGGCGGCCACGATCTGGTCGTTGAGCAGGGTGTAGCGGTCCACCTCGGAGAGGTTGGAGGAGACCAGGTCGTCCCGGTCGAGCGTGGGCAGAATGCCGATCATCACTATTCCGGCGTCCAGTTCGCCGGCCTTGCGGTCGGCGTACGCCAGCGAGGTCCGCAGTTCCTCGGCCAGCCGGTCGAATACCCGGCCGCCCAGGCGGTGTGGGGCTATGTTGACTTCCAGATTGAACATGGCGAGTTCTGTTTGGAAATCGCGGCTCGCGATACGTTCCAGTACCTGTCCGTTCAACATTCTCGGCATACCGTCGGAACCGGCGAGATTCAATTCGATCTCGACGCCCATGAGATTCTTCGGGCGGTCGAACCGTTTCTCCACCAGCAGCCGCTCCAGTCCCGTCAGACACTGCCGGAGCTTTTCCCGGTAGTGCTGGCGATCGGACAGGTCGAACGCACCTGCCACGACCTTCTCCCCCATCGAAGCGTCCCTCCTCGATCGGGCGGGCCGAGGATCCGGCCGCCGGATGTCCCGGGTCAGGTGGGATGATGCCCAGCCGAAGCGATCGATAACGTCCCACGGGGACCCGGGGCCCGCTACTCTGTTGGAATGTGCCCCGGGGCACATTCACGGGGCATGGGGCATCACGCAACTTCGGGTGCCCCGAGAGCCTCGTGAAAAACGCCGACGGCATTCAGCCGACCGCTCCTGAAGCGTATTCCGAGGTCAGCGGGTACCCACCGGGCGGGGAATCGGGATGATTCCCGCGAATCAGCGGCTGAATAGCGCCTTGTTCGCGGCGCCGGAAACGGCTAGTGGAAACATCATATGAACAGCTGTCGTATAAACTCCGCGAACAAGGCAGAAGGTTGGCGCCCACGGTCCTGGTTCCTGCCGTCAAGGTGACCTGCGGCAGACCTCATCCGCACCCTCGCTCACCGGCCCGGGCCCCCGCCTCTCTGACCCCATCGAGCTGACAGCGCCGTCCGCCCCCCCTCCCTCGCGCCGTCGCGCCTGTCGAATGAGAGGCGACCCACCATGCCGCTGCAAGTCCCCCCTGCCCCCGCGCCCGCACTTCGCTCCGTCCTCACGGCCCTCGGTTCCCCCACCGCGGTCCGCGAGGCCCGAACACCCTCCCTGCGCAACGCCCAGGGACCCGCCACACCCGAACTCCCGCTGCCCGTACATGTGCTGGACCGGATCACCTCCGAGGGCGTGTCCGCCACCCGGCTCACCGGGTGGCGTTTCCTGATCCGGTGCGGCGATCGCGCGGTGGCCGCCGCCGAGACCAGGCTGATGCCGGACGGCTGGGCGTTCTCGCACTTCTTCGAGGGGCCCTACATCGCCGCCACGGAACACGCCCTGCGCCAGGCCGAGACCATGCAACAGCCCTACCAACCCCGTCTGCTCTCCGTGCCCGGCCTGTACATGCTCACCCTGTGGCTGCACGGCGACTGCGCGGCGGACGGCGCCGAGGGCCATCCGGCGGCCGCGGACCTGCTCGTCCCGCTGGCGCCGGCACCGCCGGGCATCGCGGCCCACCGCCCGCACCGGGTCGCCGAACTGCTTCCGGTACTGACCCATCGGGTGACTCCCGTGCCACTGCTCGGCTCACCCGCCTGACACACCCCTTTCGTACCCCGTTTCCAATTTCCGGAGGCGGGGTACGACTGCATTTCCTGCGGCTATTACTCGTCCCTGCGCTCGTACGAGCAATAAAGCGCTCCGACGAGCTGAAAAGGGCATCCGGTCCGACCGGACTAGCCCCATCCGGCCATCCCGAACCACCCGAAGTGGCTGCCCAGTTGGGATGAACCAGACGCGTGGCCGATGCGTCATCAACCTGTGAGAAAGCGGTGCTGCGAAATCCCTGCGGATTGACGCCCGGAGAGCAACACTGGGTTCCGACCGACTTAATCGCAACGGGGGACGAACATGACCACGACACAGCGAAAGATCCCATCAATGTGCCAGCACCAGCCGCCGTGCCCGACAGCCGAATCCGCCGACCGGGAGTCCGCCCGCCTCATGGCGCACCACCCGGAGCAGGGATGGAGCCTGCTGTGCAACGGCGTTCTGCTCTTCGAGGACACCGGTGAGCTCCTGCCGGACGGCCAGATCATCGCCCCGCACCGCCCGCTGGGTGCCGACCGGGTGATGACGGCCGCCTGAGTACCACCCCGGGCGGTCCGCCGCTCCGCCCGGCGACATGAGGGGCCGGCCCGCACGCCCTTGGTGCGCACCGGCCCCGACGCGTGTCCGAGGGTGACTACTCCTCGTAGTCGGTCGATTGCGCCGGCCGGTGCCGCGGTACTCGAACCAGTCGAAGTCCGCACGCCCCTCGGTCACATACATTCCGATCACGCGTCCGGTGAACCCGGTCGCGACCTGGGTGGACAGATAGCGGCCGTCGAGTTCGGCCGGCCGCACCGGCCCGTCGGGGGTTTCCACCAGGAAGGCAATCGCGTCGGGACCGCCCGTCGCCGTCGTGAGCGGTTGCGCGCCCGTGGTCCGGATGTCGACGACGAGCGTGACCGGCCCGGGTGGCACGGGATGTTCCGTGAGCCGCTGCCGCACCGGCCCGATCCGTGCGACCACGCTCACCGCTCCCCCGCACACCTCGATGTCGTAGTGGTGGGCCTCGCGGAACGCCTCGGACGCCTCGGACGCCTCAGACACTCAGCCGGTACGGGAGCATGCACACCACCACATCGGTACGGGCCCGCAGCACGGTCGCCAGCAGCAGGCCGCGCTGGTTCTGGAGGATCTCGTAACGGCGGTGCAGCGGTTCCACCTCCGGGATGAGGACGGCGACCTGGCGTCCGTCCCCGGCGACGCGCTGCACGTAGTCGACGATCGGCTGGACCAGCGAGCGGTGCGGGCTGTCGATGACATCGAGGCGTACCCCGGGGTTCCAGCGGTCCCAGGCCTCCTCCAGCGCACGGCTCTTCTCCGGGTCCGCGTGCACCGCGACCGCGACCACCTCGTCGCCCAGCGCCAAGGCGGCGGTGATGGCGTGCCGGGCGAGTTTGCTGACCTCGCCGAGAGGCACGATCACCAGGCTGCCGGTGCGCCGGTCGGGCGGTTCGGGGACCCGGCCCAGTCCGAGTTCCCGGCCGACGGTCGCGTAGTAGCGCTCGATACGGGCGAACAGCAGCATCATCAGCGGTACGGCGACCACGACCACCCAGGCCCCTTCCAGGAACTTGGTGGTGAGCAGGATGAGCCCGGCCAGGGTGGTCAGCACCGCCCCGGTGCCGTTGATCAGGGCGCGGCGCTTCCAACCGGCGGGTCTCCCGGTGGCCCAGTGCCGGACGAGACCGAGCTGGCTGAGGGTGAAGCCGATGAAGACACCGATCGCGAACAGCGGGATCAGCCGGTGGGTGTCGGCGCCGGTGGCGAGCAGCAGCAGCGCGGCGAGCAGGGCCAGGGCCAGCACGCCGTACCGGTAGACGGGACGCTCGGCGCGCAGCCCGAACAGATGCGGCAGACGGTGGTCGCGGGCGAGCAGGCCCATCAGCACCGGCAGCCCGCCGAAGCTGGTGTTGGCGGCGAGCCCCAGGACGACCGTGACGAGGATGTTCGTGGCGTAGTACGCCCAGCCGTCGCCGTAGGCGCCGGCCGTGAGCTGGGCCAGGACGGTGACGTCTGCGCGCGGGGCAACCTGGTCGCGGCGGATCAGCACGGCGATGCCGATGAGCATCGTCCCCAGCAGCGCGCCGAGCATGAGTTCGGTGCTCTGGGCGCGCTTGACACGCGGGGTGCGGAAGGTCGGCACGGCGTTGGCGATGGCCTCGACGCCCGTCAGAGCGGAACAGCCGGACGAAAACGCCTTGAGAATCAGCAGCAGACCGAGCGACTCCTGGGCCGGGAAGGACTCCGCGGTGCCGACGACGGCCACCGGGTGCGTGCGCAGGAGTCCGAGGACGATGACACCGAGGATGGCCACGATGAACAGCGCGGTGGGGAGCATGAGCACCCGGGCGCTGTCGGTGATGCCCCGCAGATTCACGGCCGTCAGCACGGCGAGGCCCGCCAGGCACACCCAGAGCTTGTCACCGGCGAGGGCGGGGAACGCGGAGGCGAGGGCGTCCGCTCCGGCGGTGAGGCTGACGGCGACGGTGAGGACGTAGTCGACGACCAGACTGGCCGCGGCGAGCAGACTGGTGGTCGGGCCGAGGTCCTTCTTGGCCACGGCGTAGGCGCCTCCGCCGTCCGGGTGTACGGCGATCACCTGGGCGTAGGAGATCACGAGGACCACGAGCAGGAAGACGATCGCCAGCGTGATCGGCAGCGTGGCCGTCAGGGCCCCGGTCCCCGCGACCACCAGTGCCAGCACGATCGCCTCGGGACCGTACGCCACCGAGCTGAGCGCGTCCAAGGACAGCGCGGCCAGGCCCTCCAGGCTGGTGAGGTGGTGCTTCTCTCCTTCGCCGGGGCGCAGCGGAACCCTGGGCCTCAGCTGACGATGTGCCAGGCCATATGCCATCGGGACCTCACCACGGCCGGGTCGGACGATCGGCACCAGTCTCAGCGGGGAGCCGCCCGCGCGCCCTCCGGCAGGGCCCGGGCGGGTCGGCCGGCCGACGCCGCGGGCCTGGCGGGTCCCCACGGTGACCGCACTCGGCGAGGGCGAGGGCGGGTTACAGCCCCACGTCCCTGCTGCGGATGTCGTCCAGGGACTCGCGGCGCACCAGCAGGCGGGCCCGGCCCGCACACACGGCGGCCACCGGCGGGCGGCCGACCAGGTTGTAGCCGGAGGCCATGGACAGGTGGTAGGCGCCGGCCACGGGGACGGCGAGCAGGTCTCCGGGGCGTACGTCGTCCGGGAGCTCGACGTCGGTGGCGAGGACGTCGCCGGCCTCGCAGTGCCGGCCCACGACGGTCACCCGGGCCAGGGGCGCCGCGCTGGGCCGGCCGATCAGGCGGGGCGCATAGCGGACGCCGTACAGCGCGGGCCGCGGGTTGTCGCTCATTCCGCCGTCGACCGCCACGAAGATGTGGTCACCGGTGCGTTTGACGGCGAGCACGTGATACAGGGCGATGCCCGCCGGGCCCGCGATGGCCCGGCCCGGCTCGATGATCAGGCGGGGCACGGGGATCCCGGCCGCCGCGCACGCGCCGGTCAGCTCGTCGCACACCTTGCTGGCCAGCATCGTCAGGTCGAGTGCTTCTTCGCCGGGGCGGTAGGCGATGCCGTGGCCGCCGCCGAGATCGAGTTCGGACAGGACCAGTCCGTGCTGTTCGTGGAGCCGGGCCATCAGGCCGACCATGCGGCGCACGGCGGCCAGGTACGGCTTGACGCTGATGATCTGCGAGCCCAAGTGGCAGTGCAGTCCGGTGAGTTCGAGCTGTGGCTGGTCCAGTATCCGAGTAATGGCGTGCTGGGCGTAGCCGTCGCGGATGGACAGGCCGAACTTCTGGTCCTCGGTGCCGGTGCGGATCTTGTCGTGACCGCCGGCGCTGATGCCGGGCACCACGCGCACCATGACCTTCTGGTGGCCCTCGGGGCCGACGGCGGCGGCCAGTCGCGCGATCTCCGACGGACTGTCGATCACGATCCGGCCCACGCCCAGGCGCAGGGCGGTCTCCAGATCACCCGGGGACTTGGCGTTCCCGTGCAGCACGATCCTCTCGGGCGGGAAGCCCGTGGTGACCGCGAGCTCCAGCTCTCCGGCCGAGCAGACGTCCAGGCCGAGGCCTTCCTCCTCCGTCCAGTGGACCATGGCCCGGCACAGGAACGCCTTGGCCGCGTAGAGGACTTCGGCCTCGGGGAAGACGTGCCGGTAGGTGCGGCAGCGTTCACGGACCTCCGTCTCGTCCAGGACGTAGACGGGGGTGCCGAAGCGGTCCGCGACCTCGGCGAGGGGTACGCCGCCCACGGCCAGGTCGCCCGGTCGGGGTTCCGTGGTGGAGGCGGGCCACACCGACAGTTCGGCCGGGGTGGTGGTGACGGTGGGTTCGTGCAGGGTCGTCATCGCGGGCTGCCCTCTCTCATGCTCATGCGATCTCACGCGATCCGCAGGACCACGGCGGGTGCGGCGGCCTGGACGGGCTCGACCGGCGACGGGGCCGGAGCCGAGAACGGAGGGTCGATCGTGACGGTGGTGACGCCGAGCGGTGCGGTCAGCGCGCGCAGCGCGGGCTCGGCGAGCCGGATCCACGCCTGGTCGGGGCCGAGGGTCGCGGCGAGTCCGCGGGCGGAGGTGAAGCCGACCGCGGTGCGGTCGCCGAGGGGGGTGCGGAACAGCCGCGCCGTGCACCCCGCCCGTCCCGGCCGGACCGGTACGAACAGTGGTCCGGCCGGGGAGCGATCAGAAGGCTCCGGGTCTTCACCGCACAAGAGTTCTGCCATGAGATGCCTCCTGGAGGATCCGGGTGGTGCGTGCAAGGGAACTGATGGGTGCAAGGGAACTGAGAGGCCCCGGACACGGGGAGGCGGACCGGGGCTCTCCGTTTGACGCTATGCCCGGGTGACCCGGCGTTCCGACCCTTCATGACGGGATGCTGACGCCGATCGGGGCGACGCTGACGCGATGCTGACGGCGAGGGCCGACAGCGCTGGTACGGGCCGTCAGAGGCGCGCCAAGAAGTGGCCGCCGCACTGGTCGGGGGGCTCGCCGGGAGTGTCATGGAAGGGGTTCCGCATGCGGGACCGCCCGCGGGAAGCCTCCGTGGGCAAGCGCGAAGAACGGTGGAGCGATGTCCGGTTACGACGCCTCGGCGACCGCTCGTGTCGTGGTCGGCGTGAGCGGATCCCTCGGCAGCATCACGGCCCTGCGGTGGGCCGCCACGGAGGCCGGGCGCAGGGACACCGAGTTCTGGCCCGTGCTGGCCTGGGTGCCGCCCGGCGGAGAACTGGCGGCCCGTCGCTCGCCGGCCTCGGCCCTGCTGGTCGACCAGTGGCAGCGCCTGGCGGGACAGCGGCTGGTCTCGGTGCTCGACGAGCTCTTCGGCGACGCCGGCCCCGGGCTGCCGATGCGCGCCCTCGTCATACGCGGCACCCCCGGCCCGGCGCTGGTGGAGACCGCGTCCCGCGAGGACGACGTCCTGGTCGTGGGCGCCGGCCGCCGCAGCCACCGCCCGCGCGCGTTCTCCGGCTGGGTCTCCCGCTACTGCCTGACCCACGCCACCTGCCCGGTGATCGCGGTCCCCCCGTCACCGCTGGAGCCCCAACTGGCGGCGGTGCACCGGCGCAACACCTGGCGCCTGCGGCTGGACTCCCGCCGGGTCCTCAAGGAGGAGACGGTACAGCCCGGCACATGAGGGCAGCCGCAGGCAGAAGCGCACCGGGTCCGAAAGCCAGGGTGGAGGTGGGGTGTCGTTCACCCCCTCCCGCCGGGAGCGACGTCGAGCGCCGCGCGCATCTCCGACGGCCGGTCCACGAGCGCGGTGCCCGGCCGCCCGCTGTCGGCGGGACGCACACGGCCGAGTTCACGGCGCTCGTCGAGAGGTGCCGGGCGCCCGCCGTCGGCATCCGGCCCCGCGACGCCATGCGGGCCCGGCAACGGGCGCTTTGTCACCGGTGAGCGGCCTCAGCCCTGCCGTGCCCCACCTCGGTACGCACCACAAGAGGAGTGCCTCGCGCGCCTCCGATCGCCTCCACCGTAAACCGTCAGGAAGTCACCGCGGCCGACAGGTCCGGGCGATCCGGTCGGCGTCCCGGTGCCGGGTTCAGGCTCAGCACCATCGTGAGGCCACCGCCCGGTGTGTCCTCGGCGTTCAGCGTGCCGCCCATCGACTCGGCGAAGCCGCGGGCCACCGCGAGGCCGAGGCCGACGCCGGCACCGCGCGGGGAGTCGCCGTAGCGCTGGAAGGGCTCGAAGATGCGGTCCTTGGCCTCGGCCACCAGCACGACCATCGTCAGATGGATGCCCGCGTAGTCGGCGAACGGCGGCAGGGTGGCCACCGCGAGCAGGAAGACGATCGTCAGCGACGCCAGCAGAATGTTCAGCGCGATCTCGTTCGGCGTCTTCTGCCGGGCCGCGCCCTCGACGAGGCTGATCATCCGGTCGATGAAGGTCTCGCCCGGCTTCGTCGTGATCCTGATGACGATCCGGTCGGAGAGGACCTTGGTACCGCCCGTGACGGCGCTGCGGTCGCCACCGGGCTCGCGGATCACGGGCGCCGACTCGCCGGTGATCGCCGATTCGTCGACGGACGCGACACCCTCGATGACGTCACCGTCACCGGGGATGATGTCGCCCGCCTCGCAGACGACCAGGTCACCGATCTTCAGCTCGGTGCCCGGGACCTGCTCCTCGGAGCCGTCCTTGAGGAGTTGGCGCGCGACGGTGTCGGTCTTGGCCTTGCGCAGGGTGTCGGCCTGCGCCTTGCCCCGGCCCTCGGCGACGGCCTCCGCCAGGTTGGCGAAGACGACGGTCAGCCACAGCCAGGCGCTGATCGCCCAGCCGAACCAGTCGCCCGGGTCCTTGAACGAGAAGACCGTGGTCAGCACCGAGCCGATCCACACCACGAACATCACGGGCGACTTGATCATCACCCGCGGGTCGAGCTTGCGGAAGGCGTCCGGCAGCGACTTGACCAGCTGCTTGGGGTCGAAGAGGCCCGCACCGACACGTCCTTCGGCAGGCTTGTGCCCGGTGGGCACGTCGCTGTGCGGCGCCCGGGTCGGGGTGGTGGTGGACATGGAGTCCTCTGGGTTCTCTGTGCGAGTGGTCATGACGCCAGCCCCTCGGCCAGCGGACCCAGCGCGAGGGCCGGGAAGTAGGTCAGACCGGTGATGATCAGGATCGCGCCCACCAGCAGGCCGGTGAACAGCGGCTTCTCGGTGCGCAGGGTGCCCGCGGTGACCGGGACCGGCTTCTGCTCGGCGAGCGAACCGGCGAGCGCCAGGACGAACACCATCGGCAGGAAAGCGGCCGAGCAGCATCGCGATGCCGATCGTGCTGTTGAACCACTGGGTGTCCGCGTTCAGACCGGCGAAGGCCGAACCGTTGTTGTTGGCGGCGGACGTGTAGGCGTAGAGGATCTCGGAGAAGCCGTGCGCCCCGCTGTTGGTCATCGAGTGGGCCGGGGTCGGCAGTGCCATCGCGAACGCGGTGAAGACGAGCACCAGCGCCGGGGTGATCAGGATGTAGCAGGCCGCCAGCTTGATCTCGCGGGAGCCGATCTTCTTACCCAGATACTCGGGCGTACGGCCGACCATCAGACCGGCGATGAACACCGCGATGATCGCCATGATCAGCATGCCGTAGAGGCCGGAGCCGGTACCGCCGGGCGCGATCTCGCCCAGCATCATGCCGAGCATGGTGATGCCGCCGCCGAGGCCGGTGAACGAGGAGTGGAAGGAGTCCACCGCGCCGGTCGAGGTGAGCGTGGCGCCGACCGCGGCGGCCGGACGACCGCGTTGCGCCGCGTCTCGGAGCGGATCGAGCGGGAGACGGCGCTGAGCGTGTTCAGGGCGTCCGGGCTGGAGTAGGCCCGGCGCCGGCGCTCCTCACCCCCGCCGGCCCGCCGGATGCGGCTGCACCCCCGTCATCAGGATGTCCAGGCCGCGCCGTGTGGTCGCCAGGACCACCCGGTCGCCGGCCCGCAGCACCCGGCCCTGCGCGGGGCGCCAGTCGAAGCCCGGCCGGTCCGGGCGGAGTCCGGTGAGGGTGTCCATGGCGGACGACGGCGCCGGCCCGGCGGCCGCCCCGACGGCCAGCACCCGCCACTCGTTCTCCCGGAACGCCTCGTGCACGGACCGCCCCTCCAGCTCTGGGTGCCCGGCCACGTCCACGCAGGTGAACAGCAGTGAGCCCCGCTCCACGGGCATCACGCCCAGCACGTGGCGGCCCATCATCGCGGCGGCGAAGGAGGGCGCGGCCAGCGCGGAAACGCTTCGGCTGCGGGTGAGCGCGTCCGGATAGGAGGCGCGCAGGGTGCGCTGCACGGTCGCGGCGAAGTCGTCGTCGTAGAGCCGCATCACCACCCGTACGTCGGGGTTGGTCTCCCGGACCGCCATCACGATGTCGAGGTTCTGTCCGTCGTCGCGGGTGAGGACGAGCAGTGACCGGCTGTCTCCGACGCGGGCCAGTTCGAGCACGCCCGGCGCGGCGGCGTCCTCCAGGACGAGCGGAATGCCGAGTTCGCGGGCGAGCGAGATGCCGCGCGCCTGCGGGTCTCGCTCGATGGCCACCACCTGGTGGCCGGTGCTGCGCAGCCGGGCCAGCACCCGGGTGCCGACCAAGCCCAGCCCGACCAGCACGATGTGGCCGTTCACGTCGTCGTCGGGCGGATGGCTCGCGGAGGCGGTGCGGAAGGCCTCCGTGGCGTTCATGGTCGCGGCGACGGCGAGCGGGAGCACGGCCAGTCCCACGAATCCGGCGATCAGCTGGAGCACACGGCGGGCGACCGACTCCTGGGTGGCCGGGTCACCCATGGTGAAGATGTCCAGCAGCGGCAGGTAGACGTTCTTCCACCACGGGTGCTCGTCCGCGAAGAGCGCGGTGGCGGTCGAGAGCGCCACCACGATGGCCGCCAAGGACCCGTAGACGGAAGCGAGTTGATGAGAGAGAAAGACCTTCCACGGCAGATGGGCGAGCCGCGCCCGCAGCCAGCTGCGCAGGTGCCGGCGCCGGGTGCGGGCCGCCGGTTCGGGGGTGTGGTGGACGACCTCCTCCAGCATCAGCCGGCCGTGCGTGACCTGCCTGTCGTCGGCGGTCTGCGTGTCCGGCAGCAGCTGGGTGCCCTCCTCGCCGGGCGTCTCCGCGCTGTCCTGGCTGGCCGGGTCGTCCTGGTGGGCGCCGGACAGCACGGCGAGAGCGGCCAGGTCGGTGGCCTGCGCCGGCGTCCCCGCGGGCCGTACGACACCGCGGAAGACCTTGCCCTCGACCTGGAGCGTGTGACCGTGTCCCACGGCGGCTGCCGCGACCAGTTCGGGCACCGCGGTGTCGGCGTCGGAGAGCACCGTGGTGGAGGTGTCCTGTGCCAGGTCGTCGCACAGTCCCGCCGCACGGTCCAGCAGCCGCTCCAGGTGCCGGCCGCGCTCACGGTCGAACATGCGGACCACCAGCCGGATGGAGGGGTTGACGGTGCGGGCCAGCAGGGCCGCCGTCATGTTGATCTGGTCGTCGCGGTAGGTCAGGGCGAGCGCGGCGGCACGCTCGACGCCCGCGGCCCGCAGGGTCCGCTCGTCGGGCCGGGCGGAGACGAGCAGTTCGACCGGGGAGCCCGGGTCGCGGTGCAGCGCGGCGATCCCCGCGCCGTGCTCGTCGCTCCCGGACGGCAGCACGACGGTGACGATCTCGCCGCACACGGCGTCCAGTTCGAGGGCGAGCCGGTGGGCGAGTCCGTCGTCGCCGCAGATCACCATGTGCTGCGCTCTCTGCCCGGGCTCCGTGTGTATGGGGAGGGTCGATGTCACATCAGGCTGAACGGCACGGGTCGCGGGGCCGGTTCCGGCCGGGCACGGGACCGGCCCCAAGAATGCGTCAAGAACATGCCAAGGGCTTCCCGTCAGCCCCCGCGCACCGGCCCCGCCGTGTCCAGCGCGGCCCCGGTCTGGAGGCCGGGTACGGACTCGGGCGGAGCGGTCAGCGGAACTCGGCCAGCCGCGGCCGCAGCCCGAGCCCGGTGAGGAGCATCGCGGCCGGCAGCAGGCCCGCAGCCCAGGGCAGTGGCCCGGTGAGCTCGGAACGGCCGGCCGCCACGGAAGACCTGAAGTGAGCGCGGTTGATGTCCGTCACGTCGTCCAGCGCGGCCATCCACGCCCCGAAGTGGGCGTTGGACGTGCCCGACTCCCAGCCCATGCAGAACTCGACCGCCTGACGCTCCTTGCCCGCCGCGAGCAGCGAGCGGATCTTCCGGTCGTCGCGCTCGTAGACGGCGTACGTCTCCACCGTCCTCTCGGCCGCGGCCCGCTCCCCGGGGAAGGTGACGTTGTCTAGCTCACGCCGGAACTCGCCGGTGAAGCGCAGGTCAGCGTGGTCCGCCCGGTAGTCCTTCCAGGTGGTGGCGAGATCGGCGTCGTACGTCGAGAGGGTCGCGGCCTTCAGGCCGTACAGCTGCTGCGACTTGGCGAGGAAGGACTGCTCGTACCGGGTGCGGCGCTGGGGGTCGAGGAGATACCGGCTCTCGTCGGCGTTGGCGTCGTAGGCGATGGCGCGGGCGCGGGAGAGCGCGACGACGGAGTCGAAGGCGTCGCGGCGGGCGCCGCGCAGGTGCTCGGCGGAGGCGGCGAGCACCTGGCAGCCGAGGCCGACCGAGACGAACGTGCAGAGCGTGGCGGCCAGGACACCGGGGTTGATGACCCGGTGGAAGCGCCGGCTGAGGTACCACTGCAGGACGCCGAGCGCGCCGAGGAGCAGCAGGCCGAGGGCGAGGACGGCGGCGAGCTGGGCGGCGAGGGCCGAACGGGCCGCCGAGTACTGGTCGTTGAAGCCCGCGTTGTTGGAGGCCACCAAGGTACGTGACTCGGGCAGGAGTTTGTTCTGCAGGAGGTCGGTGGCGTCGCGGTAGTCGGTGAGCGCGTCGGGCTTGCCGCCGGTGCGGCCGTCGTTCTCCAGGGCCCGGCCGACGAGTTCCTGGTACTCGGCGAAGTCGTCGGTGAGGGACTCCACGGTCTTCTCGTCGGCCCGGTCGCCCTGTGCGGCCACCGAGAGGGTGCGCAGATCGTGGCCGATCTCGCGCCGGGCGTCGGCGTAGTTGCCCACGGCCTTGGCATGCGGTGTCTCCAGCTCGCCCCGGCTCGCGTTTCCGCTGGACAGCAGGATGTTGGCGGCCTGCGCGTCCATGTCGTTAAGGGCGAGGTCGAGGTCGGCGGCGCTGGTGGTGCGGGGCGCGTCGCGGTCGGCCACGCCGTCCCAGGCCCCGCCTGCGGCGAGCCCGGCGACGGCCAGGACCACGGTCAGGGCGGCGCCGAGCAGGACCGTGGCCGCGCGCAGAAGGCGCAGCCGGGCGGGCACGGTGGCCCAGTAACGGCGGCGCAGGGCGGCCCGCGCGGCCATGGCCTGCTGCCTCAGGCGCTGCCCCGGACGCTGCGTCCGCGGCCCCCCTCCTTGCCGCGGTCCGGGGCTGCCCCCTGACGGGACGGCCGCCGGTCGCGGTGGCTGCCCCACAGCTCCCGTCCGAGATGTGCGCGATGTGCCGGCCGATCGGGGTCTCCCCTGTTCGAGCGAAGTCGAGAGCTTGGGGATCGTCACGGACCCTCCCATGTACACGCCACGGACGGTCGCCCGTCCCCCGTGCCGATCAGTCTGCGACCGGATACGGCCGCCAACGGTCGCCCTTGACGCTCCCCTGACGCCTCCTCAGGCGGGTTTGACGCGGCCTTGACGGCACGCTCGCCCTGCCCGTACGAGAAGCGCAAATTCCTTGCTGAGCAGGGCTGTTACGGGGGCTCCCGCGGATAGATTCTTCGTCGGCCGCCCGAAGAGGCCGCAGGCGTCAGCGGCCTCACGGCTCCGGAGTCCCCATCCGAATGCGAATCGAGGCGGCCGGGGCGCCCGTTCCCAACGACGGGCACCGGCGCACGTCGTCCTGTCGTCGTCCCGTCTCCGGCGACGTGCGCGCCGTGGGGGGGGGGGGGCCCCGCCCCCCCCCGCCCCCCCCGGGCCCCCCGCCCCCCCCGGGCCCCCCCCCCCCCCCCACCCGCCCCCCCCCCCCCGGGCGGCC